>JBOFII010000028.1:0-88926 GCA_051650085.1 Formosimonas sp.
GAATGGCACAGGCGAACAATCATTATGGCTCTGAGCGTCTATTGTGCTCTTTGAGAAGCCGAATATACGGTTGCAGTCGTACTTTTGTTGAAATCTATAGTCTTTAACTTGCAAAACGTGGGGAGTCCATATACGCACGTTTTTAGCGGGAATCCAGTGGGGCGTCAGGCGCACCTTAATCCCTTGATTTTCAAGGGTCAAAGTCAAACACTTTGCGTTTGCCTGGATTCCCGCTAAAAGCGTGCGGGAATGACGAGAGGTTTATTTTTAGTGTGCTCGGCTTTGCAAAGTGCGTTTTTAGAGGTCACCTTATACTGAATTTTTTAATCAAATCAAGGCGTTTTTGGGTTCATCGGGCTGAACCATTGTAGGCTTGTTTTTTATTCAGTTGACGGCTATACTCAGCGCAAGCATACAGTGTTTTATTGCTGTATTTCTATTTCATACTAACAGGGTATGCGGCAAAATGAAAACAGAATATCAATGTTTTTTGACGCATAAATTACGTTAGGCCGCACAAAACTATGCCCCTTATCACCGATTCATTCGAAGATCTTGCACAGGCCTTACGGGTGCTGCTTGAAGCTGACAGGCGCGCCAATCACGATGGACTATTGCAAATAGATCGAGCGGAAGCAGTCGGCAACATTGAAACGGCACTCGCGTCCACTCTCAATGCATTTCACAGCTTATATGACGCCTTAGATAAGGTCGGTCAATCAAACCTTATCGATTGGTACAACACCCCTGAGCTAGCGACGGTTCTGGTTCTTCGGAATGCACGTCATCACAATCAAGCCAAGAAGATCCGAACCATGTACAGCTACTATGCGCAAGAGGCCAAAAAGGTTGGGCACATGGAAATGTACGTTCTTGTTGACTTTCCCTCCGGAGATGCTGACGGAGATACATTTGACGTCTACCTCTCTTGGGCCGATCTAAGTTCTCTGTTGAATTTGCCTCAAACCGAGTCGCGAATTCGACCCTCGATTGCACAAGCCATTCGAGACTACCTTGGAACAGACAAGTACCGCCACTACGCAGAGCACTTCCAACAGGAGGAAGACCAAGTCTTCTTCAATGTGGTGCCGCTTCTGGTCAACGCAGCAACAAAAGTGGTGCCGAAAATCAAGACTATGGTCTCTCCAAGATCGACAGAGAGTGAAATTTTTATTAGTCTCTTCGAGGATCTATCGCCGGCTGACACAAAGAACCCAGACGTAAATTGTGGACCCATCGCCTACCCATTGTGACTGTCGCTGTGCGGCCTAACCATTGGTCAACCCGACACGCAACGGCGCGCCACGCTGGCCCAGCGAAGCGCGCTATGCTCATAATACTCCGCTGGTTCAGCGCGTTACGCCGTCGCGTGCAGGTTACCTCAAACGTTAGGCCGCACATGGGGCAACAAGGGACAGGCGTCGTACTGTGCGGCCTAACCCCGCTATTTTGTAAAATAAATTTCTAGAAGTTGCCTGAAGCCTGAAAGCCTCATTTCGATGAGGCTTTTTTATTATAATGCCCCTTTTGCTTACAATTGAATTGGAACAACTATGAACATTCGCACCCGTTTCGCCCCCAGTCCGACGGGCGCACTGCACATTGGCGGTGCGCGTACGGCATTATTCAGCTGGGCTTTGGCTCGGCATTTTGGTGGCACGTTTGTGCTGCGCATTGAGGACACCGATGTTGAGCGTTCAACCCCCGAAAATGTTGCCGAAATTTTAAACGCCATGCAGTGGCTCAATTTGAGCCACGACGATGGCCCGTATTACCAAATGCAGCGCATGGAACGTTACCGCGAAGTGATTGCGCAAATGCTCGCCGCAGGCACAGCGTACCATTGCTACACCTCGCGCGAAGAGCTCGAAGCCATGCGCGAAGCGCAAAAAGCGGCGGGGCAGCGCGAAAAATACGACGGCACATGGCGGCCAGAAGAAGGCAAAGTCTTGCCCACGCCACCCGCAGGCGTGCAGCCCGTGGTGCGTTTTAAAAACCCTTTGAGTGGCCGAACGTCATGGGTGGATGTGGTCAAAGGCGAAATTTCGTTCAGTAACGAAGAACTGGACGACCTCATCATCGCGCGGCCTGACGGCACGCCGACTTACAATTTTTGCGTGGTGGTTGATGATTGGGACATGGGCATCACCCACGTGATTCGCGGCGACGACCATGTCAACAACACCCCCAAACAAGTCAATATTTTGACCGCGCTGGGGGCGCCTGTGCCGTTTTATGGGCACATCCCTATGATTCTTGCGCCCGACGGCACGAAATTATCCAAACGCAAAAACGCCACCGCCGTGATGGATTACGAGCGCATGGGTTATTTGCCCGACGCGTTGTGCAACTACTTAGCGCGGCTGGGGTGGGGGCATGGCGACGATGAGATTTTCACACGCGAGCAGTTCGTTGAGTGGTTTTCGGTCGATAACTTATCGTCATCATCGTCGCAGTGGGATCCCAAAAAACTCGATTGGATTAATAACCATTACATCAATCAAATGCCGCACGATGAGTTGGTGGCGTTGATTGAGCCTCGTTTGTGCAAGCGTTTGGCGCAATACGCGCACGTTCAGCCATTGACCGCTTATTCTTTGAGCGAAATCGTGTCGTTGTATAAATCGCGTTGCAACACGTTGGAGGCGATTGTGGATGCGGTTGAGGGCTACTATTTGGCGTATGTGCCCAATGCTGAGTTGATTCAAGAGCACGTCAATGACGCCAATCGTCCTGCATTACATGACTTTGCGCAAAGCCTGCAAACGGTTGAGTGGACGAAAGAAGCGATTAATGCGTTGATTAAGTTCACATTGTCTGCGCATAATCTCAAAATGCCCGCGCTGGGTGTACCCTTGCGTGCGATTGTTTTGGGGCAAACACAAAGCCCATCGTTGGATGCGGTGCTGTGGCTGATTGGGCGAGATGAGGTGGTTAAGCGACTGGTGCATGCAGGGTAACGATAGAAAAAGCTAAAGAACGCTTGGTTGTTTGGAAAAATTTTGTTACAATGCGCGTTGCTCAATTTCGAGCGCACGCAGCAGCGTTTAGACCGCTGTTGTCGCAAGTTATTAAAAAGGAAATCTCATGTCTATCACTCCCGCAAGTAAAGCAGCTGTTGTTGCTCAATACCAACGTGCCGCTGGCGATACAGGTTCATCTGAAGTTCAAGTTGCTTTGTTGACTGCACGCATCAACTATTTGACTGAACACTTCAAAACCCACGCCAAAGACCACCACTCACGCCGTGGTTTGTTGAAAATGGTCAGCCGCCGTCGTAAATTGCTCGATTATTTGAAACGCACCAATGCTGATTCTTATCGCTCTTTGATTGAAAGCTTGGGCTTGCGTAAGTAATTCTATCGAATTGAAAATGCCTGTGTTTTGCAACGCAGGCATTTTGCTATTTTTAACTTATTTTTAACGCAGCGTTGTCTTGGTCGTGTGTTATTCCACCAATTTTTAGTGAAAATTGCTGGAATAGCATAACTAGGGCGTTGCATATTTTGAGGAAACATTATGACAATGTTCAATAAAGTCACCAAAACCTTCCAGTTCGGCCAACACACCGTTACGATGGAAACAGGTCAAATTGCTCGCCAAGCCACAGGCGCGGTTTTGCTCAATATGGATGAAACAGTGGTTTTGGCAACCGTTGTAGCCAAAGAGCAAGTTAAATCAGGTCAAGATTTTTTCCCGTTGACCGTTGATTACATCGAAAAAACTTATGCGGCAGGCCGCATCCCTGGTGGTTTTTTCCGTCGTGAAGGCCGTCCATCTGAAAAAGAAATTTTGGTCTGCCGTTTGATTGACCGCCCGATTCGTCCTTTGTTCCCAGAAGGTTTTTACAACGAAATTCAAATCGTGGTGCAGGTTTTGTCATCGAACCCTGAAGTTGACCCAGACATTCCATCGTTGTTGGCGGCATCGGCTGCACTGGCGATTTCGGGTGTGCCATTTGCAGGGCCAGTCGGCGCGGCACGTGTGGGTTACATCAACGGCGAATACGTTTTGAACCCAACGTTGAGCCAAATGGCGCAATCGCGCATGGATTTGGTGGTGGCAGGTACTGAAGCGGCTGTTTTGATGGTTGAATCTGAAGCACAGCAATTGTCAGAAGAAGTCATGTTGGGCGGGATTGTTTATGGTCACGAGCAAATGCAAGTGGCGATTGACGCGATTTATGAGTTGGTGCGCGACGGTGGTAAGCCTGAGTGGAACTGGCAAGCCCCTGCGCAAAACGAGCCTTTGATTGCACAAATCAATGAGTTGGCCGAGGCCGACATGCGCGTTGCGTACCAAATTCGTGAAAAACAAGCCCGTACCACGGCCTTGCGTGCGGTGGCCGATAAAGTCAAAGCAGCCTTGCCTGAAGCGGATGAGGTTGAAGTTGGTGACTTGTTGTTTGCGGTTGAGTCAAAAGTGGTGCGTTCGCAAATTTTGAGCGGTCAGCCGCGGATTGACGGGCGCGACACGCGCACGGTGCGTCCAATTGAAATCAGCTTGGGCTTGTTGCCCCGCACGCATGGTTCGGCGTTGTTCACACGTGGTGAAACGCAAGCTTTGGTGGTGGCCACTTTGGGTACAAAAACCGATGAGCAAATGATTGACGGCCTTGAAGGCTCAAGCCGCGATCGTTTCATGTTGCACTACAACATGCCGCCGTCAGCCACGGGCGAAACAGGCCGCGTAGGCTCGCCCAAACGCCGCGAAATCGGTCATGGCCGCTTGGCCAAACGCGCACTGGCTGCATGCTTGCCATCGGCAGAAGAGTTCCCATACACGGTGCGCGTGGTCTCTGAAATCACTGAATCAAACGGTTCATCGTCCATGGCTTCGGTCTGCGGCGGTTGCTTATCTTTGATGGACGCAGGCGTGCCAATGAAAGCCCACGTGGCAGGTATCGCCATGGGTTTGATTAAAGACGGTGGTAAGTTTGCCGTGTTGTCAGATATTTTGGGCGACGAAGACCACTTGGGCGATATGGACTTTAAAGTTGCAGGGACAGCCATCGGCGTGACTGCGTTGCAAATGGACATGAAAATCCAAGGCATCACCAAAGAAATCATGCAAGTCGCGCTCGCGCAAGCCCGCGAAGGTCGCATGCACATTTTGGGTCACATGGAAGCGGCTATTTCGGGTGGGCGTACCGAAATGTCAACTTACGCACCGCGTTTATACACCATGAAAATCAATCCTGAAAAAATCCGTGACGTGATTGGTAAAGGCGGCGCAACCATTCGCCAATTGACTGAAGAAACCGGCACGACAATTGACATTCAAGAAGATGGCACGATTACCATTGCTTCAAACGATGCTGAAAAAGCCACTGAAGCGCAACGCCGCATCACTGAATTGACCGCTGAAATTGAAGTGGGCAAAATCTACGACGGCGTGGTGTTGAAAATTTTGGACTTCGGCGCAATTGTGCAGTGCTTCCCAGGTAAAGATGGTTTGTTGCACATTTCACAAATCGCTCACGAGCGCGTCAATGCGGTTTCTGACTACCTCAAAGAAGGCCAACACGTTCGCGTTAAAGCCACCGAAACCGATGACCGTGGCCGCGTGAAATTGTCGATGAAAGCCTTGATTGAGCGTCCAGCAGCGCCTGCTGCCACACCCGACGCACAGTAAATACCGCGTTTGAAAAGCCAACGCGCAAGCGTTGGCTTTTTGACTTTGAACTACAGAAAGATTTTATGAGCCGCCAACCGAACACACTAGACACCGTCCAACTGCAAGCCATTATTGTGGATGCATTGGAAGATGTTAAAGCACAAGACATCACCATTTTTGACACCGCTGCGCTGACCGATGAGTTTGATAAAGTCATCATCGCCACCGCGTCAAGCAACCGCCAAACCCGTGCCTTGGCCAACAATGTGCGCGAAAAAGTCAAAGAAAAGGGCGGGGATGTTTTATCCACCGAAGGTGAAGACACAGGCGAATGGGTTTTGGTCGACTGTGGTGACATTGTCGTGCATTTGATGCAAGCCCCGATTCGCGCGTATTACAACTTGGAAGAGTTGTGGGACGGGCGCGCCTAATTACGTAGAAATACAACAAAAAACGCCTATTAGGCGTTTTTTTAGAGTTATTCGTGTTGCGCTGCATCATTTTGTGGCATAATGCCGTACGTTTTAGCGAGTCAACCTAAAACGCTTTGCTTCATCGTCCCCAGTTTCTCGTTGTTCTCTATTTCCTTCCCTGTGAAGTGTTCTTATTCTGACGGCCGATGTTTTTTATTACACCCGTCAGTGCGCCGATTTTTCCCGCATTTGTTTGATTTGAGCATGTGATGCTCAACTGCTGTTTTGCGTGCGCGACGTTTTTAAGGACATTTTATGACCACCACTTCGACCATCACTTCATTTGACGTTTTTGGCTTGCCTGAACCGATTATGAACAACATCAATGCGCTGGGTTTTACGGCGCCAACGCCTGTGCAAGCGGCACTGATTCCTGCGGCCATGCAAGGCGGCGACTGGATTGTTTCGGCGCAAACAGGCTCAGGCAAAACCGCCGCGTTTTTGTTACCAGCTTTGCAACACATCTGGAACGCCATGCGCTCAGGCTCAAACAACCCGCCTGATGCGCCATACGCATTGGTGATTTGCCCAACCCGTGAGTTGGCACAGCAAGTTGCCTCTGATGCGATTAACTTTGTCAAAGGCACCAAAGGTTTGCGCATTGCCACCGTGGTTGGCGGCACGCCGTATCATCGTCAACGCCAAGACCTTAAAGGCGCACATTTGGTGATTGCCACTCCAGGTCGTTTGGTCGATTGGATTAACCAAGGCGGCATTAACTTGTCGCGCTTGCATTCACTGACTTTGGATGAAGCTGATCGCATGTTGGATTTGGGTTTTACCGATGAAATCAACGCGATTCACGAAGCGTGCGAGCACCGTCAACAAACCTTGATGTTCTCGGCCACATTTACCGCGCGTGAAACCCGTTTGGCCTCTAACTTGATGCTCAATCCACAGCATATTTTGCTCGCCTCAAGCAAAGAAAAACACACCAACATCACCCAGCAATTGCAATGGGCGGATAACTCGCACCATCAACATCAACTGCTCAAACACTGGTTGGCCGATGAAACGATTGTGCAAGCGATTATTTTTGCCTCAACTCAAGTAGAAACCGACCGCTTGGCCAAAGAACTCGAATCAGAAGGCATTTCAGCGGCTTCGTTGCACGGCGCGATGCCGCAAGTGCTGCGCAATCGCCGCTTAGATGCGCTGCGCAAAGGCCGCATCAGCGTTTTGGTCGCAACCGACGTGGCTGCGCGTGGGATTGACGTGCCGACCATCACCCACGTGTTCAACTACGGTTTGCCGATGAAAGCCGAAGATTACGTGCATCGCATTGGCCGCACAGGCCGTGCAGGGCGCAATGGTGTGGCGGTGACCTTTGCGCAGCGTGGTGACGCGTTTAAGATTCGTGACATTGAGCGTTACATTGAGCGTTCAATTCCTGTCACGACAGTTGAAGGTTTAGAGCCACAGTTGTCGGCTGAAGACTTCAAACGCAGCCAAGGTCGTGGCAAACCTGCCCGTGGCCGCAGCAGCGGTGGCTATCGTGGCAATGATTCACGCCCAACAGGTGGTTATCGCAATGACGCTCGTCCGAGCAGCTCTGCCCGCAAAGGCCCGTTTGAGCAACGTGCCACGCAAACCGAGCACAGCCGTTTTGACCGCCGCGCCGCACCCGCAGGTGAGCCGCGCCGCGCTTTCAAAGATGGTCATACCTCAAGCGATCGTGCACCGCGTCGTGACTTTGACAATCGCCGCCCAGAATTTAGAGAAGGGCGCGATACAGGTGGTTATGGCAAACCACGCACCGCACGTAAACCATCGTTTTAATCTATTTAAGGCTTCAGTTGACACTGAAGCCTTTTTAAATTGCACTTTGGATTTTGGGTGTTCTATGCCATAATCCGTCGTGCATAGGCAAGGATGATTTATGCACAATTAAAACACAATATGTCAAGGAGACAATGCATGAAAACAAAAAAATGGTTGAGTACTTTATTGGCAGTGACCATCGCATCAGTGTTGGTGGGGTGTGGGGACAAGAAAAAAGACCCCAACGCACCGTATGAACCCAAAGCCTTGACGATGGTTGCGCCATCGGATGCGGGTGGTGGTTGGGACAAAACCGCGCGTTCGATTACCAAGGTGATGACTGACACCAAATTGGTTTCGGTGCCGATGTCGGTTGAAAATGTACCAGGGGCAAGTGGTGCAAAATTTTTGGCGGCCTATTTAGCCAAAGATGTGGGCAATGATGCTAAATTATTTGTCAATTCGCCGCCGATTTTGATCAATAACCTCAAAAAAGAAGGCAGCCCGTCAGGCTACAAAGATGTGACGCCGCTGGCCGCGTTGACGCAAGATTTTGGTGTTTTGGCCGTTAAAGCCGAATCACCGATTAAGGATGTCAAAGAGTTGATTGCCAAAATCAAAGCCGACCCAAGCAAAGTCAGTATCGCAGGCGGCTCGTCACCTGGCAGCATGGATCATTTGCTGGCTTTGTTGCCGTTGCAAAAATCAGGCGTTGACATTACCAAAGTGAAGTATTTGCCGTTTGATGGTGGTGGTAAGGCTGTGGTGGCTTTGTTGGGGGGTGAGGCTGAAGTGTTGTCTACCGATGCATCGGGTGTGGCTGAAATGGCCAAAGCAGGTAAAGTGCGTGTGTTGTCAGTGAGTGCGCCTGCGCGTTTGGCTGAAGGGCCATTGACCGCAGTACCGACGTTGAAAGAGTCAGGCATTGATGCTGAGTTTGTGATTTGGCGTGGTGTGTTTGGCCCGAAAGACATGTCGCCATCGGCTTATAAGTTTTGGCAAGCCGCGTTGAAAGATTTGTCTGCTAAACCTGAGTGGAAAGCTGAGTTGCAAGCACAAGGCTGGACGGGGGACTTCAAAGACGGTGAACAATTCAAAGCATTTTTGGCACAGCAAGAAAGTGTCTTGGGTGGTTTGTTGAGCTCTTTGGGCTTGGGTAAGTAATTTTTAGATAAAAAACACGCTCTCTTGTAGCGTGTTTTTTTATGGTGACAACCATAAAAAAGGGGGTAAATATGTCTCGTCGTTTTGACTTTATGGCCAGTTTGTGCTTTTTATTTATTGGCATTTTCTTTTTCAGCGCCAGCATGCGTTTGGCGGGCAATGTGATTGGTGGCACGGTGACACCCGCGACATTTCCGCAGGCTTTTGGTGGTTTGTTGATTTTTTTGAGTGTTTTATTGATGTTTGAAACCTTCAAAAAACAGGCCAAGCAATCTGAAGAGCGTGAGGAACGCACCTACTATCGACGTTTTTTCATCATTTTATTGGCGATGGTGGTTTATATTGCTTTGATTGAGCCTTTAGGATTTGTGATGAGCACTTTTTTATTTTTATTGGTCGCTTTTCAGGCCATGTCGCGTGGCGAGTGGCTTAAAACGGTGTTGATTGCGGGTGGCTTTTCATTGGTGATTTATTTTGTATTCATTAAATTGCTCGAAGCCAGCGTTCAAGCGTGGCCGAGTTTTTTGAGCTAAGGGAGAATATAAAATGAGTACATTGGATTATTTAATGCAAGGTTTTGGTGTGTCATTTTTATGGTACAACTTGATGTTTGCGTTTATGGGGTGCTTGTTGGGCACGATTGTTGGGGTTTTACCTGGTATTGGCCCGATGAGTGGCGTGGCATTGTTGATTCCGATTACCGCATCTGTGACCAGCGCATTGGGTTTGCCCAATGAAGAGGCCGCGGCCAGTTCGATTATTTTGCTCTCAGGCGTTTATTATGGTGCGATGTATGGTGGTTCAACCACCTCGATTTTGCTCAACACCCCTGGTGAGTCGTCTTCAGTGGTTACGGCTTTGGATGGCTACGCAATGGCCAAGCAAGGCCGTGCAGGCAGTGCTTTGTCGATTGCGGCGATTGGCTCGTTCATTGGTGGGATTTTCACTTTATTTGCCTTGATTTTGATGGCTGAACCGCTGTCAGAAATTGCCATTAAATTCACCAGCGTGGAGTATTTTTCGTTGATGATTTTGGGGTTGTGCGCGATTTGTGGTCTGGCCGGCAAATCCATGACCAAAGCGTTGATTATGACCACTTTGGGCTTGTTGATTGCGACGATTGGCACAGACCAGTTTTCGGGGGTTGAGCGGTTCACTTTTGGTATTTTGTCGCTCTCAGAAGGCATTGCTTTTTTGACTTTGGCGGTCGGTTTGTTTGCCGTGGGTGAAGTGTTTAAAACCATTTTGTCTGAAGACACACAAGATATTCAAATCGCCAAAATTACTCGCTTATATCCAAGTAAAGAAGAAATGAAGGAGTCGGCTGGCCCGATTGCACGGGGTTCGATCTTGGGCTTTTTCATTGGTATTTTGCCTGGCGCGGGCGCGATTTTGGCCTCGTTTTTCTCGTATGTAATGGAGAAAAAACTCTCCAAAACGCCTGAAAAATTCGGCCATGGCGCGATTGCAGGTGTAGCAGGCCCTGAAACGGCCAATAACGCTGCATCAGGTGGCGCGATGGTTCCCCTTTTGACATTGGGCATCCCAAGCTCTGGCACTGCTGCAATTTTGATGGGCGCGTTGATTATGTACAATGTACAGCCTGGCCCATTGTTGTTTGCAGAGCACCCTAAAGTCGCTTGGGGTTTGATTGCCAGTATGTTCATTGGCAATGTGATGCTGTTGATTTTGAATTTGCCGCTGGTCAGCGTGTTTGCCAAAATCATTAGCACACCTGCCAAGTATTTATTGCCGATTATTTTGGCGATTTCGGTATTTGGCGTGCTCTCGACTCAAAATCTCATGATGGATTTATGGATTTTACTGGTCTGTGGAGTGATGGGCTATTGGTTTTCGAAACACGATTATCCTGTTGCACCGTTGGTGCTGAGCGTGATTTTAGGGCCGATGATGGAGGCGAATTTGGGACGTGCGCTTAACCAATCTGAAGGCAGCTGGGCGGTTTTTGTCAGTCCTGCACATCCTGTTTCATTGGCTTTTGTGATTGTGGCGGTGTTGTGGATTGCCGTGCCGTTGTTGCTTAAGTTGCGCGGCAAGTCTGTTTTGGTCAATGAAGAGGGCTAAACAGTGCAGTACAGTTGAATCGGTTGGCTTATGCCAACCGATTTTTTATTGTGGGGTGTAATTCAAACGCACATAAATCGGGGCGTAAGGCTCAACTTGAGTGAGTTCAATCAAGGACTCACGCGCCAAC
Source organism: Formosimonas sp. (assembly GCA_051650085.1). Classification (GTDB taxonomy): domain Bacteria; phylum Pseudomonadota; class Gammaproteobacteria; order Burkholderiales; family Burkholderiaceae; genus Hydromonas. Next base: position 11,230 of record JBOFII010000028.1, read on the forward strand.
TCAAGTAGCGCGATGAAATTGACCACCAAAATATCGCGCCCAGCGCCGTTGTCAATGTGTTCGCTGAACATGTCGCCAAACTCCATGAATTGGCGATTTTGCAATTGGCGTAAAATGTGGGTCATGAATTCGCGCACCGATAAAGATTCACGGCTGATGGTGTGGCGGGCGTTGAGTTGGGCGCGTTTTAAAATGTCTTGCCACGCATTTTGTAGGTCAATGATGTGAATGGTCGGCGGAGCGCGTTCAATGTGTAGATTGATATCCGCATGCGCAGCAAAAAAATCGCGCCCCAAAAGCGGCAGTTGATTGATGCTTTGCGCAGCCAGTTTCATTTGCTCATATTCGAGCAAACGGCGCACCAGCTCAGCGCGTGGGTCATCGACTTCTTCGCCCGTGTCGGACTTTTTGACGGGCAGCAGCATGCGTGATTTGATTTCAATCAGCATGGCGGCCATGAGTAAGTATTCGGCGGCCAGCTCTAGGTTGTATTGCTTGATTTGTTCGACGTAGAGCAGATATTGCGTGGTGACTTGCGCCATCGGGATGTCAAGGACATTGAAGTTTTGCTTGCGAATCAAATACAGCAGCAAGTCCAATGGCCCTTCAAAGGTTTCGAGAAAAACCTCAAGCGCGTCGGGTGGAATATACAAATCCTGCGGCATGCTGAACAGCGGCTCGCCGTATAAACGGGCAAAGGCAACGCTGTCCACCGCAGGAATGAGTAATTCGGCGTCGCTCATCAGTTGTAGACGTAGGGTTTTTGCGGAATGTCGGCGGAGTCAAATTCGCGTTGGGTGCGCAAATCTTGCGCTTTGTCCCACAAACGAGCGCGACCTTCACGTTGCGCTTGCTCTAATTGTGGATTGTCTTTTTTGAGTTGCTGTAAAAATAAGGTGATGTCTGATTCGTAACGTGCCATTTTATTGCTCCAAATACCAATTTATTCCACAGAGTTGTTTACAATGTGGGCTTGCCGCATTTTACTCGAAAAACCCGCAATAAAGACAAAAACCATGCGATTTACCTCTATAACTTCTCCAAAGACTTGGTCACGTTGCGCATTGGCCGTAGCGTTGCTGTTTGTCGGAGAGGTAGCGGCGAAGAATTATAATGTGACAGTAGATGCGCCAAAAGAGGTTAAAAAAATCTTAACGGACTATCTTGATATTGTGCGCTATCAAAAACGCGATGACATCAAAGATGAGTATTTAGACTATTTGCGCGACACCACGCCAGAGCAGGTGGCCAGTTTGCTGAGTACGCAAGGCTACTTTGATGCGCGAACCGAAATTATTGATAACGCAACGACGGGCTTGCCCGACTTGACGGTCAAAGTGACCTTGGGTGAGCGGACGATGGTCAAAACCGCCAAATTAGACGTGGTGGGTTTGGTTAAAGAACAAGACCCCAAACGCGTGGGCGAGCTGGAGTTTGACTGGTCACTGCAAGAAGATGAGCCGTTCACACAAGATGAGTGGAGTTTGGCCAAGACGCTGTTATTGCGCAAAATTCAAGCTGATGCGTATGCGTCGGCTAAGTTTGACAGTACACAAGCTTTGGTTGTGCCCGAAAAAAAATCGGTGGATTTGACAGCGACTTTGGATTCGGGCCCGTATTTTACTTTGGGTGAGGTAGAAGCCGCAGGTTTGCGCCGTTATCCTGCCAGCGTGATTCAAAATATGAATGTGATTGAGGTGGGTGAGGCGTATAACCGTAAAAAGCTCTTGGATTATCAAAAACGCCTGCAAAATTTACCGTATTTTTCCAGTGTGGTGGTTGACATCAGCAATGACCGTAAAGATGCGCAATTGGCACCGATTAAAGTGCAAGTGGTTGAATTGCCCACGCAAAGTTTCAAGGGCTTGGCAGGCTATGGGACAGATGCAGGTTATCGCGCTAACGTGCAATATGCGCATTACAATGTGTTCAAAAAAGGCTGGATTTTGGACTCCAAAGTCGACTGGCAACATGTGGATCGTGAGGCACGGGTTTCATTGACCACGCCGCAAAACAAAGACCACTATCAATGGAGTGTGGTCAGTAAGTTGGAGCAAACCCGAAACTCGCCCACTAATCTAGATGAAGACAATGGGCAGGTGGGGCTGCACTATGCGCGTAAGTTGGAGCACACCGCGTTATCGTATGATGTGGATTTTTATCTCAACCGCAATCGCAATTTGAGTACAAAGTACAGTTTCAATAGTCATGCTTTATTTGCAGGGGTGACTTGGGCTAAGAATCAAGTGGATAATCCAGCTTTTCCGCGTAAGGGTTATGCATTGGAGGCTTCTGTGGGAGCTGCCGTACGTGGTTTGGCGTCCAGTGCGAGTTTTATACGGGCTTATGGGCGCTTGCGTTACTTTATTCCCTTCAAAAAAGAAGACTCGTTGTTGTTGCGCACCGAGCTTGGTGCGGTTTTGACCCGTGATTCACTGCTTGATGTGCCAACACCTTTGCTGTTTTTGGCGGGCGGGAGTAGCTCATTGCGGGGTTATGCGTATCAGTCGATTGGTGATGCAAGCAATGAACAAACTGAGTCGGCTAAATATTTATGGACGGCCTCAGCCGAATACACCCATTGGTTTAACAAATCATGGGGTGTGGCCGTATTTTATGACGTGGGCACGGCGACCAATCAATTGAGTCGAACTTCAATTTATCATGGTGCAGGCGTTGGTGCGCGTTGGCGCAGCCCTGTAGGGCCGATTCATTTTGATTTGGCCTATGGTTATCCACGCAAAAAGATTTCACCACACATTTCAATTGGGATTTTGTTTTAATGACACAAGAACTAGAGCACGTTGACGCGCCAGAAACCGAATCGACCCCGCCACGCAAACGCCGTTGGCGGCGCGTATTGGTGGCATTATTGTTGCTGCCGATTGTGTTGTTTGGCGCAATTGTGGGCATGGCGCAGTCAGAGCGCGGCACTTTATGGTTATCAAAAGCCGTTAATGCGGTGAGTGCGGGCGTGGTGCATGTCGATTGGCGATCGGGTAGTTTGGCGCATGGCGGGTCTGCAGAGTTGGTGCAGATTCATCTCAAAAAAACGCAGGTGGATATTCACAATGTGTCGGGACAATGGGCGTGGGATTATGTGCCGCTTAAATGGCGGGTTGACCAGCTGTTTGCGGATGAGGTGAAGGTCACGATTTTGCCATCGCCCAGTTCCGATAAGCCTGTGGGCGATATTTTGATGCCGTTTGCGCTGGATGTGGCTCGTTTAAATGTCAATACAGTCGATATCGTGACCAGCAGCAATACCACCACGCTGCACAATGTGGCGGGTGCGCTGGCAACGGATAAGCGACAGCATCGAATAGTACTCAATCAACTCACGCAAGGCACTGCGCAGTATCAAGGGCAAATGCAGATTGATGGCGTTCGACCGTTTGCTGTTGATGGGCAAATTCAAGCGAATTCGACGGTTGAGGGTCAACAATATCAACTTGATTTAAGCGCCAAAGGTGACTTTAAACATTTGAATCTAGATGTGCAGACTCATGGCGCAGCTCAAGGACAAGGGCATTTAGAGTTGCAGCTGCTTGAGCGTTATTACATTCATCAAGGGCAGGTGGATTTGAACCACTTGAACCCCCATGTGTTTTGGAACAAATTGCTTAAAGCTGATTTGGACGTGCATTTGATTGCGACGCCACAAAATTTAGAGGGACAAACAGGGCAACGCCAACCTGTGAATGGCAGTTGGCAAGTGATTAACTATGCGCCTGCGCCGTTATCGGATTTTTCATTGCCCGTGCAGCAGCTGTCGGGGCGTTTTGCGTTGACTTCTGATGTGCAAAGCATCAACGATGTGCGTATTGAGTTACCCAATCGCGGCAAAATTCAAGGGGGAGGGGTGTGGCAAAACAACCAAGGCGAGTTCGCGTTTGATGTAACGGATTTTGATTTGAAAAATGTGCACCCTAAATTGCTCGGAACGCAGTTGGCTGGGCGGTTGGGCATTCAAGCCAATAAAGATGAGCAACATTTTGTAGGTAAATTTGACAATTTGGGCCGCCAACGTTTGGGTCTATTTGCTGATGTTGTGCTCCATCGTGAACGTGTCAATATCACACAAGCACGCATTACGGGAGTCGGCGAGGCGAAAATAGAGTTACAAGGCGAATTGGCTTATACAGAGGGTTTGCCGTTTAAAGGCAAAGCACAGTTGCTGCAGTTTAATTTAGCCGACCTAGGTGATTTCCCCAGCAGCCGCTTGATGGGGCAGTTTGCTGTGGATGGCGTGAGTTTGCCTAAGGCCATCGTCAATGTTAAAGGACAACTCAACGACAGCAGTTGGGCGGGTGCGCCTGCCAAAGCCAGTGTGGATGTCAGTTTTAAAGCACCTGACCAAATCACCGCCCGCCAGTTGGATGTGACCATTGGGGTCAATCATATCGATGCCAAAGGTGCGTTGGGGGTGTCGACGTTGAGCCAAGATGTGCTGAACTTGAATGTGAACGCGCCCAACTTAGCGCAATTGCAGCTGGGTTTGGCGGGCAGTGTGCAGGGCACGGCACAGCTCACGGGCAGTTTGACCCGTCCGCGAGGCAAAGTGGACTTAACCGCCAAAGGATTCCAATGGGGCGCGCAAACCGTTCAATCGGCCAGTGTTCAAGGGGTGTGGGAAAGTGGCGAGCAAGGTGCCCTCAATGGCTCTGTTGAATTGAACCAATACCTCAATGGCTTGGTGAAGTTGGATGCCGTGCGCATGAACATCAAAGGCACGCAAGCGGCACATCAATTCGATGCGAACGTGCAGGGCAACATTACGCTGCAAAATGGCACTGCTGCGCGAACGGTCAATGGCGTTGCACTGGCAGCCGTACCCCCCGTGCAATGGCAACTCAATGCGCAAACACAAGGGCAGGGCAAAATCAATGACAAAGGCTGGCTGGGGCAAATCACTCAACTGAGTAATCGCGGACAACCGAATGTCACTTTGCAGCAACCTATGGCATTGGCTTGGCAAGCAGGTGAGTGGCAATTGTCGGGGCTAAAAGCGCAGGTGCAAGATGCACAATTGGATGTGGCGCATTTGAATTTATTGGGTACGCGCATCAACAGCAGTGGTCGCGTCAGTAATTTGGTCATACCGCAGTGGTTGACGTGGCTCAATATTGCTTTACCTAACAATATTTCTACTGATATGACTCTCAAAGGCCAGTGGGATTTAACCATGGGACAATCGCCTAGAGGTGGCTTTAGCTTTGAGCGTGAGCGTGGTGATTTGTGGTTGGATAAGCGACAAAAGAACAACATCGGCCTATCGAGCTTGCTATTGAAAGGTACTTTGCAAGAGCGGCAGATGAATGTGACAGGCGTTTTGCACAGTGAACGCTTGGGGCAGGTGGACATCACAGGGGATGTCGGCTTGGTTGGCTCAAGTGCAGGCTGGGTGGTGTCGGGCTTGTCGCCTTTAAATTTATCGACCCAAGCAGCGTTTAAAGAGTTGAATCAATTCAACTCTTTGCTTGGCACGAATATTAAACTACAAGGGGAAATGCAAGCCGATCTGCGCGTGGCAGGGGTTTTGGCTGCTCCTGTGACCAGTGGGGTTTTGACAGGGAAAAACTTGGACTTTTTGCATTTAGAGCAAGGTTTTCGTTTAAAAGATGGGGTGATGCAGTTGAAATTGTCAGACTCATCGGTGACATTTGAGCAGTTTGACTTCAATGGGGTCGAAGGCAAGTTGTCGGTTCGTGGGCAAGCCACATATGGCAATAGCGGTAAACTGCTCAACGCACAAGTGACAATGGATAAACTGCGCCCATTCGTGCGCTTGGACCGACAATTGGTACTCAGCGGTCAAGCAGAGTTGGGTTATGACGGCGGCAATCAGTTTTCAATCAAAGGCAAAGTTAAAGCCGATAAAGCCTTAATCGACTTGCCACCCTCGCTGCCACCGAGTTTGGGGGATGATGTGGTGGTCTGCTCAAGCGATCCAGCCAAATCACGGCGCTGCAAAACGTCCGTTGCCGCAGCACCTCAAGTACAACGCTTGGGCTTGATTCCAACCATTGACCTCACATTGGAATTGGGCAATGATTTTCGATTCAAAGGGCAGGGTGCGGATGTTAAATTGATTGGTAGCGTGCATTTGGCCAGCAACCAAGGCTCGCCATTGCGCACCACAGGCGTGGTACGGGTGGACAGCGGCAGTTATAAATTTTATGGGCAACGCTTAAGCGTTGAGCGCGGTTTGATTACATTCCAAGGGCCGATTGATGACCCTGCACTGAATTTATTTGCCAATCGAAGTGTCGGCACGGTTGAGGTGGGGGTTGAGTTGACAGGCACATTGGCCGACAGCAAAGCGCGTTTGACCTCTAATCCTGAAATGCCTGATGAAGAAAAACTCTCTTGGATGCTGTTTGGTCGCCCATCAAGTACGTTGTCTACCACTGATGGCAGTGCGATTGCAGGTGCGGCGGCGATTTTATTGGGCAGCGAACAAGGGCGGCGAATCTCAGAAAAAGTCGGGATTGATAGCTTTAATTTTGGCAGTTCAGACAGTGGTTTGACGGGTACTGTGGTCGGTTTGGGCAAACGACTGAACGATCAGTTTTCAGTGGCTTATGAGCAAACCCTCTCCAATGTGGCGGGTGTGCTCAAAGTCACTTGGTCTTTGTCACGCAACTGGCAATTGGTGCTGCGCGGCGGTTCAATCAGTGGGGCAGATATTCAGTACAGCAAGCGGTTTGATACTTTGCGTTAAATACAAAAAAGCAACCGAAAGGTTGCTTTTTTGTTTAGGCTTGCTCGCGCTTGACTTCCGCTAGCTTGACTTCGTTGTTGCGCAGTCGAATATGTAGCTCGCGCAATTGCTTTTCATCCACAGGGCTTGGGGCTTGAGTGAGTAAGCATTGGGCGCGCTGGGTTTTGGGGAAGGCAATCACGTCGCGAATTGATTCTGCACCTGCCATCATGGTGACAATGCGGTCAAGGCCAAACGCAATCCCGCCGTGCGGTGGCGCACCGTATTGCAAGGCATCGAGCAAGAAGCCGAATTTTTCTTGCGCTTCTTGTGCATTAATATTCAAAGCACGGAAGACTTTAGATTGCACTTCTTCACGATGAATTCGCACCGAGCCGCCGCCGATTTCCCAGCCATTGAGCACCATGTCGTAGGCTTTGGCGGTGCACAAACCTGGATTGGTCGACAAATGGTCTTCGTGACCGTCTTTGGGCGCGGTGAATGGGTGATGGCAAGCGACCCAGCGTTTGGCTTCATCATCGTATTCAAACATCGGGAAGTCAGTGACCCACAAAGGTTGCCAATCTTTGGACGCATGGCCTTTTTCATGACCAATTTTGATGCGCAACGCACCGATGGCGTCGTTGACCACTTTGGCACGGTCTGCGCCAAAGAAAATAATGTCGCCGTTTTGTGCGCCTGTGCGCGCCAAAATGGCACTCAATGCCGTATCGTCAATGTTTTTGACGATGGGGGATTGCAAGCCATCGCGGCCTTTTTCGAGTTCGTTGACTTTGATGTAGGCCAAACCTTTGGCACCATAAATGCTGACAAACTGCGTGTATGCGTCGATTTCAGAACGCGAAATTTCTGCGCCATTGGGCACGCGCAGGGCGACGACGCGACCGTCTTCAAGATTAGCCGCAGCGTTGAAGACCTTGAACTCCACCGATTTCATCACATCGGTCAGTTCAGTAAATTGCAAAGGCACGCGCATGTCAGGCTTGTCAGAGCCGTACAAGGCCATCGCATCGGCGTAAGTCATTTGCGGGAATGGGTTGGCCAGTTCTACATCCAACACTTCTTTGAACACGCCGCGAATCATGCCTTCGAATAAACCACGGATGTCGGTTTCGGACATGAACGAGGTTTCGATATCGACTTGTGTAAATTCAGGTTGGCGGTCGGCGCGTAAGTCTTCGTCACGGAAGCATTTGACGATTTGGTAATAGCGGTCAAAACCTGCCACCATCAACATTTGTTTGAACAACTGCGGCGACTGTGGCAAAGCGAAGAATTGGCCGTCATGCACGCGTGAGGGCACGAGGTAGTCGCGCGCGCCTTCGGGCGTTGATTTGGTCAACATGGGGGTTTCGATGTCGATGAAGTCATTGGCATCGAGGAATTTGCGAATCGCCATGGCGGTTTTGTAGCGCAACTTCATGTTGTGTTGCATTTGTGGGCGGCGCAAGTCCAAAACGCGGTGGGTCAAACGCGTGGTTTCAGATAAATTTTCTTCGTCCAACTGGAACGGCGGCGTGACAGACGCATTCAAAATGTCGAGCTCTTGCGCGACAATTTCAATGCTGCCAGTGGCCAATTTGGGGTTAACCAAAGCCGCATCGCGTAAGTGAACCTGACCGACGATTTTGACGCAAAACTCATTGCGCAATGAGCCAGCTTGCTCAAACATGGCGGCATTTTCGGGGTTGAACACCACTTGTACCAAACCTGTTTTGTCGCGTAAATCAATGAAAATCACACCGCCGTGGTCGCGACGACGGTTGACCCAACCGCACAATGTGACGGTTTGACTGGCTTGGCTGGTGGTCAAAAGACCGCAAAAATCGCTGCGCATACTCATAATATTTCTTTCTGATTAATTGAAGTTGGGTTGTTTTGTTCGTCAGGGGCAACAACGCCCATGGAAATGATGTATTTGAGGGCTTCGTCGACCCCCATATCTAATTCAACAATTTCGGATTTTTTCATGATAAGGAAAAAACCAGAAGTTGGATTGGGCGTGGTCGGCACATAAACATTGACGCAGTCTTCAGGCAAATGCAGCGCAACTTCGCCGCTGGGTGAACCTGTTTGAAACGCCACTGTCCAAACGCCTTGGCGCGGGTATTGCACCAAAAGGGCTTTGCGAAAAGCTTGGCCGTTGCTGGAAAATAAAGTGTCAGAGACTTGTTTGACGCTGCCATACACGCTTTTGACAATCGGAATGCGTGAAATGAGGCTGTCTAAGGCACGCAAAAACCATTGGCCTAAAAAGTTGGCGGCCATCATGCCTGTCACAAAAATCAGTAAAACCACCAAAATCACACCCAAACCATGGATGGATTTAATGCTCAAAAAGCTCTCTTGCACATTTGTAGGTAAAAACCCTGCAATGGCATCAACGACCGATGTGAAAATACCTTGTAAAACGCCAACGCCCCAGCCAATGACGGTGAAGGTCACAATAATGGGTACCCAAACAAAAATACCGGTAACCAAATAATTGCGAATTTTAGCGCTGGTGAAATGGTTCTTCATAAAGCCTTATGCGTTGTCAGCAGAAGAGGCCGCTGGTGTTGTGCCTTTAAAATCAGTGGCGTACCAGCCTGAGCCTTTGAGGGCAAAGCCTGCTGAAGTTACTTGCTTGCTGAATGAAGCGTGCTGGCAAACAGGGCAGATGGTGAGCGGCTCGTCGCTCATTTTTTGTAAAATATCTTGTGCGTGGCCGCATTGTGTGCAGCGATAAGCGTAGATAGGCATATGAATACTTTTTAGAAAATAAAACAACCGCCATTATAGGTTAAAAGCGGTTGTGTTGACAATGCGATTGCGGGTTTAGCTGCTGGTTTTGGGTTGCATGCTGATGGTGCCTTGGTAAACGGCACCTGGGTCAATTTGTAGCACTTGGGCTTGAATGTTGCCTGTGATACTGGCCGTGTTTTTCAATTGCAAGTGGCTTGCCGAGACGTCGCCGTCAATTTGACCATACACAATCACTTCGCCGCTTTTAAGGTTGCCTTGAATACGGCCACTTTCGCCTAAAATGATGCCGCCGTCAATTTGTAGATTACCCAGTACTTGGCCGTCAACTTTAAGATATGCGGTCGCAGTGATATTGCCCTCAATGATGCAGTTTTCACCAACCAAAGAGGTGATGTCAGAGTTGCTTAGAGTGGTCTCGTTTTTTTTATGGCCAAACATGTGTGCTCGCTTAGTGGTTGAGGGTAAGGAATTTTTCAGGATCAATTGGTGCGCCTTGTAGGCGAACTTCGTAATGCAGGTGTGGGCCTGTTGAACGGCCTGTATTGCCCAGTTGACCAATCACATCGCCCGCGTTGACTTTTTGCCCGACGGTCACGTTAATTTCAGACAAATGCCCATACAATGTTTCGTATTCAAAACCGTGTTTGATTTTGATGGCGTTGCCATAGCCGCCTAACCGTCCCGCATAAACCACTTCGCCAGCCGCGGTCACTTGGATGGGTTCGCCAATTTCGCCTTTAAAGTCAAGCCCAGAGTGGTTTTCACCGCCACCGCCAAATGGGTTGGCGCGATTACCAAAGCGAGAGTTGAGTATGCCTGTATGAGGTACGCCAATCGGTATGTTTTTGATATGGGTTAAAAGCTGCTGGACTTTTTGGTTGTATTGCGTTGAAAAGGGGAGCTCGGCGGCAATTGGGCGAAATTCGCCGCCCATGCTTGCTTTGCCATCTGCATCATTTTTACCTTTGGGTGGCGGATTGTTTGCGCCGCGTTGTTGCAAGTAGTCTTCAAGCTCATTGATGGTTTTTTCAGTCTTTTTCAGATCGTTGATTTTAGCCGCAGCTTCGGCCGAAGTGTAGCCGTCCAAATACTCAACTTGAGTTTTGAGTTTGTGGTTGTCTTGTTGGGCGATATAGTATCGAGTAGCGACAACGACTAAACCTGTTGCCAAAACAACGGAAGATACGCTCAATGCAATGAGTGTGGGTTTGAGGTTGCGCAGCAGCCATGTATTGATGCGGTAGGTACTGGTTTTGTTTTGACTTTTGTCCAGCACTAAAATAGTGGTTTGGTTTGTTTTTTTCATTCAGACTTAATTTTCAACAATATCAATAGGTTATTGATATTGTTTCAAGTAGGTTGTTAAAAAACTCCCCTGTGTCAACGTTTTTTCATCGTATTTTTGTGCATTGTAAACCAAAAATTTTTTTTGTGTTGTTTTATTCAAAATATGAATAACGCGAGCAGTGCTCGCGTTGTTGGGTGATTGATGTCTTTACGCTTTAGGCGCCTCATCGTCACCCTTGACGGCGTCAACCACGCTGTCTTTAAGCTCGTTGGCTTTGGCAGTTGCGGTTTCAACAACGCTGCTGGCGGTTTCAGAAATGTCGTGTCCCAATTCTGACAGTTTATCACCTGCTTGATTGAGTAAGCCTTGTGCGCCACCTGCTTCGTCGAAGTCTGCTTTGAGTTCGACGGCTTTTTCTTGTACGTCTTCAACGACGTCTTTAACGCTTTCAACCGCTTGGTTGGCTAAATCTTTGATTGAATCTAAAATGCCCATGATTGACTCCTTTGAGTTGAATAATAAAAAATACCCACGCTATTGTAACAGGGTTTTGCCGCAAACCTGTTTGACTTGAGTTATAGTAGCACTTATCGTTTATTTTTTGGGTGATTCATGCGCCGTTTGCCTTTTTTTCTCTTGTTGGTTGTATTGGCTTTGCAATGGCCGCTGTGGACAGGCTATTGGGAAGTTCGACAAACCAAAATCAAAATTGCGGCGCAAGAAAAAATCAATCAAGAGTTGGGTTATCGCAATGCTGCGCTACAAGCGGACATTCATGATTTAAAAAACGGTAATGACGCCATTCAAGAGCGTGCTCGCTTGCAACTGGGCATGGTCAAAAATGATGAGGTGTTTGTGCAGGTGATGGAGCAGCCTACGCCACTCCCGCCTGCTAAATAACCTGCGCCAATTCAGTGCGCATCTGCTCAATTACGGTTTTGTAATCGGGCGCATTGAAAATCGCTGAGCCTGCCACAAAAGTATCCGCGCCTGCTTGAGCGATTTCACGGATGTTGTCTACTTTCACACCCCCATCAATTTCCAATAAAATCGGCTGGCCGCCTTGTGCGACGTGTGCGTTGATGCGTGCACGCAGTTGGCGCGTTTTGTTGAGGGTTTCAGGAATGAACGATTGACCGCCAAAACCTGGGTTGACCGACATGAGCAACACCATGTCGAGTTTGTCCATCACATGGTCAAGCACCGACAACGGTGTGGCGGGGTTGAGCACCAAACCCGCTTGGCAGCCTGCCTGCTTGATGAGCGTTAGGCTGCGGTCAACGTGCTTGGAGGCTTCGGGATGAAAGGTAATCATGCCCGCGCCTGCGGCGGCAAAGCTGGCGATGAGCGCGTCAACGGGTTCGACCATCAAATGCACATCGAGTAATGCGTTGCCTGCATAGGGCTTAATGGCTTGTAAAATCATCGGCCCGAAGGTTAAATTGGGCACATAATGGTTGTCCATCACGTCAAAGTGAATCCAGTCTGCGCCAGCGGCCACCACGTCGCTCACTTCTTGGCCTAAAATAGCGAAGTCGGCGGATAAAATCGAGGGGGAAATGCGGTAAGTCATAGAAGCCTTCAATTGAAAAGATGCGCCATTTTACTATGTGAGACAGAGGAATGTATGTTTAAAATCACGGTCAACAGTGCGTTTTGGCCAGAGCAGTCGGATGTTGCCAATGATTTGTATGTGTTTGTGTATACGATTCAAATCACGAATGTGGGTTCGTGCGGGGCGCAGTTGCTGCGTCGCCATTGGGTGATTGAAGATGGTTTTGGTGCGGTGCGTGAAGTCAGTGGTGAGGGCGTGGTCGGCGTGCAACCGCATCTTGCGCCCAATGAAACATTTGAATACAGCAGCACTTGTCCCTTGAACACGCCGTTTGGCACGATGCACGGCGAATTTTATGGTGTGGATGAACACGGCGCACAGTTTGTCAGCCCGATTTCATTGTTTGTGTTGAGTGCGCCCAATACCTTGCATTAAAAAACCAGCCGTAAGGCTGGTTTTGGTTTTTAGTGCACGGTTTCATGGTCATGGTCGTGACCATCGTCGCCATGCACGTGTTCGTGTTCGATTTCTTCGGGTGTCGCGGCACGCACATCGGTGACTTTAACTGCGCAGCGCAAAGCCATGCCTGCCAATGGATGATTGCCGTCAAGCACGACTTTGTCGCCTTCAATGTCGGTGATGGTGAAAAACTCAACGTCGTCTTCATCGTCAGAGCCTTCGGGCATGCCTTCAAACATCATGCCTGGTTCGATTTCGGCGGGGAACAATGAGCGGTCTTCAACGCGCACCAAGTCGGCATCGTATTCGCCAAAAGCATCGTCTGGTTCGAGTTGTACGGTGACTTCATAGCCGACGTCTTGACCCTCAATCGCTTCTTCGATTTTAGGGAAAAAATCATCGTAGCCGCCGTGCAGGTAAGTGAAACCATCACCTGAGGTTTGTTCGATGAAGTTGTTTTGGGCGTCAGTGACCGACATGCTCAAGGTAACGACGGTATTTTTTGCGATTTTCATAACATTCTCTTCGGTTGTCAAAATAACGGATGCTATTATACGTGACAAAAGACAACTATGGAGCACAAGATGACTTTAGATGATTGGCGTACATTTTTACTTTCTTTGCCCGCATCGGTTGAAGAAATGCCGTTCGGGCCTGATGTTTTGGTGTACAAAGTGGCGGGCAAAATGTTTGCCTTATTGGCGTGGCAAGATGAGCCGTTGTCGATGAACCTCAAATGCGAGCCGAATCGCGCGGTGAGTCTGCGCGAAATGTATCCTGCCGTCACGGCGGGTTATCACATGAACAAGACCCATTGGAATACTGTGCTGTTGGACGGTTCGATTGATGACGCGCAACTCAAAGCATGGGTGGTGGATTCGTATGATTTGATTTTCAATGCCTTGCCCAAACGGGTGCAAAGCGAAATGCGGGCGCGAGGCGATTAAACCCGCAACGTCAAACTGCGAATGGCTTGCGCATTGTTGGCCGAAAAGCACAATTGTGCTGCGGCTTCAAAGGGCAGCCACTGGAATTCGGTATGCTCATCGGGCGCCAATACAATCGGTATTTGGGTGTTGGCCACTTTTAGGCCAAACCAGTGCTCTACATTGTGGGTCACGCCTTCTTCATAGCGGTGTCGCCACGCGGGGTAGATTTCGTAGGTGAATGATTCATGCCAGTCGCTCAATTCATGTTCGGCGGCCAGTAAACCCGTTTCTTCAAATAATTCGCGCACAGCGGCATCGCGCGGATTTTCGTTTAAGTCATTCAAACTGCCCGTGACGCTTTGCCAAAAATTCTGCTCAAGCGGCGTTTTGGCGGTGCGTTTGATGAGCAAAACCTGCAAGTCAGGCGTGTGAATCACCACCAAAACAGAGACGGGGATTTTGCTCATAACTGCGCGTTGATGGCGGTTTGGGTGGCGTGGGCGGCTGCCTTAGCGGCTTGCGCGTAATCTTCGCCGCTGCTGGCGTAAATCACGGCGCGAGATGAGTTGATGATGACGTTGGCGCCGCCAGCGGTCATCGTCGCTGCCAAGTCGCCGCCTTGTGCGCCAATCCCTGGAATGAGCAACGGCAGGTCGCCGACAATCTGGCGCACCGCCGCCACTTCGCAGGGGAAGGTCGCGCCGACCACCAAGGCACATTGGCCATTGCGGTTCCATTGGTGCGCCACCAAATGCGCAACGTGTTGATACAGCGGTTTTTGCTCACCTTTAATCGTAACGTTTAAAAATTGCAAGTCAGAGCCGCCCGCGTTGGAGGTGCGGCACAGCACAATCACGCCTTTATCGGGGTAAGCCAAATACGGCTCAATCGAGTCAAAACCCATGTAAGGGTTGACGGTGACGGCATCGGCTTGATAACGCTCAAAGGCTTCAATCGCGTATTGCGCCGCAGTGCTGCCAATGTCGCCGCGTTTGGCATCTAAAATGACGGGAATCTGTGGATGTTGGGCGTGGCTGTAGGCGATTAAGTCTTGCAGCACATCTTCGCAGCCGTGCGCGGCAAAGTAAGCGATTTGTGGCTTGAAACTGCACACGTATGGTGCGGTGGCGTCAATGATGGCTGTGCCAAATTGGTGAAAGGCATCTTCAATCGGCAAGTCGCGCAAATGTTCGGGCAGCTGCGCTCGTGCAGGGTCAAGCCCCACGCACAGGCGCGAGTTGTGTTGTTGCCATGCGGTGTTGAGTTGTTGGATGAAAGTTGGGCGTTGCATCAGGTTCTCACGGTTGTTGGGCAGCGGCACGCAAGGTGGCGATGCGCTCAGGGCTAGATGGGTGGCTGTCAAAAAGGCCGCTGATGGATGCGTTGGTTTTGGTTTCTTTTGATGAGTTTTCCTCGTCTTTGTCCATCAACTCAAATAAATCGGCCAGTGCAGCAGGTGAGATTTGATTGAGTTTCATCATTTTGATGGCGTAATCATCAGATTCGCGCTCAAAATCACGTGAGTATTTTTGGGTGAACAAGGCCGATGCCCCTAAGTTAATCAATGTGTTGCCATAGTCGCCCAACCATGCAGCAACGGCAAAGCTGACAATCCCATTTTGCACAATGCTGCGCATGGTGTGGCGATGCGCCACATGCCCCAACTCATGCGACAAAACCCCCATGGTTTGCTCGTCTTTTGCGGCGAGATTGACCAACTCATCGAGTAAGACCACATCTCCAGAGGGCAGAGCAAAAGCATTTGGGCCGATATCGGGAGCACTGTAAAAATGCAGTTTAAACGGAATGTTGGTATCGGGTTTTTTGAGCGCATCAAATTGGGTGCGCAATTGTTTTTGTCGCGCCGCACTTAGCTTGCTGGGTTCGAGATAGCCGCTGTCCACCAATTCTTTAAGCGAAGCTTCGCTCACTTTATTGAGGCTGTCGGCAGGTAAACTTTTGGCAATCGCGTTGGATGCGGCGGGCAGGGCAAAGAAATACAAACCCGCAATAAGGCTGGCAAATACCACTAAACTGCCCATGATGAAATGCCATGCGCCGTAGTTGCGGTCAAACCAGCGCATTGGCTTGAGGTGTCGCGCGTTGAGTTCATTGAGCAACCGCTCCGCATCGGCATTGTCGTGAAATTCCAATGCCATGTTGTTGGGCAGATTAATGAAGCGGCGACCATTGGGCGTGGACAATGTTGGCATCACATCACGTGCGGCGATGTGCCAATTTTTGCCGCCCGCCTGAATCACCAATTGGTCTTGTTGCGCATACACTTGCGCGGGATGCGCCAAGCCGTTGGTACCGTCATAAAAATCGATTTGAGCCATATTATTTACCAAGAAATATCAAAATCCATCATTTCTGCCACTTCAGCAGTGCGTGTGGTGTCTGCGTCTAAATTGGCTTGCAGCAAGTCAAAATCTTCACCTGGGTGAAAAGTTAAGCTTTGTAAGCGTTGTTTGAGAATCAGCATCTGGGCAAATGGCGTGAACAAGCCCAAAGTGAGAAAACTCAGAGCAAAACAACCCAAACGAATCGCATACAGTTTGAGAATATTTAAATCACAAGCAAAGCGACTTTTCTCAAGCAGCGTGTGATTCCAAGAGACTTTGAACAACAGGTCTTGTGTGATGCTGGTGGTAACTTTATAAATGAGGGAAAATAAAAATGCAAAGACCGTGATGAAGAGTAAAGCCCACATTTGTTGGTCGCTCAAACCTGTGTCGTCGTTGAGTGAGCCAAGTTCTTTAAATGCGTCAAGTTTGTCGCCCCCCAAGCCGATAAATAGAGCAATTAAACCTATATAAACCGCAATGGTGATGATGAAATGCAAAAAATAAATGCCAAAAAATGAGCCTTTGCTGGCGGTAAAGTTGAATTTGTTGCGCCCCCAATGGCTGTTTTCAACCCGATAGCGACGCAGACGATAAGCTAAGTATGGAAAACCTAAACCCATTGTGAATAGCGTCAATAAGCCGCCTATGATGTAAATAATGTACAACTCACCTAAGTCGCCATTGAACTTAAACCGAAGGTTACGATAACTGCTGTTGCGCTCATAAAAGCGCATTGACGAGTGGGTAAACCAAGGGTAAGCAAAACTCAAAACCAAAGAAAACGCACTGGAAATGCTGACCAAACTGGCAGTTTCATGAAAGATACCGCTTAAGTTGGCCATAAATAATAAAATGATTGCAATTACGCGCCCAAATAAAATCGATTTGGCTGAACCATGAAAATTAAACGCATAGCCGCCCAGTTGAGTGTTTTGATGGGTGTATTGCAAACGGCGCACTTTAGCCCAAGCGGAGTAAATGCCTAAAGTCGCAATAGTCAAAATCCAATTGGTCAACCACAGCGATAAATAATCGCGCCCACGTCCTGAAAATGTGAAACGAGTGGGTTGGCTGTCAATGAGGTTGGGCTGTGTGGCGGGTAAGCCATCAAATGCATGTTCAAAAGAGTTCATAATTATTTATTGTCAGAGAAAGTTCGACCTAAGAAAAAGTAGAAACTGGGTTTGCCATTTTTGTTTAAACCAATCCCCAGTTGCGCAGGCCCAATGGGCGTGTTCAATGCGCTGAACAGGCTGGCTGAGTATTTTAAATGTTGCATATTGATGTGTGCCGCGGTTGTCCATGTGTTGCCCGCCTCAAGTGATGCACCAAAAATCAGCGGGTTGTTGAGTATGCTCCATGGGCTGCGGTAACGATAAGTGGCACTGCTGTAAGCCATGTAATTACCAATGAATTGATTGTTGGCGTAACCCGATAAGTGATGGTAACCACCTAAAGCGTAAGGCGAGAGGTACAAGCTGTAGCGATTGTTGCTGTTTTGTCCGCCTGCATCCAAGGCCAAAACCATGGAATGTTGTTTGTATTGCATGGCATATTGTGTTTGCAAACCTGCAGCAAAGTAGCGGTGTTTGGCTTGTTTGTGTAATCCTAAACGGCCGTAAGCACGAATAAAATAACCACTACTGGGGTTGAATAAATTATCCATTTGATCCAAAGTGATTTCGGCATCGGCGGTGGTATTGGATTGCTGGTCACTTGGGATGATGAGATTAGGGTTGCTGTTGTTGGCGCGTAAATGCGCCTGATGCGTGGACAAACCCAGTCCCCACTCGCCCAGTCGAGCAATCGGTGCGCCAACAATAAAACCATAGTGGCTGCGATTGATGCTGTATTCGGTGGTTTTGGTTGAGCTGCCGCTTAAATAGGCGGGTAGTTTTTCGTAACCGATGCTGGCAGATGGGCGGATGAACCAACGGCCTGATGTGGTCAACGGTTGGTTGACTTGTGTGTCAAACTGCATGCGCTTGCCTATTGACACATGGTTGCGCCATTCGCCGCCCAATGAATTAAGCCATGTGTTGCGATGCGCTAAATGCAGAGTGAATTGTTGATCCGACAAGCTGTTGGAGGTGACTTCAACGCCTGCCCGCAAAGAGTTGCGGGCTTCATCTTTTTCGGTGACTACGTAAATCAATTCGTTTTGATGACCCAATGAATTGATTTTATACGTTACATTGCTGATGCGACCCGCGCTCATGAGCCGTGAAATATCGGCATTGACCGTTGCTAAGTCAAACATTTGTCCATCTTGCATCTGAATTTCTTGGCGTAAAGCAGCAGGGCGTGCTAAACCGTGGGTTTCGATGCGCACAAAATCCACCCGAACGTTTTGTGGCGAGGGTGAGGCATGGCGCAGCATGAGGTTGGTGTAGGTGGCAGCTGGTACTGAAAAACTGGCCAACTTAGGGTTGTTTTGCATGGCGGCATATCCCAACTGTGCGGCTTTTGCGCCTTCTTTAAAGGCCAAGTTGCCAATGTCGCCTAGTTGGGGGCGAATCAAAATGTCGCGCGGGGTGAGGGTGGCGACTTGCTCATCCACATTGCGCTTGACCAATAAACCAAGCATCTGTTCTGACACGGCGACCACGCTGTTGAGTTGCTCTTTTTTGAGCAAATCTGAGCCGACATCAACCGCAATCACCCGTGTCGCGCCCATTTGGCGCACCACATCAACAGGTAAGTTGCGGTCAATCATACCGTCCACCAATAGTTGACCATTGAGCTCAACGGGGGCAAATACCGCAGGAATCGACATGCTGGCACGCAAGGCTCGCGCCAATTGGCCTTGTTTGAGTACCACCATTTTGCCAGTGGCCAAATCGGCGGCCACAGCGTTAAAGGGAATGGGTAGTTTTTGAAAATCGGTGTCGTATGGGTGATTTTTAAGTAAGTCACGCAAAACCGTATCGACTTTTGCACCGTTAGAGACCGCAATCGGCAAAGCAACTTTGCCTCCTTTATTGACGCTGACATCCACAACGTTGTTGGGCTGATAATCAAGATTGCGCTCGTTTTGTTTAAGCGCGCGCCGATCGGCAGGGGCAAAGGAGACAGCGGTTAGATCCAAATCTTTGATTTGGTGTTCAATCTCTTGCACCGACATACCGCTGGCATACATGCCGCCAATCAATGCGCCTGCGCTGGTGCCCGCAATGTAATCAATCGGGATTTTTTGCTCTTCAAGTGCCTTTAAAACGCCCAAATGCGCCAAACCGCGTGCGCCGCCGCCAGACAAAACCAAGCCGATTTTTTCGCGTGCTTCATCTTGCGCGAGAGCTGATGTGGCAAACGATGCCGTGATTAAAAGCGTTAAAATTTTATGTTTTTTCATGCGCGTCCCATGGTGTACATCATGTGTAAACCCAACACAATCAACAAAACAGCAAAGATTTTTTTCAGTGTTTTCACATCCCAGCGTTGCGCCATTTTCGCGCCAATTGGAGCGAACAGAGCGCTGGTGACGACAATACCCAAAACCGCAGGCATATAAATGTAGGCAAAGGTCATGGGCGGTAAGTTGGGAATCGAAAAACCCGTCAAAATATAGCCCAAAACTGCGCTAACGGCAATTGGAAAGCCCAACGCCGCTGAAGTGCCAATCGCCAGCCGTGCATTAACATTGCACCACAGCATAAACGGCACTGAAATAAACCCGCCGCCCGCTGAAATCAAGGTCGACACCGTGCCAATCACATGGCCGACCGCAAACATGATGGGCGACTTGGGAAACGTGCGCGATGGTTTAGGCAAACGATTGGCCAACATCGAGTAAGCGGTATAAAACGTAAAAGCCACAAAAATCACCCGCAGTGGTGTGACAGGCAAATGGCGCACCAGCAAAGCACCGACCAGCGTGCCAAAGATAATTCCAGGTAATAAATGTTTGACCACCCACCAGTTGACATTGTTGTGTGTCCAATGCGAGCGCATGCTGGAAAAAGCGGTAAAGCAAATTGCGGTGGTTGAAGTAGCCAATGCGATTTTGTGCAATTCAGGATGGTGCATGCCTTGTGCTTGCATGATGAGCAATAAAATCGGAACACTCAAAAGTCCGCCGCCAATCCCCAGCAAACCCGCCAAAAACCCCACTGCGCAGCCCAGTAATGGGTACGCCAACCAGATAAAATCCATAATTTGTTATATTTAAGTGTATTTTAGACAAAAAAATTCCCGCTCCATTCGTTCAGCCGAGACCCTTGAACCGAGGGGTTCAAAGGCGCTGTGAGCAATTGAACATTGGGTTCATCTGACTAGAGACGCTCACGCCTGCTCAATAATGTTTCACAGCTGATAATGCTTATTGGTACAAGAGTATGGGCTTTAAATCCCGAATGGTGCAGGAATGCCGCCATTGTAACGTGAAATCAAGTAAAATGGCGGCTTTCTCGCACTGATAATTAATCAATGAACAACATACGCAACTTCTCCATCATCGCCCACATCGACCACGGTAAATCCACTTTGGCCGATCGCATCATTCACCATTGCGGCGGTTTGTCCGACCGCGAAATGGAGTCGCAAGTCTTGGACTCTATGGACATTGAGCGCGAACGCGGCATCACCATCAAAGCGCAAACCGCAGCCCTCGAATACAAAGCCCGCAATGGCGAAACCTATTTTCTCAATTTAATTGACACGCCGGGCCACGTGGACTTTTCGTACGAAGTTTCACGCTCTTTGTCAGCTTGCGAAGGCGCGTTGCTGGTGGTCGATGCGTCGCAAGGCGTAGAAGCGCAAACCGTCGCCAATTGCTACACCGCGCTTGATTTGGGCGTTGAAGTTGTGCCAATTCTCAACAAAATCGACTTGCCCGCCGCCGAGCCTGCCAACGCGATTGCCGAAATCGAAGATGTGATTGGGATTGAAGCCTCCGACGCAGTGCTGTGTTCGGCCAAAACAGGCTTGGGCGTACAAGATGTGATTGAGCGCATGATTGAGCGGATTCCGCCGCCAAAGGGCGACGCGGACGCACCGTTGCAAGCCTTGATTATTGACTCATGGTTTGATAATTACGTCGGCGTGGTCATGCTGGTGCGCGTCATGAACGGCACGCTCAAAACCCGCGATAAGATTTTAATGATGGCCACAGGGGCGCAGCACGGGGTGGAGCATTTGGGCAAATTCACCCCTAAGTCCAAAAATTTACCGCAACTCTGTGCGGGTGAAGTGGGCTTTATCATCACAGGCTTAAAAGAACTCGATGCCGCTAAAGTGGGCGACACCATCACCCATGTGGGTTCAAGCACGCGCAAAACCGCGCCCGAACCGTTGCCTGGGTTTAAAGAAATCAAATCGCAAGTGTTTGCGGGGCTGTTCCCCGTTGAGTCGTCTGAATACGAAGCCTTGCGCGAGTCGCTTGAAAAACTCAAGCTCAACGACGCGTCGCTGCACTATGAGCCAGAAGTCTCGCAAGCCTTGGGTTTTGGCTTTCGCTGCGGCTTTTTGGGCTTATTGCACATGGAAATCGTGCAAGAGCGGCTTGAGCGCGAATTTGACATGGACTTAATCACCACTGCGCCATCGGTGGTTTACGAAGTCTTGATGCGCGACGGCGCCATGGTGTACATGGAAAACCCATCCAAAATGCCCGACTTGAGCCGCATTGAAGAAATTCGCGAACCGATTGTCACCGTGAATTTATTCATGCCGCAAGAATACGTCGGCTCAGTTATCACGCTGTGCACCAGTAAACGCGGCGTGCAAACCAACATGACCTACCACAGCCGCCAAGTCAAATTGACTTACGAAATCCCGATGGCCGAAGTGGTGATGGACTTTTTTGACAAGCTCAAATCCACCTCGCGCGGCTACGCCTCAATGGATTACGAGTTTCTCGAATACCGCGCCTCCGACGTGGTCAAAGTCGATATGCTGCTCAACGGCGAAAAAATCGACGCGCTGGCGCTCATCGTGCACCGCAGCAACTCCGTGCACCGTGGCCGCATGGTGGCCGCCAAAATGCGCGAATTGATTCCACGCCAAATGTACGATGTGGCGATTCAAGCCGCGATTGGCGCGAACGTGATTGCGCGTGAAAATGTCAAAGCCATGCGCAAAAACGTTTTGGCCAAATGCTACGGCGGCGACATCACCCGTAAGAAAAAACTGCTCGAAAAGCAAAAAGCAGGTAAAAAACGCATGAAACAAGTCGGCTCGGTTGAAGTGCCGCAAGAAGCGTTTTTGGCGATTTTGCGAGTGGATGATTAATTATTAGGGGATTATTTTGGAATTTTTTGGTCGATATTTCGCAGAAATTTTGGTGTCGCTGTTCGTGATTACGGGCGTGTGCTGGTTACTTGATAAATTTATTTTTGCGCCGCAACGCAAACGCAACGCGTTGGCGATTAAAGAGCGAATGAAAAGCGGTTACAACGACGCCGTGGCCAATGCCTTGGCACGCCCCGCGTGGTTGGAATACACCGCTGGCTTGTTTGGCGTGGTGGCCATGGTGTTTATCTTGCGCTCGTACGTGACTGAGCCGTTTCGCATTCCATCGAGTTCTATGGTGCCGACTTTGCTGGAGGGCGACTTCATTTTGGTCAATAAATACAATTACGGTTTGCGCATGCCGTTGAGCAACGAAATCGTCGTACCAACAGGCTCGCCCAAACGCGGCGACGTGGTGGTGTTTCATTATCCGCTTGACCCCAAAGTTGATTACATCAAGCGTTTGGTTGGCTTGCCAGGTGACGAAGTGAAGTACGAAAACCGCCAATTGACGATTAACGGCCAAGCGATTGCGCAGCAAGAAACCGCCGTGAGCACGTTTAAAAGCGGCACGTATTCGACGCAAATTCCTTTAGCGCAAATGAAGCAAGGGCAAGAGTTTTTGTCGGACGACAAACAGCCGCACAGTATTTGGATTGAGCCGAACCACCCCGCGTACATCCCACAAGGCGTGCGCCCTGACATGAAAAAACATTGCGAATACCACGAAACAGGTTTTACCTGCAAAGTGCCGCAAGGACAGTATTTTATGATGGGTGACAACCGCGATTTCAGTGAAGATTCACGTTATTGGGGCTTTGTGCCTGAGAAAAATATTGTTGGTCGCGCGTATTTTGTGTGGATGAATTTCCGTGATTTTTCACGCATCGGGACAACCATTAAGTAAATATGCTCAAATCGTTACAAAATCAGCTCGGTCACACCTTTCAAAACCCAGCGTTGTTGCGTCAAGCGTTGACTCATCGCAGTTTTTCGGCCACGCATTATGAGCGGCTGGAGTTTTTGGGCGACGGCGTGCTCAATTTCACTGTGGCGCATATTTTGTATGAACAGTTTGCGCAGCAAAAAGAGGGCGACTTGTCACGGATTCGCGCCCATTTGGTGCGCCAAGAAACCTTGGTTGAAATTGCGCAGCAGCTTAAAATCACCCAATGTCTGTTTTTGGGCGAAGGCGAGCGCAAAAGCGGCGGCGCGACGCGACCATCGATTTTGGCTGATGTGGTTGAAGCGATTTTTGGCGCAATTTTTTGTGACGCGGGTTTTGACGCCGCCAGCGCGGTGATTCAAAAACTCTATGCGCCGATTGTCAAAAATCTGGACCCCAATCAAGCGGGTAAAGACGCCAAAACTCAACTGCAAGAACGCTTGCAAGCGGCCAAAATCGCCGTGCCCAAATACGAGATTAGCCAAGTGAGCGGCGCGGCGCACGAACAACTGTTCACCGTGACCTGCCGCATAGAGTCGCTCAACATCAGCACCACAGGCAGCGGCGCGACACGGCGCTTGGCCGAGCAAGAAGCCGCGCTGTTGGCCGCCGCGCAATTGGATAAATTAAAATCCTTCAAAACCATTTCAAAGAAATAGAGCACCCCATGACCGAGCAAACCGAATTTCGCACAGGCTTTATCGCCATTATTGGCCGCCCCAATGTCGGTAAGTCGACGTTGATGAACCAATTGATTGGGCAAAAAGTCTCGATTACCTCTAAAAAAGCGCAAACCACGCGCCACCGCATCAACGGTGTTTTGACGCAAAATCAAACCCAGTTTATTTTTGTCGATACCCCAGGTTTTCAGACCAAACACGGCGGTGCGCTCAATCGCGTGCTCAACCGCAATGTCTCGCAAGCATTGGGTGAGGTTGATGTGGTGGTTTGGGTGATTGAGTCGATGAAGTTCACGCCACAAGATGAGGCAGTGCTCAAGATTTTGCCCAGCCACACGCCTGTCATTTTAGTGATTAACAAAGTCGATGAGTTGCAGCGCAAAAACGATTTGTTTCCGTTTGTGCAAAAAATGGCGGCGCGGTTTGACTTTAAAGACATCATCCCCGTCAGCGCGAAAAATGGCGTGCAAACTCAGTTGTTGCTCGAGCAAATCACGCCGCTTTTGCCGCACAATCCACCGTTTTTTGACGAAGACGACATCACCGACCGCCCAACCCGCTTTTTGGCGACCGAAATTGTGCGTGAAAAAATCTTCCGTTTGTCAGGCGACGAAGTGCCGTATGGCTGCACCGTGACGATTGAGTTGTTTGAAGAAGACGGCAATATGTTCCGCATTGCGATTGCGATTTTGGTCGAGCGCGACGCGCACAAGGGCATGATTATTGGCAAAGACGGCGAAAAGCTCAAACGCATTTCATCTGAAGCCCGCACCGACATGGAACGCTTGTTTGGCTGCAAAGTGTTTTTGGAAGTGTGGGTCAAAGTTCGCGCAGGTTGGGGCGATTCTGAGGCGAGTTTGCGCGGGTTGGGCTACGAGTAATTGTGAACTGGGTTGTTGGTGCGATTTTGATGGTGCAGGTCATGCGCTTGTTTGCTCAATTTAAACCGCACCAAGCCATTTTTAGCGAGTTTGCTCAGACTGATAAAGTGCGTTATGCATTATGGCTTTTGGTTGGCGTGCCGTTTGTGCTCCAATTGGCGCCTGTTGTGATGGCTTTTTTAATTGGATTGGCCTGCGCTGCATTGGTTTGGTATTGGGCGCATGAGCAGTATCATTTTTTCGATGCGCAAGGCACGGCTCGCGTCAAGCCTGCCCAGCGTTGGCTCGCAAGTGTTGAAATGCTGGCTTTAATGGTTTTGGCCTATGGTGTGCTGCATTTGGTTTTGACGGTTGCGCTGGTGCTTTGGGCGCAATGATTGTGGCTTGGCGGGCACCGTTGGCACGGGCGGGTTACAAACCCGCCCCTACGATGCCGAATCGGGTGCGATAATTTTGTAATAGCCCACGTCGCCTGCCGTAGGGGCGGGTTTTAAACCCGCCCGTTGGTGTATCGGTGCGAGTGGGTCACAAATACGATGCCGAATCATGTGCGGTAATTTTGCAAAAGCCCGCGCCGCCTGTCGTAGGGGCGGGTTTTAAACCCGCCCGTTGATGCGAATAACCGTCAAACAATGGGATTGCGGGTCAAGCCTGCAATGACGATGGAACAACAAACATGACCTCATCCGAAAAAATCCACGGCTCACGCCCCAATCGCCTCAAACGCGCTGTGCCTAAAGTGTTGCACGAGCCTGCGTATATTTTGCACAGCCAGCCGTATCGCGATACGAGTTTGTTGCTCGATGTGTTCACCCGCCATTATGGTCGCGTGAGCGTGTTGGCCAAAGGTGCGAGGCGGCCGTACACGCAGTGGCGCGCCTCGTCGTTTCAGACGTTTCAAACGCTTTCCATGAGTTTTACCCATAAATCTGAAGTCAAAACTCTGCTCGATGCCGAGTGGGTTGGCGGGATTCCGATGCTGCAAGGTGCGGCTTTGATTTCGGGCTATTACATGAATGAGTGGTTGCGCCGTGGTTTGGCGCGGGACGACGTGCACGAAGGCTTATTTGACGCCTATCAGCACAGTTTGGCCGATTTGAGTTTAAGCCCGCTGGCTGAACACGCGGCGGTTTTGCGTGCGTTTGAGTTGAAATTTTTGACCGAATTGGGGTTTGCTGTGCCGTTACAAGGCGAGTTTGAGCCAACGCAGTGCTACAGTATTGGCGGTGCGCCACAAGTCTTGGGGCAAACGTTGATTGACATGCAAAATCAACACTTTCACGCGCCGCAAACCGCGCAAGAGGCTAAAATGCTGTTGCGTTACTGGTTGCAGCAGCATGTCGGCGATAAGCCGCTTTACACACGAAATTTATTATTGGACTTACAAGGACTGGGCTAATCATGCTTCGTTTAGGAATCAACATTGACCACGTTGCCACATTGCGCCAAGCGCGGGGCACGACCTATCCCTCGCCGTTGCAAGCGGCGATTGACGCTGAGCGGGCGGGCGCGGACTTAATCACCGTGCATCTGCGCGAAGACCGCCGCCACATTCAAGACGCAGATGTCGCCGAGCTGGCCGCCGCGTTTAAAAACCACACCTTGCACACCTACATGAACCTCGAATCGTCGATTGTCGATAGCATGATTGCGCACGCATGCCGTATTGCGCCGCGCGACGTGTGCCTTGTGCCCGAAAAACGCGAAGAAGTCACCACTGAAGGCGGGCTGGATGTGGTGGCGCATTTTGACGGCGTTCGCGCCGCCATGACGCGCTTGACCGACGCGGGCGTGCAGCAAATTTCGCTGTTTGTGGACCCAAGCATCGAGGCCATGCAAGCCGCCGCGCAAGTCGGCGCACCCGTGGTCGAACTGCACACAGGCTGCTACGCCGACGCGGCCACCCCAGAGGCACAAGCGTTTGAATTGCAGCGCATTAAAAATGCTGCGCTTGAGGGCAATCGCCTTGGTTTGCGCATTCACGCAGGCCACGGTCTGCACATCGGCAACGTGCAAGCCATCGCTGCGATTGGCTTGATTGACGAGCTCAACATCGGCCATGCGATTGTCGCCCAATCGATTTTTGACGGGTTTGAAAAAGCCGTGCGCGACATGAAAGCCACCATGTGGCAAGCGCGTTTGGTCGCTGCCTTTCAAGCCTAACGCCATGAGCATTTACGGCATCGGCACCGATTTACTCAACGTCGAGCGCATCCGCGCCGCCTATCTTGAGCGCGGCGAGCGTTTTGCCCAACGGATTTTGGGCGACGACGAGTTCGCGGTGTTTCAAAAACGCATGACGCGACACTCTGAGCGTGGCATTTTGTACCTCGCCACCCGATTTGCCGCCAAAGAAGCCCTCTCCAAAGCCATCGGCTTGGGGATGCGCAGCCCCATGAGCTGGCGTGCCGCCCAATTTGTCAACGCGCCCTCAGGGCAGCCCACCGTCGTTTTGGGCGAGCCGCTGCGTTCATGGTGCGCCGCCAAAAATCTGCATTTTCACGTGTCAATGACCGACGAAGCGCAGATGGTGTGTGCGTTTGTGGTGGCGGAATCAATAACCGTCATGCCGCGCTAGACGCGGCATCTCCTGAATTAGGGGATTGCGGGTCAAGCCCGCAATGACAATAATAAAATGCATTGGAACAACAATGAAGCAAAATTTTTTAGGCCCAGTCGTCGTTGACCTCATCGGCAAAACCCTCACGCCAGACGACATAACCCGCATCAACCACCCCATGACTGGCGGGGTGATTTTGTTTGGGCGCAACTTTGAGTCGCGCGAGCAAATCAGCGCGTTGGTCGGCTCGATTCGCGCGTTGCGCCCAGAACTGCTCATCAGTGTGGACCACGAAGGCGGACGCGTGCAGCGGTTCAAAACCGATGGGTTCACGCATTTGCCTGCCATGCGCACATTGGGTGATTTGTACGCGCAAGAGCCTCTGCACGCCATGCAAGTGACCACGGCAGCGGGGTTTGTCTTGGCCGCTGAGTTGCGTGCGGTTGGCGTGGATTACAGTTACACACCTGTTTTGGACTTGGATTATGGCGAGTCGTGCGTCATCGGTGACCGTGCGTTTTCAGCTGATGCAGCAACGGTTTGCCTGTTGGCGGGCGCGTTGAACCATGGTTTGTTACAAGCGGGGATGGCCAACTGCGGCAAACATTTTCCAGGGCACGGCTATGTGCAGGCCGATTCGCATGTAGACATGCCTGTTGACGAGCGCAGTTGGGTTGAGATTATCGAACAAGACATGTTGCCGTATCGCCACCTGATGCACAGTTTGGCGGGCGTCATGCCCGCGCACGTGGTTTATCCGCAAGTGGATGCGCAGCCCGCAGGCTTTTCGCGCCAATGGTTGCGCATTTTGCGCGAACAACTCGGCTTTACGGGCGCGATTGTCACCGATGATTTATCTATGGTCGGCGCGGCAGGGCTGATTCCCAACGTCACCCAGCGCGTGCAAGCCGCGCTGGACGCAGGTTGCGACCATGTTTTGCTGTGCAACCGTCCCAGCGACTTGGATGAGGCTCTACACAACTTACCTGAGCGTTATTTAAAACAAACGGCACAAACGAATTTAGCTCGCCTGCGTGCCGTCGGCGAGCCGCTCACATGGGCGCAACTGCAAACCTACCCGCGCTACGTGGCGGCGCAGAAATTAATTGCGCCGTATGTGCGAACGGCGCAAGGGGTGGACCCGACGGCGGTGATGTTGCGATAGGATTGGATGTAAGTATATAACTATTTAGTTTTTTAGAGTATTGAAAAAATGGAAGGTGGGGGAAATGGAAATTGAGGATATTTTCTTTAAATTGTTACCGTTTACGTTTAAAGATGGCACTGGCGTGCATTTTGGTTTTTCTGAATTAAATGCGGGCGATTGGATTGTCACGGGTTTTATTGTAGTGTTGTTGGGTATTTTTGGCTGGTCTTTTCGGCAGTTACGTCGCTCAAAGCGTAAAGATGCCAAAACGGTGGCGGATTTACATGATTTGCTGATCGAATATAAAGGCAAGATGTCGGATGAATACACTGATTTTGTCGCTAAATTGGCTCAATCTGCTCAAGAAAACAGCGAATTGTCGGAGTTGTGGGACGAGTTTGATGAAAGTTTAATCAAAACCACCAACTCATTCACTCAAAAAATTGAGATTCGCAACTCGATAGATGCCGAGTATTTTTTCAATAAGCACACTTTACTCACGCACTTGGGTAGTAAATATTACGCTGCGATACCATCTATTTTGCTGGGTATAGGTTTGATTGGAACATTTTTTGGTCTGTTTTATGGGCTAGTTCAACTCAATATGGGCGCTGATGCTGAAACGCTTAAAACCTCAATGGGTAATCTCATCAATGCAGCAGGTGTTAAGTTTGCAGCTTCGATTTGGGGTTTGGGTCTTTCTTTATTCTTTACGTGGCGAGAAAAATCATGGGAAAGCCAATTAGAGCAACGAATTGAAAAAATTCAATGGCTGGTCAATACCGCATTTACTCGAAAAACGGCGGAGCAGAGTTTGGCGGTGATGGAGGTGCAAGCCATTGCGCAAACCGCGCAATTGAACAATTTGGCCATCAGCCTCACCGATGATTCGGTGAATAAACTTTCCGACGCGCTGGGTCAAAAAATTAAAGAAACGCTGGAAATTGCCATTGGTGAACCGATTCAGCAAATGACGCGCAATATCGGTGGCACAGCGGAGCACACCCTGTACGACAGCATGAAGTCATTCAGCAGTGGCATGGGGAATGAGTTTGTGGCGGGTATGCGCAACATGATGAACGAAGTTTTGAAAGAGATTCGCCAAACCACAGGCACAGACGCAACACAACTGCAAAACACATTGTCGACTCTCACGCAAACCTTGAATAACCTGCGCCAAACGTTTGATGTGCAAAACAAAGAGTTGCAAAATTCAATGACGCGTATGGTGGGTTTGGTGCAAGCCTTATCCGATACGCAGAGCAAACAAACGCAAGATTTGGGTGAGAAATCCACGCAAGTCACCACGCAGATGAGTCAAACCGTTCAAGAGTCGCTTGCGGCAATCGGTGCGCAACTTGAGCAATTTACCAAGGGCATTGATGCAACATTCACAGGGTTGCAAACCACCATCGAACAATCCAAAACCCAACTCGCCCCCGTACCTGAGTATTTACGCCAGTTTGCTAACAGTACCGAAAGCCTGAAAACCAGCGCAGCAAGTGCCGATAGTGGCGCGAGCAAGATCACGCAGTCGACGCATGGTCTAGGCGTGGCGAACGAGGCACTTACCGCAGCCATGGCAGGCTTTGCTACTGCTTTGGTTGCGCAACAGTCGCGCATGAGCGATGTCTCCATACAACTGGGGCAAAGTGCGGAGCATGCAGAGGATATTGCACACAGCACCGAGGCGACCTATGCGCGTTTGGCGCAAAGTTACAGTGAATTACTTGAGAAAAATGCGCAAAGTGTGGCGAGCTTTACTGAGCAGGTAAAGGCGTATCAACAAACCGCCGATGAGAACATCAAAAAAACCTTGGGTGCATTTGATGCGCAACTCAAAGATTTTGCGAGCAGTCTTAGCGGCGCAATTGGTGAACTCAACGACGCAGTTGAGGGCTTGAGCAGCATGATGGGTAGAAAATCATGATGCACCGACAGCGACACCACGGCAGCGAGGCGGCTGATGAAGGGCATTATTGGATTTCCATTTCTGACTTGATGACCTCCTTGCTGTTTATTTTTATTATTATTTTGGCGTACACGATTTTGACTTTTAGTGAAAAATCGGCAGTGTTTGAAGAGAGTTTTTATCAGCGAGGTGAGTTGCTCACGCAAATTCAAACCACGCTCAAAAGTCAAAATGTTGATGTAGATATTGACACCAAAAATGGCAATATGCGCATCAAATCAGATGGTTTCTTTGCGGTGGGCGCGGCGGATTTAAGCCCAGAAGGGCAAGCTAAAATGGCGGTGATAGCACAAGTAATTCAGGCTAAATTTGCAGAGAAAGCCGCATTTAAAAATGCAATTGATACGGTGTTTATTGAGGGGCATACCGACAATGTACCGATTAATCAAAGCGCGGGTGGACGACGCTGGACGAATATGGAGTTGTCGGCGCAACGGGCGATTAACACCTACACCACAATGGATGCCGCCGCCCAAATTGGGCAGATGAAAAACCGCGATGGTAAGTATTTGTATTCATACAGTGGCTATGCGGATGCGCGGTCGGTTGCTGATAATGCAAGCGAAACTGGACGGGCACAAAATCGACGAATTGAGTTTTTCTTTGCGTTGACCAGCCCACAGTTGAATTTGAAACAATAGGTCTGATGATGGCGGATTTTTATAGCAATTTTCCGACCCAGTCTTTTGTGAACTCGGTCAATAAAGCCACGGATACCTTGAATCAAATCGGCACGGGTAAAGTGTCGGGTGAAGCGTATCGACAAGTGGTGCGTCAATTGTGGGCGTTTGCGCAAAAAAATGCGGCTTCTTTTGGTTTTGTCAGCCATCAGCAGGTGCGTTATGCCGTTGCGGCAATGACCCAAGAGCGCGGTGACAATGCTGCGAGCGATTTATTGAGCGTATTGATTCAATGTGGCAAATTTTCGCGTTTACTGAATGAGTTGCTGATTTTTCGGCAAGAGGGCTGGGATAAACAAGCCGAACAAGTGCGGCTGTGTCCAAAATTATTGCACCTGTATTACCAACGCTATTTCAGTTTTGAAGCGGGCACGGGTAATGCATCAGCACGTCAAGCACTGCTTGAGCCTCTCAACGTGATGTTGCGCCTGTATTCTGGGCGCAATCGCATGGTACTTTTGGCGAAAAATCAGACGGATTTGATTGCGGGCAGTTTGACTAAAATTCTACGGGGCTTTCCCCCGACAAAAACCTTGGATGAAATTCGTGCCGACCTGATTTTGTCCAACAACCATGAAATTTTTCAACGCCTGCGTTTGCTGCACATGCTCACGCAAATTCGCGCGTTAATAGCCAACCAATATGACGCACAAGTCAAACGGTTGTTTGCAGATGTCAAACAATACCCGCATGTGTGGGCGAATACACAACGCTTGATGCTGGAAGAATGCGTGCGGGAAATGTTGCTCAAATGCCAGCAAAAACAACAAGTGGGCGCGAATTGGCAGCAATTTATTTTCGAAACCATTGGCGACCCGCGTGCGTCGAAACATACGCAGGCATGGCAACGCGTTGGCACTGAGTTGCATCAGTGGTATCGCGGCATTTTGTCGCGCGGTGATTTGCGAGAGTTTTTAGAAACCATGACCGATGGGCAGGGTGATGAGATTTACAAATATCGCAAACAGTTCTGGTTACAGTATGTGGACTATGCGGTGAACGCGAAAATTATGTTGGGTCGAACGGCTTTGGGTCGATTGCGTAGGTTGTCTCCTGATATGTATCAACGATTCATTGATAGCCCTGAAACCTATAGCCAGTTAGATGAAGCGGAACGCTCGTGCGTGTTTATTGATTTTGGTGCGTTTTGTGTTATTGAGGCGACACACTCGGGCAAATGGCGGATTTATCGTAGCACCCCCATTAATTTATCGGATTGTCACTACAATTATGAACAATTTCACAACCTGAGTGCGAAATTATTGCTGATTGAGGAGGGGGCGCATTTTTATCCCGAAGAGTATTCTTGGCAAAATAAAGTGCGCAGACTTTTGAATCAAGGGGTAACTCCAGCCGTAGCCTTGCAAGATGTTTTGCTTGATGAAGATAAAAAACCACAAAAAATTGCATTAATCCGTGATTATTTGCTTCGCAATGGGCAAAACCCAAACTAAGAGACATAAAATGATTCAACTTCCCATTCTCACCCCTTTCGCCCACACCACTGCTGAAAACATTGCCAACGATGGTTTGGGACAGATGGTCAATGACCATTTAGGCAATCCCGTTATCGAAATCGACGATGCTAAAATTTACACAATAGACCCTGATCGCTTGGTGCAACTTAATGCACCAAGCGTTTTTGATGGTTATCTGTCAGTGCAAATGCACGGCACGCCTGCACAAGCGGCGTGCCGATTCACGCCACAATTTGCTGATGCTCATGGGCAGCCATTGCATGGTGTGCGTCGCGAGGGTTGTGTGTTGCGGCTCAATCAATTTACGGCATATTTATTGCCGCAGGCGATGTTTGAGTTGAGTGAGTTAATCACGCAGGCGAGTCAACCCGATGCCGATGAAGCCTTGCGCTGGCGCGTGGTGGAGCGCGCCAAAAATGCAGGTGAGCGCGTGCGTTTTGAGGGTTTGCCCGATAACACTGTTTTTCAAAATAGCCACGCGGTCGCAATGGATGTGGTGATGAATGCCGATGGTTCGGTGTCCATACAGCCGCGAATCTCTGGTGTATCTGAGCATACCTATCTCAACCACAAAGTGCGGCTCAACCAGACTGGGCGCACGATTTTGGTCATGACCGAAGTTCGTGGGCAGGGTGCTGATAGACAGGTCGTGCGTCAAATCACCGAATCTGTAGTCATCAAAGCGCATCAACGCATTCAAGCCGTGGGGCGGATTGCCCGTGAAGATGTGGGTAAGTTTTTAGACAACCCAGCGGCATTTATTTTGAATGACGATGAAGCCGCCGATAGCGTGGCGATTGATTTTGGCAGTTATCGCATTACAGGCATTGGTGAGCCGTATGTGGGCTATTTTGGCTCAAAGAATTTGGACACGCCCATCAAAGAAGCCTTGATGCGCGATGGCGACCCGACAGTGCACGAGGACATTCGTGGGAGTGTGCTAAAGTCGGTGGCGAGAAAAAGTGTGGGGGAGGTCAAAGACCTGATTAAAGACATTGAACGTGCGGCAGATGACCATGCGCCGCACATAATTTTGCCAAATGGTGAGGTTTTACCGCAAGCGGCCTTTGCAACGGCAGTCGCAACATTAAACGGCGTAGTTAAAAAAGCGGCCGCAGCCAGCGGTGGCGGTGCATCCACCGATAGGCAAATCATTCAAATCAAACCCAACGATGAAGATGGGGTCGGTTTTGACTTTGTTGCCCGCAAACCTTTGAGCGAGATTCGGGTCAACCATCAAGAACCAGCCGATTTGTTTGCTGCCATTGCGTACCCGCCGAAGTCCTATCAAATTGCTGGGGTGAATTGGCTCAAAGATTTGTTTGAAGCTGATTATCGCGGTGCGATTTTGGCGGACGATATGGGGTTGGGTAAAACCTATCAAATGGTGGTGTTCATGAACTATTTGCTCGGTTTACCGCCATACCAAGGCGCAAATGCGCAGAAAATTTTGATTGTTGCGCCGACGATATTGTTAGACAACTGGCACGACGAAGTCAATAAATTTGTCGTGGACACCGTCGCACGTACGCGCTTTAAGGCCAAAGTGGTGCGTGGTCATGATTTAGCATACCGCAATTTAAAAAAGCAAGGCAGCACGCATCCGTATAATTCGTTTGATGTGGCACAATTTTTAACGGTTGAAGATTCACCCAATGTGTTGATTATCAGTTATGAGACTTTGAGCAATTATCAATTTTCATGGATTGACAAGGCTTTTAATTGGGGCTGTGTGATTTACGATGAAGCCCATAAAATCAAAAACCCCAACGCACAAATTTCTCAAGCGGCACGGGCATTGAGCAGCCTCACATCGTTTAGCGCGTTGTTGACAGGCACGCCGATTGAAAACGAATTGCGTGACTTGTGGGCGTTGTTTGATGTGTTTGACCCTGCGCATTTGGGCAATTGGAAGGCATTTAAAAAAAAGTTTGTGAGCAATGATAAGGATGTGGACACACGCTTGCGTGAGCGGGTGGGTAACTACGTGTTGCGTCGCTTCAAAAAAGACTATTTGGGTAATGAGTTGCCGCAAAAAATCGAAAAAACCCACGAAGTGCGGTTTTCAAACGACGAAGCGACAGAGTATTTGAGCATCAAAAATCAAGAGGCCTCGGCTTTGGAGCGATTGCATGGCTTAAAAGCCTTTGGTTTGCATCCTGAGTTAAAACATGCAAAGCAGCGCAATGCGGACTTGAATGCTTTTTCAAAAACTGTCGAGTTGCTGCGGTTATTGGGTGAAATTCAAAGCAAAGGTGAGAAAGCGATTGTTTTTGTCATGAGTCGCGTGGCTCAAGATGCGTTGCGTTATGGTATACAAACTCAGTTTGATATTGATGTGGCGATTATCAATGGCGACAACAATAGCCCCGCACAAGTCAAAGACAAATTGGGTGGTTTTAAAAATACGCAAGGCTTTGCGGTGATTATATTATCCACCTTGGCGGCAGGGGTGGGCTTGACGATTACTGAGGCGAACCACGTCATTCATTATGAACGCTGGTGGAATGCCTCCAAAGAAGACCAAGCCAGCGACCGAGCGTATCGAATTGGCGCAACCCGCGACGTGTATATTCATCATATTATTGGCGCCTTACCACATGAGCGTGGCAATGTGCAAAAGTCATTTGATCAGGCGTTGAATGAGCTTATTTCACAAAAGCGCACCACTGCAGGCTATCTTGTACCACCCAAAAACATCCAAGCAACCGATATCATCGATGCCACCATGAGCGCGACGCTTAAAGAGCGTGTGGCAGCAATGGCATGGAATGAATTTGAAATGTTGATTAAACGATTGTATGAAGCGCAAGGTTGTATGTGCGAATTGACACCAGCCTATCCAGCGCGAGAATATGGCGCGGATATTGTCGCCATAAACCCGCAAGAGCACAAGGTGCTGATTCAGTGCAAACACAGTAGTTCTGGCTTAGCCGCTGATGTCACGGCGGTATATCAGTTGGATGAGGCGCGTACATATTATCAAACAGAGCGTTTGGTGGCTGTGTGCAATACGATGTTTACACCAGCTGCGCAAGAAGCAGCCGTTCGATTTGGTGTGAAACTGGTAGGCTGGGTAGAGTTAGGGAAATTGTTGACTCAATATCAAGTTGATGTGTAACTGACTGCACTTGAACACTTTAAATAATGACAAAGGACACCATGCTACAACTCAAATGCACAGGAAAAGTACAAGCCCTGTTAAAACTCAAGCCTGAGCAGTTGCGCCCCATCGCGCCTTGCGATACCGCGCTGGGCGATTGGTTTGTGAACGAAAAAACTGCGTCGTCATTTGTGATTTATGGCATCAAGCAGTCCAATATGAGCGACATTCACACACTGTTTTTAAATGGTTTGCTCAAATTTTTGATGCTGCAAGACGTGCCGTCAGACAAAATTGATGTGATACTCAAGTCGTACCATGAACTGGCGCTGACCAAGACCGACAACCGTTCTTTGATGGGGACGATGAATGAGTTGGCTTTTCATTACGACCATGCGGTGTACTACGAGCACGGTTACAAGCATTGTGATTTGAATGGGGTAATTCAATCACTAAACCGTATTCCGTTTAAGGCTTTAGGCTTTAAGTATCCAGTTGAGTTGTTGCGCTCGATTGTGGCGCAGTTGTAATGTTGGGCGTTGCTGTATCCGAGGCCTTGAACCCATCAAACAAACTTAAACCAAATGGTTTGATTTAGTGGTGTCTTTAAGGCAACATATGGCCTTCTCAAGGAGGCAGTCATGTTTGATGTGTAGAATAAAGCGTTAACCCCAATTTCAGTGCGTTTCACGGGGTTTTCGGGCGGGGAGTGGCATGTGCAGTTGGGGGATGATTGTCCGTCGGTGGTTGAACAGACTTTGATTCAAGCGCGGGTGGGCTGCTCGGATGACTTGCTCGATTTATTGCTGATCGAAAACGCATTGCACCAGCGTGGCTCTAACGTGCATTATCGTCTGGAACTGGCGTATTGCACAGTTTGGCAGGCGTCATGCCCGCGCATGAGGTCTATCCGCAAGTTGATGCGCAGCCCGCAGGTTTTTCGCGCCAATGGCTGCGCATTTTGCGCGAACAACTCGGCTTTACGGGCGCGATTGTCACCGATGATTTATCTATGGTCGGCGCGGCAGGGCTGATTCCCAACGTCACCCAACGCGTGCAAGCCGCGCTGGACGCAGGTTGCGACCATGTTTTGCTGTGCAACCGTCCCAGAGACTTGGATGAAGCCTTGCACAACTTGCCTGAACGCTACTTAAAGCAAACGGCACAAATGAATTTAGCCCACCCGCGCACGTGGCGGCGCAGAAATTGATTGCGCCGTATGTGCGCACGCCGCAAGGGGTGGACCCGACGGCGGTGATGTTGCGTTGATTGATTCAGTGGCTGGTGTATGTGTAGCCAATATCAATCACCCCATACAGCTCAATTGAGCTTGATTTTTGGGGGTACCAGCGTTCGTTTTTGCTCGGCTCGGCTTGAGTCGGCTCTTGGGCTTGTGCCACACCCAACAATAAGCTGGCACAGGTTAAGGCGGTGAACAATTTTTTCATTTGTAGCTCCATATCAATGGGTTAGGGGTGAGTTCAAAAGAATTGATTGACATTTTTCAGCCACCGCGTGTACAGCTGACGGGCGACGGCTTGCGCATTTTCGGTATAAATCCAGTTGTCTGCACGGATTTTTTCGTCAGGATGAATGTTCATGCCATTGGCTTGAGAAATGTCATCGCGGACATCGTCAAGCCAATGGTTGATTTTTTCGGGCAGTGCATCGGTGTGAAATTGAATGCCCAAATGAATCCCATCAATCGCAAACGCTTGATTCAAACAGTATAAGCTACCTGCGAGCAATTGTGCGTTGGGAGGTGGTAAAAAGGTTTCGTTGTGCCATTGAAATAAAGTCACGGGATTTAAGCCGCCAAACCAATCATAAGCCGCTGCTGTGTGCAATGGGTTAATCACATGCCAGCCAATTTCATGGTAGGGCGCGGGAATCACCATGCCACCTAAGGCCAAAGCCAAAAGTTGCCCCCCCAAACCATGCCCTAAAACGGGGATTTTGTGATGGTACGCTTCAACAATCAGGGCGCGAGCTTGTTCGAGATGTGGATACTGCGCGGTGTCGTGTACGCTCATGCCGCCCCCCATGATGGCAAAGCCGCTGTAATCGGTGATGGTGTAGGGCAACAATTCACCCGCGGCGGCATTGACCACTTCAAACGGAATTTCCCAGTTGGTCAAGCAGTCAGCAAAATAGCCAGGCCAGTCGTAATGCGCGTTTTGTAGAATTAAAATCGGTTTCATAAAGTCTCCTGAAATAGTTTGATGTGATTTTAACCGAAATCCCATTGGATGTTAAATTGCCACGCTTTTTGCAAAGCGTGGCAAGAGTTTAGGCCAATAATTCAGTGAGACAAGCATCAAAAGCGGTGATGAACTTCTCAATATCCGCATCTGAGGTGCTCGGACACGCCAGCGTCATGTTGTGGAACGGCGTAATCATCACGCCACGGTTGAGCAAATAGAGGTGTATCGCTTGCTCAAGCTCTGCGTCCATGGCCGCTTCGGCTTGTTTGCCTGTGCGCGGCGATTGGGCGCAGAACTGAAACTCGCTGCGCGCACCCAGTTGGGTGACGCTCCAGGGCAGTTGGTGCTGGGCAATCACGTTGCGTAAGCCCGCTGACAACTTGGATTGCTGGGCAATGATGCGCTCAAATGCCTCTGGCGTGGCAACTTGGGTGAGGTTGACCGCGAGCAAAGCCATGGTAATCATGTTGCCCGATAGCGTTGTGCCGATGCCCGAATGCCCCGCAGGTGCGGCTTCTTTGGCGGCTCGCATGCGCTGGGCGACTGTTGCGCTCATGCCATACACGGCGCAAGGCAAGCCGCCTGCAATTGCTTTGCCCGCCACGACAAAGTCGGGCGAGAAATTGCACAAGCCCGTGTAACCCGCGTAGCCCGCGCTGATGGTGTGGGTTTCGTCAAACACGAGCAAGGTGTCGGTCGCGTCGCACGCTTCGCGCAGTTGCTCTAAAAATCCGTCGGCGGGCAAAACCATGCCGCAGTTGGTCAGCGCGGGTTCGGTCAGCACGCAGGCGAACTCGCGGCTGGCGAGTTTTTCGCGCACCGCCTCAATGTCGTTGAACTCAACCACGTCGGTGAATTGCGTCAAGTCATACACTTGGCCGAGCAAACTGGTGCGCGTGACTTTTGTGTCGCCGTCCATATCGACAAATACATCGTCAATCGTGCCGTGGTAGCAGCCGTCAAACACCAAGATTTTTTTGCGCTCAGTAATCGCTCGCGCCCAGCGCACCACAAAACGATTGGCGTCGGTGGCGGTGGTGGCCAGTTGCCAAAACGGCAAGCCGAAGCGTTCCGTCAGGGCTTGACCCGCCACAGCCGCCGCTGCGGTGGGCAGCATGGCGGTGTAGCCGCTGGCCGCGTGTTGCGCCAATGCGGCGGCGACGGGTGCGGGGCTGTGGCCAAACATTGCGCCTGTGTCGCCTAGGCAAAAATCGGCGTATTCAATCCCATCCACGCAGGTGAATCGTGCGCCTTGAGCGCGCTCAACAAACAGCGGCACTGGCGTGCCCCAATCGGCCATCCAATGCAATGGCACGCCAAATAAATAATGTTGCTCTGTTTGTTCAGCAAGCTCTTGTGAGCGGGGGCGAGCGGCCAAAAATGCGGCGGCTTCGCGCTGCGCGAGACGTTTAATCGACTCGCGCGAAATCGTGGGTGTGGTCATGTTCATACTCCTGTTGTGTTGATGGAAGTTTCATTGTCTATGAAATGATGACTCATGCCACCAGCCAGTTGCTTGGATATGCTGCATCCACTTTACACAAGACAGTTGAGGTGGGCAAAATAGCATTTCAATTATAGATGATGAGGACGACATGGCTTACGCATACCACAGCAATCACACCTTTTTGGCCGTGCCGCACGGTTTGCGTGACAAGCCGTTTGCCGTCGCGGGTGTGCCGTATGACGGCGCGGTGACCAATCGACCTGGGGCGCGGTTTGGGCCATCGGCTATTCGCAGTGCGAGCACCATGCTGTGCGACGGCACGCACCCGTATTTTGACGTGTCGCCGTTTGCGCACTTGTGCGACTTGGGTGACCTTTATTTGCCCAACACCAGCATCGATGGTATGCGTGCTAGTCTAGCCGAACAAATTCCCACCATGATTGCGGCGTACCACATGTGCTGGCTGGGCGGCGACCATTCAATTACGTTGGGGCTGCTGCGAGCGTATCGTGCGCATTATGGCCAACCGTTGGCTGTGCTGCATTTTGATGCGCATTGCGACACATGGAACACGCATTTTGATGAACCATCGGGTCACGGCACATGGGTGTATGAGGCGATTCAAGAAGGCTTGGTCGATGCAGAAAGTTTTGTGCAAATCGGTATTCGCTCCGCAGGTGTGCGCGAAGCCCGCGACTATGTGCGAGAGCAGGGCGGCGTGATTTACACTGCGCGAGATATGCGTGGGTTAGAAACTTTGGGCGAGTTGGCTGAGGTTTTACACACCATTGAACAGCGCATGAGTGCCAAAGGCTTACCCGCCTATTTGACCGTTGACATCGACAACCTCGACCCTGCATTCGCCCCTGGGACAGGTACGCCAGAGCCTGCGGGCTTGACCACCAATCAATTGTTCAGCATTTTGGAGCAAACCGCGTCGCTCAACTGGGTCGGCATGGACTGCGTCGAAGTCGCCCCAGCCTACGATCATGCCGAGTTGACCAGCAACGCGGCGGCGCAAGTGGTTTGGACCTATTTGGCGGGGCAAGTGGCCAAACACATTGAGCAAAAAGAGGGCTGATATGGGCTGGCTGGATTTTTTTAGAAGCAAACAAACTCCTGAGTATTTTGCTCAATTGTTTATAGCGCAGGCCAAACAAATTGGGGTGACTCATCAAATGAGTTTTGAGCCGCATGAGTTTCGCCTCAAAATCACCACGCAGACGGGTGAAACGCAATACTTTCACCTCGAAAATGCACGGCGCGATTATCAAGCGGCCGACAAAAAGGAGAAAAACAAAGTTTTGAGTGCTTATGCGCAAAGCTTAAATATTCCTGAGATTCCAGCCTCGTTTGCTCAAGCCAAGCCTTATTTGATGCCGATTATTCGCTCGGCCATGCAAAATGAGTTTGTCTATTTGAGTAACTTGGTCAATTCAGGTCAAGCGCAACGCAATTGTGGCTTTCAAGCTTTGGGTCAAGATGCCCACATATCGCTCGCTTATGACACCGAACATACTCTAATTTCGGTGAGCGACGAGCAATTGAAAACATGGGGCGTGACGTTTGCCGATGCTTTGCCGATTGCACTGGATAATTTGCGCGACCAAACCGCCAAAAGCATGGTGCAACTGGATAATCAGGTTTGGCTGAGTGACTGGCACGATGCTTTTGACTCTTCGCGGATTTTGTTGTCTGACCTGATGTACCGCACCCTCAATGGCGGCGAGCCTGTGATGATGATACCCA
This sequence comes from Formosimonas sp., assembly GCA_051650085.1. Classification (GTDB taxonomy): domain Bacteria; phylum Pseudomonadota; class Gammaproteobacteria; order Burkholderiales; family Burkholderiaceae; genus Hydromonas. Next base: position 52,353 of record JBOFII010000028.1, read on the forward strand.
CGCGTGGCCGTTTGTTGCTCACACACATCAATAATGTTGCGGCTCAAATGAGCATGCTGGAATTGGCGCGAAGTTTAGCGGAGCAAGAAGGACGCTCGATATCGACTGAGATGTTTTGTTATGTGGACGGCCAACTGCGCACATATGTACCGCAAGATGAGCCATTGCGCCATGCCTTGAATCAATTCAAACAACAGGCGTTGAGTGAGGATTACGACCAACAAAAAGACTTGTTGGATGCGGCTCATGAAGCGCAAAACCGCGACATTTTTGTGGGGTCATATTCGCTTTATCAAAACAGTGAAACAGGGCATGTGTTTTCATCCTGTGCGTGGACGCAAGATGTTGTGTCTTTATTGCCGCAAACCGACCGAGTATTATTGGTGTTTTTAGATAAGGCTCAAAATATGCCTGATATGCTGTGCTTTGAATGGCCTGTGCTTCAGCAAGCGATAGGGCATTTGCTGCAAGAGCAAGAGTGTTTTCCGCCACGGTATTTGGTGTCAACTTTCCCCGCGCGTGAATTGCTCAACTCGCTGCCGCAAGTTCAGCTCTGATGGGTGCTCGGTCATTTTACAGAGAATCCGTTATAATTTCTGATTTTTTAAGGATTATCAATGAATATTGAACACACATTACCACTTTTAGAGCAGATTTTAGCGCCGTGGCGTAATACTATTGGGGCGCAGTTTGATGGTTACAAAAACCATTGTTATCGCATGATTCATTTTTGTCTGGCTTTGCATCCGAATTACAGCGAAGATGACAAAACCAAAATCATTGTGGCTGCCGCGCACCATGATGTTGGTTTGTGGTCTGCAGGCACGGTGGATTACATCCCGCCGTCCGAACGCGAGGCGCGCTTGTATTGCCAAGCCAACGGTTTGCAGGCGTGGGAAGAAGAAATTGCTTTGTTGGTGTCAGAACACCATAAACTCAAAGCCTACACCGATGTGCGTTATCCATTGGTAGAGGTGTTTCGCAAGGGTGATTTGGTTGACTTTTCACTTGGCGTGGTCAAACATGGTTTGCCGCGCAGCACGGTTAAGTCAGTTAAAGCCGCGTTTCCCAATGTAGGTTTTCACAAATTTTTAATGCAAGGCGCGTGGCAGTGGTTCAGCAAACACCCATTGTCGATGCCGCCGTTTATGAAATGGTAAATCAAATGTACGACCAAGACGCCAAACTCGCCAGTAATTCTTACTACGCCGCCACCGCCACGCCGCTGCCTGAGCAGCCGCCATTGCAATCGAATATTGTCGCCGATGTCTGTGTGGTCGGCGCGGGTTTGGCGGGTTTGTCGGCTGCGCTTGAGTTGGCGCAGGCGGGCTATAAGGTGGTGATTTTAGAAGGTCGGCGCGTCGCGTGGGGTGCGTCGGGGCGCAACGGCGGTCAAGCGATTGCGGGCTATGCGTGTGAGCAAGGGCCGTTTGAAAAACAACTGGGCTTGGCGGACGCGAAAAAAGCCTTTAACCTCACGCTGGAAGGTTTGGACTTGATGCGCGAGCGCATCAAGCAACACAAGATTGATTGCGACTGGACCGACGGCTACATGACGGTGAGTGTCAAGCCCAAGTCTACGCCTGAGTTGCTCGAATCGGTGGCGCACATGCGCGACGTGTACGATTACCCGCACTTGCAAGCCATTTCACCCGAAGAAATGCCGCAGTGGATTGCCTCCAAGCGTTACCACGCGGGCGTGCTCGACCACAATTCTGCACATTTGCACCCGCTCAAATACGCGCTTGGCGTGGCGCGCGCCGCGCTGGCCGCTGGCGTGACGATTTATGAGCACTCCGAAGTCACTGAACTCATTCATGGCGAACCCGCCGTGGTTAAAACCGCGCAAGGCCAAGTCACCGCGAGTTTTGTGGTTTTGGCGGGCAATGTTTATTTGGACAAAACCGTTAAAAAACTATCGGGGCGCATCATGCCCGTTGGCACATACATTGTCGCCACCGAACAGTTGGACACCAGCACCGCCGATTCGCTCATTAAAAACCGCGTGGCGGTGTGTGACAATAATTTTGTCTTGGATTATTTCCGCACCACCGTGGACAATCGCATGTTATTTGGCGGGCGGGTCAGTTATTCGGGCGTCACGCCGCCGAACCTTAAAGACTCAATGAAAAACACCATGTTGCGGGCTTTTCCACAACTGAAAAATGCCAAAATCGACTACTGTTGGGGCGGCTTTGTCGACATCACCGCCAACCGCGCCCCTGACTTTAATCGCCTCGCGCCCAATGTGTATTACCTGCAAGGTTTTTCAGGCCACGGCCTGATTCTCACCAACATTGCAGGCAAACTTGCCGCCGAGGCGATTCGTGGTCAAGCCGAGCGATTCGACATGCTCGCCCGCATCAAACACCTGCCGTTCCCTGGTGGGCGAACCTTCCGCACACCTGCGCTGGTGCTGGCGATGGCGTATTATCGGTTGCGAGATTATCTTTAATGCGCAAACGCCGTAGCGGCCAAGCCGCAGCCCAGCGCAGCCAATATCCCGCCAATCACGCGGTTGATGGGTTTTTGCTGGGTTAGCATTCGCGAGCGCAGCACTGGGCTTGAAAACACGGCACACACCAAGGCAAACCATGCCCAATGCGTGGCTGACATAAACAATCCATACGCATATTGCAGCCCAAGCGGCGTATTTGGGTTGACAATTTGCGCATAAGTGCTCAACACAAATAGCGTGGTTTTTGGGTTGAGTGCGTTGGTGAAAAAACCGAGTTTGATGGATTGCCACGGCGCCATCATCATTGCATTTTTATCAAGCATATCGTGGCTCACCGCAGGGCTAAAAAACGTTTGATAACCGACAAAAGTCAAATAAGCCGCGCCCAAAATTTTTAACAAATCAAACAAAATCGGCTGCTGACTCAGCAACACACCTACACCAATCAAGGCATAAAGCACATGAATTTGCACGCCAAGACCAATCCCTAAAGTGGTCAAAAAGCCTGATTTTTGACCATACAAATAACTGTTGCGTGTCACCAGAGCAAAATCTGCGCCAGGGCTGATGACGGCCAAAACGGTGATGAGGGCGACGGAAAATATTTCAGACATAATCGGCTTTCAGAGTGGTTGAGTTTTGGTATTATGCGCAGAGTCAATTGACAATAAAAACGATTTATCCTCAACTCATCTGTGAGTAAAACTCAATGAAATTACCGCCGCTCAACGGCCTTAAAGTTTTTGCAGCCACCGCCCGTAAACTGAGCATGGCCGCTGCTGCGCAGGAGTTGTGCCTCACGCACGGCGCGGTCAGCCGTCAGATTAAGTCGCTTGAAGCTTCGCTGGGCGTACTGTTGTTTGTGCGGCGCAACCGCGCGATTTTTTTGACGCGAGCGGGTGAGGCGTTGTACCAAACCTGCACACATATTTTTGCGCAGCTGGCACAAACCATTGAGGAGATTCAGCAAGCACCCGCGCTCAAGCCGCTGGTGGTCTCGTGTGAGCCGACAATTGCCATGCGTTGGTTGATTGCGCGACTGCCTGATTTTCAGGCAAAGCATCCGAGTATCGTGCTGCATTTATTTGCCGCAGGCGGCGCGGTGCAGTTTATGGAGCAGGGTGTTGACTTGGCGATACGGCGCAATGACTTTGCGCATGATTACTGGTCTGCGCCGTTGGCCGATGAAATGGTCGGCCCAGTTTGTACGCCAGAAATCGCACCAAACCTTGCGCAAGCCGTGCGCCTGCACAGCGCGACTCGTCCCAATGCGTGGGCGAATTGGTGTGCGCAAACAGGGCAGCTTGCTGTGGCTGTGGGTGGCCAGCTGCATTTTGAACATTTTTATTTGAGCCTACAGGCCGCCAGCGCGGGCTTGGGCGTGGCGATGGCTTCGCGCTACATGGTTGAGCAAGAATTGGCCGACGGGCGGCTGGTCGCGCCGTTTGGTTTTAGCGCGGATGGTTCGCAATATGGTTTGTTGTCTGCGATGGATGTGGCGGGGGATGAGCGCAAAGCGCGGTTTTTGGCGTGGTTGCGTGAGCAGTTTGCGCAATAAAAAACGCGCTTACGCGCGTTTTTTATTTGTCGGCTTCTTTCATTAAATCTGCCTTGGCGGTTTGTAGGTCTTTCATGGCTTTGATAAACACCCCTTGCGCTTCTTGGATTTTGCTTGGGTCTTTGGTTTTCACTGCCTCGACCACGGTGGTCATGAATGATGACATGGTGTCAATTGATTGCAACTCTTGGGCTTGAAATTTTTTCACCGCATCGGTCTGTGGCTTGACTTGTTGCAATTGCGATTTGGCGTCGCTAATGAAAGAATTGATTTCAGGCAAAAGGGTTTCGATTTTCTCAGGCGTGGCTTGCATGGCTTGTAGTTTTTGCATCAATGCTTGTTGTCTGGGTTTAAGCTCGTTTTGAATTTTGGTTTCGGCAGCCACGTAGTTGGTCGCATCTTCTTTGACCGAAATGGTTTTGCCACAGGCCCATAAACTCAAAGCCATAATGAGGCCGACGGCGATTCGGCATAACGAATTATTCATAAATATCCTTTAAGAGAAAATAGTTGTGGCACTTTAGCATGAAAAAAATGCCATAAAAGTTCTTAAAACGACATGGCGATGAAAAAAGATAAAAAAAGAACATTTTTTCCCTTGAAATCACCCGCAACGTCACCAATTACAGGTCAAGGCAGGCAAAATGCTGGCCGTTTATTTAAAACGTGTTATTTGGAGAATTGAAGATGGGTAGAATTATTGGGATTGACTTGGGTACAACCAACTCGTGCGTATCGGTGATGGAAGGCAATGTGCCTAAAGTGATTGAAAACGCCGAAGGCACGCGCACTACGCCGTCGATTATTGCGTACACCAACGATGAGATTTTGGTCGGTGCACCCGCCAAGCGTCAAGCGGTGACCAATCCTAAAAATACTTTATATGCAGTTAAACGCTTGATTGGCCGTCGCTTCGAAGACCAAGAAGTGCAAAAAGACATCAGCCACATGCCGTTTGACATTGTCAAAGCCGACAACGGCGACGCTTGGGTGAGCGTGAATGGCGACAAACTCGCGCCACCGCAAATCTCGGCTGAAGTTTTGCGCAAGATGAAAAAAACCGCTGAAGATTATTTGGGCGAAGAAGTCACTGAAGCGGTGATTACTGTGCCTGCCTACTTCAACGACGCGCAACGCCAAGCGACCAAAGACGCAGGGCGCATTGCTGGTTTGGACGTGAAACGCATCATCAACGAGCCTACTGCGGCGGCGTTGGCGTTTGGTTTGGACAAAACCGAGAAGGGCGATCGTAAAGTAGCGGTGTATGACTTGGGCGGTGGTACGTTTGACGTGTCGATTATCGAAATCGCCGACGTTGACGGCGAAAAACAATTCGAGGTGTTGGCGACCAATGGCGATACATTCTTGGGTGGTGAAGATTTTGACCAAGTGGTGATTGCGTATTTGATTGAAGAGTTCAAAAAAGAGCAGGGCGTTGATTTGTCAAAAGACATGTTGGCCTTGCAACGCTTGAAAGATGCGGCCGAAAAAGCCAAAATCGAGTTAAGTTCAGCCGCGCAAACCGAAATCAACTTGCCATACATCACCGCTGATGCGAGTGGCCCGAAACACATGGCGATTAAAATGACGCGCGCTAAATTAGAGTCTTTGGTGGCCGATTTGGTTGAACGCACAATTGCGCCTTGCCGCACAGCGTTGAAAGATGCGGGCTTGAAAGTGTCGGACATTGACGACGTGATTTTGGTCGGCGGGCAAACCCGCATGCCTAAAGTGCAAGAAACCGTTAAAGAATTTTTCGGCAAAGAAGCCCGCAAAGACGTGAACCCTGATGAAGCCGTGGCCGTTGGTGCAGCGATTCAAGGTCAAGTTTTGGGCGGTGGCCGTTCTGACGTGTTGTTGTTGGACGTCACGCCATTGTCGCTCGGTATCGAAACCATGGGCGGCGTGATGACTAAGATGATTAACAAAAACACCACGATTCCGACTAAGTTCGCGCAAGTGTACTCAACTGCTGAGGACAATCAACCTGCGGTAACCATTAAGGTTTATCAGGGCGAGCGTGAAATCGCGCAATACAACAAAGCCTTGGGTGAGTTCAACTTAGAAGGCATTCCGCCAGCACCACGCGGTGTGCCACAAATCGAAGTGACTTTTGACATCGACGCCAACGGTATTTTGCACGTGAGCGCGAAAGACAAAGGCACGGGCAAAGAAAACAAAATCACCATCAAAGCCAATTCTGGCTTGAGCGAGGACGAAATCGCGCAAATGGTGAAAGATGCAGAGGTCAACGCCGATGCAGATAAAACCCAACGCGAATTGGTCGAAGCACGCAACAACGCCGAGGCTTTGGTTCACTCAACCAAAAAATCATTGACCGAATACGGCGACAAAGTATCGGCTGATGAAAAAACCGCGATTGAAGCGGCGGTGAAAGAACTTGAAGACATCGTGGCAACGGGTTCTAAAGAAGAGTTGGAAGCCAAAACCGAAGCCTTGAGCACAGCGGCAATGAAGTTGGGCGAAGCGATGTACGCCGACATGCAAGCCAAAGCGCAAGCCGAACAAGGCGAGCCAGCAGCGGCACAACAAGCCGATGTGGTGGATGCGGAGTTTACTGAAGTCAAAAAAGACGATAAGTAATTCTTGGTAACCCTGAAAAAATCCCTGTGTAAAACAGGGATTTTTTTATACAGTGCTGCTAAAATCAAGCGTAGCAGTTTCATGTCAACATCAACCATAAAGAGGCAAACAATGAACCCGCACGATTACAGCGCATTGACCGAATTCAACCTTAAAGGCGCAGCCGTTTATGCGCAAGCGCCCAGCAAACAGCATGACCCAGTTACTTTAGCATCAGCGGCGATTGACATCATGACCGACTTTCACCACGTGCCCGCCATCACCATTGCCGCCGATGTCCCGATTGATGATGCCAACGCCAAAATGATTGCCTTTGGTATTCGCTCATTGTTGGTGGTTGACGCAACGCAAAAAGTGGTTGGAATTGTCACCGCCACCGATATTTTGGGCGAAAAACCCATGAAGCACCTGCAAAGTCGCGGCGGACGCTACCAAGACATCACCGTGCAAGACATCATGACCACCAGCCCGCAGCTGCTGTTTGTGCATTACAACGACTTGCGCAAAGCCAAAGTCGGCCACGTGTTGCAAACCCTCAAACAATCTGGTCGCCAACACACTTTGGTGCTCGAAGAAAATGAAGACGGCTTTGAAATTGTAAGAGGCATTATTTCAGCCGCACAAATCGCCCGCCAACTTGGCGTGGCCGTCAATACGGGCGATATTGCGCATACATTTGTGGAGATTGAAAAGGTTTTGGCGTAAATAAAAATCTGAACTTACGCCCATAATGCAGCCCACCATTTGCGGCGTGGGCTGACGCTGATCAAGCCTTGCCATAGCTCATGCGGTTGCAGGGTGATTTCATTTAACAACAAAGTGCGGTTGTTGACCAGTGCACGCAGAGATTTAGGGGCGTTCACGGTGTGGGCTTGGTATGCATTTAGCGCGGTTTGCGCGGTCGCAATGAGTTTGTGCGTCAATGGCGCCGCATGTTGGGCGCGCTCAGTGGGCGATAATTTACGGTTGAGCAGCAAATGCACGGGTAAGTTAAGTTCTTTGAGCCAACTCATGGGCAGCCACATGCGCGATGGGGCGAGGTTGTGGCCGATGTGGCGGGTTTGGTCTATCCACCACAATGCGCGGCCTGCGTGCAGCGCCAGTTCGTCGTTAGGCTGCTTGACGATGCCAAGCCACACCCGCACGTATGAGCCGCCAATCGCGTCGATGGTCGGTTGCAGCTGTTCAAGCGTGTCAACGCGCACCAAGTGATGCCAGTGCATGTGGCCGTGTAAAAGAGCGAGCAATTCATCAAACACACCGTAAGGCTTGAGGGTGATTAAGTTTGGGTGGTTGATTTCACCTGTTTTGGCTTTTTCAATTTCATGATGCCACCAGTTGAGGGTGGTAACAGCGTGGTGCGGGTCGGGGTAAACCGCCGTTTCGCGCCATTTTTGGTGCAATGCATACAGCGCAAGCAAGGCAGGTTGCTGCGCTCGTGAGGCGTGGCGATGAGCAAAGGAAAGGCTACTGGCTGGGTAAGGCGTGGTGCGAGACATTAGGGGATTAAAATTTGAGTGCCAATTGGAATATTGTGTTTGATAAACCAGCCTTGATTCATTTCAAGGGCGTAACGAAACGGCGCTTTGGGACAATGAACGTCCGTGGTTTGTGCTTGCATATCTTGTGTTTGCAGCAAAACGCCTGTCTCATCTATAAAACCAACGGTTAATGGAACCAATGTGTCTTTCATCCAAAAACACGCTTGTGAGTTGTTGGGGAACACAAACAGCATGCCATTGTCGGCAGGCAGTTGGGTGCGGTGCATCAAACCCGTCATGTGCTCGTCATTGGTTTGTGCCAGTTCAATCTTGGCTTTTTCAAGCCCATTGATGAACTGAAGAGGTGCGGCTGCAACATGGTTTTGACAAGCAGCCAGCAGCACTGCGCTCACGGATAAAATAAACTTGTTCATTTTTTTCGTCCTTGTCGAGGTTTGCGGGAGGTGGATTCTGGGCTGTACGCGCGGCGATCGCTCATCATGCGTGGATCGGCGGACAGCGGTGTGTCGGCGGCCAAACGCACGGGCTTACCTTTGCTGTTCAAAACAGGTGCTGCGGGTGCGGCTGGTTGGCGCGGTTTATTTGGACGCTTGCTGTAACGCTCTTTGAGTTCATCAGGCGTGGAGCGGCGAGTCAACGACGGTGGCGCAGGAGTGTCGTCAAGCATCAAGACTTGGCCGTTGTTGAGCAAATGGCCATTTTGCCACAAACTATAGTCGCCAATTTGCGTGCGAATCAAACGCAAAGTGGGCAGGCCAACCGCTGCGGTCATGCGGCGAACTTGGCGATTTTTGCCCTCGGTGAGGGTGATTTCAAGCCAATGAGTCGGGACATTGACACGGTGGCGAATCGGCGGCGTGCGCGGCCACAGCCACTCTGGTTCGGCGACGATGCTCACAGTGCACGGCTGAGTCATTTCTTCAAGCATTACGCCGTTGCGCAGTTGAACACATGCCGCATCGGATGGATTGCCCTCAACTTGCACCAAATAGGTTTTGGGCTTTTTGTGCAGCGGATGGCTGATGGTGTTTTGCAAGCGACCATCGTCGGTCAACAGCAACAAACCTTCGGAGTCCGTGTCCAGCCGACCCGCAGGATAGACGTTGGGCACTTTGACGTATTCGGCCAGTGTGGGGTGCTTTTCGTGCTTGGAAAACTGGCAAATCACGCCATAAGGTTTGTTGATGAGCAACAGCATAACAATCTCAATAAAATCAATTAAAGCGAGATTTTATCATACACCCGCACCGCGCTTTGATATACTTTGCGCCATGAAAAAATACGACTGGATTTTATTTGACGCCGATGAAACGCTGTTTCATTTTGACTCGTTTGCAGGTTTGCGGCGCATGTTGGCAAGCTATAGCGTGGATTTCACCGCAAATGATTTTGCGCAATATCAAGCGGTCAACAAACCGCTGTGGGTGGCTTACCAAAACGGCAGCATTGATGCGTCACAATTACAAACCCAGCGTTTTGAGGCTTGGGCGGTGCGTTTGAACACCTCGGCGCAAGAGTTAAACCACGCCTTCATCAACGCTATGGCCGATATTTGTGCCCCGATGGATGGCGTGGTGGCGGTTTTGGATGCGTTGAGGCAAGACTATCGGCTGGGCATCATCACCAATGGTTTCACGCAATTGCAGCAAACCCGTTTAGAGCGCACGAGACTGCACGGGCATTTTGAGGTTTTGGTCATTTCTGAGCAAGTCGGTGTGGCCAAGCCTGACCGTGCGATTTTTGACCATGCGTTGCAACTGATGGGGCAGCCTGAACGAGCGCGGGTTTTGATGGTTGGCGACACGCCTGAATCGGATATTATTGGCGGTTTGCAGGCGGGTTTACACACCTGCTGGCTCAATCATGGCGATAAAATGCTGCCCGAAGGCGTTGTACCGACCTATCAAATTTCACACATCAATGGATTAACGGATGTACTGAAAACCCTTTGCGTCACCTGAAAAATCGGGCATAATACGCCAGTTAGTCTTATACAAGACCACTTTTAACTTATTTGGAGCCTCCATGTACCAACACGTTCAGATTCCCGCCAATGGCAGCAAAATCACCGTCAACGCCGATTTTAGCCTCAATGTGCCGCACAACCCAATTATTCCTTACATCGAAGGCGATGGCACAGGCTTTGACATCACGCCCGTCATGATGAAAGTGGTCGATGCGGCAGTAGCCAAAGCGTACAACGGCGAGCGTCAAATCCACTGGATGGAGATTTACGCGGGCGAGAAATCCACCAAAATCTACGGTCCAGATGTGTGGCTACCGACCGAAACCATGGAAATTTTGCGCGACTACGTCGTGTCGATTAAAGGCCCGTTGACCACGCCGATTGGCGGTGGCATTCGCTCACTCAACGTGGCGTTGCGCCAAGAATTGGATCTGTACGTGTGCTTGCGCCCCGTTCAGTACTTTGACGGCGTGCCATCGCCCGTTAAACACCCCGAAAAAATCGACATGGTGATTTTCCGCGAAAACTCCGAAGACATCTACGCAGGCGTCGAATGGGAAGCAGGCTCTGACAAAGTTAAAAAAGTCATTGATTTCTTGCAAAAAGAAATGGGCGTCACTAAAATCCGCTTCCCCGAAACATCAGGGATTGGCATCAAACCTGTGTCGGTTGAAGGCACTACCCGCTTAGTGCGCAAAGCGATTCAGTATGCAATTGACAACAAAAAGCCGAGCGTGACGTTGGTGCACAAAGGCAACATCATGAAGTTCACCGAAGGTTTGTTTGCCAAAACAGGCTATGAAGTGGCGCAAAAAGAGTTCGGCGCAGAATTGCTCGACGGCGGCCCATGGATGGTCATCAAAGCCGCGCATGGCGACATCGTGATTAAAGACTCGATTGCCGATGCGTTTTTGCAGCAGATTTTATTGCGCCCAGCCGAATACAGCGTGATTGCCACTTTGAACTTAAACGGCGACTATATTTCTGACGCGCTGGCCGCACAAGTCGGCGGGATTGGGATTGCCCCAGGTGCGAACTTGTCCGACACCGTGGCGATGTTTGAAGCGACCCACGGCACAGCGCCCAAATACGCTGGGCAAGACTATGTCAACCCAGGCTCTGAAATTTTGTCTGCCGAAATGATGTTGCGCCACATGGGTTGGGTTGAAGCTGCAGACATGATTTTGAACTCAATGAGCAAATCAATTGCCGCCAAAAAAGTCACCTATGACTTTGCCCGTTTGATGGATGGTGCAACGCAAGTGTCGTGTTCACAGTTTGGTCAAGAGATGATTAACAATATGTAATGCTTTAAGTTAATCTTTTAATGATTTGATTTTATTGAAAAAATGCCTAATTAATAATTAGGCATTTTTTTCCTAATTTACGTGAGAGCTGCCATGTCTTATTTAACCGCCGATTTATGCGACCAATACGAAGCTCAAATTCACGCGGGGCACATTCGAGTTCTACCCGCTGTTTTTAACGCGTACACCAAGGTTGAGCGTTTTCATGGACAGGTGGTGACGCTGAAAGTCTTTGAAGACAACAGCCTGATTAAGCAAGTTGTGGAAAATGAAAACGGCGCGGGTAAAGTGCTGGTGATTGACGCTGGGGCGAGCCTGCGCTGTGCGGTGCTGGGCGGCAATTTAGCCCAAGCCGCTGTGAACAATGGTTGGGCGGGCGTTGTCATCGACGGTGTGGTACGCGATACACTGGAGCTTAAACCGCTGTCGGTCGGGATTTTGGCGTTGGGTGCGCATCCGCTGCGCGCGGTTAAGCGCAATACGGGCGAGCGCGATATTCCCGTTCATATTCAAGGGGTTGGGGTCTATCCCAACGATTACATTTACGCCGATTCAGACGGCATTTTATTGAGCGCACAGCCTTTATGAGTTCTAAAATCTTTTTTTTCGACATCGACAACACCTTGCTCGACCATCAAACCAATCAAATCCCCGATTCTGCGCTGCAAGCGGTGGCCGACTTAAAAGCAGCGGGACACACGGTGGCGATTGCGACGGGGCGCGGTTATGGGCATGCGTTGGAGTTCATTGAGCAAATTGATCCCGCTTACGCCATTATGCACAATGGAGCACAAGTGCTCAAAGGGCGCGAGTTTGCGCTCAAAATTCCGTTGCCTGAGTTCGGTCTGACCGATTTATTTGAGTGGATACAAGCCCAAGGCTACTACTACGGCATCAGTGACGGTTTGAGTGGACACGTGAGTGCACAAGTGCCTGAAGTCACTGAGCCAATGGACTCGGTCGAGATTGCCTTCCAAAGCGACCTTGAGTTTTACCGCACCAGTGAGATTTATCAAGCGTGGCTGTTTTTTCCAGAGCATTTAGACGATGAGTTTGTACCGCTCATGCGGGCGCGGTTTCCACAGTTTGACTTCGTGCGCTGGCACGATACCGCAATGGATATTTTAACTGCAGGCGTCAACAAAATGACGGGCTGCGATTGGGTGTTGAACGATGCCCAAATTCACGTGCGCAACTCGTATGCCTTTGGTGACGGTTTGAACGACATCGAAATGCTGCAAGGTGTGGGCACAGGCATTGCCATGGGCAATGCGCATCCCCGCCTAAAATCTGTCGCACATCGCGTGGCCGAACCGATTCACCAAGATGGTTTGGCCAAAATGGTCGCGCAATTGCAAACGGAGTTTGCTCAGTGAAACGCGTTGTGGCGATTGGTGGCGCGAATATTGATGTGACCGCACGCAGCGGTGCGGCATTGGTTTTGGGCGACTCCAATTTAGGGCTCATCCACAGCAGCTGTGGTGGCGTGGTGCGCAACATTGCCGAAAATTTAGCCCGTTTGGCGTTACAGGTTCATTTGTTCACCGCGGTAGGGGATGATGCTTACGGTCAGTATTTGCTTGAGCACTGTGCACACTTGGGCATTGACATGCAAGCCGTTGTGCAGATTGCACAGGCCAATACATCCACGTATGTCTCAGTACACGATGCGCATGGCGAATTGAGCGTGGCGGTCAACGACATGGCGGTGCTTGAGCAACTCAACGCGCAGGCGGTGCGGGCGCAAATCGGGCTTTTGCAACAGGCTGATGTGATTGTTGCTGATGCCAATGTCTCGCCCGACGCGCTCACCGAACTATTTGCTTTGCCGCTCAAAGCCCCGATTTTTATGGATGCCGTGTCGGCCAGCAAGGCTTTGCGCATTCGTGAGTTTTTGCCACGCATTCATACCCTCAAACCCAATCAAATAGAAGCCGAAGTTCTGACGGGCTTGGTGCTTGAAACGCCGCAGGCGGTCGAGGCCGCCGCGCAGTGGTTTTTGGTGCAAGGCGTGCACAACGTGGTGCTCAGTTTGGGCGCTCGTGGCGTGTATTTTGCCAACTCAAGCGAGTCTGGCTGGCTGGAGCCGTGGGCAGTGGAGATTGTCAACACTTCAGGCGCGGGCGACGCACTCATGGCGGGGCTGATTTATGGTCACACCCAAGGTTTTTCACTACACGATTCGGTGGTGTTTGCGCAAAAGTGCGCGGTTTTGACGTTACAATGCGCCGACACCAACCATCCTTTTTTATCTGTCGAACACATTCAATTGATGAGGCATTCATGAACCCTTATTTGGACATTCACCCCGAAGTCGCTCAAGCCTTGGCGCATGGTCAAGCCGTGGTGGCACTCGAATCCACGATTATCTCGCACGGCATGCCGTATCCACAAAACGTCGAAACCGCGCTGCGCGTCGAGCAAGAAGTTCGGGCGCATGGCGCGATTCCCGCGACAATCGCCATTATTGATGGCCGTCTCAAAGCGGGTTTGACCCACGCTGAAATTGAGCAACTGGGTCGCGCGGGGCAAAGCGTGACCAAAGTGAGCCGCCGCGACGTACCATTTGTCGTGGCGCAAGGGCAAACGGGGGCGACCACCGTTGCCTCAACCATGTTGATTGCGGCGATGGCGGGGATTCAGGTCTTTGCCACGGGCGGGATTGGTGGTGTGCATCGCGGTGCAGAAACGACATTTGATGTGTCGGCCGATTTACAAGAACTGGCGCAAACGCCCGTGGCGGTGGTCTGCGCAGGCGCGAAGTCGATTTTGGACTTGGGCTTAACGCTTGAATACCTCGAAACCCACGGCGTGCCTGTGATTGGTTATCAAACCGACCAATTGCCCGCATTTTTCACGCGCGAGAGTGCGTTTGCGGTGGATTATCGCCTGGACAGCGCGGCCGAAATCGCCCAAGCCTTGCGGATTAAGTGGGCCATGAATTTGCATGGCGGCGCGTTGATTGCTAACCCGATTCCTAAAGCATACGCCATGCCAAGCGAGGTGATTGACGCGGCGATTGAGCAAGCCTTGCAAGAGGCGCAGGCGCAGCACATCAGCGGCAAGCAAGCCACGCCGTTTTTACTCGCGCGGGTATGTGAGTTGACGGGCGGCGACAGTTTGGCGTCGAACATTCAATTGGTGCTCAACAATGCACGGCTGGCCAGTGCCATTGCCTGCGCCATGAAGTAAACTCTAAAAACCAACCCGCCGTCATTCCCGCGTGCTTTTAGCGGGAATCCAGTGGGGCGCGAAGCGCACCTTAACCCATTGATTAGCAAGGATAAATCAAATGCAAAGCGTTTGACTGGATTCCCGATCAAACCGTGCGGGAATGACGATAGGTGCGTTTTTAGAGGTTGCCATGATTCAATCATAACCACAGTTTCAAGGATTTTATGCAATTAGCAGACGACGACCGCGACGACGGTCAAGTTTTATTGGCGCAATACGCAGAGCGAGCGTATTTGGATTACGCCGTGTCGGTGGTCAAAGGGCGGGCTTTGCCCGATGGCGCGGATGGGCAAAAGCCTGTGCAACGGCGAATTTTGTACGCCATGCACGAAATGGGCTTGACCCACTCCGCCAAACCCGTCAAGTCAGCGCGGGTGGTCGGTGACGTGTTGGGTAAATTTCATCCGCACGGCGACTCATCGGCCTATGAGGCTTTGGTGCGCTTGGCGCAAGACTTTAGTCTGCGCTATCCGCTGATTGACGGGCAAGGCAATTTTGGCTCGCGCGACGGCGACGGCGCGGCGGCCATGCGCTACACCGAAGCCCGTTTGACGCCGATTGCCTCATTGTTGCTTGACGAGTTGGACATGGGCACGGTGGATTTTATTCCCAATTACGACGGTTCTATGGATGAGCCTGCGCTGTTGCCCGCGCGTTTGCCGTTTGTGTTGCTCAACGGCGCATCGGGGATTGCGGTGGGCATGGCGACTGAGATTCCATCACACAATTTGCACGAAGTCGCCGCCGCTGCGGTGGCGATTTTGAAGCGGCCTAATCTTTCAGATGAAGAGTTGTGCGCCATTTTACCTGCGCCTGATTTTCCTGGCGGCGGGCAAATCACCAACAGTTTGGACGATATTCGCAGCATGTACGCCACAGGGCGCGGTTCAATTAAAGTGCGGGCGCGTTGGACGATTGAAGAGTTGGCGCGAGGTCAATGGCAGCTGGTGATCAATGAATTGCCGCCCAATACCTCGTCACAAAAGGTGCTCGAAGAAATTGAAGAGTTGACCAACCCAAAAATCAAGACAGGCAAAAAAGCCCTGTTGCCCGAACAGACCAACAACAAAGCCTTGATTTTGTCCATGCTCGACCGCGTGCGCGATGAGTCGGGGCGCGACGCGCCGACGCGGCTGGTGTTTGAGCCTAAGTCTAAAAACATTGCCATCGAAGATTTTGCCAATATGTTGCTCTCCAACACCAGCCTTGAAGGCTCGGTGTCGCTCAACTTGGTGATGGTTGGGCGCGACGGGCGGCCGTGCCAGAAGTCATTGCGCGAGATTTTGACCGAATGGGTCGCTTATCGACAAGATGTGGTGCGTCGTAGAACGAGCTTTCGGGCGCAAAAAGTCGCCGATCGCATTCATATTTTAGAAGGCCGCGAGCAGGTTTTGCTCAACATTGACGAGGTGATTCGCATCATCCGCGAGTCGGATGAACCCAAACCCGCGCTGATTGAATCGTTCAATTTGTCTGAGCGGCAGGCGGAAGATATTTTAGAGATTCGCCTGCGTCAATTGGCACGGTTAGAAGCGATTAAAATCGAACAAGAATTGATGACCTTGCGCGAAGAGTTGGCGGGTTTGCAATTGTTGCTGGCCGATGACTCAGTGCTCAAGCGCACGGTGGTTAAAGAAATTGAAGCAGACGCCAAAAAATTCGGTGACGAGCGTCGCACTTTACTCGAAGAGGCTCGCAAGGCCACTTTAGAGGTTCAGGTGGTCGATGAGCCTGTCAGTGTCATCGTGTCGCAAAAAGGTTGGGTACGGGCAAGAGCAGGGCATAATGTTGAAGTTAATTCTCTAACATTTAAACAAGGCGATGATTTTAAAGACATTTATACGTGTCGCTCCGTTCACAATTTATACGCGCTAGACAGCAAAGGTCGCGCCTACAGCGTGCCTGTCGCGGCTTTACCAGGTGGGCGTGGCGACGGTGTGCCATTGGCCAGTTTGATTGAAATTCAAGATGGTGCGCAAATTGTCGCCAGTGTGGCAGGCGCAGATGAGTTGAAATTGGCGCTCATCACTCAACAAGGTTTGGGCTTTGCGTGCCAAGCCTCGGATTTACAAAGCCGCGTTCGCGCAGGCAAAGCATTTTTGAACTTAGGTCAAGAGGATGCCTTGCTCAAGTTGGCGACCATCCATTCGGATGATTTGTATTTGGCCTGTTTGGCTTCTAATGCCCGTTTGCTGAATTTCCCACTCAATGAGCTTAAAGAACTCTCCAGTGGCGGTAAAGGCGTGATTCTCATGGGCTTGGACTCAGGGGCGCATGTATTGGATGTGCTGCCCAATGACGGTGTGGCGTTGCTGGTGCAACACACCGCACGCGGTGGCAAAGCGCAGGAGTTGCGTTTGTCGGGTGGCAATTTACAGCCGTTTGTGTCATCGCGTGCCAAAAAAGGCAAGGTGATTGATGCCAAACTCAAAGTTTCAGGTTTAAGCCGCGTCTTGACCCCAACTTTGCAGGGTGCGTGATGCTGAAGAAAGCCATTACTGTGTTGACGGTTTTGGCGTGTCATTATCAGTTGTCTCGCGCCAATACCACAAGACACGGCCTATCAGCAATTTGCCGAACAACGCGCTTGGGGTGATATTCCCAACGCTTGGAATGTGTTTCTAATTTGGGCTTTTTTGGGTTGGGCTGTGGCAATTGTTTGGAGTATTTTGACGCGGGTGTTATGACGCTCACTGCAGGTTGGCTGACTGGGGATGCGCTTAAGCACATTGTTGCCGCATGGGGCGTGTGGGCTTTGCTGCGCAGTTATCAGATGCGTGGCAGGTAAACGCTGCGGGTCTTCGAAATGACTTCATGCAATGCCCTGCGTTGCGGGCTCATAAAAGCGGTGCCCAGCAGTGTTAACCAGTTTAGAGCAATCAAAACTATGCTGTGTACATTATTGTGCGGTAAAAATTCTAAAATCAATAAAGCAGGCAATAAGCCTAAGTAAGCGGCGATATAGCGCAGCCAAGCTTGCTGGGCATTGGGCAATTGATTGTGGCTGTTGAGTACTTTGATGCGCCATGTGCGCTGTGCCAAGGTTTGCCCTGCCTTTTGCCATGAATGGCTAAAGTACAAGCCAAAAGCCACGAAAATCACCAACTGCATCAGCCAACGTGGCGCAGTTTGCCCCAATAAACCACACAAGGCTTGCACGAGCAAGCCTGTGATGAAATAAATCCCAAACAATAAAGCGAATTCGTAAAAACTGGCACTGAGGCGGCGGATGAACGTGGGGGCGGGCATTATCGGCTGATGAAACTGTTCCACGACTGAGCGCGGGTGTTGGCGTTGTTGGATGAATTATTGAGTTGCTGCTGGACTTGTTGGCGTTGTTTTTGCGACAAGCTCGCCCATTCAGCCATACGCTCGTGCGCTCTGGCCAGTTGTTCTGCATCCATTGCTTTAAGTTTTGGCGTGCGGCTAAGCCACTGTTGACGCTGCGCAATGGGCAACTCTTCCCAAGTGGAGCGCAAGGGTTGCAACACATAGCGGTTGTCGCTGGCAATTTCGTCCCAGCTTTGCGCATAAGCCGTGCTGGTCACGCCTAAAGTTAAAGCGATGAGGATAGAAGAAAGTTTCATATTATCTGTGGTTATTCTGTGCAACAAAGCGGTTGAAATCATCGTTCAAATAAGCTTGCAAGGGAATTTTTTCATCCAAAATGGCGTCGATATTGAGCGGCTCTTCGTTTGAGATCTGCATCAAGGCCATAGGCGCAGGGATTGAGTCATCAGAGGCAGGGTTGTAAATCTGTGTCCCAATCAGCAATGCGCCCGCTAAAACAGGGACTGCGACCAAACTTTGTGCCAATGTTGGCATGCGCTGCAACCAGCCCCAAAATCCTGTTGAGACCGATAAAATAGGTTTGTTTTTTTGAGCACTCAAGGCGCGAGTGCGGGCGGCGCGCAAACGTTCGGTGATGTCATAAGGCAATTGCTCAACGCCGTGGTCTAAAACTTGGCGGGTCAGAGCGATTGCACGGGCGGTGTTTTCGTGATTCATGATGTAATTCCTTTTTCGCGCAATGCGTCAGCAAGGCTGTGCGCGGCACGTGAGCAATGGGTTTTGACGCTGCCTTCGGAGCAACCCATCAATTGTGCGGTTTCGGTAACGCTGTAGTCTTCCCAATAACGCAACAAAAAGGCTTCTCGTTGACGCGCGGGTAGGTTTTTAATCAATTCTTCCAAAATGCCTAAAATTTGCTCACGCGAAATAGTGGATTCGGCCGATTCAATGCTGTTGTCGCCATTGCGCGACAGTAAAGATTCTAAAATATCAAAGCTGGCTTCATCTTCGCTGGAGTGGTCAAATTCTGAAAAAGTCGGCGTCCAATAATCGCGCACTTTGTTGCGTCGAAAATGGTTGTGCACCGCATTTTGTAAAATACGGGTGAACAACATCGGCCACTCGGCGGCGGGTTTGTCGGAATACGACTGCACCAAACTGAGCATGGCATCTTGCACAATATCGAGCGCGTTCTCTTCGTTGCGCACCGCAAAAAAAGCGTGTTTGTACGCGCGTCGCTCGACACTGGCTAAAAAAGCATCCATGGTTTGATGAACGGCAGGGGAAACGAGGTAATCGCTCAAAAGAGGTTTCTATATTTGGGTTAAATGGGTCAAGTAATCTTGCCCACGTTGTGCATAATGCAGCGCATTATGCGGCAATTGCTCGATTTCTTCATCGGTTAGTAAGCGCAGCATTTTAGCAGGAGAACCGACAATCAGCGCACCATCTGGAAAATTTTTGCGCTCCGTCACCAATGCACCTGCACCCACGATAGCATTTTTGCCAATCACCGCATGGTTGAGCACAATCGCGCCCATGCCAATCAGGCTGTTGTCGCCAATCGTGCAGCCGTGCAGCGTCGCGCCGTGCCCAACGGTGACATGTGCGCCAATTGTTAAGGGGCAACCCATGTCGGTGTGCAGCACGCAGTTTTCTTGAATATTGCTGTTGACCCCAACGCTGATGCGCTCGTTGTCGCCGCGCAAAACCGCGCCAAACCACACATTTGCGCCCTGTGCCAATGTGACTTGACCAATCAACACCGCGGTGGGCGCAACGTAAGTGAGCGGCTCAAGGACGGGGGCGTGTTGCTGAAAGCGATAAATCGGCATGGCAAACCTTGTGTAAGCGGTTAAAATAGGCGTTTACTATAAAGGATAAAAAGGCCGTCATGCAAGTTTTGGAATTGCGCAGCATTGCCGCCCAGATTTTGGCGACCCGTGCGCCTGCTGATAAAGTCGCGGGCTGTGCCGCATTGCGCGAGCAGATTGAGCGCGGACAAGTGACGCTGGATGCGCAACAGGTTTTTGACAAGATTGTGGTGGGCAGGCCCGATGCGCCTGAATTGGTCTCACCGCTGGACGTGCCACGACGCAAAACCACCACCCTGCAAGGGCGGTTGGGCATGGTGCACGCCTTGGCGCACATTGAATTTAACGCGATTAATTTGGCGCTGGACGCATTGGTACGCTTTGCGGGCTTGCCTGAAGCGTATTATTGGGATTGGTGGCATGTGGCGTTTGAAGAGTCTACGCATTTTTCAATGCTGCAAGCGCATTTACAAAAGCACGGCAGTGAGTACGGTGCATTTACCGCGCACAACGGCTTGTGGGACATGGCCGAGCGCACCCGTCATCATTTGACCGACCGCATGGCGATGGTACCGCGCACATTAGAGGCGCGTGGTTTGGATGCGTGCCCCATGATGCGCGACAAATTGCTCGCTGCGGGTGATTCGGATGCTGCGGCTATCATTGACATCATTTTACGTGACGAAATTGGCCATGTGGCTTTGGGCAATAAATGGTTTATTTACGCCTGTGAGCGCGACAATGTCGCCCCTGTTTTGACCTATAAGCGGCTCAAAACCGAGCACGGCGCACCGAGTTTACGCCCCCCGTTCAACCTTGCGGCGCGACGCGAAGCGGGGTTTTTTGCCGAAGAGTTGCTTGAGTTGCAGGAGTTGTCATGACCGAATTACGCGCCGCACAAGGTGCGCCCTTAACCCATGTGCAAGCCGCGCCGATTGGCGTGTTTGATTCGGGCATTGGCGGCTTGAGCGTTTGGCGGCATTTACGCGCCACTTTACCGCACGAAAATTTCATTTATTTGGCTGACACGCTCAACGTGCCGTATGGCGGGCAAACCGAAGACTGGATCCGCGAGCGGATGAATGTGGTGGTGCAGTGGTTTTTGGCGCAAGGCTGCAAAACAGTGGTGATGGCGTGCAACACCGCCACTGCCGCTGCGGCGACTTATTTGCGTGAGCGTTACCCTGATTTATTTTTAGTCGGCTTAGAGCCTGCCATCAAGCCCGCCTTGCAATTGACCCGCAACAAAACCATTGCCATGCTCGCTACCGCTCGAACCGTCGGCAGTGCCAAATATGCGCGGTTGCTGGAGCGATGCGTTGGCGATGAGTTCAATGTGTTGTCAATTGCGTGCGTCGGCTTGGCCGAGCGAATTGATGCAGGTGAAGTGGACAGCCCCGCCACCATTGCGCTACTGGAGCATTACTTGGCGCAAGCGCAGGGCGCGGATGTGATTGTGCTCGGTTGCACGCATTATCCATTCATGGCGCAGCACATTCGGGAACGGGTGAGCGAGGGCGTGCAGATCATCGACAGCGGCGCACCCGTGGCGCGGTATACGCGAGATGTGTTGCTCGCGCGAGATGGCTTGAATCCGCAATTAGCAGCAGGGCAGGCCAGTTGGTACGCCAGTCAAACCAGCGCCAATGACGCAAAAAAATGGGGGTTATTTTGCGGACAAACCGTCGACAAAATAACCCCAGTGCTCGCTTAAAACTCTTCTTTGCGCAAATGCGGGAAGAGTAGAACGTCGCGGATGTTGGCTGAATCGGTGACCAGCATCATCAAACGGTCAATCCCAATCCCGCAGCCACCTGTCGGCGGCATACCGTATTCAAGTGCGCGGATGTAGTCGGCATCGTAATACATCGCTTCGCCGTCGCCCGCGTCTTTGGCGGCCACTTGCGCCATGAAACGCGCCGCTTGGTCTTCGGGGTCGTTCAACTCCGAAAAACCGTTGGCCAGTTCGCGCCCTGTCATGAACAACTCAAACCGCTCGGTGATGTTGGCGTCAGCATCTGAGGCACGCGCCAGCGGCGAGACTTCGACGGGATAGTCGATGATGAAGGTCGGGTTCCACAGCAAACTTTCGGCCACTTCTTCAAATAAAACCAGTTGCAACGCGCCCAAGCCTGCATTTTTGAGCGGTGCGTTGTTGATGTCCGCGCCGTGTTTGCGTAGTTCTGTGCGCAAAAATTCAGCGTCGCCTAGGGCTGTGCCGATGTATTGCGGGGCGTATTTTTCAATCGCACCGACAATCGTTAAGCGGTCAAACGGCTTGGATAAGTCCAACTCACGGCCTTGGTACTGCAAAACCGCGCTGCCTGTGGCGCGGGTGGCCACTTCGCGGATGACTTGCTCGGTGTAATTCATCATCCATTCGTAGTCGGTGTAGGCCGCGTAGAACTCCATCATGGTGAATTCTGGATTGTGGCGCGGCGACACACCTTCGTTGCGAAAACTGCGGTTGATTTCGAATACGCGCTCAAAACCACCGACAATCAAGCGTTTGAGGTACAACTCTGGCGCAATACGCAAAAACATTTCCATGTCCAACGCGTTGTGGTGGGTGATGAATGGCTTGGCCGATGCGCCACCGGGAATCGGGTGCAGCATGGGGGTTTCGACTTCCATGAACTGGTTGTCGTTCATGATGGCACGCAGCGCGTTCATGGCTTTGCTGCGGCGCATGAAGGTTTCGCGGGTTTCAGGCGTGACAATCAAGTCCACATAACGCTGGCGATAGCGCAACTCTTGGTCGGCCAAACCGTGGAATTTATCGGGCAATGGGCGCAGCGATTTGCTGATGAGGCGCAATTCAGAGCAGCGCAAAGACAATTCGCCCTTGTTGGTTTTGAACAAAACCCCACGCGCGGCAATGATGTCGCCCATGTCCCAGTGTTTGAAGGCTTCGTGCACGTCCGCGCCAACGCCTTCATCATTGATGTAAAACTGAATTTGCCCCGTCGCATCTTGTACGGTGGCAAAACTGGCTTTGCCCATCACGCGTTTGAGCATCATGCGCCCTGAAATGCTGGCAAATTGGTTGCGCTCTTCTAACGCGGCTTTATCAAATGCGTCGCACTCGGCTTGCAAAACGCCTGCGCGATGTTCGGGCACAAAATCATTGGGATACGCCACGCCAGCCTCGCGCCAATCGGCGAGTTTTTGGCGGCGTTCGGCCATGATGAAGTTTTCATCAAGAATAGGGGTTGTCGGTTCGGTCATGGAAGTTCTTACTTAAAAATCAATCAACGCAGGCCAGAGGCAGTGCTTAAAATTTGTTTCACGGTGGTGTTGGGTTTGCCAATCCACGTGGTTTTTTTGTCGAATTTGGCCACGGCAGCGGTGAGTTTGCTGGCAGGGTCAAACAAAACATAAATGGCGTTGTTGCCGCAATCTCGTGGCTTGCAGGTGTCGAGCAACACAAAGTTGGTCGCACCGCTTTGAATCACTTTGGCAGGGGCAGAGCCGCCACCGCCTTGGCGCAACCATTCGGGCATAGCAACGCCTGACGCTTTAAATGTTTTGAACAAAGCCCCCCGAAAAGTCGAGTTTTTATTCCAATCAAAAAAATACGATTGCTCGATTTGTTTTTTGGTCAAAGTGTCAAAATTATTGATTTGCAAGGCGTGACTGCTCAAGGGCAGGGCGGCCAAACAGGCCATGACAGCGGTGATTTTTTTCAATTGCATGTTAAATTCCTTGTTTTAAACTGGCTTCAATGAATGCGTCTAAGTCGCCGTCCAGCACTTTGGTTGTGTTGGAAATCTCAACATTGGTGCGCAAATCCTTGATGCGCGATTGGTCGAGCACGTAGGAGCGGATTTGGTGGCCCCAACCCACGTCAGACTTAGAGGCTTCGAGTTTGTCTTGCTCTGATTGACGCAAGCGCAGCTCACGTTCAAATAATTTAGACTTGAGCATTTGCATGGCTTCTGCGCGGTTGCGGTGCTGCGAGCGGTCGTTTTGGCACTGCACCACAATCCCTGTTGGGATGTGGGTCAAGCGCACGGCTGAGTCGGTTTTATTGATGTGCTGTCCACCTGCACCCGATGCGCGGTAGGTATCCACGCGCAAATCGGCGGGATTGACGTCAATTTCAATCGAATCATCAACTTCTGGATAGACAAAAATACTGGCAAACGACGTGTGGCGGCCGCCCGATGAATCAAACGGTGACTTGCGCACCAAGCGATGCACGCCCGTTTCGGTGCGCAACATGCCGTAGGCGTATTCGCCATCGACTTTGAGCGAGGCCGATTTAATGCCCGCCACGTCGCCCGCTGATTCTTCAAGCACTTCAACTTTAAAGCCTTTGCGCTCGCAATAACGCACGTATTGGCGCAACAACATGCTCGCCCAATCGCAGGCTTCTGTGCCGCCCGCGCCCGCTTGAATGTCCAAAAAGCACGCATTCGGATCCATCGGGTTGGAGAACATGCGGCGAAACTCAACTTGCGCGATTTCTTCTTCGAGCGTGACAATATCGGCTTCTAACACTAAAATCGTCTCGATGTCGTCTTCCATTTGCGCCATTTCAAACAACTCAGCCGTGTCGGCTTGGTGTTGTTTGACGTGCTCGAGCATCGACACCGTGCCATCGAGGAGTTTTTTCTCTTTGCCCAAGTCTTGCGCACGTTTGGAGTCGTTCCAAACGTTCGGGTCTTCTAACTCTGCGTTGACGACTTCCAGCCGCTCATGTTTGGCAGCGTAGTCAAAGATACCCCCAAAGCGCTTCAATGCGCTCGCGTAAATCGCTCAATTGGTTGGAAAGGGCGTTGATGCGTTCGATTTCCATGTGAATTCCAGTTGATAAAAGTAAAGTCCAGCATTATAAAGAGTAATGGCTTGGTGTTGCAAACTTTGCATGAATTGTTGTACACTGATTCGGTTGCTAAATTACATTGTTATAAGATGAAAATGTAATTTTATAACCCATAATCATAAAACTTCTCACACAAACTTGCCGCACATGCCCCGCGTATGTGTTTTGCCATTTTTTTGCCGTGGAGAACTCATGACTTTGCCTGCAACGCCGCTTTTACATGTCGCACTCGACGACAAACAACAACCCCTGATTGAAGACACTCGCCTTTTGGGCACACTCCTTGGCGATGCTTTACGCACTTTCGCGGGGGCTGCCGCTTTTGAGCACACCGAAAACATTCGCCAAGCCGCAGTGCATTTTCGCAAATCCGAATCGACACAGGATGACGCGCACAGCGCACGAAATGCCTTGACCAAAATGTGCGCCCAGCTCAACGATGATGAGGCTTTGCGCGTGATTCGAGCGTTTAGCTTGTTTTCACAATTGGCCAATATTGCTGAAGACGTGCATCAAAATCGCCGCCGCCGCGCCTATCGGCTCAAAGGCGCAGCCCCACAAACAGGCACTTTGGCGCGTGCCATACACAATCTGCGTGCCAAAGGCGTCAGCGCACCAGATGCGCTCAACGCCATGAGCCGCGTCGCGGTCGCGCCTGTGCTCACCGCGCATCCAACACAGGTACAACGCAAATCCATGCTCGACTTAACCCGCTCACTCGCACAAGCGTTGACACGGCGCGATCAAGGTTTGATGGATGAGAGCGAGGAGGCTGAATGGGCGCAAGACTTGACGCGTTTGGTGCAAACCTTGTGGCAAACCTCGATTTTACGCACCTCCAAACTCAAAGTGTCGGATGAAATCAACAATGCCATCAGTTATTATCCAACCACTTTTTTAAAGCAAATTCCCACGCTGGTGGCGCGTTACCAAAATGTGGCGCGTGAATTGGGTGCGGATGAGGCACAAATAAGCGCACTGTGCCCACTCAGCATGGGCATGTGGATTGGTGGCGATCGCGACGGCAACCCTTTTGTGACCGCGCAAACGCTCAAAGACTGTGCGCACGCGCAAGCCCGCGCATTGTTTGCGCATTATTTGCACGAATTACACGCACTGGGTTCAGAGCTGCCGCTGGCCAGTACGATTGTCACCGTATCGGATGAGTTGCACAACTTGGCGCAGGCCAGTGGTGATGACTCGCCGCACCGCGCCAATGAACCATACCGTCGCGCGATTATCGGTCTGTATGGTCGGGTGGCGCAGACAGCGGCCAATTTGTGCGAATTTGTCGCCGTGCCCAGTTCGCTGGTCGCCGCGCAACCCTATCGGTCAGCAGATGATTTGGCGCAGGACTTAGCGGTTATCGCGCAGTCTTTGCGCAGCAACAACAGCGCGGCTTTGCTGCATGGTCGTTTGAGCCGCTTGATTGAGGCGGTCAAAGTGTTTGGCTTTCATTTGGCGAGCATTGATTTGCGCCAAAATTCTGAAGTGCACGAAGTGTGCGTGGCCGAATTGCTCAAAAATGCTGCGGTATGCACTGATTATTTGGCTCTGGATGAGGCTGAACGCTGTAAATTGTTATTGCGTGAATTGCAACAACCGCGACTGTTGAGCAACCCTTGGCAAGCGCCAAGTGAATTGTTGCAGGGCGAGTTGGCGATTTTTCATGCTGCTCGTGAATTGCGCACGCAGTTTGGTGAACGCTTAATTGAGCAGGCGATTATCTCCAAAGCCACCAGTGTGTCTGACATGCTTGAAGTGGCGGTTTTAATGAAAGAAGCAGGCTTGACCGCAGGTGGTGAGCAGGCTTTTTGCGCCTTTGACATTGTGCCGCTGTTTGAAACCATCGAAGACTTGCAAGCCGCACCAGCGGTGATGCGCGACTGGTTCGCCATTCCACTGGTCAACACATGGCTTAATGCGCGGCAACGCACGCAAGAAGTCATGTTGGGCTACTCCGACAGCAACAAAGACGGTGGTTTCTTGACCTCCAACTGGTCGCTGTACGAAGCGCAGCAAGCGTTGACCCAAGTGGCGCGTGATGCACAAGTCTCGATGTCGTTTTTTCATGGCCGCGGTGGCTCGGTTGGGCGGGGCGGCGGGCCATCGTACGAAGCCATTTTGGCGCAGCCCGCAGGCAGCGTGGCAGGGCGCATTCGCTTAACCGAGCAGGGCGAGGTGATTGGGGCGAAATACGGCGACCCTGACTTGGGCTTGCGCAATTTAGAAACTTTATTGGCCGCAGGTTTGGAAACCAGTGCGGCCACATCAAACGATGCACAGGATTGGCACGAATTTGAAGCCGCCATGCGTGAAATGTCGGCTTTGAGTTTCACAGCCTACCGTCAACTGGTGTACGAAACTGAAGGGTTTACCGAGTTTTTTCGCGCCGCCACACCCATCAACGAAATCGCTCAACTCAACATCGGCTCGCGCCCATCGGCACGCAAACCATCATTGCGCATTGAGGACTTACGCGCCATTCCATGGGTTTTTTCGTGGTCGCAAGCACGCATCATGTTGCCAGGTTGGTATGGCGTGGGCAGTGCGTTTAGCCAATGGGTCGGGGATAGTGAAGCTCGGTTACAGATTTTGCGCAATATGTATCAGAACTGGCCATTTTTTAAATCAGTCATTTCCAATGTTGACATGATTTTGGCTAAGACCGATTTGGCGATTGCCTCACGCTATGTTGAAATGGTGGAAAATGTAGACTTGTCTGAACAGATTTTTCAAAATATCGTAGAAGAATGGCAACGAACCTTCAACATGTTGAACCAAGTCACAGACGAATCGGTTTTATTGGCCGACAACCCGACCTTGGCGCGCAGCCTGCGCAATCGTTTGCCCTATCTTGACCCGCTCAATCACTTGCAAGTCGAGCTGCTCAAACGCTATCGTGCGGGAGACGAGTCATTGGCTGTTAAAAATGGCATTCATATTGCGATTAATGGATTGGCGGCGGGGTTGCGTAATTCAGGGTAATGCGAGTAGCTTTACCTTCAAACTCGGTAAACTACGCCATAAAAAAGCCACCTTTCAGTGGCTTAGATAAATAATGGAATTTAAAACCCAGAAAGTGCACCTCTTAAATCCCAAATTGTATTTTTTACGTCACGAATGGTTGATGATACTTCACGAACTGTTGCAGTCCCAGAACGAACCGTACCAAGAGCTTGACCTGTAGCTTTCGCAGATTTATATTCCTTTTTCGTTTGGTTTGATGGGCTAGGAGTTGTGGCACAAGAGGTTAGCAACAAGGCTGCTAAAATTAGGGAGTAAGTTTTCATAAAAAATCCTTTGAGATAAGAGACACTGTATACCAACAGTGCAATATACTTTAGTTTATAGCGCGGATTTTGTCAAATTTGATATCCATTTTACGGCATATTTTATGTTTGCTTGTGTTTCTAGAAAACAGCATTCGCGCTAGTTAGATAAAGCTTGCAAAAATTCTACAAAATACTGTTACAATGACGCCCATAAATCACGTGATTTATTTTTTAAATGGAGATTAAGCATGGAAAGTATTGAACAACGCGTCCGTAAAATCGTCGCTGAGCAATTGGGCGTTAACGAAGCTGACATCAAAAACGAAGCTTCATTCACCGCTGACTTAGGCGCAGATTCATTGGATACAGTTGAATTGGTAATGGCTCTGGAAGACGAATTTGAATGCGAAATCCCTGACGAAGCCGCAGAAAAAATCACTACCGTTCAACAAGCGATTGATTATGTGACTGCAAACGTAAAATAATGTTTCAATTATTTACGGTTGCGTAAAAAAGACCGTTTTGAACGGTCTTTTTTTAATAATAGCGGAGCAAAAATGAGTAAACGTCGAGTAGTGGTCACTGGCCTTGGGATTGTTTCACCTGTGGGCAATGATGTGACGAGCGCATGGAACAATTTATTGGCGGGGCAGTCGGGCATTTCAAATATCACCAAGTTTGATGCCTCTCAATACAGCGTTAATATTGCAGGTGAGGTCAAAGGTTTTGATGTGTCCCAGTATTTGGGCAGTAAAGAAGCCCGCACCATGGACACTTTCATCCATTTCGGCTTGGCCGCTGGGATTCAGGCTTTTCAAGATTCTGGGCTGACGGTCACCGAAGAAAATGCCGAGCGGATTGGCGTGGCAATCGGTTCAGGAATTGGCGGCTTGCCAATGATTGAAGACAATGCCATTACCATGGAAGCCAAAGGCATGCGTCGCGTGTCGCCTTTTATGATTCCTGGCTCGATTATCAATATGATTTCGGGGCATATGTCGATTATGTATGGCCTTAAAGGTCCGAATATTGCGATTGTGACCGCTTGTACGACAGGCACGCATTGCATTGGTTCTGCTGCGCGGATGATTCAATATGGCGACGCTGATGTGATGATTGCGGGTGGCGCAGAGGCCACCGTATCGCGCTTGGCTGTGGCAGGTTTTGGCAATATGCGGGCTTTATCCACGCGCAATGATGACCCAGCAGGCGCATCGCGCCCGTGGGATAAAGACCGCGATGGTTTTGTATTGGGCGAGGGCGCGGGTGTTTTGGTGCTTGAAGAATACGAGCACGCTGTGGCGCGTGGTGCGAAAATTTACGCCGAAGTGGCAGGTTATGGCATGTCGGCTGATGCCAATCACATGACCGCGCCTGCCGAAGACGGTGACGGTGGTCGTCGCGCCATGGTCAACGCGCTCAAAGATGGTCAGGTCAACCCCGACCAAGTCAACTACATCAATGCACACGGCACATCGACACCTTTGGGTGACGTGGCCGAGACTATTGGCGTGAAGCGTGCCTTTGGTGACCATGCCAACAAGTTGATTGTCAACTCAACCAAGTCGATGACAGGGCATTTGCTCGGTGGTGCGGGTGGTGTTGAGGCGGTGTTTACCGCCTTGGCTTTGCAACATCAAAAGTCACCGCCGACCATTAACTTGGACAATCCTGGTGAAGGTTGCGATTTGGACTACTGTGCGCATACCGCGCGAGACATTCAAATCGAATACGCCTTGAGCAATTCATTTGGTTTTGGCGGTACCAACGGTTCGATTTTGCTGCGCAAAATTTAATCATGTCAACAACCCACGGCAACGTGGGTTGTTTTTTGTAGTTTTACTAGGCGCACGGTTTACAGGGCACGTGGCGTCAGGTAAAATGCGGGACGATATTTCATTCTCTAAAGGCATCTCATGAGTACACCCAAACGTCCAGAATTCCGCAATATCGGCATTTCTGACCTTAAAAACTACCGTTTGCCACTTGCAGGCATCGTGTCTATATTGCACCGCATCAGCGGTGCAGTTCTGTTTTTGGCTTTGCCTTTGCTGCTGTGCATTGTCACCGCTGCGTTTGGCACGCCCGAAAAATTCGCCGCGCTCGCCGCTTGTTTGGCGCATCCTTTGGTCAAATTGGTCATGCTGGGCTTGATTTGGGCGGTTTTGCATCATGCCACAGCGGGCGTGCGCTATTTGGTGATGGATGTACATGTCAAAGTATCCAAAGAGGGCGGTCGCCAAACCGCAACTGCGGTTTTGGCCATTAGCTTAACGTTGACGGCGATTGTCGCCGCACGTTTGTTTAATTTGTTTTAAGGTGCAATATGAATAACATTAAAGTGGGCACTGCCCGAGTCACCACAGGTGCGCATTATGGCTGGAAAGACTGGTTGGCGCAGCGCATTACGGGCGCGATTTTATTGGTGTTTGTCGTCGCGGTTTTGCTGCGTTTTTTGACCAGCGACAACTCATACGCTGCGTGGCATAGTTTTATGTCGTGCGTCCCGATGAGATTATTGACTTTTTTCACGATTTTAGCCGCCTGCTATCACGCGTGGATTGGCGTGCGCGATATTTGGATGGATTATATTAAAAACGCGGGTGTGCGTTTGGCGTTGCATGTGTTCACAATTTTATGGTTACTCGGTTGCGCCGCTTATGGTGTTGCTGCGATTTGGAGAATGTAAATGGCGGTTTTAACAAAGAAATTTGATGTGGTGGTGGTGGGCGCAGGCGGCTCTGGCTTGCGTGCGGCGTTGCAATTGTCTGAAGCGGGTTTGTCGGTTGCGGTTTTGAGCAAAGTCTTTCCAACCCGTTCGCACACAGTGGCCGCGCAGGGCGGGATTGGCGCGAGTTTGGGCAATATGGACGAAGACAACTGGCACTACCATTTTTACGATACCGTCAAAGGTTCGGACTGGCTGGGCGACCAAGATGCGATTGAATTCATGTGCCGCGAAGCCCCAAAAGTCGTGTATGAACTCGAACATTTCGGCATGCCGTTTGACCGCAACCCCGATGGCACGATTTATCAACGCCCATTCGGCGGACATTCGGCCAATTATGGCGAAAAACCCGTGCCACGCGCGTGCGCGGCGGCTGACCGCACAGGACATGCATTGTTGCACACCTTGTATCAGCGCAATGTCCGTGCCAACACACAGTTTTTCATCGAGTGGATGGCACTGGATTTGATTCGTGACGAAGAGGGCGACGTTTTGGGCGTGACCGCGCTTGAAATGGAAACGGGCAATGTCATGAATTTGCAAGCCAAAATCACTTTGTTCGCCACAGGCGGCGCAGGGCGGATTTTTGCCGCATCGACCAATGCGTTCATCAACACAGGTGACGGTTTGGGCATGGCCGCGCGGGCGGGCATTCCACTGCAAGACATGGAGTTTTGGCAGTTCCACCCAACGGGTGTGGCGGGCGCGGGCGTGTTGATTACTGAAGGCGTGCGCGGTGAGGGCGGGATTTTGCGCAACTGCAACGGCGAGCGGTTTATGGAACGCTATGCTCCGACGCTCAAAGACTTGGCGCCACGCGACTTCGTATCTCGCTCAATGGATCAAGAAATCAAAGAAGGGCGAGGCTGTGGCCCGAACAAAGACCATGTGATGTTGGACGTCACGCACATCGGCAAAGAAACCATCATGAAGCGTTTGCCGTCGATTTTTGAAATCGCCAAAAAATTCGCCAACGTTGATGCAAGTAAAGAAATGATTCCCGTCGTTCCGACCATTCACTACCAAATGGGTGGAATTCCGACCAATATTCACGGTCAAGTGGTTGTGCCCAACGATGCCAATGACGGGATGAACAGCGGCAATAAAGTGGTTAAAGGTTTGTACGCGGTCGGCGAATGCTCATGCGTTTCGGTGCATGGCGCGAACCGTTTGGGCACGAACTCATTGCTCGATTTGGTGGTGTTTGGCCGCGCAGCGGGCAATCATATCGTTGAATCCATTAAAGATTTTCCTGTCGACCATAAAGTTTTGCCTGCCGATGCGGCGGACAAAACCTTGGCGCGTATGGCGCGTTTCCACAGCAATCGCGATGGTGAAAACGCCCAAGATGTGGCCGATGCGATTCGCGCCACCATGCAAGCACACGCAGCAGTGTTCCGCACGCAAGACACGATGGATAAAGGCGTGGTCGAAATCATGAAAGTGGCTGAGCGAGTGCGCAAGATTGAAGTTAAAGACAAATCCAAAGTATTCAACACCGCAATGGTCGAAGCCTTGGAAGTGGACAACTTAATCGAAGTGGCCAAAGCCACCATGGTCTCAGCCGCCGCTCGCCACGAATGCCGCGGCGCACATACGGTTTACGACTATGAGAAAAAGCCTGAAGACGACCCATACATGGGGCGCAACGACACAGAATGGCTCAAACACACGTTGTGGTATGCCGACGGTAACAAGCTCGACTACAAACCCGTGGTTTTGAAACCGTTGACGGTCGATTCTGTGCCATTGAAACCGCGCACATTCTAAAAACAACCCAAGAGAAGCTCATGAAAAGCAAAATTTTTGAAATTTACCGCTACGATCCCGATAAAGACGCCAAGCCGTACATGCAAACCATCCAAATTGACCTTGAAGACGGCGACCGCATGTTGCTCGACGCACTGGTCAAACTGAAAAAAATCGACGAAACCATCTCGTTTCGCCGCTCATGCCGCGAAGGCGTATGTGGCTCAGACGCTATGAACATCAACGGCAAAAATGGTTTGGCCTGCTTGACCAATTTGAATGATTTGCCTGAAAAAATCGTTTTGCGCCCATTGCCAGGCTTGCCCGTGGTGCGCGATATGATTGTCGACATGACTGATTTTTTCAACCAATACCATTCAATCAAACCGTATTTGGTCAACGACACCGCCGCGCCTGAAAAAGAGCGCTTACAGTCGCCCGAACAACGGGACGAGCTCAACGGTTTGTATGAGTGCATTTTGTGCGCGTGCTGTTCAACGTCGTGCCCATCGTTTTGGTGGAACCCCGATAAGTTTGTCGGCCCAGCAGGCTTGTTGGCGGCATATCGTTTCATTGCCGACACACGTGACAACGACACCGCCGCGCGACTGGACAACTTAGATGACCCATACCGTTTGTTCCGTTGCCATACGATTATGAACTGCGTAGACGTGTGCCCGAAAGATTTGAATCCGACCAAAGCGATTGGGAAAATTAAGGAAATGTTGGTGCGTAGAGCGATTTAATCCAGCAGAACCCATTAAAAAATGACGCCGAGGCGTCATTTTTTAATGTTCAACTGAATTTTGTGTTGTTTTTAAGTTTTTTGTGTTTTATTCCTTGAATTTTGTGTTTGTTGTAATATATAATTAAATCAACCAACAACGAAGGAGAGCGTCATGAATGTATTTATTTCGATAGCACACGATGGGGAGACTAGCGTTTCAGATGAAAAGTTGAAAGTTCTTTGTAGTGATATTTCTAAGCGATTGTCTCTACTCAGTGATGGGCAAATTCGGGTTTTCTTTGACGCGCAAATTTCGGGATTTGACCCTGACATTAACAGCAGAGTTAAGCAAGAGCTTGAGAAAACCGATGTATGCATCGTACTTTTATGGCAGCGCTATTTCAATCGGCTGGTCGATAAAGACAAATTCAATGTCATTCGTGACACTGAGTACCCATGGGTTGCCAGTCATATGGATAAAACTGTTGTTTTTGCATACGGAAGGTTAGACGGCTTACGCTCACTGCGCGAGCGTTTTTTTGGTCAAAAATTGATTTGCGCCCAAGAGCGCCCATTTTTAAGATGCAACAATCGCGACCAAAAAGAGCTTTTTGTCGCACAAGTCGCCGATGAGGTTATGAAAGCTTTCAACGCCAAATAAATTGAAGGCTGGGCGGCATCAACTCCGCTCAGCAGACCTTTCCAAGGAGGCAAAAATGTCTGACTTAATGGCACAAATACTCAAGGCTATCGAGCAAAATAGCAATGAATTGAGTTTTAAAGACGGTAATTTCATGCGGCAAATCATTGATACGCTGCAACATGTTTTAACCCCAAATGAGTTTATAAGCAGAATCAAGCCTAATGTTAGAGCAAGCAGTTACCCAACCACGTGGCAAAGAACCAAAGCCGATTTTTCCAAAATAGCACAACTTTTGGGTGTTGACGCCATCTTGCAAGAAAATCGGCAAGGCTATGTGAGTATCGTTAGTTATGACACACCCGCCGAAAAGTTGGCTAAAAACGCGTTAACCAGTGAACTTATTGAGAGTAGTGTCTCGCCAAGAGTCATGAGTACAGGGCACAGTATTTATTTTAGTATGGCGCGTCTCAATGGAAAACTAAAGAACAAACAAAAAGGTTTAGTTCAAAATATACAAAATGAATCTCACCTGTATGGGCATGATTTTTATTGCATGAGTGCTGATTGTGTACCTCCAACTTATTCAAGCACAACAGAGTTCATACAAAATGAAATGGCACAAGCCGCATTGGTCGTGGTTTTTTTAGATAAAGCATATGTGTTGCAAATTGAAAATAACCAAGAGGTTAAACAAGAATACGCATGGCTGAAAAGCAATCCAACACGTTATATGCTGGTCAAAACGGAAGAAATCTCCGATTCACAGGCTTTAAGTCGTCAATGGTTTGACGGTAAACCTATTGTTCACGAAATGACGGATTTGAAAACGACAAATACAATTGTCAATGATATTGCCAAAACTCTAGAGACCTTATCTGAACCTAAGCACACATCATGGCCTGAACTCTTCGGGCATTTGGCCCCCGATAACCTGCCTTTGTACAATGT
Organism: Formosimonas sp.; assembly: GCA_051650085.1. Classification (GTDB taxonomy): domain Bacteria; phylum Pseudomonadota; class Gammaproteobacteria; order Burkholderiales; family Burkholderiaceae; genus Hydromonas. The sequence continues at coordinate 86,985 of JBOFII010000028.1, forward strand.
CCCTCCTTGTGCAGACGATGGCGCATTGCTTATTCCCATGCTCATTAAATGGATTAATACGCCGACATCCTATCCATTTGTTGCCATTTTAGGTGAGGTAGGGCAAGGTAAAACCACGGCCATGCAAATGTTGGCGCGTGAATTATTTCAACTGCGTAAAGTTAAAGGCAACGAAGGTTTGCCATTGCCTTTTTATATTGACTTGAGAAACTATAAAGAAGAGTGGGGTAATGAAAGTAGTAATGAAAATGTAGACGGACTACTCACACATATCTTGACCAGCAGTGGCAAACTGACATCCCGCCGAGAAGAACAAGAAAGAAGCATTACGCAACTTATTGAACTTTTGCATCAAGGCAAAGTATTGGTCATATTTGATGGTCTGGATGAGCGCACGACAGGCATGAGTGCACAAGAAGCCCAACGCTTCATTCGTCAACTATGGCGCATTATTCCACAAGAGCAGCTCACTGCATGGCGCAGCTATGTGCAAGCCAAACGCGAGCACAGCGTCAACTCAAGTCGCCCAGAGCCCAAACCGCCAACAGTGATGGGCAAAATGATTATCACCTGCCGCACGCACTACTTCAGAAGTTTAAATGAGGCCAAAAGCACGTTTAAAGACAACTTACGTGGCGACACCCAACAAGACGACTTTCAAATCTATCATCTCTTGCCATTCAACGAGCAGCAAATTCGCCAATACCTCAGTCTTAAATTACCCTCGTATAACACCGACGAAATCTTAGAAATGTTTTCTCGGATACACAATTTGTCAGACTTGGCCAAACGGCCATTGTTGCTCAACCTGATTTCCAACCAAATCCACAGAATCGAAAAAATCGCTCTTAAAGAGGGTCAGCAAATATTGACCACATCTATTTACAGTAGCATAGTTGATGAATGGCTAATACGCGACAACCCCAAGCACCAAATCAGCATCGACTATAAACCACGCCTAATGCAAGAGTTGGCACTGGCACTGCACGAGCGCAATTTGCGCCGTTTAAGTGGCGAGCAACTCAACCAATGGCTAGATCGTTTTTGGCAAAACAATCAAGACATCATGGATGCGCACGCCCAAAAACCTCGCGAAAACCTCAAAACTGACTTGCGCACCGCCACTTTTATCGTGCACAGCGACAAAGATTCGGGCAATTATGGTTTTGCCCACACCTCATTCATGGAGTATTTTTTAGCCCATGCCATGCTGCGCAGCATGTGTCGCTCTAGTGATTTTTCTGTCACTTATAACCCTATTGAACTGTTTTTTACAAAAGCCGCCCCATCTGTTGAAACCGCCCATTTTTTAGCCGAGTTGCGCATTGGTCTGCAAGACGAAGAGCAAAAAGAGTTTGATCAAATCATTGCGCAGCGTTTGGCTCAATCCAACCTCAGCGCTTATGAGCGGGCATGGTGGTTTCGAGTATGGTTGCGCGTGACTCAATTGGGGGTGAAAATCAGCACACACATGCTGGATTTACACGACACAGACTTAAGTCTCCTCACTATTGCTGGCACAGTGCATCAACCACTGCACATCAACCAACTCAACTTGACTCATGCCAATTTAACCCATAGCCATTGGCAACATGTGCAACTCAATGGCGTGACTTTTGAACCCAGCACAATTGATGGGGTAATTTTTGAAAACGTCAGCGGCCTAGAGCATTTGTCATTGACCGCACACCACAAAAAAATCATGACGGGCAGCATCACATGGAGGCATGCCCACTTGCCTCGCCCAAGTATTTTGCATGGCACAGCAATCCATGATGTGACAGACCACTGCCCCCGCCTCTCCACGGGTCATCAAAGTTCAGTCAACAGCGCCCATTTCGACCGCACAGGCGAGCGCGTGGTCTCTGCGTCAGCTGATACAACCATCAAAATTTGGGACGCACAGACAGGGCAATGTCTGCGCACCTTGCAAGGGCATACA
>JBOFII010000029.1:0-5289 GCA_051650085.1 Formosimonas sp.
AGTTTTGCGCATTTGCCGCAGATTCCACCGCATTTTGACCTGCGCCCGATAGCCAAGTCAGAAGCCAAACTCAAAACCCTCACCAAACTGCTCAAACGCAAAGACGTGAGCGCAGTCATCAACGCCTGCGACGCGGGGCACGCGCGCCATGACTGCGTTCAACTCCAAAGACGGTGGGTTTTTCTTGACCACGGTCGGGCGGGTGCAAACTGTCAACATGGTTGCGTAACGTGACTTACAAAATTAAATACCCAACCCAAGAAGAATACATTGCTTTTTACAAAAGCCCGCATGGGATTGTCATTTTGGTTTATTCGGCATTATGGGTTTGGCTTCATTTTTGATTCCCAATGATATTTGGGGTTATTACGCGCCTTTCATCATTTTTTCATTCTTGCGTTTTGCATTCCTGAAGATATATTGAGCGTGGCACTCGCTCACTTTTCGATTATTTGTGGCTTTGTATTGGTTGGCTGGTGGTGTGTGGGATTACGGATTCCCGTGGGGCGCAGCATTGATTAATTTTTTAAAGGACAACCCATGACAATTTTTTTAAAAAAATTCATGTCGTTAGGAAAATTTTGCTTTTTAATCTTTATCTCTCCGATGTTTGTAATTATACCGCTCATAATTACATCTATATTTAATCTATGCGACAATAGTTATAGCAATTTATTTTGTAACCTTGTGTTGCTGTCATTCCCATGGGGGTTCTTTTTTACAGCCCCATCCGCATTAGCAATTTATATCATTGGCCGTTTATTATTTAAACAAAACGGGAAAAATGAATAACGAAAATTTAAAAAGTCGTTGCTAAAAAATTGAAACCACTTAGTTTTATTGAGTATGAGTTTTAAACAGAGACAAAAGGAAACATAATGGCGCTCATTCAATTTTTGATGATTTGTGGCTTTGTATTGGTTTGCTGGTGGTGCGTGCGTTGGTTACTCAAGCGATTTTTATCCAGTAAGTCGTGGCATCGTTACGTGCGCTGGCTTGTTTGGTTTGGTTTTGTTGGCCTGTTTACATTTGATACCATTTATTATCAAGTGGTTGTGGTGCATGGTTTATGCCAAGACAATCAAAAGCGCGTCTATTCTGCGCCGCCTGCTGAATATGTGGTGGCGGGGCCGTTTTCAGATGAGGAGATAAAAAAAACTCATCTAACATCAGACTATTTAAAGGCAAGTGCAATTTATCATTTTGGAACTTGGCCTTGTAAGGATACTGCCTCTAATAAAATAGGTAAATGTACAATTAAAAACGTGATATTTGAAGATTTTCAGCAGGACTTAATTTTTGGAAAAGAGGACGGCGTTCGATGGAAAGATGTTAGTAACAATAAAACTTATTCGAGTGTCAAGCACTATCAACAAAACCCCCAATGGCTGATTAATAAAATTTTGAGTTTAGGCGGCATTGACTTTTTTGGACAACCTAAAGAATGTGATTCGTTTAGCAGCATAGAGCAACCAATTATTTTTAATTCAGGAGAGAATAAATGACACAAGAAGTACTTAAGGCACAAATTCAGCAGCAAAAAGATGCCGTTGAAAAAGCAGTTATTGCTTATCAAGCAAAAGCAATTTCAAGCATGCTTGAGAATGCGCAAAAAGAAGAAACCGAGGCCAAGGCCGAAATCTACGTCCAAACCCACTTCCAGAAAATCCTCACCGAAATGGATGACGGTAAAACCTTCACAGCCGAACAAGCCGCTCATATTGCACAGCGTTACACGCCCGTTGCAGCATTGCATGATGTGGGCGCGGGAGCGGTCTTATTGCGCGACAAACAAGATGGGCAATACATTGGCGCAGTCCGAGGTACAGACACCAAGAGCGGCAGGGCAACCGCACTGGACGATATTGGCGCAGATGCAGGTATAACTTTTGGGTTTGCCCCATTGGGACAAACCGTCAAAATCGACAACTGGTTCGCCCGTGAAACCGCGCCTAAAGGAATGCCAGTGTCTCAATTGCGTATCGTTGGGGAGACTTTCCCTGTTAAGTTGATGCGTGATTCTGATGCTTTTGGCACGGGGCACGCCAATGGTGTTTTAAAGTATGTTGCAGGGCATTCTGAAGGCTCGCCCGAAGCGCAAATGATAGGTGCTCGTTACCGTTCCCCTGTGTTTACTGTAAACGGCCCTGGCGGAGCGCACGGCCAAATGCAAAATTATGTGGATACTGCCCGCAAATTAACAGGCATGGCTACAAGCCCCGTTGGCAAAGATAGTGTACATATTGACACCACCAAAATCAGTGTGATTTCGCAGTTGTGGGGCGGATTGCATGGCGAAAAAACCACAGTCCCAACTTTTGGTACGGGCTTTGCCAGCCACAGTTCGGCTGAAGCACTCAAAGCATTGGATTGGACTGAAAACTTACTTAATAAAAACCCAAAAATCACAGACATGTCGCAAGTTATTCAATTGTCACGTCTTAACGAAACTGACCGCACCGCTACATTGGAAGTGCTCAACAGAAACCCAAGTGCAACTCTTGATCAATCTATTGAGTTAGTTGAACTGGCTAAAGGCCGTGGAGCAACAACTATGGGTGGTTATAACCATGGCGAAGCCGCATATCAAAATGCGTTAAAACTTATGGACACGGCCAACAAAAAAATTGATGCTACAGTTGGTAAAGATATCAATGACAGGTTGATTCAAACCGCTGATGCTGCGGTTCAAGACAAAGCTAAAGCCGAAGTTGAGCATTTAAAAACTCGCTACCCTTCTACTTCAGAGTACACCGAGCAAACCTTATCAAAAAAAGTACACTCCGCAACTGATGCCATGACGCAAGGCCGCGAAGACAACGTCAAACGTGATAAAGAGCAGCACTACCGCAGCTCATCTGACTTTGACAGCACAGGCCATGATAGAGCCATCCCCAAAGAAGTCAACCCACGCCTGCGCTCAGACGCCAGCGACGTTCTAACCCCAACGACAACCCTCGCACAAAACACCTACCGCGCCGCGCCAGTGAGTGACGAATTGCGCGACACTGTCGCAGGTTACAACCTTAACGCCCAGCAACTTAGCAACCTCGCCACCGTTGTGCAAACCAACGCACCCAGTGCGCAATATAGCGTGCTGGGTGTGGAACTTGACGACAACAACAACCTAGTGGCTTGGTATCAAAACAACTCATTTCCAGAGGCCGTTATCGACAAAAACTTCAATGTTGCCGAAGCCGCCAACACTAGCGTCAATCAAAGCTACGCTATGGCAGAAGAACGGCAAATCACGCAGGCGCAAGAGATTGCGCAGTCGGTCGCAATGGCCGGGCCGAGCATTGGCATGGGTGCAGTGGCGATGGCGTCGGACGCGTGAGGGATTATGAGTACAACGCATCAAAAGTTGATTTTCTGGTGGCTTCTCTTGCTTGCCGTTGGCGTAGGCGGTGCTTATTTATCTGGTTGGGTTTTATTGTTTTGGTTGCACCCGCCACAAGTGTCACTGGAGTTGATGACTTATTATAATTATGTCAAGTCTTTGGATGTGCCAAAGGTGGCAGTGTTTGCAACTCAAATCAAGGTGTCGGGCGTGCTGGGCTTTGGTGCGCCAATGATGGCGTATGTTTTGATGCTGTACGGCGTGTTTAAAAGTAAGCCACAATCTCTGCATGGCGACGCTCGTTTTGCCAACAATGGAGATTTAGCCAAAGTCCATTTTTATACGCCAACCGAGACCTCAATTATTGTCGGTCAAAAAGACGGCAAACCGATTCATTTCAGCGGACAACAATTTGTCATCCTCGCCGCGCCCACCCGCTCAGGTAAAGGTGTGAGCATGGTGATTCCCAACTTATTGAGCTATCAAGGCTCGTTGGTGGCGTTAGACATCAAGCAAGAAAACTATCATTTAACCAGCGGCTATCGCAAGCACCATTTAAAACAAGAAGTCTTTCTGTTTAACCCATTTGCTGAAGATGGGCGGACGCATCGCTGGAATCCTTTGTCGTACATTTCAAACGACCCGCATCATCGAGTGAGCGACTTAAATAGCATCGCCGCCATGCTGTATCCCGACGCGGGCGCAGATCAAAAGTTTTGGGTGGCACAATCTCGAAATGCTTTTTTGGCACTTGCCTTGTATCTGTTTGACCAAGCCGATAAAAAGTGCAAAAGTAAGATTGCCAAGGTGCGAGCCATGGCCAAACCGCCTACATTAGGTGAAATTTACCGTTTATCTTCAGGTGAGGGCAGTAATTTAAAGCAATACCTGAAAAGTTTGTCTGAAGTTAAAGGTTTAAGCGCAGCGTGTCAAACCGCCTTCGCAGGCTTGACGGCACACTCCGAAAAGACCTTCTCATCCGTTATGGGCACATTTCGGCAACCTTTGAGTTCATGGATTAACCCGATTGTTGACGCAGCCACCTCCGCCAATGACTTCTTGCTTACCGATGTGCGCAAAAAGAAAATGACCATTTATATTGGCATACTGCCCAATAAATTGGCTGAAGCACAGTTGATTCTGAACTTGTTCTTCTCGCAACTCATCAATGAAAACACCAAAGAATTGCCGCAAAATAACGCAGAACTTCAGCATCAATGCCTGTTATTGATGGACGAATTCACCAGCATAGGCAAGGTCGATATCATTGCCAAAGCGGTCAGTTACATGGCAGGCTACAACATTAGATTGTTACCGATTATTCAATCTATGGCTCAGTTGGATGCAACTTATGGTAGGGAAGATGCTCGCACTTTAATCACCAATCATGCTCTACAGGTTCTTTTTACACCAAGAGAGCAGCGAGATGCCAACGATTACTCTGAAATGTTGGGTTATCATACGGTTCGCAAAGAGTCGATTACGCGCGGGCGGGAAGTATCACGCTCTGAAAGCGAGCAGCGGCGTGCTTTAATGCTGCCGCAAGAGTTAAAAGCAATGAGTTCAGATACAGAAGTGTTTTTGTATGAGGGTATCGCCCATCCCGTGATGTGCAATAAAATCAAGTATTACGAAGACAAAACCTTTACATCAAGATTATTGCCCGCTGTCGTCATCAAACCACTTTTTGAAAAACCCCATTAAATTCCATTGTCATGAGTTGAATATGAGCAAAACCCTAATTATTGCCGAAAAACCATCGGTCGCCAACGATATTGCCAAGGCGATTGGCGGGTGCGTTAAAAAAGACGACTTTCACGAAAATGACGACTTCATTGTCGCGGCGGCGGTCGGTCATTTGCTCGAACTCATCATTCCTGAAGAGTTTGAAATCAAACGCGGCAAGTGGAGTTTTGCGCATTTGCCGCAGATTCCACCGCATTTTGACC
>JBOFII010000030.1:0-28310 GCA_051650085.1 Formosimonas sp.
ACATCATTGCGGGTGAGCGTACTTTTGTGCGGATTGACTTTACCGAAGAGCCTGCAAAACGCCATTTAAACTGGCATTTAAAGCCCGTCAGTTACGCTCAAGCGCGCGAAGATTTAAAAGACTGGTTCATCTTTACCGATAAACCTTACTCAACGTACACGGAAGGGAAATAACATGCAGCACAAAACACCCGAGCAGTTGCTCGAAGAAACCTCGATGATGATTGTGCATCTCAATCAAGCGGTGCAGCAAATTAATGCCAATCAAAGCCAATTGGCGCAAGTGCTGGCACAAACTGCGCAAGCCGTGCCAGTTGAGGTCTCGCATTCAGCGAAAGCGGCGCAAAACGACATCACCAATACGTTGGTTCGGCAGTTTGAGCAAGCCTTGCAAGAGCGTCTTGCGCCAGTTGATCAACGACTTGAAAAAATCACGCAGAGTCAGCAAAACGCCTTGACGCAAATCAGCAACATCATCACCGACAATGCCCGCACGGCGCGGTTTTTGAACTTTAAAAATGCTGCAATATTGGCCGCAGCGATGGGCGTTGTGAGTTTGGGCGGGATTTTTATGATTTGGCAAGGCGGCGTAAAAATCATGGAACAACGCCAAAAACTGGTGAATGTTGAAATGCTCAATAAACTCAAAATCAATAACTGCGATGGCGTGCCGTGCAAAATATTAGAGCGGACTTATAAAAAAGGCGAAATGATTGATTTAAGTCAATAACGGGGAGCACCCGCCCCCAAATAAGTTGGCAGATGTTGGGGTTCATGAAAGGCGTTTACCCCAACCCATCCATCTCACAAATACGCCCCCACCACCTTAAGTATCGCCGTGCCATAGTTGTCCAATTTTTTCTCGCCCACGCCCGTTAAGCCTTTAAGTTGCGCTAAACGCGTGGGTTTTTCTATGGCGATTTCGCGCAAGGTGGCGTCGTGAAAAATCACGTAGGCGGGGACGTTGTGCGTGCGGGCGGTTTCGAAGCGCCACATGCGCAGGGCGGTGAAAATCGCTTTTTCGAGGTCGGTGAGGTTGGCGTCGTGAATATTGGCCGCGCGTGCCGCGCTTTTTTCTTTGACGGGTTTGACGTATTCGCGCAGGCGCACGGCGGCTTCGCCTTTTAAAACGGGGCGGGCGGCGGCGGTGAGTTTGAGCGCGTTGTATTCTTCAAAATCGACAAACAGTAAATTTTGCGCAATCGCTTGGCGGACAATCGCCCGCCACTCGGCCTCACCCACGGCTTTGCCAATCCCAAAAGTCGATAAATTGTGGTGACGAAATTGTTCAATCCGCTCGGTGCTGTGGCCGCGCAGCACGTCAATCACGTGGGTGGCGGCGAAGCGTTGGCCGACGCGATACACGCACGAGAGCAGTTTTTGCACCAATTCTGTGCTGTCAATCGACTTGGGCGGATGCAGGCAGGTGTCGCAATTGCCGCATGGCTCGCTGGCTTGGTCAAAATAATCGAGCAAATGCACGCGGCGGCAGCTGATGGTTTCGCACAAATTGAGCATCGCATCGAGTTTGCCGTTTTGGATGCGTTTGAACTCATCCGAGCCTTCGGACTCGCTAATCATGCGCCGCTGCTGCACCACATCTTGCAAACCATAGGCCATCCATGCGTTGGACGGCTCGCCGTCGCGGCCTGCGCGGCCTGTTTCTTGGTAGTAGCCTTCCATGCTTTTGGGCAAGTCCAAATGCGCGACAAACCGCACATTGGGCTTGTCAATCCCCATGCCAAACGCAATGGTCGCGGTCATGATGATGTTGTCTTCGCGCAAAAACCGCGCTTGGTTGGCTTGGCGCGTGGCCAAGTCCAGCCCCGCGTGGTACGGCAGGGCGTTCAGGCCGCTTTTGATCAAAAACTCAGCGGTTTCTTCGACTTTTTTGCGGCTCAAGCAATACACAATCCCCACGTCGCCCTTGTGGTGGGTTTTGATGAAATTGAACAGTTGTTGTCGCGCGTTGGTTTTTTCGACAATCGTATAGCGAATATTCGGGCGGTCAAACGATGAGACAAACAAGCGCGCTTCGGCCAACTGCAAGCGCAGCATCATTTCGTCGCGGGTTTGCGCATCGGCGGTCGCGGTCAGCGCGACGCGCGGCACATGGGGGAATAACTCATGCAGCACCGATAATTTAATGTATTCAGGCCGAAAATCGTGCCCCCACTGCGACACGCAATGCGCCTCGTCAATCGCAAACAACGCGATTTTACTCGCTTGCAACAACGCCAAACAGCGCGGCAACAGTAGCCGCTCAGGCGCGACATACAGCAAATCAACCTCACCACGGCGCACCGCTTGTTCGACTTGATACGCCTCGTCACTGCTTTGGGTGGAGTTTAAAAACGCCGCCCGCACGCCCAATTCGAGCAAGGTATCCACTTGGTCTTGCATCAGCGCAATCAGCGGCGAGACCACCACGCCCACGCCATCGCGCACCAGTGCAGGCACTTGGTAACACAGCGACTTACCTGCGCCCGTCGGCATGAGCACCAGCGCGTCGCCGCCGTTGATGATGTGCGACACAATCTCGCCCTGCGCACCGCGAAACGCGGGGTAGCCGAAAGTGGTTTGTAAAACAGATAAAGCGCGGGCGTGAGACATGGTGGTGAAAAAGCGTGAGAAAGGCACAATCATACCCGCTTGAGCCTGTAAAATGTCAGGGTTCTCACCCACCCACAAAGACTTTATGAATCAGCTCGACCTGCAAATCTCCCGCCTCAACCCCACGCAACTGCAAGCCGTGACGCTGCCCAGCCAGTCCGCGCTGATTTTGGCGGGGGCGGGTTCGGGCAAAACCAGCGTGTTGACCACGCGCATGGCGTGGCTCATCAGCACGGGGCAAGTCAGCCCGCAAGGCATTTTGGCGGTGACGTTCACCAACAAAGCGGCCAAAGAAATGATGACGCGTTTATCCAGCCTGTTGCCGATTAACACGCGCGGCATGTGGGTCGGTACGTTTCACGGGCTGTGCAATCGCTTTTTGCGGGCGCATTATCGCGACGCGAATTTACCGCAGGCGTTTCAGATTTTGGACACCGCCGACCAATTGTCGAGCATCAAACGCTTGCTCAAAGCCTTGAACATTGACTCTGAAAAATTCCCGCCCAAAAAGGTGCAGCAGTTCATCAATTCGGCCAAAGAAGAAGGTCTGCGCCCCGCCGACTGCGACACGGGGGATTATTTTCAGCGCAAAATGACCGATATTTTTGCCGCCTACGAGCAGCAATGCCAGCGCGAGGGCGTGGTGGATTTTCCAGAGTTATTGCTGCGCTCATACGAAGTTTTGGCCGCCAACGCGCCGCTGCGGGCGCATTATCAGGCGCGGTTTGCGCATATTTTGATTGATGAGTTTCAAGACACCAATGGCTTGCAATACGCGTGGATAAAGCTGTTGGCCGGCCCGCAAACTGTGCTCATGGCGGTGGGCGACGACGACCAGTCGATTTACGCGTTTCGCGGGGCGCGGGTGGAAAATATGCGCTTGTTTGAACGTGAATTTGCGCAAAATAATTTAATCAAACTCGAACAAAACTACCGCTCGTTTGGGCATATTCTCGACGCGGCCAACGCGCTGATTAGTCAAAACAACAACCGCCTTGGCAAAGATTTATGGACCGACAAAGGCCACGGCGAACCCGTGCGCATTTACGAGGCGGCGAGCGACTTTACCGAGGCGCAATACGTGGTCGACGAAATCAAGGCGCACATCAACGACGGCCACGTGCGGCGCGAAATGGCGATTTTGTACCGCGCCAACGCCCAGTCGCGCGTGATTGAACACAATTTATTCAACGCGGGCATTCCCTACCGCGTCTACGGCGGCCTGCGTTTTTTTGAACGCGCCGAGATTAAAAGCGCGTTGTCGTATTTGCGCCTCCTTGACAATCCGCATGACGACACCGCATTCATCCGCGTGGTCAACTTTCCCGCGCGCGGCATCGGCGCGCGCACGCTGGAGTTGCTGCAAGATGCTGCAAAGTTGTACAACTGCTCGCTGTGGTCGGCCGTGCCGCACGCCACAGGCACGGGCGCGGCCAAGTTGCAAGCGTTCACTCGCCTCATCGACGGCTTGCGCTTTGACACCCAGCATTTGCCACTGGCCGAACTGGTTGAGCACGTCAACGTGCACAGCAGCCTCATCAGCCATTATCAGGCCGACAAAGAAGGGCAAGACCGCGTTGAAAACTTGAACGAATTGGTCAACGCCGCCGCTGCATTTACCCAAATCGAAGGCCACGCCATTGATGCGACCGCGCTACAAACCGAAACCGACATCATTACCCCGCTCGCAGGCTTTTTGAGCCACGCCGCACTTGAAGCAGGCGACAACCAAGCGCAAGCAGGCCAAGACGCGGTGCAACTCATGACCGTACACGCCGCCAAAGGGCTGGAGTTCAAAACCGTGTTTATTTTGGGCTTGGAAGAAGGTTTGTTCCCGCACGAAAACAGCTTGAGCGAGCAAGGCGGGGTCGAAGAAGAACGCCGCCTCATGTACGTCGCCATCACCCGTGCGCAAAACCGCCTCTACCTGACCCTCGCGCAACAGCGCATGTTGCACGGCCAAACCCGCTACGGCGTTAAATCACGCTTTCTCGACGAGTTGCCTGACGCCGCCCTCAAATGGCTCACCCCCCGCGCCAGCGCCTACAGCGCGTGGGACAACACCGCACAGCCATCGTTTGGCTCATTCAAAAAAACCGAAAACACCACGCTCGGCTTTAGAAGCGGCCAATCCGTCCACCACGCCAAATTCGGCGACGGCGTGATTGTCAAACTTGAGGGCAGCGGCGAAGACACGCGGGCTTATGTGAATTTTGGGGGGCAGGTGGGGATTAAGTGCTTGGCGTTGAATGTGGCGAAGTTGGCGGTGAAATGATTTATGCGGTTAATGCGTGTTCTACATGAGCATGTTCAATAGCGGATTTCATTTGCTTGGCGATTGCATTAATGACGGGGACGCAAACGCTATTGCCAAACTGCTTATACGCTTGAACATCGGATACCACAATTTGAAAGTTTTCAGGAAACCCTTGTAAACGAGCCGCTTCTCGCGGTGTCAATTTTCGTGGGTTGGCGTTTGTTTGAGCCACCAAAATTTCACTACCGTCTTTGTAATAGCGAGCCGAAATGGTATTGGTGTATTCGGCGTTTTCGTCTACTAAGCCGTAACCAAAGCCTTTACCATTGATTTTATTAGCGGCTTTTCTGCGCTGATGACCCGCCCATAACTTGTCTGAGATGGTGTATTTTTCGGCGACTTCTTGCTCTAAAATATCGCCCACTCGTGTTTTTTGAGTTGTGGGTTGAGGAAATTCAAATTGAATATTTTGATTTAAAAAACCCACAATATAAACGCGTTCACGATTTTGTGGCGCACCAAAATCTCGTGCTTTTAGAACTTGCACGCTGGTTTTATAGCCTGCTTGTTGTAAATGTTGCAAAATAATCTGTAACGTACGACCGCCATCGTGCCCTTTTAGTTGCTTGACATTTTCTAATAAGAACGCCTGTGGTTTTTTGTGTAACAAAATGCGCTCAATATCAAAGAACAAAGTGCCTCGTGTGTCTTCAAAGCCTTTTTTAAGTCCCGCCTGAGAAAAAGGTTGGCAAGGAAAACCTGCTAATAAAATGTCATGGTCGGGAATGCTTGCTTCATCAATTTGTGTGATATCGCCCGCAACAGGTTCTGTACCAAAGTTGGTTTGGTAGGTTTGTACGGCAAATTTATCAATTTCAGAAGTGAATACGCAGTGAATATCGCCAAAGGCTTGCTCAAAACCTAAGCGTATGCCGCCAATTCCCGCGAATAAGTCAATGATTTTAATCATGATTTATCCTTGCCCCAATATTCGAGTACTTTTGGGATTTCGTCACTAAAATAGGACTCAAAATCAATAATGCTGCGTTTGTCCTTTAACTTTGTTTGTTTTTTGACCGACTCAAGAACGACTAAAACAATATTGTGTTGAGCCATTTGCTCTGCTTTTGAATCTGAAATATCGGTGTCAACGGTGAGTAGGTAAATATTGGGTAAATTTGAGCGTTGAATTTCTTCAACAACCTCTTGCCAACGCTCACGTAAGGTGGTTTTCATTGAGCCGACAATGGTTTTATTGCGAAATTGAGAAAAAGCTTGGGTGCTGGGTAAAATCGAGTCCACCACTTTACCTAGTTTCAAATCAGAAAATGCTTTTTTGCCAATAGCTGATTGTGAATCATATGCGTAATCAAAATATTCATATAGCGAGTAAATAATGCCTTCAAATACTTTGCCCGCACGTGAACGACGAGATTGGGTGTTGCTCAAACACAATTGATAAATGTATGGGCTGATATGACCCGCATATGTACCAAATAATTGATTAATCTGTTGGTTAAACTCGGACGCAGATAAGTTTTTGAGTTTGAACAACTCAGAGCTGACGGTTTCAAGAATGGCTTTGGGGGTGTCGAATTTTTGTCCGATTTCACTTAAAACCACGCCATTAAATAGGGACTCCTCTTTGAGAAACTCATCGTAAGCGTATTGGCGTAACTGTACAATAGCCTCGGATATATGGCCTTTTTTGAGCAACGACTCAATGGCTTCTTGATGAGTTTGAGTCGCCATTTTTGCGGCTTCTTTTGGCGATTTAATCAGTTGTTTGCGTTTTTCCTGGATAAAACTAGCAAATTTTTTCTCTTCAGAATCAGATAGTTTAATCAAGGGTTCAAATTGGGTTAGCATACGACTCTTTCAAAAAACGCTTTGTTTGTTATGTTTTGAAATTTTACCATTGTTTATATTGAGCGTAGATTAAATGAATTCAATCAACACCCTAATCATCGGTGCAGGCGCAGCAGGCATGATGGCCGCTGCGGTAGCGGGGCAACGGGGCGCGTCGGTTGTGCTGATTGATCACTCCAGTAAAGTGGGGGAAAAAATTCGCATTTCGGGCGGGGGGCGGTGTAACTTCACCAATGTCGCGCTTGATGGCGGCGATGCGTCGCGGTTTTTCATCTCGCAAAACCCGCGTTTTGTGCGCCCTGCGTTGGCGCATTATACGGCTCGTGATTTTGTGGCTTTGCTCAAAAAGCACCGCGTGCCGTTTCACGAAAAGCACAAGGGGCAGTTGTTTTGCGACCGTTCGGCGCAAGATGTGATTGATGTGCTGCTGGCCGAGTGCGCGGCGGGCGGGGTGCAGTGGCGCACGGGTTGCGCGGTGCAGTCGATTGCGCCGCTGGAGCGCGGTTTTGAGGTGAGCACGTCAAACGCGGGCGTTTGGCGGTGTGCGCATTTAATCATTGCGACGGGGGGCTTGAGCATTGCGGCGATTGGCGCGACGGGGTTTGGCTACGATGTGGCGCGGCAGTTTGGGCACACGATAACCGATTTACACGCGGGTTTGGTGCCGTTGACCTTTGGCAATTGGGGGCAGTCGGGCTGGAGCGGTTTGGCGGGGCTGGCTTTGCCAGTGCGCGTGTCGGCGGGCGTGGGCAAACAAACGACGCATTTTGATGAGGATTTGCTCATCAGCCACAAAGGTTTGACGGGCCCTGCGATTTTGCAGATTTCCAACTATTGGCAACAGGGCGACGCGGTGACGGTGAATTTATGCGCCGAAGTGGATTTGGCCGCTGCGCTGTGCGGTGGCAAGGCGGGCAGTAAAATCCAACTCGATACCGCGCTGGCGCACCTTGCGCCCAATTTGCCCAAACGCTTGTTGGCGCATTGTTTTGAGCAAGGCGAGTTTGCGCCATTGGCCAAACACAAATGGGCCGATGTGCCCGATAAAACGCTCAAAGCCTTGGCGGCGAGCATTAATGCATGGACGCTGCGCCCCAGCGGCTCGGAGGGCTACAAAAAAGCCGAGGTGACGCGTGGCGGCGTGGCGGTGAAAGAGGTCAACCCGCACACGATGGAGTCGCGTTTGCACAAGGGCTTGTACTTTATTGGCGAGGTTCTGGATGTCACGGGCTGGCTGGGTGGCTATAATTTTCAGTGGGCATGGGCGTCAGGCGTGGCCGCTGGCAAGGCGGTTTCGGTATAATCGGACTGTGACCAAAGCAACCCACTCCGTCATTCCCGCCTGTTTTTAGCGGGAATCCAGTCAAACGCGAAGCGTTTGTTTGACCTTTGCGAATCAAGGGTTAAGGTGCGCTTTGCGCCCCACTGGATTCCCGCTAACCCCGCGCGGGAATGACGATGGTTTATTTTCAAAACGCACTTATAAAACCGCCCTTATGATTTTAGACGAACGCGCCCAAACCCTGTTGAACACCTTGATGACGCATTATATTGCGCAAGGGCAGCCTGTCGGCTCGCAAACGCTGGTGCACAATTCTGGCTTGGGTTTGAGTTCGGCTACGGTGCGCCATGTGATGGCTGACTTGGAGCAACTGGGCCTCGTCGCCAGTCCGCACACCTCGGCGGGGCGCGTGCCCACGCCGCTGGGTTATCGGTATTTTGTCGATGCGTTGTTGACCGCCAGTGCGTTTGATGCGGTGCAAAATGTGCATATTGAACCCGACAGCACGCAACGCATGGCCAACCACACCGCGCAATTGCTCTCGCACCTGAGCCAGTTTGCGGGGATTATCTCTACGCCGCAGCGTGTGCAAACCTTTAAACACATTGAGTTTATGGCCTTGTCGGCGCAGCGGGTGCTGGTGATTTTGATTGGCACGGATGGCGATGTGCAAAACCGTTTGCTTGAGTTTGAGCACCGTTTTAGCCCGTCGGATTTAATCGAGGCGAGCAATTACCTTAACGCGCACTGCGCAGGCTTGAGTTTTGCGCAGATGCGGGCGCAGATTGGGCACGAGTTGCAATATTTGCAGCACAATGTCACCCGCTTGATGCAAGCGGCGGTTGCGCAAACCGACGCGCCCGACAGCCTGATTGTGAAAGGCGAGCGCAATTTACTCAGCGCAAGCGCGTTTGACAACATGGACAAACTGCGGCAAACCTTTGATATGTTTGACGAAAAAACGCGCCTGCTGCAACTGCTCGAGAGCACTCATTTGGCGGGCGCGATTCAGGTGTTTATTGGCGGCGAATCGGATGTTTTGCCGTTTGACGGCGTGAGCCTGATTACCGCGCCGTACCGCGCCAACAACGAAGTCATCGGCACGCTCGGCGTGATTGGCCCGTCGCGCATGGACTACGAACGGGTGATTCCGCTGGTGGATGTGACGGCCAAATTGCTGTCTAAAGCGATGAGCGAAAAAAATTAGCCTAAACGTGGCGCAAGGTCATGGCACAATCCGCACGCTCGTAATCACAATCGGCCGAATCGGCACATTTTCATACGCGCCCACGGTTTTGGTGTATGCCCCTTTGATTTTATCGACCACCTCAAAGCCGCTGGTGACTTTGCCAAACACGGTGTAGCCCCAGCCGTCGATGGTTTTGGCGCGGTGGTTTAAAAAATCGTTGGTTTTGACGTTGATGAAAAACTGTGCGGTGGCCGAATGCGGGTCGCCCGTACGCGCCATGGCGATGGTGTAACGCTCGTTTTTGAGGCCGTTGGCCGCTTCGTTGGCAATCGGTGGGTTGGTGGCTTTTTCGCGCATAGACGTGTCAAAACCGCCGCCTTGAATCATAAAATTATTCATCACGCGGTGAAAAATCGTGCCATCGTAGTGGCGGGCGTTGGCGTAGCGGATGAAGTTGGCGACGGTTGTGGGCGCGGCTTTGGCGTTGAGTTCAACGCTAAAGTTGCCTTCGCTGGTTTGAAATTGCGCGGTTTGCGCGTGGCTCAAACTGACGGCTAAAAGGCCAGTTGCGGCGAGTAAGGTTTTGAGGGTCATGCAAACTCCAAGGTTAAACGGTTGTGGGTGGGCGGTGCTATAATTCGCTCTGAATTTTAACCGCTTTTATTTTACTTGGGTGCTCTATGC
This sequence comes from Formosimonas sp., assembly GCA_051650085.1. Taxonomy (GTDB): domain Bacteria; phylum Pseudomonadota; class Gammaproteobacteria; order Burkholderiales; family Burkholderiaceae; genus Hydromonas. The sequence goes on from JBOFII010000030.1 coordinate 9,894, forward strand.
TGCATATTTACAATACGCTTGCGCGTGAAAAACAAAAATTTGTCCCCATCAACCCCAACCAAGTGCGCATGTATGTGTGCGGCATGACGGTTTATGATTATTGCCACTTGGGCCACGCGCGGATGATGATGGCGTTTGACGTGGTGCAGCGTTGGTTACGCGCCTCAGGCTACGCGGTAACTTATGTGCGCAACATCACCGATATTGAAGATAAAATCATCAAACGTGCGGTGGAAAACAACGAATCGCTGCGCGACTTGACCAATCGCTTCATTGACGCGATGAACGAAGATACCGACGCATTGGGGATTGAACGCCCCGATTATGAGCCACGCGCGACCGAATACGTACCGCAAATGTTGGACATCATCGAAAAACTTGAACACAAAGGTTTGGCTTATCAAGCTGATGATGGCGACGTGAACTACGCGGTGCGCCAGTTCAAGGGCTACGGCAAACTGTCGGGCAAAAGTCTGGACGAATTACAAGCGGGCGAGCGCGTCGCGGTGGCGAGCAGCAAACGCGACCCGCTGGACTTTGTGCTGTGGAAATCGGCCAAAGCCGATGAGCCAGAGGACAGCAAATGGGCCTCCAAATGGGGCGTCGGCCGCCCAGGTTGGCACATTGAGTGCTCGGCCATGAGCCAAGCGTTGTTGGGCGAGACATTTGACATTCACGGCGGCGGCGCGGATTTGCAATTTCCGCACCACGAAAACGAAATCGCCCAGTCCGAAGGCGCAATGGCCTGCTCCGACGCCTGCGGCCACGAACACAGCCACCCGCAAAAAATGGTCAACTACTGGATGCACAACGGTTTTGTGCGCGTCGATAACGAAAAAATGAGCAAGTCGCTCGGCAATTTTTTCACCATCCGCGACGTGCTCAAAGATTACGACGCCGAAGTGGTGCGGTTTTTCATTGTGCGCACGCATTACCGCAGCCCGTTGAATTACTCGGACGAGCATTTGAACGACGCCAAAGCCGCGCTGACTCGCCTGTACACCGCGCTCAAAGACGTGCCTGTTGAGGATGCGGCGGTGGATTGGAGCAATCCGCACGCGCAAGCCTTTAAAGCCGCGATGGATGATGATTTCAACACCGCAGTAGCGGTGTCGGTGCTGTTTGACATGGCCACGCAAGTCAACAAAACCCAAGACACTCAGCTGGCCGCGCAACTCAAAGCCTTGGCGGGCGTTTTGGGCTTATTGCAACGCCCCGCGCAAGCCTTTTTACAAGGCGGCGCAGGCGACGACGTGGCGCAAATTGAGTCGCTCATCGACGCGCGTAAAGTCGCCAAAGCCGCCAAAGACTTCGCCCAAGCCGACGCGCTGCGGGCGCAGTTGACCCAAATGGGCGTGGTGATTGAAGACAAAGCGGGTGGTGTGGTGGAGTGGCGGCGCGTGTAATCATTCACACCGTCATTCCCGCTAAACCCATGCGGGAATGACGAGTGGGTTTGTTTTTAGTGTATTTTCAACGGAATCGTAAAATGTTAAAACTATCCATCGCCCAAATTCCCGCGCGTATCGGCAATTTTGAGTTCAACCGCACCGAAATCCTCAACGCGGCGCAAGCGGCGCAGCAGCAGGGGGCGCACATTTTGCTCACGCCTGAACTCTCGCTCACGGGTTATTTGCCCGAAGATTTATTGCTGCGTCCGAGTTTTCGCAGCGCGACCGAGCACGCGTTGGCGCAGTTGCAAGAGGCGTTGGCGGCGTGGCCTGATTTGTACGTGCTGGTGGGCGTGCCGACGTGGTTTGTCGAGGGGCCGAAGTTAAAGGCGTACAACAGCGTGCTGGTGTTGCAGGGCGGGCGTGAGTTGCAGCGGATTCACAAGCAAAAACTGCCCAATCAAGCGGTGTTTGATGAATTGCGCTATTTCACGGCGGGCGACGCGCCCGATGTGCTGGAGATTCAGGGCGTGAAAATCGGTGTGTTGGTCTGCGAAGATGCGTGGCATATTGCACCAGCGGCACAGCTTAAAGCGCGTGGCGCCGAGTTGCTGCTGGCGGTCAACGCCTCGCCGTTTCATATGGATAAAGTCGCCAAACGCCATCATGTGTTTGGTTCGCGGGCGATTGAAACGGGCTTGCCGCTGTTGTCGGTCAATCGCGTCGGCGGGCAAGATGAATTGATTTTTGACGGCGCGTCGTTTGCGCTCAACGCCGATGGTAGCGTGGCGGCGCAGTTGCCGATGTTTGTCAGCGTGCTGCACGAAGTGGTGTTTGACATCGATAAAAAGCAGTTCCACAAAGACATGCAAGTGGCCGTGCCCTGCGCAGAAGAGCAGGCCTACCGCGCCTTGGTGCAAGGCGTGAAAGATTATGTGACGCAAACGGGCTTTAGCAAAGTCACACTGGGCTTATCGGGCGGGGTGGATTCGGCCTTGACCATGGCGGTGGCGGTTGATGCGCTGGGTGCGCACAACGTCCACGCGGTCATGATGCCGACCCGCTACACCGCGCAAATGTCGCTCGACGACGCAAAAGACATTGCCCAGCGGCTAGGCGTGCGCTACGACGTGGTGGCGATTGAGGATATGTTTAACTTGTATTGCAGCATGCTCGCGCCCGTGTTTGACGGCAAACCCGCGGATGTGACTGAAGAAAATTTACAAGCGCGGATTCGCGGCGTGATTTTGATGGCGGTGTCCAACAAACACGCGGCTTTGGTGCTCAATACGGGCAACAAGTCCGAGTTGGCCACGGGCTACTGCACGCTGTATGGCGACATGATTGGTGCGTATGCGGTGCTCAAAGATGTGTACAAAACCTTGGTCTATCGCATTTGTGAATGGCGCAACGCCACCGACGCGTACGCGTTGCGCGACGTGATTCCGCACAATATCATTGTGCGCCCACCATCGGCCGAGTTGCGCGACAACCAAAAAGATCAAGACAGCCTGCCGCCTTACGAGGTGCTGGACGACATTTTGCAGCGTTACATCGAGCAACGCCAACCCGTCGCCACCATCATCGCCGCAGGGCATGAGGCGAGCGTGGTGCACAAAGTGGTGCGCTTGATTCGCATCAACGAGTACAAGCGCCGCCAAGGCGCATTGGGCCCGCGCATCACGACACTGGCGTTTGGCAAAGATTGGCGCATGCCGATTATGAACGTGTTTGGTGAGGCTTAACATGCCGCTGGACTTGGATATGGCCGAATTATTGACGCGTATGGCTCGCGCCAACGCCCCCGAATACCCCGAAATGGGCGCGGTGGCTGCGCGGGAGTTTGTTGACCGAAATTTACCCGTGATTGACGTGCGCCCCACGCCCGTTCATGCGGTGCGCGACATTGTGGTGGCGGGCTGGCAAGGCGCAGTGCTGGACGCGCGGCTGTACGTGCCGCATGAGTCAGAGCAGCCGCTGCCTGTCTTGTTGTGGCTGCATGGCGGTGGGTTTACGATTGGCTCGATTGCCAGTTACGACGCGGTGTGCCGCACGCTGTGCGCTCAAGCGGGCGTGGCGGTGTTGTCGGTCGCTTATCGTCTCGCGCCCGAACACAAGTTCCCAACTGCCGCGATGGACGCGTTGGCGGCCTATCAATGGCTGTTGCAGCACGCGCCCGCGCACGGGCTGGATGCGCAGCGCATCATCATCGGCGGTGACAGCGCGGGCGGCACGCTCAGCGCGGCCACTTGCTTGCAAGCGCGCGATTTGGGTTTGCCGCAGCCATTGTTGCAACTGCTGGTTTACCCTGGCACGTGCGGCTTTGGTGAAACACCCGCCTACGCGCAATTTGCCACGGGTTATCGTTTGACCCGCCCGATTATTGATTGGTTTTTTGGGCAATATTTGAACGATGAATCTGAGCGCAACGACATCCGCTTTGCGCCGCTGTATGCCACCAGTCACGCCAACCTCGCCCCCGCATGGATTGCCACCGCGCAATACGATCCGCTGGCCGACGATGGCCGTTTGTACTTTGAAAAATTGGGTCGTGACGGCACGCCCGCGCAATGGGTGCAGTACGACGGCGTGATTCATGGCTTTTTGAACTTTGGCGGCATCATCAAGCGGCCATTGCAATTGCACCGTGATATGGCACAAGCGATTCAGGAGGCGGTATGCCGCATTTAACAGTTGAATATTCGGCCAACTTGGCTTTGGACGCGCAGGCGGTTTTGCTGCGTTTGAATCAAACTTTGCTCGATTCGGGTGAGTTTGACGAGCTGGACATCAAAAGCCGCATGCTGCGCTTGGATGATTTTAGGGTTGGTTTAAACGCGCCGCAAGAAGCGTTTGTGCATGTTAAGTTGGCGATTTTGTCGGGACGCAGTGCAGCGGTCAAACAACGCTTGTCTGCGCAGCTGCTGCATGGCCTGCAAACTGCTCAAGCATGGCCATCTGCTTTGAGTGTGCAGTTGTGTGTGGAAATCAATGAAATTGAGCGCGACAGTTATAGCAAAACCCATATGCCCAAACAGTAGCTTGCTTATCATTTTTAACGGGAAACGTTGTGTTGAAAACAGGGGCGGCTCAAGCGCATTTAGCGTAAAATCAGCACAATTTTTTACAGGCTTTGACGATGGCAACGACAAAAAATAAATTCAAAGAACCGAGCAGTTTTGAAGACGCGATGCGCGAGCTTGAGCAGTTGGTGAACGACATGGACAACGGCGGTTTGGCACTGGAGCAATCATTGGCAGCGTATCAGCGCGGCGCGTATTTGGTCAAATACTGTCAAAGCCAGTTGCAAGCGGTGCAAGAGCAAATCAAAATTGTTGAAAACGACATGGCGCGGCCATTTGATTTAGCGACAGGGCAGGCCAAATGATGGCGTTGCAAGGCGATGCGGTAGCGTTTGAAGCGTGGGCGAATGGGCAACGCCCGTTGATTGAGGCGCGTTTGCAAGCGGGTTTGGCGGCTTATGCGAGCAGTGCCGCGGCGGAGCAATCGCCGCTGTTGGCCGCTATGCGTCATGGCGTGTTGAATGGCGGCAAGCGCGTGCGTGCCTTGGCGGTGCTCGCCGCGGGCGAGTGGCTGGGCGTTGAAGCGGCGATTTTGCTTGATGTTGCAGCCGCGCTCGAGTACATGCACGCGTATTCGCTGATTCACGATGATTTACCGTGTATGGACGACGACGATTTGCGCCGTGGTCAACCGACCGTACATGTGTTGTTTGGGCAAGCGCAGGCTTTGCTGGCGGGTGACGCGCTGCAAACTTTGGCGTTTGCGACATTGACCGAACTCAACCTTGATGCGGCCACGCAAGTGCGCCTGCTGCGCGAATTGGCGCGTGCCTCAGGCATTGCGGGCATGGCGGGCGGCCAAGCGATTGATTTACACCATGTGGGGCAAACGCTATCGCAGGCCGATATGCAAACCATGCACGCGCTCAAAACGGGTGCCTTATTAACGGCCAGCCTGCGCATGGGCGCGTTGTGTGCGCCGAACCAGGCATTAGACGCTTACGCGAACCACTTGGGCTTGTTGTTTCAAGTGGTCGATGACATTTTAGACGCCTCACAAAACACCGCCGTGCTGGGCAAAACCGCAGGCAAAGACGACGCGGCCAATAAACCGACTTATGTGCGGGCTTTGGGAATAGACGGCGCACGCGCTTATGCGCAACGCTTGTATGCAGCGGCTTTAGCGGCCTTGCCCGTTGAGCAAGCGCAACGCTTGGCCGACTTGGCCGCGTATTGCGCGACGCGGGCGTATTGATGCACAGTCCGTCATTCCCGCGAAGGCGGGAATCTAGCAAATGCGCAGCATTTGTTGACGATATGGACACGGAGCGCGATGCGCCCCACTGGATTCCCGCCTACGCGGGAATGACGGCGTAAGAATTTAGAAAATGATAATTTTATGACTCAAACCTATCCTTTACTCGAACAAATCAACGACCCCGCCTCGGTGCGGGCGTTGAGCAAGCCGCAGTTGGCGCAATTGAGCCATGAGTTGCGTGAATTTATCGTTCAATCCGTGGCACAAACGGGCGGGCATTTGTCTTCCAACTTAGGCACCGTGGAATTGAGCATTGCTTTGCATCATGTGTTCAACACGCCTGATGACAAAATCGTGTGGGACGTCGGCCACCAAAGTTATGGGCATAAAATCCTCACAGGGCGGCGCGAGCGCATGGCGACTTTGCGCCAGCAGGGCGGCTTGTCGGGGTTTCCCAAGCGTTCGGAGTCGATTTACGACGCGTTTGGCACGGCGCATTCATCGACCAGCATTTCGGCGGCTCTGGGCATGGCGGTGGCGGCGCGGCAGCTGAATTTGCCCAATCGCCAGCACATTGCGGTGATTGGCGACGGTGCGCTCACGGGCGGCATGGCGTTTGAGGCCATGAACAACGCGGGCGTGACCGATGGCATCAATTTATTGGTGATTTTGAACGACAACGACATGTCGATTTCGCCGCCTGTCGGTGCGCTCAACCGCTATTTGGCCAAACTATTGAGCGGCAACTTCATCGGCACCGCGCGGGCGCGCTTGAAAAAAATCCTGCAAGTTGCGCCGCCCATGCTTGAATTTGCCCGCCGTTTTGAAGAGCACGCCAAAGGCATGGTCGTGCCTGCCACGATGTTTGAAGAGTTTGGTTTCAATTACATCGGCCCGATTGATGGGCATGATTTGGATTCGTTGATTCCCACTCTTGAAAACCTCAAAAACCGTGGCGGCGTACAGTTTTTGCACATTGTCACGCGCAAAGGGCAAGGCTACAAACTGGCCGAAGACGACCCCATCATGTACCACGGCCCCTCGACGTTCAACCCGTCGCAAGGGATTGTGCCGCCCAATGCGCCGAAAAAACCGACCTTTACCCAAGTGTTTGGGCAGTGGATTTGCGACATGGCCGCCGCCGATGCGCGGCTGGTTGCTGTCACGCCCGCCATGCGCGAAGGCTCAGGCTTGGTTGAGTTTGAGGCGCGTTATCCGCAGCGTTATTTTGATGTGGGGATTGCCGAGCAGCACGCGGCGACCTTTGCCGCGGGCATGGCGTGCGACGGGCTTAAGCCTGTTTTGGCGATTTACTCGACGTTTTTACAACGCGCGTATGACCAAGTGATTCACGACATTGCGCTGCAAAATTTAGACGTGACGTTTGCGATTGACCGCGCGGGTTTGGTCGGCGCGGACGGCGCGACGCACGCGGGTGCGTACGACATTGCGTATTTGCGCTGCATCCCCAATTTGGTGATTGCCACGCCGTCCGACGAACAAGAAGCACGCGGCTTGTTGAGCGCGGCGTATGCGCACAATGGCGCGGCGGCGGTGCGTTATCCGCGCGGCACAGGCGTTGGTGCGCAGGTCGCTCAAGATTTAACGCCGCTGCCGTTTGGTCGTGGGCACGTGCTGCGCGAAGGGGCTGGCTTGGCGATTTTGGCGTTTGGCCCGCTTTTGCATTCGGTGCGCGAGGTCGCCGCTGAACTCAACGCCACGCTGGTCGATATGCGTTGGGTCAAGCCGCTGGATGAAGCCTTGTTACAACAGTTGGCGCACAGCCACAGCCATTGGGTCACGCTGGAGGATTCATGCCTTGCGGGCGGCGCGGGCAGTGCGGTCAACGAATGGTTGGCGAGCCAAGGTTTTAGCCAAAAGTTGTTGAGTTTGGGCTTGCCCGATGTGTTCATTGACCACGGCGAAGTGCCCGCCTTGCTCGAACAACATGGCTTGGGTTCCGCGAGCATCGCAAGCAAAATTCGCGCATTTGTGGCATAGTGTCACCTTGTTAATAGTTGATTGATTTACTCGGATATTCTCAAATTGAAAGCAGTTATGAACACAGCAACAGATTTACACCCCATTCCCGACGTGCAAAGCAGCCTTGACGCACGCAACATGCCGATTAGTCGCGTCGGCATCAAAGATGTGCGTTTTCCGCTCAACATCGACCTTGGCGCGGGCGCACAAGCGACCATCGCCAATTACACCATGACCGTACATTTGCCCGCCGACCAAAAAGGCACGCACATGTCGCGTTTTATTGCTTTACTCGAAAACAACCGTGGCGTGTTCACCGTTGCCAGTTTCAAGCAATTGGTTGCCGACATGATGACTTTGCTCGAAGCGCACAAAGGCGACATTCACGTGCGCTTTCCGTATTTTGTCGAAAAAACCGCGCCAGTATCGGGAATTAAAAGCCTGATGGATTACGAAGTCACGCTCAACGGCGTGCATGCCAACGGCGTGAGCAGCATTGAGTTGTCGGTCTTGATTCCGATGACCAGCTTGTGCCCATGCTCGAAAAAAATCTCTGCTTACGGCGCACACAACCAACGCTCCCACGTCACCGCGCACATGGGGTTGAGCGACAATGCCGCGTTTGACTTGCACGCGCTCATCAGCGCTATCGAAGCACAAGGTTCATGCGAGTTGTATGGCCTGCTCAAACGCCCTGATGAAAAATACGTCACTGAACGTGCTTACGACAATCCAAAATTCGTTGAAGACCTAGTGCGCGATGTCGCAGGTGTACTCAAAGCGCAGCCTTACGTCACACGCTTTAGCGTCGAGGCCGAAAACTTCGAGTCGATTCACAATCATTCGGCTTATGCGGTGATTGATTCGGCGGATGTTTAAATAGTCAGGTGTCTTAACCCACCATGGCCCTCCTTTTTTACTTCTTCGTTTATTTGCTGTTGGCTTTTGCTTGGCGATCGCTGGTTGTCTACAAGCGTTCAGGCCAGAATCCACTGGTTCTGCCAACTCGCGACGATGCGTATGGATATGTCGGTCGTGCATTCAAGATACTGATTGTTTTGGTAGCGGCCGTCGTCGCCCTGGACGCAATTGCGCCGTCTTGGATGCCACTGCTTGGTACTTTGCATTATTTGCAAACTTCACTTTGCAGTCAGGTTGGTTGGACGCTACTCGTTATCTCACTACTATTTTTACTTGTTGCCCAAGCGCAAATGGGTAACTCTTGGCGTATTGGCATCGACGAAAAGAATAGAACTGAACTGGTGTCGACAGGTCTTTTCTCGTTCTCGCGGAATCCGATTTTTCTGTCTATGCGGATCAACTTGTTTGGATTGTTTCTCGTGCGACCCAACGCGGTCACTCTTGCGGTTGTGGCAGCTGGGGAAGTCCTTATGCAAGTGCAGGTTCGTCTTGAAGAAGCGCATCTGCAGAGTCTCCACGGTGACAAGTATATTGAGTACAGCTCAACCGTGCGCAGATGGCTGTGAAAACGCTTAACCCATCGTTCAAGCGAAGCGCCAATAGCTAGATGCAGCATTCTTTATGCGGGAGATTGCGGGTCAAGCCCGCAATGACAGGGCTTTGGCTTTATACCCCATCCACAATCGGCGAGAGCAAATTCAACAAATCATCTTCTGAGAACTTAATCGACTGCTCGGTGTCGTTGGAAAGTACGCTGTTGGCCAGCGCGGATTTGCGGGTTTGCATGTCGATGATTTTCTCTTCGATACTGCCTGCAATAATCAATTTGTACACAAAAACAGGCTTGTCTTGCCCGATGCGCCATGCGCGGTCGGAGGCTTGCTCTTCGGCGGCGGGATTCCACCACGGGTCGTAGTGAATCACGGTGTCGGCGGCGGTGAGGTTCAGCCCGACTCCGCCTGCTTTGAGGCTAATCAAAAACACAGGAATGTCACCGTTTTGAAACGCGTCAATCACTTGAGCGCGTTGTTTGGTTTGCCCCGTGAGTTTGGTCATGCCGATGTGTTTTTTGCCCAGTGCCTGCTCAATCAAACTGAGCATGCTGGTGAATTGTGAAAATATCAAAATGCGGCGGCCTTCGCTGACCATCTCGACCACCATTTCGACCAATGCTTTGAGTTTGGCGGACTCAATGTCTTTTTTAACGCTGTCCATTTTGAGCAAACTGGGGTGACAGCAGACTTGGCGCAGTTTGAGCAGTGCGTCAAGAATCTCAATGTGGCTGCGTCGAAAGCCTTTTTGGGCGATTTGCAGCTGCACCTGTGCTTGCATGGCGGCGCGAATCGCTTCGTAGAGTTTTTGTTGCGTACTGCCCATGTCGATTTTGACCACGGTGGTGGTTTTGGGTGGCAGTTCGGTGGCGACTTCGCTTTTGCGCCGACGCAGCATAAACGGCTGGGTGCGGGCGACAAGAGCGTTTTGTGCGGCGGTTTCGCCACGTTTTTCGATGGGGTGACGAAAGCGTTTGTTGAACACGTCTTGGCTGCCCAAAAAACCAGGCATCAAAAAATGATACAGCGACCACAACTCGCCCAAATGATTTTCCATCGGCGTGCCCGTTAAGCACAAACGGTGGCGGGTGTTGAGTTTACGCGCCACTTGCGCGGCTTTGGCCATGGGATTTTTGATGTTTTGCGCTTCGTCGAGAATGACCATGTGGTACTTTTGCTGGGTCAACACGGCTTCGTCTCGCGGCAGCAGCGGGTAAGTGGTCAGCACAATGTCGTGTTCTGGAATCTGTTCAAAATGCACGCCACGCGCCATGCCTTGCAGCACCAAAACGTTGAGCGACGGCGTGAATCGTGCGGCTTCCGAACGCCAGTTGTGCATGAGCGAGGTGGTGGCGACAATCAAAACGGGGCAGTCGAGCCGACCTGCGTTTTTTTCGCTCAAAATATGCGCCAAGGCTTGCGCGGTTTTGCCCAAGCCCATGTCGTCGGCCAAAATGCCGCCGTGCTCAGATTCGCGCAAAAATTGCAGCCATGCCAAGCCTTTTTCTTGATACGGGCGCAGCGTGCCGTTGAAGTTGTCGGGCGCGGGCAGTTGCTGCTCGTGGCCTTGCTGGAAGGCGTCGAGGAGTTTTTGCAGTCGGCCAGAGCCGCTGTAGGCCAAGCCGAGCGTGTGCTGCAAGTTGAGCAGGCGCATGGCGTCGTAGCGGTCGATTTTGAGTTCGCCATCGTTACTTGAATGGCTGAATAAGTCGGTCAAGTGCAGCAAAATCGGGCGCACGTCGCCCATGCGCAGGGCGATTTTGCAGCCGTCGCTGGCGATGGCGAATAAATATTCGTTGTCGTCGACCTGATTCATGTGTTGTGCATCGAGCAGTTTGGGCTGCTTTTCAATCAACGAGCCGAGCAATTCGCTCAAGTTGTAGCGTTGGTTGTTGGCTTCGATGTGCATGCCCAAACTGAACCAATCGTTTTCAGCCTCAGAGAATTCGGTTAGAGCGATATTCGGCGCACTGGCGCGGTGGATGTTGAGCGGGCTGTGGCTGGTGTGCCGAATTTGCCAGCCGAACGGCGTGAAAAAATCCAAACGGTTGACGGCTTCAAACCACAGTTCAAACGGCGCGTGAACAATGTCACCATACGGCTCGCTCAAGGTGAATTCAGATAAGCCTGCAAGCAAGCGTTGTACGGCTTCGCGTTCAAAGGCGCGGTTGCGGTGTTGGGTGACTTTGGTGCCGTTGACAAGGCCTTTGAATGTTTCACCCGATTGGGCAAACGAGACAAGCCCGCCGTCGTACTCAAACATGAGTTTGGCAAAGCCTTGCAGCGGCTCTTGCGGCAGTGCCATCCAGCGCTCTGGTTCGCCTTGGGTGAGCAAAATCGGTTGTGGGTCGCCAAAATGTTCAGGCCGCGCGACACTGCTGGGTGCGGGCAGGGCGACTTCCTCAGGCAGCGCGTCAAGCATGGCTTCTAAATCGGCGGTCATGCTCATCGGAATGGTCGGCGCTTGCAACAATGAGGTGAGCATGGTTTGCGGGTAGCGGGTGATGAGTGGGCCGACTTGGCCTGTTTGACTGTTGATGTAGGTCGGCGGTTCGCTGGGGATGAGGTATAAATGCTCGTGATCGGCTAACGGAACACCATTGCTGTTGCACCACAGTGTGCTCAATTGCGCAGTTTCTGCATCGTCAGACTCTTGCCATGTAAAGTCAAGTTGATGTGGCTCATCATGCCAATAGAGCTTGAGTTGATTGTGGCTGAGCCAGTAAAAACGACCTGTTTGTGCCATTTCTTGCACAATCGACTGTGCAATGCCGTTGATCATTTGGCGACCGAACGACATCGGTACGTTGTTGGCGCGTTGTTGGGTGTGCAGCGCGTTCATCAAGCGTTTGTCCAGCGCACTGATTTTGCTGTCGCTTGCGACCGAATAAAAATCATTCCATGTTTTACCTGCTGCGGTGAGTGACGGCTCACCATTTTTGAGTAAACGCACTTTTTGCACCACAATATTGAGCTCACGTGGCGCAAAAGAAGCGTAAGGTTGCAAAACGTAGATGAACGGTGAAGTGAGCGCGGGCTCAACAGCGGCATTGTGGTGAGCTTGGGCGGCCAATGTGAGTTGGTTGAGCCAATTTTTGGCAGTTTGCTCGCTTGGGTTGATGGTTTTTTTAGATGAAAATTTGGTGAGTGCCACAGCGGCCAATAATGCTGCGCCGTGTTTGCAGGCGTAGCCGACAGGACAGGTGCAATCACAAACGATGATTTCGTTGTCGTCATTAAACAGTACGTTGGTGTGGTAAATTCGAGTGCCTCTTACGACAGCACCAGCCTTGTAACTGATGCCCGCGCGGCTTTCTCTAACATCAAATTCAATTTTACTATTGGCAATGTCGTGAATGTAATTATGGCTGCGCGCAATTGTGCCACGGTCAAAAAACTCAAGTAACTCATTTAAATCAAACATGCACAACCCGCTTCAAAATGTGACTCTCCGCTGTCATTGCGGGCTAGACCCGCAATCGCCTTATCAAAGAGATGCCGCGTCCAGCGCGGCATGACAGTTCCCCATCAAATATTGTCGCATAGATTGGGTATTTTGATATGAAAAATGCCTGTCAAACAGGCATTTAAACGTTTAGTTTTTTTGTGTCTCAACGATTTTCATCGCGCTGCTGATGAGGGTGGATAAGTCACCCATATTGGCGGGGACGATTAAGGTGTTGTTTTTGCTGGCCATGTTTTGGAAGGCTTGCACATATTGTTCGGCTACTTTGAGGTTCATGGCGGTCACACCGCCGTTGGCTTGGGTGGCTTCACCGATTTGGCGCAGCGCGGTGGCGTTGGCTTCGGCGACGGCCAAAATCGAGGCGGCTTCACCTTGGGCGCGGTTGATGGCGGCTTGTTTCTCGCCTTCTGAACGTTGAATCGACGCTTCGCGCTCACCTGTGGCGATGTTGATTTGCTCTTGTTTGCGCCCTTCAGAGGCGGCGATTAAGGCGCGTTTTTCGCGTTCGGCGGTGATTTGCGCTTGCATGGAGTGTAAAATCGCAGCTGGTGGCACGAGGTCTTTAATTTCGTAGCGCAAAACCTTTACGCCCCAGTTGGTCGCCGCTTCATCGAGTGCGCTGACCACTTGCGCGTTGATGATTTCGCGCTCTTCAAAGGTTTTGTCCAATTCCAAACGGCCAATCACGCTGCGCAAACTGGTTTGCGCCAATTGCGTGATGGCAAAAATAAAGTTGGATGAGCCGTACGAAGCTTTCATCGGGTCGGTGACTTGAAAGTAAATCACGCCATCGACCTGCAACTGCGTGTTGTCTTTGGTGATACAGACTTGGCTGGGTACATCCATCGGGATTTCTTTGAGTGAGTGACGGTAGGCCACGCGATCCATTACAGGCACTAAAATATTCAAACCTGGTTGCAAAATACGGTTGTATTTGCCAAACCGCTCAACCACCCAAGCGTTTTGTTGCGGGACAACTTTAACGGTTTGCAAAACCACAAAAATCGCTAAAACCAATATAACAATCGGCAAAATCGTTGCAAAAGACATGAGAACTCCTTGGGTTGTGATAAAAATTTATACGGGTCGAACCAGCAAGCGATTGCCGTCCAACCGAATGATGTGATACGTGCCGTCAGCAGGCTCGGCTACAGGCGACTGTAAAACCACTTGCCAGTTGGTGCCGCGATAAAATGCGCTGCCCACGCCATTGCGCCATGTGACTTGCACGGACTCGCCCGCATCTAAATCGCTGGCCACATTGATTGTTTCGTGGGCTTGGCGTTGGTGGCGATAGCGATGCACGGCATAACACAGCACAATCGAGCTGATTAAAAACACGCTGCTTTGCAGCATAAAACTGCCGCCCATGCGCTCGATGAGCCATGTGATGAGCGCGGCAATCGCCAGCATGAGTAAATAAAATGTGCCCGTGGCGATTTCGACCGTAACCAAAATACCAGCGGCAATCAACCATGCGTAAGATGAATAAATGTCCATGTGTTTTCCTTTTGAATCGGTTTCGATTGTACTACAGCCATCCTGTGATAGGATGCAGGCTTGTTGATTATCTTTCATGTTTATGTCTGAACTCTCCACTATTGTACAACAGGCACATGACGCGGCGCGGGCGCGTTATGCCGATTCATGTTTGACCTCTGGCGAGGCCAAGTTCGCACACGCAATGGGCATGAGCGAGCTTTTACAGCGGCTGGGCGTGGCCGACGATTTGCATGTGACCGCGTATTTGTTTGACTTCATGAATGGCACAACTGTGCAAAAACTCGCCGCTGAGTGGGGCGAAGCACAAGCGCAGCGGGTGGCCAATTTGCACGCACTGATGCAGGTTGGCCTACAAACCAAAAGCAGCACAGCCAGCACTGCCGAGCAAGTCGAGCGGGTGCGCAAAATGCTTTTGGCGATGGCCAATGACATTCGCGTGGTGATTTTGCGATTGGTCTCGCGTTTGCAGACTTTGCGCTATTACGCACAAAGCAAATGTGTTTGCCCGCCCGAAGTCGCGCAAGAAACCCTGCTGTTGTACTCGCCGCTGGCCAATCGGCTCGGCGTGTGGCAAGTTAAGTGGGAATTGGAAGACTTGGCGTTTCGCTTCGCGCAACCTGCTGTTTATAAAGAAATTTCCACGTGGCTGGACGAAAAACGCACCGAGCGCGAAGCGTTTGTGCACAACTCCATCGCGCATTTGCAGCGCGACTTAAAGGCGCAGCAGATTCACGCGCAGATTTCGGGTCGCCCCAAACACATTTACAGCATTTACAACAAAATGCGCGGCAAAAACCTGCAGTTTGCCGATTTATACGACATTCGCGCGTTTCGGATTATGGTCGAATCGGTGAAGGATTGCTACAGCGTTTTGGGCGTTTTGCACCATCTGTGGCAACCGATTCCCAAAGAGTTTGACGACTACATCGCGCGGCCCAAACCTAACGGTTATCAGTCCTTGCACACCGTGGTGGTCGGTGACGACGGGCGGCCGATTGAAGTGCAAATCCGCACCCGCGAGATGCACCAATTTGCGGAATACGGCGTGGCCGCGCATTGGCGCTATAAAGAAGGCGCGGCCAACAGTGCGCAGTCCGAATACGACGCGCAAATCGCATGGGTGCGCCAACTCATCAGCTGGCAATCCGACTTAACCCATACGCTCACCGCTTCAGACAAAGCCTTCAAACTCAACGACCCGCACATTTACGTGCTCACGCCCGATGCGCGAGTCATTGAACTGCCGCGTGGCGCCACGCCGATTGACTTTGCGTATTATGTGCACACCAACTTAGGCCACTTGTGCCGCGGCGCAAAAGTCAACGGCGCAATTGTCCCGCTCAACACCCGCCTGCAAACAGGACAAACCGTCCACATCAGCGCGGCCAAACAAGGCGGCCCATCGCGCGACTGGCTGCGCGACGAATTCACCGCCAGCCCGCGCAGCAAAAGCAAAATCCGCGCATGGTTCAACGCCCAAGCCTCCAGCGAATACGTCGCGCAAGGCCGCACCGTGTTTGAAAAAGAACTGCAACGCCTCGGTAAAACCGCTGTCAAACACGACGAACTCGCCCAAGCCTTGGGCTACGACAAACTCGACGACTTTTACATCGGCTTTGCCCGCGAAGAACTCACCGCGCACAACCTCGAAACGCATTTCAACCCTGTCGTTGAACCTGCCAAAGAGCGCATCGAAGACATCAACTGGCTCAGCAGCAAAACCAGCAGCACCAATCATGGCAGCGTGCTGGTCGTCGGGCTGGACGATTTATTAACTCAACTTGCCAAATGCTGCAAACCCGCCCCGCCCGATGACATTGCAGGATTTGTCACTCGTGGCAAAGGCGTATCGATTCATCGGATGAGTTGCAGCAACTTCGCCCACATGCAAAGCCAGCACCCCGAGCGCGTCCTCAACTGCACCTGGGCCGCCCGACTCGGCGCACGCTACTCGGTTGACGTGCTCGTCCATGCCCACGAATCGGTCGACATGATGAAACACATCACCGAAGTCCTCGCCCGCGACAAAATCCTCATCAGCGGTCTGCGCACGCAACGCGCAGGGCAGATGAACACGCAATGTCAATTGATATTTAGCCTAGAAGTCGAAAGTGCCACCCAACTGACCAAGGCGACTAATGCGCTCATGCAAGTGGTGGGGGTGACGCAGGTGGAACGATTGTGAGGTGTTTTGATGAAAGAGCAAAAAACCCAACCAACCCATGCCAGTGTTGAGGCCTACCTTGACGCGCGAGCCAGTGATGAGCAGCGTGCCGATTGTGCAGTGCTCATGGCCTTGCTGGCTCAAGTGACTCAAGAGACTCCTGTTATGTGGGGTGCCAGCATTGTTGGCTATGGCTCGTACCACTACACTTATGCAACGGGTCATAGTGGGACTTATTTTTTGACGGGTTTTGCCATTCGAGGCAGAGAAATCGTACTCTATCTCGCGCCATATTGGGATGGGGCGGCAGATGAATTGGCCAAACTGGGCAAACATAGAATGGGTAAGAGTTGCTTGTACTTTAAGCGACTGGCGGATTTGGATGTGTCGATTTTGGAGCAGTTGGTTGTAGGGTCAATAGCGGAGCTTAAGCAAAGGTATGATTAAAGGTATATTTTTTCATGTTTTATGCTATATTCGCCGCCGCGAAAACAACTTAAAAATCTGAGGGTTAACATGATTGTAAAACACCAAACACTTGCGCTTTCCGCAATTGCGGCTAGCTTGGCTTGCATCCCATCCAATGCGTGGGCTTTGTGTGCCGATTATGGGGCGGATGGTTCTGCTTTTGCCAGTACGGCTTCTGCAAGTGATGGCTCGGTTTGTACGTTGTCTCGACCCAGTTACAGCGGTAATGGTGCGGGCACTCAAGTGATTTCTGTACACGGTGCAGGAACTGAGTTGAGTGCCGTTGATACAATAGTGCAATCCAGTACCAGTAATGTGGGCGGTGCCAGAGTCAGTGCTGGTGGGAGTTTGATTTCTACTGGACTGTTAAATATAAACGTGAATAACGTCGGTCAAGAGGCGTTACATTTTCAAGATGCAGGTACAACAGGCAAACTGAATAACCTATCTATAACAGACAGTCAAAATTCAGGTGATTGGAGTTTTGGTGTTGTTAACAGTGCAAAAGTTAGTGTTGCGGGTCATACACAAGTGACTTTGACCAATGCGGTAAATGGCTCAGCGATTGAAAGCGCAGAGTCACCTTTAAACAATCAATCAGAACTCAATTTAAACACAGTACAAGTGAGTGTTTCAGGTAGTGCGGCAAAAGGTATTGTGAGTTCTGAACGAGGGGTGCTTAAAGCGTTTGGACAAGCGAATGTGAGAGTGGACGGCGTTTACAATACAGGTGTGATGGCATATAACGGCGGTGATTTGGCGTTGTTGGGCGGAGGCTCGATTGTTGCTTTAGGCAATCAATCCATGGCAGTGGCCTTGATTTCGAACAAAATAGATGGGAGAAATCAACCCCCTGAACCCAACCATATCACTTTAAACAACTATCAATTGAGTGCTGCTCAAGGCTCTGTCATTAGAGTGGCAGGGGGAGCCTCAACGCTTAACCTCAATCAAACTAAAGCATCGGCCAGCGCAGGGCAAAAATTGCTGTTTGTCAGTAACGGCAGCGATTTACCGACCCGTTTTGGCTTAACGGCCAACTCTGCTCAGTTGATTGTGAACGCCAATGCATCAACACTTTCAGGTGATGCCGTTGTAAGCGCAGATGGCAGTACTGCAAATTTTAATCTAAGCAACGGCACCATTTATACAGGAGCAATGAGCAACATAAGCAATGCGACTGTTGATGCAAGCAGTATTTGGAATGTGACAAATCACTCAAATTTGACTCAAGGTTTGGCGAATTCAGGACAAATCAACTTTCAAAATATTGCCCACACATTAACGATAGGCGGCAATTACATAGGCACGGCAGGTTCGGTGATTCACCTTGAAACGCAGCTGGGCGATGACAATTCGCCGACGGATAGAGTACATGTGCTAGGCAATACTTCGGGAACCACTCGATTGAGTGTGCATAATGCGGGCGGTGTGGGTGCTCAAACCCTTAATGGCATCAATTTGGTACAAGTTGATGGCACTTCAGCGGCAGATAGTTTTACCATGGCCGCCCCGTTGCAAGCAGGGTCATACGAATACGTACTTAAACAAGGAGCCTGTAAAAAAATCTGTGTAAATGATACTCTACCCTCCAACCTAAAGAAGGAAAAACATCATGACACAGAAAACTCAACATCCGAAGTTGCCACACATACCTCCAGAGTGGGTTGAACAGCTATCCAGTCAAGT
>JBOFII010000031.1:0-5143 GCA_051650085.1 Formosimonas sp.
GTCATTAATATTTTTAGGTGAACAATTAACGCCAATCAATTGGATGGGGTTTTTCATCGTCATTGCTACCACACCATTTCTAGCCCAAGCAAGTAATCATTCATAAAAAAACGCCGTTGTCCAACAACGGCGTTTTAACTTACTGCACTTGCTGCAATTTAAAAATCTTGCGCTCATCCTCAGCCGCTGCCACATTCGGCGTGGTGAGCAGTTTATCGCCGTAAAACACCGAGTTTGCGCCTGCCAAAAAGCATAAATTTTGCGCGGCCCAGTCGAGTTCGTGGCGGCCAGCGGCAAGACGCAGGGTTGTGGCGGGCATGATGATGCGGGCAACCGCGATGGTGCGAATCCATTCTTCATCGTCGATGCGCTCAACATCGGCCAATGGCGTGCCGTCAATCGGCACGAGGCGGTTAATCGGCACAGATTCAGGGTGCGGCGCGATGTGCGCCAAAACTTGCAGCATGCTGATGCGGTCGGCGCGGGATTCGCCCATGCCCAAAATACCGCCCGTACACAGTTTGAGGCCCGCATCACGCGCTTTGTTGAGTGTGTCCATGCGGTCGCTGAAGGTGCGCGTGCTGACCACTTGGTCGTAGTATTCGGGCGAGGTGTCGATGTTGTGGTTGTAATACGCCAAACCCGCGTCGGCCAAGGTGTCGGCCTGCTCTTTTTTGAGCATGCCCAAGGTCATGCAGGTTTCCAGACCCAACGCATTGACGCCTGCAATCATGTCGATGAGCGCGGGCATGGCGGCCGCTGGTGGGCTGCGCCATGCTGCGCCCATGCAAAAACGCTGTGCGCCTGCGGCTTTGGCGTTTTGTGCGGCGGCCAAGACCTCATCCAACGGCATGAGTTTTTCTTTTTCAAGCCCTGTGTCGTAGTGCGCCGATTGTGAGCAATAGCCGCAGTCTTCGGGGCAGGCGCCTGTTTTGATGTTGAGCAAAACCGCTTTTTCGACCGCGCCCGCTACGTGGTATTGGCGGTGAATGGTTTGCGCTTGATAGACCAATTCCATTAACGGCTGCGCGTATAATGCGGCGATTTCGTCCAGCGTCCAGTCGTGGCGCAGCGGGTTGATTGACAGATTTGATTCACTGTGTCCCATAATTCATCCATGTGTTGATTGATGCGGCATATTAGCCGAGTTTGGCGCAAAAGCATAGGCTTTGCCGCTGTTAATTAAGGTAATTTGGCAGAACTTTAACGACATTTGTGTACAATATGGTTTTGTTTGAAAAATTATTTATGCCGTTTTTATACATTGCCATCGGCGGCGCACTCGGCTCGGTGCTGCGTTTTGTGCTGGCCAGCTGGGGTGGCCAAATGCTGGCTTGGGGCAAATTCCCTATCGGCACGTTTTTGGTCAACCTGCTCGGATGTTTGCTCGCAGGCATTTTGGCAGGATTGGCCGACAAATATGCCTTTTTTAGCCATGAATTGCGGCTATTTGTATTCACAGGATTTTTAGGCGGTTTGACGACGTTTTCCGCCTTTGGGTTAGAAACCGTTCAATTGCTGCGGCGCGGCGATTGGACGGTGGCTGTATGTTATGTTTTGGGCAGCGTGCTTTTGGGCATTGCGCTGCTCGCTTTGGGCTTTTTTGTGAGCCAGAAAATAGGATGATGAGCACTTTTACCATTGCCACGTGGAATGTCAATTCCCTCAAAGTGCGCCTGCCGCAGGTGCTTGACTACATGGCGCAGCAGCCCGTTGACGTGCTGTGTTTGCAAGAAACCAAAATGACCGACGAGGTTTTCCCGCTGCAAGCATTTATCGACGCGGGTTTGCATGTGTCGTTCACAGGGCAAAAAACCTACAACGGCGTGGCGATTGTCAGCAAACTGCCGCAGGGCGACGTGCAAAAAAATCTGCCCAATTTTGACGACCCGCAGCAACGCTTGATTGCCGCGACCATCAACGGCGTGCGCATCATTTGTGCTTATATTGTCAACGGCCAAGCCTTGGACTCTGATAAATTTGTCTACAAAATGAACTGGCTCGCCGCCCTGCACGACTACATCGCCAGCGAGATGCAACAACATCCTAAGCTCGCCTTATTGGGCGACTTCAACATCGCCCCCGAAGACCGCGACGTGCACAACGTCGATAAATGGGAGGGCTGCAACTTGGTCTCGCCAGCCGAGCGCGATGCATTTCAAGGCTTGATTGGTTTGGGTTTGAGCGACGCATTTCGTCTGTTTGAGCAGGCCGATAAATCATTCTCGTGGTGGGATTACCGACAAATGGGCTTTCGCCGCAACGCGGGCTTGCGCATCGACCATATTTTATTGAGCGCACCGCTCGCTGCGCAATGCACCAGCTGCACGATTGACAAAGAGCCGCGCCGCCACGAGCAACCGTCGGATCACACGCCTGTGTTAGCGAGTTTGGCCTTATGAACGGGCGGCGAATATTCATGGTTCTCGCGGCGTTGCTGCTGGTGGCCTGCAGCACCACGCCACATCGTGTGGCCTACAAAAAACCACCCATCAACGTCACCGTTGGCCAAGGCCCCAATCGCGCCATTGCCACCTACGCCATGCAACTGCTTGGCACGCCCTATCATTTCGGCGGCTCGTCGCCCAGCGAGGGTTTTGACTGCTCTGGCTTGATTCAATACAGCGCAAAAAACGCGCTCAACCTCAACTTGCCGCGCGTGGCCGCCAAGCAGGCCGAGTTTGGTCAACGACTTGAGCCATCTGCGCTGCAAGCAGGTGACTTGGTGTTTTTCAACACCAGCGGTCAACCCAATTCGCATTCAGGCATTTATCTAGGTGACACTTTTTTCATCCACGCCCCGTCAACAGGCGGCGTAGTGCGCGTTGACAGCCTGACCAATCCATATTGGCAACCGCGCCTCATCGGCGCACGCCGCATTCGATAAAACTGGACACTCATGAAACACATCAGCACATTGCTCATTGGTTTGACTTTAGCAGGCTGCGCCAGCACTCAATCCACCAACACCCCCGCCAGCAATCGCTTGGGCAAAATCACCGACAAGCAAACCATCGTGACGCAAAGTCAACACAACCCACTGCCTGTCAACGTCGGCGTTGGGTTTGGCGGGCATGGTTGGGGGGTGAATTTAGGGCTGGGGCAATTATTTGGTTTGTTGCAAAGCAGCAGCAAAACACTGTACCAATACACCATCAAAGTTGCGCCCAATGAATCCATCCTGCTGCAAAACGACAGCAACTTTGAAACAGGCACATGCGTCACGGTGTGGGAACGCGCTGGCGACTCAAGCTTTCCACAAATCCAAACCAGCGCAGCCTGCCCACAGTTATAAGCACTCTGCCCTTCTCGCTTCATAACGCCGAAACTGAAGCAAACACAACACGCCGACCACAAAAAACGCCGCCAGAGCCAAGGCCGAGGCTTGCGTGTTGCCCGTGCGGTTGATGAGGTAGCCGTGCAGCGACGTGCCAACCACGATTGAGACTTTTTCCAACACATCATAAAAGCCAAAAAACGTCGCCGCATCGTCGGACTTGGGCAACAATTTACTGTAGGTTGAACGCGACACCGACTGCACGCCGCCCATGACCAAGCCGACCAGCCCTGCGGTAACAAAAAACATCGACTCGGCGTTCGGATTGCTCGCCGCGCTGGCGGCCAAATAATGAATCATCAAGCAAATCCCAACCCAAATGCTCACCGCGCCGATTAAGCCATTGCCATTGCCGATGCGTTTGACCAACCACGCAAAACTCAACGCGCCAATAATCGCCTCGATTTGCAGCCCCATGATGGTCAAAATCATTTTGGTCGTGCCCAAGCCGATTTCTGTGCCGATGAAGGTGGCAATCAAAAACACCGTTTGCATGCCGACACTGTAAAAAAAGAACGAGGTCAAAAGCCACTTTAAGCGCGGATTGGCGGTGATTTTGTGTAAAGTGCCCTGCAACTGCTGATAACTCTCGCGCACCAGATGTGCCACCGATTGACGGCCATGCGCGGTGTGTTCATCCGCACTCAACTGACGATTGGCGGGCAATCGCGCAAAGCTGTATTGCGCAAAGCCGAGCCACCAGCAACCTGTCAAGAAAAAGCACAGCCGCGTGTAAAACGAGCGGCTCGCATCATCGGCCACCACTTGCACCAAAACCAGCGAGATGACGAGCATGATGAGCGAACCTGCGTAACCGAGCGCGAAGCCCCGCGCCGACAGCGCGTCTTGTTGCGCCTCATCGGCCACTTCGGGCAAAAACGCGTTGTAAAACACCAGCGAGCCATAAAACCCAATGCTCGCCGAGATGTTGAGCAGCAAGCCCAGCCACAAATCCTCGGCCGTGCGAAAGAAAAACAAACCCATGCACGACAACGCGCCCATGGTGCAAAAAGCCTTCAAAAAAGTGAGTTTATTACCGCGACTGCTGGCAATCGCCGATAAAACAGGCGACAAAAACACCAAAATCAAAAACGACAACGTGAGCGAATAACTGTACGCCGCATTTGGACTGACCGAGTAACCCAGCACCTCAAACGCTTGGGTTTTTTGCTCAGTGACGGCCTGAAAATACAACGGATACAGCGCGGTGTTGATGACCAGCGCGTAAGACGAATTGGCCCAATCGTAAAAAGCCCAGCCGCGTTGGGTGATTTTGGATGTATTTGGTGTATTCATGGCGGCATTGTAACCTTTTTACGCACGAATGCCGTCATTCCCGTATGCTTTTGCTGCACTGAATCTATAGGCAACCTCTAAAAATTCATTCTGCAAAGCCGAGCAACCTAAAAGCAAACCTCTCGTCATTCCCGCAAGGTTTTAGCTGGAATCCAGACAAACGCAAAGCTTTTGATTGGCCTTGCCAATCAATTTTCAATCAACCTTAACAAAGAAACCCCGTCATTGCGGGCTTGACCCGCAATCCCCTTGCAAGCAGACTGCGGGGGAGAAGCACTGATTCGAGTACCGAAAGCAAGCCCGCAGTGACAATGTATTTGATTGCCGTTTTAATAATATGCTCTTCGCGCCCACTGGATTCCCGCTAAAAGCGTGCGTATATGGACTCCCCACGTTTTGCAAGTTAAAGACTATAGATTTCAACAAAAGTACGACTGCAACCGTATATTCGGCTTCTCAAAGAGCACAATAGACGCTCAGAGCCATAATGATTGTTCGCCTGTGCCATTC
>JBOFII010000032.1:0-62519 GCA_051650085.1 Formosimonas sp.
GCTAAACTTCGTTCAGCACAGAAGCGAGATTATGAACCGTTTCGCACTACTCGTCAAGTTCTTTTTTACTTGACTTGAAACTTCTTTTCCCTCAACTTCTTTCTTCGTTTTTGCGAAGAAACGAGATTATGGGGGAGGGACTGGCTTTAGTCAAGGGGTTTTTCGTTTAATTGGCGATGCGTTGGAAATACAACAGTAAAAATACTGCCCTCCCCCAGCTTGGACTCTATGCTCAATGTAGCTTGATGACGAAGCAGTACATGTTTAACAATCGCTAGACCAAGACCTGTGCCTTTGCTGGCTCGTGACTGATCTTTATTGACGCGATAAAACCGCTCCGTCAAGCGCGGAATGTGCTCATTGGCAATGCCTGCGCCTGTGTCTTGAACACTTAACGTGGGCAAGCCTGCGCGCAAAGCCCAGAGCACATGAATTTGTCCTCCTGCGGATGTGTAACGCACGGCATTGGTCAATAAGTTACTCACCACGCTGAGCAGCTCTGCTGGACTGCCTTGCAAGTGAATGGGGGCAATTGCAGCATGAATCTTCAGCTCACCATTAGACAACGCTTGTGCTTGATGGATTTGTTGCGCCAACAATGCAGGCATATCAACAGGTTCATCCTCAACCACCACGTCACTTTCAAGGCGCGAAAGCATGAGCATGTCTTGAATCAACACGGTCATGTGTTCAGCCTGACGATGCATGAGGTCAATTTGTTGCTGCTGCTGTTCGAACGAGATATCCGCAGCTTCTTTGGCGTGCTCTAAAAAGCCTGCAATCACCGTTAATGGTGTGCGCAGTTCATGCGAGGCGTTGGCAATAAAGTCTCGACGCATCGCATCGACTTTTTCGGTTTCGGTGATGTCACGACTGACCAAAATGACACGCTGCTCTTCAAAGTTGATGAGCGTGATTGCGAGTACTCGATTGAAATAACTGAGCTTAAGCGGTACATCATAAACACTTTGCTGAATCAATTCGACCAAGGCGGGCACACGCACCAAGTTAACTATACGATTGTTTTTATCTTGCGCTAAAGTAAACTGAAAATGCTGCTCGGCGACGGGATTGGCCCATTCTAACTCAGATTGACGATTCATCAAAATCACGCCATCGGGCAAATGGCGCATGGTGTTTTGAAACCGCTCCAGCCATTCGGCCAGTTGCGCTTCGTGCAACTCATCAGTGCGACGCAAAGCGTAAAGCTTAGCGAAAATCTCCGTCCACACGCCATGCCCTGACGGTACATTTTGGCTAACGGGATGCGACAGCCACAACGCAAATAAGTTCAACTCGCGATAATGGCTGGATAACCGCCAAAGCAGCAAAAACACCCACAGCAACCAACCCAACCACGCCATTTCCCAAAAACTCGACAGCACGACCGCAGCTGCCCCCATCAACAAAATGGGGCTTAAGTCACGCCAAAATGAAACAGGCTTCATCATAAGTTAGGCATTCCAACGATAACCCACACCACGAACAGTTTCGAGCATGCTGTGCAGTTCAAACTTGTGCAAGATTTTACGCAACCGCAAAATATGAACGTCTACCGTGCGCTCTTCAATATAAACATGGTCGCCCCACACCAAATCCAACAATTGAGTACGCGAAAATGCTTTATTGGGATGGGTGAGTAAAAACTTCAATAATTTGTATTCGGTATTGCCCAAGGTCTCACTCATACCCGTCGTTTTGTGACTCAACCGATGGTCATCATCATTGAGTTGGCATTCCCCAACAGCCAACACCTGCACCACATGCTGCGGCGCGGCGCGGCGCAATACGGTTTGAATCCGCGCCACCAACTCTTTGGGGCTAAAGGGTTTGGTGATGTAATCATCTGCGCCACACTCAAGCCCACGCAATTTATCATCTTCTTGCGCACGTGCCGTCAACATGATAATCGGCAAGCCACGCGTGCGCTCATCGCGGCGCAACTGCGCCAACCAAGCGACCCCATCGCCATCGGGCAACATCCAATCCAACACAATCAAATCAGGCAGCACTTTTTTAACTATGGTTTGTGCCTCCTGCAAATGCGCGGCACGCACCACTGCAAAACCTGCTCGTTGCAAGCCAAATTGCAACAATTGCGCAATGTCGTCTTCGTCCTCGACCACCAAAATACTCGGTTGAATATTCATCACACCTCGCTTGGATTGTTGTGTGCGTAACGCACATCTTCGCCTTCAAAAATATAAATCGCGGTTTCAGCAATGTTTTCGGCATGATCACCCGCACGTTCAATGGCTTTAGCCACCCACAAATCATCCAAGGCTGCGCTGATGGTGCGCGGATCTTCCATCATAAAGGTAATCAATTGACGCATGCTGGCCTGATAGTGCGAGTCCAATTCTAAATCTGCCGCAAAAACCGCACTCATTTGCGTGGTATTTTCACGAGCAAAAGCGTCTAACGACTGGCGCAACATGCTGGCCGCCAACTCAGCCGACTGGTAAATCGAGTGAACTCGTGGTAATTTAGCACGCTTATCGTCTTGTTGAAGAATCATTTTAGCAATTTTAGAAGCTTCATCGCCAATCCGCTCAAGGTCTGAAATAGCGCGAATACAACCTAAGAGCATGCGCAAATCGCCCGCTGCGGGTTGGCGCAAGGCAATGATTTCGGAGCAAGCATGGTCAATATCCAAGTGTTCTTGGTTGACTTCACGCTCAATACTCATAACCTGATTGGCCAATTCGCGATTGCCCTCAGAGTAAGCCAAAACGGCTTGACGCAATTGCGACTCGACTTTTCCACCCATTTTTAAAATCGCAGTGCGCAAATTTTCAAGCTCGTCTTGATAAATTCTTGATGAATGTAGATTGCTCATGATAATCCTTTAAATGATTTTTTATTAACCAAAACGACCCGTAATGTAGTCCTCGGTCTCTTGCCGTGCAGGTTTAAGGAACATTTGCCTCGTTTCGTTGAACTCAATCAACTCGCCCAAATACATGTACGCCGTGTAGTCCGAACAACGCGCCGCTTGTTGCATATTGTGCGTAACAATCACCACCGTGTAATCTTGCTTGAGCTCGGTAATGAGTTCTTCAATTTTGGTGGTCGAAATCGGGTCAAGCGCGGAACACGGTTCATCCATCAACAAAACCTGTGGTTTGACCGCAATCGCACGGGCAATGCACAATCGCTGTTGCTGACCGCCCGACAAGCTGTTGCCTGATTGATGCAATTTGTCTTTAACCTGATCCCACAGGGCGGCTTTTTTAATCGCCCACTCAACGCGCTCATTCATCTCGCCTTTGGACAACTTTTCAAACAAGCGCACGCCAAACGCCACATTTTCGTAAATGCTCATCGGAAACGGCGTGGGTTTTTGAAACACCATGCCAATTTTGGCACGCAAAATCGACACATCGGTTTTCGAGGTCAAAATATTTTCACCCTCAAAGTTGATTTCACCCGTGGCGCGTTGGTCGGGATACAGCTCAAACATGCGATTTAAGGTACGCAACAAAGTCGACTTGCCGCAGCCTGATGGGCCGATAAACGCCGTGACCTTTTTTTCAGGAATAATCAAGTTAATGTCTTTCAGGGCTTTGTGTTCACCATAATAAAAGTCAAGATTTTTAACTTCAATTTTAGCGGTTTCTTGTGACAAAATATTCATAGAATTCTCTCAATTAGGTTTTGCGATTGGCAATAGCGCGGGTGGTGATGTTGATGAGTAACACAAAGAATGTGATGAGCATTGCGCCACCCCAAGCGAGTTTTTGCCAGTTCTCATCGGGGCTTAACGCAAAGTCCAAAATCACTTTAGGCAAACTGGCCATGCGCTGACTCATGTCGGTGCTGAAAAAATTATTGCCCACAGCAGTGACAATCAACGGTGCGGTTTCACCAAAAATCCGCGCCACACCAAGCAAAAGCCCTGTAATCATCCCCGTTTGCGCCGAGCGGTAGCAAATAGTGAAAATCATTTTCCAGTACGGGCAACCCAGCGCGACGGCGGCTTCACGCAAACTATTTGGTACAAGTTTGAGCATATCGTCGGTGGTGCGCACCACCACGGGCAACATGACAATCGCCAAAGCAATTGAACCTGACCAGCCTGAGTTGGCATTCGCCCCCATTTTGAGGCCAAAATAAAACAAAATAAACGCAAACATCCCGATGGTAATCGACGGTGCAGACAACAAAATATCGTTGACAAAACGCACCACGCGGGTGAATCGATTGTTGCGGCCATACTCGGCCAAATAAGTCCCCGCCAAAATCCCAACGGGCGTGGCCATCGCGGTGGCCGTCAGAACCATCAACAAACTACCGACAATCGCGTTTTTCAACCCGCCACCGACTTCGCCCATGGTCGGTTGGTTTTCAAGAAACAAACTCGCGCTCAAAGCGGGCAAGCCTTTGGACAACAAAGACCATAAAATCCACACCAACCACACCAAACCAATGACCACCGAAATAGCGGTCAAAGTCAGCATGATGGCGTTGGTGCGCCGACGGCGCACATACAATGCTTGATTCATCATTTCCCCTTATTTGCTGTCAAAACGCGACAACAGCAGCTTGGCAAAGGCCAACACGACTGTGGTGATGAGAAACAGCACCAACGCCAAGGCCAACAACGCTGATAAATGTTGATCAGAGGCTTCGGCAAACTCATTGGCAATCGTCGAGGCAATGCTGTTGCTCGGCGCAAACAGCGACGCTTGCAAGCCGTGCGAGTTACCAATCACAAAAGTCACCGCCATTGTCTCGCCCAGCGCGCGCCCCAAACCCAAAATCGTGCCGCCAACCGCGCCGATGCGCGTGTACGGAATCACCACGTGGCGCACCACTTCCCACGTTGTGCCACCCAAACCGTAGGCCGACTCTTTGAGCATAGCGGGCACGAGCTCAAACACATCGCGCAACACCGAACTGATGAACGGCACAATCATAATCGCCAACACCACACCCGCAGTAAACACGCCAACACCCAGAGCGGGCGCGGCAAACAATTTGCCAATCACAGGCAACTGACCGATGGTGTTGATAATCAGTGGCTGAACATATTTAGCCAATAGCGGGGCCAACACAAACAAGCCCCACATGCCATAGATAATCGACGGAATCGCCGCGAGCAACTCAATCGCCGTGCCCAACGGGCGACGCAACCACTTAGGCGAGAGTTCGGTTAAAAAAATCGCAATTCCAAAACTCACGGGCAGAGCCAAGACAATCGCAATCCCTGCGGTAAGCAGCGTACCAACAATCGGGCCTAATGCGCCGTAGTCATTGGCGACAGGATCCCACGCCTCTTTCCACAAAAACGCCAAGCCTTGGGTTGAAAACGTATCTGCAGCACTGAAAATAAGAGAGCCAATAATGGCAATGATAATCAACAACACCAACGCAGCGTTGGCCAGCGTCAACATTTTGAAGGTTTTGTCCACCCACGGTTTTTGTACGGTCATTACGGTTGAATTATTCTGTTTCATATTTGCCTGTTTGCTCAATAAAAAAGGATGGGCGCGCACCACAGCAGCGCAAACCACACCCTTTAACTCACAACATGAAAACAATTACGGCATGATGGCTTTGCCAGATGCATCGGTGATTTTTTTCCACTCCGCTTTCACCAAGGCCACCACTTCTGCTGGCAATGGAATGTATTCCAACTCAGTGGCCACCGCGTTGCCTTGCGTCAAACCCCAGTCGAAAAATTTCAAAATTTTCGCGGCATTGTCAGGATTGTCTTGTTTAGCGTGCATCAATACAAACGCTGTCCCCGCAATCGGCCAAGATTGCTCACCTGCTGCGTACGTCAACGACGCCGCCATGCCTGGCACTTTCCAATCGGCTTTTGCAGCTGCTGCAGCGAATGATTCAGCCGATGGCGTCACCACTTTGCCGTCTTTGTTGACCATTGAAGCGGAAGCCATGTTGTTTTTCTTGGCGTAAATGTACTCGACATAGCCAATTGAACCATCAAACTGCTTCACGTTGGTCGCCACGCCTTCATTGCCTTTGCCACCAATGGTGCCTTCCACCCATGCAGGTGATTTGTTCGCACCCACTTTGCCCCAATCGGCATTGGTTTTGGCCAAAAACTCGGTGAACAAGAATGTTGTGCCTGAGCCGTCTGAGCGGCGCACGACTTTAATGTCCATATCGGGCAGTTTTGCATCTTTATTCAATGCCACAATCGCTGGGTCGTTCCATTTTTTGATTTTACCCAAATAAATGTCACCCAAAACTTGACCGTTGAACACCAATGGCTGTGCCAAGTCTTTGATGTTGTACACCGCCACCACACCACCAATGGCCGATGGGAATTGCACCAAGCCTTCAGCAGTCAACTCTTCTGCCTTCATGGGGGCATCTGTCGCCCCAAAATCTACAGTTTTTTTCTTGATTTGGTCAATCCCTGCCCCCGAGCCCACCGACTGATAGTTAATGGCCACGCCAGAGGACTTGTTGTATTCTGCCGCCCATTTACTGAACAATGGCGCGATAAACGATGAACCCGCACCGTTCAAACCCGCTTTGACTTCGGCTTTAGGTGCCGTTTTTGCTCCTTCATTACCACATGCCGCCAACACTGCGGCCATTACACCGATCATCACAAATTTCAAACGCATATGAACTCCTATTTAAGAAAATGTTCACTTCCTGAACATGCTCAATATAGCGATGAAATATGACAATCTGATGACACAAACATCTCTTTTGTCACATTTTCATGGGATTGCCCACGGGTTTATCTTATAATTACGTAAAAGCCACACTTTTTATCAACTTCTATTCAAAAGGAAAATACCATGTTCAATCGTCTCATGCCTAAAGAGGCTAAGTTTTTTGACCTGTTCAACCAACACGCCGAGTTGATTGTTGCTGCGTCGAAGGAATTGGTTGAATTATTCGATGACTTGGCACATACGGAGCGCCACATGAACCATGTTCGTGAGTTGGAAAAACGCGCTGATCGCTTGACTTACGAAACCGTTGATTTATTGCACAAAACCTTCATCACCCCACTTGATCGTGACGATATGCTCAAACTCATCACCAGCATGGATGACATTGCCGACTTGATGGAAGATGTGGCCGAAACCGTTTCACTGTACAACGTCACCTCAACCACCAGCGAAGCCAAAGAAATGGCCGTCATCGCTCAAGCCTGCTGCGAACGAGTGAGCACTGCGGTTCATATGTTGGGCGACATGAAAAACGCGGGCGAAATCCTCAAAGTATCTGCCGAAATCGGCCGTTTGGAATCTGACTCGGACCGCGTTTTGCGTGCGGCGATGTCTAAATTGTTCCGCGAAGAAGACGACGTGAAAAACTTGATTAAGTACAAAGCGATTTACGAATTACTCGAATCCATCACGGACAAATGCGAAGATGTGGCCAACATCATTCAAGGCATTACCGTCGAAAATGCTTAAATTCAGCACAACTTAAACGATAGGTTTTTTTATGAATACTTTAACCATCAGCATGAATGTGGTGATTTTTTTGGTTGTGCTTGCCCTCATATTTGACTTTATGAACGGTTTTCACGACTCGGCCAATTCAATTGCGACTGTTGTCTCGACTGGGGTGCTCAAACCCCAACATGCCGTCATTATGGCTGCGGCATTTAACTTTATTGCTTTTTTTGTTTTGCCACATACCGTCGCAGCTGCGATTGGTAAAGGTGTGATTCAAGCCAGCGTGGTTGACCAATACGTGATTTTTGGGGCTTTAGCAGGCGCAATCACGTGGAACGTGCTCACATGGTATTTTGGCATTCCATCTTCGTCGTCACACGCGTTAATGGGCGGCTTGATTGGTGCAGCTGTGGCCAAAGCAGGGGTTGGCGCGTTGTTAAGTGAGAAAATTTTGCAAACCGTGGCCTTTATTTTCATTGCCCCACTCATTGGTTTTGTACTGGGTTCGCTGTTGATGTTAATTGTTTCTTGGTTGTTTTATCGCTCATCCCCCAGTAAAGTCGATCGCTGGTTCCGCCGTTTGCAATTGGCTTCTGCAGCGTCATACAGCTTGGGTCATGGCGGTAACGATGCGCAAAAAACCATGGGTATCATCTGGTTACTGCTCATTGCCAGTGGCCACTTGGGTTCAAAAGACCCGCTGCCCAACTGGGTCGGCTATGCGTGTTTCACCACCATTGCTTTGGGCACACTGTTTGGTGGTTGGCGAATTGTCAAAACCATGGGACAAAAATTGGCCAAACTCAAACCTGTCGGCGGTTTTTGTGCCGAAACTGCAGGGGCGATTACCTTGTTCTCGGCCACGGCTATGGGGATTCCTGTCTCAACCACCCACACCATCACGGGTGCGATTACGGGTGCAGGCTCAACCATGCGTGCCTCATCGGTTCGTTGGGGCGTCGCGGGCAATATTGTTTGGGCGTGGATTTTTACAATCCCAGCCTCAGCATTCATGGCCGCTATCGCGTGGTGGGTTGGCACGAAAATCATGTAAACAAAAAAAACCAGCTTCGGCTGGTTTTTTTATGCGTCGTCAATCGGTTTATCTTCAGGTACGGCGGGAATTTTGAACGTTTCCTGCGCCCACGCACCCAAGTCAATCAGACGGCAGCGTTCGCTACAAAAAGGTCGAAAACGTGAACGCGTATCGTACTCATGCGTGGTTTTGCAGGTTGGACATTGAATCTGCATCGTTCACATCCCACACAGCTGAAGGTCAAACGTCACTTCGGCTTGGTTGGCATCCACATACATATGTTTGGGTTGGCAACGGAATGCAGGCAACGTAAAGCGAACCCAAATCACGTGTTTGTTCGCACTGATATCTGGAATATGCGGTGTTTGCTTGGACACTTCAATCTGCATCAAATCAAACCGCGTCCCATTGAGTGACTGCTGATACGCTTTGTTGTGGGTCACGCAAGTTTTGCGTTTACAGGCATCACGCACCATCAACAACAAAAGTTGCAATGTTTCAAATAAAGGCATCATGGGCATTAGCCACGATTGTAAATCGACGCGCCGAACCGCTGCAGGCAGTTGCAACCACTGGTAATAAAACGCCGCGTCAAATGAGCACAAACCCGACACCACCAATACGCGAGTTTTGACATTGAGCAGCCAATCGTTGTCCGCCAAAGTGCTACCAAACTTGGGCGACATTTCAATTTGTTTTTGGGCATCGGCCAAACGCAACAGCGTTTGTGCCAGTTTTTGTTCGGACAAACTGGGCAAATGACGCAAATGATGGAGTGCTTGTCTGTAACGATTGATTTCCATCAACAAATCGCCTTTCAAATCATAACGAAAAGCCAATTCATTGATTTCAAACAACGTCATAATCGCACTGTGGTGCGCGTGTTCAGAGTCTTGCGCCAATAAAAACAACCAGCGTGCATATAAAGACTCCAATCGTAAATAGGTGCGAAACCGCTCATTGAGCGGAAACTCAAAAACGGTTCGATTTAAATGCTCAGGTGACACTGCGCTCATTGATGACTGGGTCTCTGTTATTTTTGTACATGCTTTTTAAATATCCGACCAGTATATTGACTTGAGTATACAGATGCAAGTGGTTTGCATCATTTATTGAGTTATCCAGCACTTTATCAGCGATGTGGCGCAATTGTTCATCCGTGGCTTGCGTGGCCAAAATCGCCTGAATCGTTTGCTGCATGTAATCAGGATTACGCTGCCCAATTCGCTCGAGCAAAACCGACTCAGCGGCCAAAACCGCCACCACCACATCCAAGCGTTGCAACCAATAAGTATTGCCGTACAACAGTGGAATGTCGTACACCACAGCCCAACTTGAAGCTTGCGCCGCCTCGTGCTCAGCTTGTGCGCTGATGAGCGGATGGGTTATCGCTTCCAACTGCTGTTTGGCTGCGGGCTGCTGAAAAACCAATTCACGCATGCGTGTGCGATGCAACGCGCCATGTTCATCCAACATCTGCGCACCAAACGCCGCCACAATCGGTGCAATTGCCACCCCGCCCGCAGCGGTGACGCGCCGCGCAATCGCATCAAAATCAACCACCACAGCCCCTGCGTCGCGCAACATACAAGCCACCGTGGATTTGCCCGCCCCCATACGCCCCGTCAAGCCAACACGGACAGATGGACTCATAACCACCTCGCCAAGTCAAACAATCCAAACAATACCGCTGCCGCTGCAAACGCTAAAAAAGGGCCAAATGGCAAGCGCTGTTGCCAATAACGCCGCCTCCACAACACAAACACCAACGCCAGCGCACAGGCCAATAACAACACATGAGCAACCGACACCACGCCCAACCACGCACCAATCGCCGAAAGCAACTTCATATCGCCAAAACCCAAGCCGTGCTTACCCGTTAGAGCGAAATACAGTCCATAAACCGCACACAACAAGCCATAGGCAAACGCCGCCGCAAACACCGCATCGGACAAAAACTGGGGTTGAAGCGACGCATGAAACAACAATCCAAGCCAGAGCAATAACAAAGTCAGTACATCAGGCAACAAAAAATGCAACGCGTCAATCCACGCCAACACCCACAGCAAATATAAAAATACAAAATACGCCGCCGCCTGAATCGTCCAGCCCCATTGCCACACCGCCAACGCCGCCAAGATACCTGCCCCCAACTCAACCCACATATAACGCCACGCAATGGCCTGCCCACAAGCGGCACAACGGCGACGCAGCAGTACAAAACTGAGCACAGGAATGTTGTGCCACCAGCGCAAGGCTACACCACAATTCGGGCAATGCGATGCGGGGAGCAATAAGTTGACTTGCGCATGCTCATCCAAAATCATCAATGGCAAGCGATGAATCAGTACATTGGCAAAACTGCCCAAAATCAAGCCCAAAATAACGGCAAAACTCAGCATCATCGCAGCACCGTCCCTAAATTCAAAATCGGCAAATACAAAGCCACCAACATAATGGTCACCATCAAACCAATCAATAAAATCAAAAACGGCTCAATCAGCGACGACAAGCGCTTAATCGTTTGCTCCACCAAAAATTCATTGTGTGTCGCATGCTGCGCCAACATGTCGGTCAGTGTCCCCGACTCTTCACCGATTTGCACCCGCTGAATCAAATTGGTTTCAAACACATCATACTGTGCCATGGCCATCGACAAACTGTGTCCATTGAGCACATCACGCGTGCAGTTGTCAATCGCTTGGCGCATGGGCAAGCTGTCAATGGTTCGGGCACTGATGGTCAAGGCTTGATGCAAGGGCACACCCGATTGATAAAGCAAACCCAATACGCGCGAAAACTGCGCATGCCACGCGGTTTTAAGAAACTCGCCAAACACTGGCAAACGCATTTTGCTGTGGTCAAGTGCATACCGCCAACGCGGGTTTTCCCAGCCTTTGAGCCACCACACACCCAATACACCGAACAGCAACCACCAAACCCCTTGTGTGCGCATGGCATGCGACAAATCGAGTAATAATTGCGTCAACCATGGCAATTGTTGATGCGCATTTTTATAAATACCTTCAAACACAGGCACGACCCAACCCAAAATCACCACCCAAACCAAAACCGCCACTACCACCACAAAACTCGGATAAGCCAGCGCGGTTTTGATTTGGCTGCTCAATTGCAAGCGCCGCTCTTGCGTATAGGTGATGTTGCGCAAGGTATCCGACAAACGGCCTGCCGTTTCACCGCTTTCAACCAAATTGCACGTCAAATCGTCAAACACCAATGGATGATGGCGCAAAGCCATATGAAACGACTCACCACGCTCCACATCCAAACGCAAAGACTGAATCACCGCGCGAAACTTAAGGCTTCTCTGGCTGTGCAGCAACACATCAAAAATCCGCAACAGTGGCACACCTGCATCGTACAGCGTAGTCAATTCTTGTAAAAACCGCGTGACTTGTGCTTTTTTGATGGGTCGTCGCCACGGCTCTCGACTCGGATAAATGCGCTGCGCAACAATCCCACGTTGCGCCAACTGCGCACGGATGCTGTTTTTATCCACCCCATACAAAACACCCGACAAAATCTGTCCTGCGCGATTTTGCCCATGCCAAGTGAAGCGAATAATGGTTTGTGTCGTGTTCATTCAAGTGTCGCGTCCATAATGTCGCTCAACGAGCATAAACCCGCCAGCACTTTACGCAAGCCCGCTTGGCGCAAAGTCAACACGCCCTCGCTGGCTGCTTGTGCACGCAATGCTTGTGCTTGCGCATGACTGGCAATCAGCGATTGCATGGCTGGCGAAATCGGCAATACCTGAAACACGCCAATTCGCCCCAAGTAACCTGTTTGGTGACACGCCACACAACCGACAGGCTCATACGCTTGCCAATCGCTTTGCTGGGCTTGTGCCAACGACAAACCCGCACTTTGCAATAAATGCGGGTTTAAACGAGTGGGTTTTTTACATGAACACAACAAACGCACCAAACGCTGCGCCACCACCACACTCACCGAAGCGGCAATGCTGTAATCGGACACGCCCATTTGCGACAAGCGCGTCAAAGCCAACGGCGCATCGTTGGTGTGCAGCGTTGAAAATACCAAATGCCCTGTTTGCGCGGCTTTAAGCGCAATATCAGCGGTTTCAAGGTCGCGAATTTCGCCGACCATAATGATGTCTGGATCTTGCCGCAAAAAAGCACGCAGGACTGTTGCAAAGTGAATGCCCGCCTTTTCATTGATGGAGACTTGATTCACGCCCGACATAAAAATCTCCACAGGGTCTTCAACCGTGGAAATATTCACATCCGTGCGATTGAGCCGCGCCAGACAGGCGTAAAGCGACACGGTTTTACCACTGCCCGTAGGACCGGTCATCAATACCAAGCCATGCGGGTGCGTCAACACGTTTTCAAGCACCGTCAACTGTTCTGCCTCATAACCTAAAGCAGACAATTCCAAAGCCCGTGCATGGCTATTGAGAAAACGCACAACAATTTTTTCACCAAACAATGTCGGCAAGGTGCTCACCCGACAATCCATCGGGTCTTGGTTGGGCAATTGCAATTTGATGCGCCCATCCTGCGGCAAACGCTTCTCGGCAATATCCAAATGCGCCATGACTTTCAAACGCACCGACAACTGCTCTTTGAGCGATAAATCAGGGCTAGCCACCTCATGCAGCACACCATCAATCCGAGCGCGAACCCGATAATGGTCGGCAAATGGCTCAAAATGCACGTCAGATGCCCGCTCCCGCACCATTTGCATCAATAAATCTTGAATATAACGCACCATCGGTGCGTCTTGGCTGTCCAACTCATTCGCACTGCTGAGCACGGCTTCCAGCGGCGCGGGTGACACTTGTTGGGAAAAACGCGATGGCACCACTGACGCACTGCGGTATTCATCCAATGAAACCACCCGCCACTCAAAAGGCTGATGAACCAAAAAGCGCAAACGCTGCATCAGCTGCGCATCGGACGCATCGACAATCCCAATACACGCAGGCTCACCGCCCATCCAGACCAAGCCTTGTGCGTATTCTTGTAAATCTATGGGCGCGGGCGTGTCGCCCCATTCATGCGGCTGTGCGCGTTTGATGTGCCAATAATCGGCCAAACGATTGGCCAACTCATGAGCATCCAACCCCTGTGGCTTGTGTGCCAAATACTGTTGCAACCAAGCCATTGAACTACTGGGCTCGCCCTGCTCAATCTCGCGCGCCAGTGCAGGGCTCAACCAATGGTTGTGCAACAAAGTTTTAGCCAACTGCGGCCAAGATTGATTCAAACGTGGTTTCATACAGATTTTTGAGATTGACGATGTAAACGAACGGAGCGCACACTGTGTTCATCCACGTGCAGCACTTCCATCACGCAGCCCGCCACACGCAGACTCACCTGCGCATCGGGAATGTCTTGCAACTCTTCTAAAATCAAACCATTTAAGGTGCGCGGGCCATCGAGCGGTAAATTCAACTGCAAACGACGGTTGAGCTGGCGCAAAGCAATCGACGCATCGACCACAGCTTGCCCCGATTTATCCCACGCCACGCGCGAGCGTGCATCGGGCGCGGCGGAGGTGAACTCACCGACCATTTCTTCGATGATGTCTTCCATGGTCAAAATACCCAAAACTTCACTGTATTCATCAACCACCACCCCCATGCGTTGCTGGTTTTCTTGAAAGTTTTGCAACTGCTCAAAAATCGCGGTTTCACTCGGAATAAAATACGGCTGGGTCAAACTGGCGCGGATTTCGTCATGGGTCAACGTGCCGTCTTCAAGGTGATGCAAAGCCTTGCGAATGTGAAAAATCCCCAAAATATTGTTCATTTCACCGTCGTAAACGGGCAGCTTGTTGTGGTAACAGGTCACCAATTGGTGGCGCAGACTGTCAATGTCATCGTTGATGTCCAAAGCCTCAAGGCGCGAGCGCGGGGTCATTAAATCATCGACCTCAATGTTTTCAAGGTCAAACAAATTCATCAAAATGCTTTTGTGCTTTTTGGGCATGAATTTGGACTGCTCCAACACCAGCGAGCGCAACTCCTCAGGCGACATGTTTTCGTCTAAATCTTTGACATTGATGCGCATCAAGCGCAACAAACCATTGGCGCACAGATTGCTGAACCACACCGCAGGATACAGCAGCGTCAACAGCGGTTTGAGAATCAAACTGACGTGCAAGGCGACTTTTTCGGGAAAGGCCGCGCCGATGACTTTGGGCGTGAGTTCGGCAAACACAATAATCGCAAAGCCCGTCACCGCGGCGGCCACGGCCATACCCCCTTCATTTTCAGCAAAATAATGCGCCGCAATCGCGCCCGTCAACATCGAAATCACCACATTGAGCAGATTGTTGCCAATCAAAATCACGCCGAGCAGTTTTTCGGTTTGGTCAAGCAAACCTTGCGTGCGCTTGGCCGCGCGATTGCCTTGCTTGGCCAAATGGCGTAAGCGAAAACGATTCAACGCCATCATCGACGTTTCAGAAATCGAAAAAAACGCCGAACACATGAGCAGCACAAACACAATGCCAATTTGCGCACCTAAAGATAAATCGTCCACAACACTCCTTTACACCATGCGGGTGACTGAATAATCTGCCAAGTCCAACAATGTTTGTTTGTACGTTGATTCGGGCAAAAACGCCAATGCCTGCTTGGCCAATTCGGCTTCATTGAACGCCATGTTTTGAGTATAAGCCAAGGCGCCTGTGTCGTGCACGGCCTTTAAAATCAAGGCAAAGTCAGGGTGTTGCTCGTCCACGCCGCCGTTTTGGATGGCGTGGGTCACGCGTTCTTGGTCGGCAGGTGAGCCGTGTTCGAGGATGTAAATCAACGGCAAAGTCGGTTTGCCTTCGCGCAAGTCATCGCCGACGTTTTTGCCCAGCGTGGCGGTGTCGCCTGCGTAGTCAAGCACGTCGTCAACCAATTGAAATGCCGCGCCCAAATGGCGGCCATAGGCGGCGCAGGCGGCTTCATGCTCTGGTGGGCAGCCGTGTAGCACGGCGGCCAATTGGCTGGCCGCTTCAAACAAACGGGCGGTTTTGTAGTGAATCACTTGCATGTAACGCGCCTCGGTGACGCTGGCATCGTTGATGTTGAGCAGTTGCAGCACTTCGCCTTCGGCAATCACGTTGGTGGTGTCGGCCAAGATGTCCATGATGCGCATTTGCCCAATGCCGACCATCATTTGAAACGCTCTAGAATACAAAAAATCACCGACCAAAACACTGGCGGGGTTGCCAAACATGGCGTTGGCGGTGCGTCGCCCACGGCGCAAGTCAGACTCATCGACCACATCGTCGTGCAGCAAAGTTGCGCTGTGGATGAACTCGATGACCGCAGCCAAGGCGTATTGGTGCGTACCTTCATAACCCAAGGCGCGGCTCAACAACAGATGAATCGCGGGGCGCAGGCGTTTGCCGCCCGCTTCGATTAAGTATTCAGAAATTTGGTTGACCAGCGGCACATCGGAGTGCAAAGACTGGCGAATCGTGTCGTTCAAAGCCTGCATGTCGCGGGCAATCGGTTGCAATAAATCAGGTTTACTCATGGCATTTCTTAAAGTGCGGTGGCAGAAAACAGGCGGGCGTGCTCTTTAATCGCGTAGCGGTCGGTCATGCCCGCAATATAATCGGCGATTTGACGAGCCTGCGCGTCAATCCCCGCTGCGGTTTGATAATCGTGCGGCAGCAAACGCGGCTCGCTCATAAAGGCTTCAAATAAATCTTGCACCAACCGCTGCGCCTTAAAACTGGTGCGCATGACTTGGTGGTGGCGGTACAAATGGCGCATCAAATGCGACTTGAGGGTTTGCATGTGCGCGTGCATGGTGCTGGAAAAACTGGCCAGTCGCGGCGCGGCGCGAACCTCATCAATGTGGGTGATGCGGCACTCAACAATGTTGCGTTCGGTTTGCTCAGTCAGGTCAACCACCATCGCGTTAATCATGCGGCGGATGGTTTCAAGCGCTTCGCGCCGTGCGCCAATTGTGCCAAACTCGTTGAACACTT
Organism: Formosimonas sp.; assembly: GCA_051650085.1. GTDB lineage: Bacteria > Pseudomonadota > Gammaproteobacteria > Burkholderiales > Burkholderiaceae > Hydromonas. Next base: position 16,414 of record JBOFII010000032.1, read on the forward strand.
CGTCGTGGTAAAACGCAAACAACTCAACTTCGCGCATTGACTCGACGTTAATCAAGCCCGAACGCAGACCGTCGTCAATGTCGTGGTTGCTGTAGGCAATCGCATCGGCGATATTGACCACTTGCGCCTCAAGCGAGGGCTGCGTGTGGTTTAAAAAACGTGCGCCAATCTCGCCTAAAGTTTCGGCGTTTTTGCGGGCGCAGTGTTTCAAAATCCCTTCGCGGGTTTCAAAAGTCAAGTTCAAGCCGTCAAACGCGCCGTAGCGGTGCTCCAAGTCATCGACAATGCGCAGACTTTGCAGATTGTGCTCAAAGCCGCCGTAGTCTTTCATGCATTCGTTGAGTGCGTCTTGTCCCGCATGGCCAAACGGCGTGTGCCCCAAATCGTGCGCCAGCGCAATCGCCTCAACGAGGTCTTCGTTCAAGCGCATTTGCCGCGCCAAAGCACGGGCGATTTGCGCCACTTCAATGCTGTGGGTTAGGCGCGTGCGAAATAAATCGCCCTCGTGATTGACGAACACCTGCGTTTTGTATTCGAGCCTGCGAAACGCGCCCGAATGAATGATGCGATCGCGGTCACGCGCGTGCGGGCTGCGAGCGGAGTCGCTTTGCTCGCTTAGGCGACGACCACGGCTGTTGTGGCGGGTGACGGCGTACGACGCCAAATGCGTTTCGTTGAGTTCGCTCATTTAGGCACACACCTGTAGGGTTTGACGCAAAATGTCTTCGGGCACGGCTTGGATTTTATGCCCGCCGATGCCGTCGAGCAAAATGAATTTGATTTGCCCTGCGTCGGATTTTTTGTCCAATTTCATCAAGTCGAGCATTGCCTCCCCCCCCAAGCGCGGCGGCTCAATCGGCAAACCCGCGGCGCGTACCAGTTGGCGAATCCGTTCAATATCACTGGCGGGCAATAGCCCCAAGCGATGCGACAAGTCGGCAGCCAAAATCATGCCCACGCCCACGCCCTCGCCATGCAGCCACGTGCCGTAGCCCATGCCCGCTTCAATCGCGTGGCCAAAGGTGTGGCCAAAATTCAAAATCGCCCGCAAACCGCCCTCTTTTTCGTCTTGCGCCACCACTTGCGCCTTGATTTCGCACGAGCGTACAATCGCGTGGGTCAGCGCGGCGGGGTCGCGAGCGACCAACTGCGCCATGTGGGCTTCAAGCCAGTCAAAAAACACCGCGTCAAAAATCGCACCGTGTTTGATGACCTCGGCCAAACCTGCGGCCAGCTCGTTTTGCGGCAAAGTCTCAAGGCTGCTCAAGTCGGCCAAAACCAGTTGCGGCTGATAAAACGCGCCAATCATGTTTTTGCCCAGCGGATGGTTGATGCCTGTTTTGCCGCCCACCGATGAATCGACTTGCGACAGCAAGGTGGTCGGCACTTGAATAAACGGCACGCCGCGCATATAAGAAGCTGCGGCAAAACCCGCCATGTCACCAACCACGCCGCCGCCCAATGCGACAATCGTGGTGCGGCGGTCGCACTGCTGGGCCAATAAGGCGTCAAAAATCGTGTTGAGGGTTGCAAGGTTTTTGTATTCTTCGCCTGTAGGCAATTCGTGAATGTGTACGGTTTTGCCCAAGCCGCGCAACGTTGTGGCTAAAGATTCGGCATACAAGGGGCCGACAATGCTGTTGGTGACAATCATCACCGTTTGCCCGCCAATCGCGCCCGCCAATTGTTGCTGCGCGTGCATGGCCTGTGCGCCAATCACTATCGGGTAGGCGCGTTCGCCCAGTTCGACATTAAGAATGTTCATCATAATCCTGTTCTGTGGTTAAACCTTGCTGCTGGGCGATTTGTTGCAGCAAAGCCTGAACAATCCCCATCGCCACCTGTGTGACATGCCCTGCACCTGTTTTGATTTCGACATGCGCCACCGATTGATACAAACCATGCCGCTGTTCGTGCAATTTGTGTAAAGTAGCCAGCGGGTCAGCGGTTTGCAGCAACGGGCGGTTTTTGTCGTGTCGCGTGCGTGCCAGCAATCGCTCAGGCGTACTGGACAAATAAATCACAAATCCCGTAGCCGCCAAAACTTCGCGCGAACTTTCACGCAACACTGAACCACCACCCGTACCCAAAACAATATTTTGTTTTTGGCACAACTCACGAATCACCCGCGCTTCGCGGTCGCGAAAGCCTGTTTCGCCTTCGATTTCAAAAATCGTGCTGATGGTTGTGCCCGTGCGCTCAATAATCACTTCATCCGAGTCGTAAAAATCACGCTTGAGGGCATGCGCCAACAAGCGACCCACCGTTGACTTACCCGAACCCATCAAACCAACCAAATAAACATTAGGCGCGTGCTGCAACAAGCCCTGCTGTGCTGGCGATAAAGGCAAATGGGGGATGTTGCGTTTTCTCATATTTTCTCAAGGTTGTTGCTTGCTCAACAAAGGCTGTCCTTTGGTATCCAACAAATGTGGGGTTAAAAAAATCAAAAGCTCGGTTTTATTGATGGTTTTGTTTTTGGTTTTGAATAAATAGCCCAACAGCGGAATATCGCCCAGCAGCGGCACTTTATTTTCGCTGTTGTTCGACTCTTCTTGGTAAATCCCACCAATCATCACCGTGCCACCATTTTCAACTTTGACCTGCGTTTGCACGTGTTTGGTGTTAATCGTATAACCCGCCGTGGTGAGCAAGCTGCCCACGCTGTCTTTGGTCACATCCACATCCATCACCACGTCGCCGCTGGGGGTGATTTGCGGGGTGACTTCGAGTTTTAGATTCGCTTTGCGAAACGACACCGAAGTCGCGCCCGAACTGGTCGATTGCTGATATGGAATCTCCGTACCTTGCTCAATCACTGCTTTAACATTGTTGCTCGTGACCACACGCGGGCTGGAAACCACCTTGCCTTTGCCGTCGGTCTCCAAGGCACTCACCTCTAAATTAATGAACTGGCTCAAGCCTGAGCGAAACAAACTCACCGCAAATGTGGCGGGATTGACCGCACCTGCGGCCAGCGCAGGGAAATTGACCATGCTGCTGTTGACGGATGCATCTTGTCCACTTTGCTGGATGACATTGGCCATGTTCGAGCCAAACACCGCGCCTGATTTGCTTGGGGTTTGAATCGGTACTTGAATGGTTTTACTCGGATTTGCAGGATCTGGAATGCTACGATAACCCGTTTGTTTAAAATCATTAAAACCCAGCTTAACGCCGAGGCTGCGCGAAAAACTATCATTCGCCTCAACAATCCGTGCCTCAATCAACACTTGCTTGGCGGGCACGTCGATTTTTTTGATAAGTGCTTTGATTTGCGCCACACGGTCAGGCGTATCTTGCACAATCAATTGATTGCTCAACACATCCGCATTGACCGAACCTTCGTCAGAAAGCAGCTTCCCCCCCTGCTCTACAATCATACGACGCACATCTTCAGCCCGCTGATAACGCAACTCCAGCACTTCAGAACGACCATAACTGGCGCCATCAGCCCCTTTACCCAAAGCCACATCATTGCTGGTGACATAGTATGCGCCATTGTTGTGCTCAACGTTCAAATGCTTGGCGCGGCTAACCACTGCCAAGGCTTCTTGCCACGTGGCATTTTGTAGATTCAACGTCACCGTTCCCGTCACCGAATCGTCCGCAATCAAATTGACCCCTGCCGTTTCCCCCATCACCTGCAATAAAGCTCGAACAGGCACATCTTGAAATGCAAAATCAATCCGTTTTTCACTATCTTGTGCCCAAACCATTGGGCTCATCATCAGTCCAAACCACAACACCCACCAGCGATTAATTTTTTTCATACACCACAGCCTTTTGCGCTACTTTAAGGCGCATTGATTGTGCATCGAGACTCAAAACAGGCCATTGACCCGCCTCAATTGCGTCCCCAACTCGCACAGGATACACACGTTGCCCCACCTGAACCATGCCCACCGATTGACCATTTTGGCTCATCAAACCGAGGTATTTTAGCTCAACAGGCCCAGTTTGAGGTAAAGGAGCATCCGCCGTCTGCTTGGGCTGTGATGGAATGTGTTCAGTTGACACAGCCGCTTTAGGAGACACGCGCTCTGATGTAAAAACCTCATCAGCGTTACTGGGCAAAGTGGCACCGAACAAACCCACCCCAGTGCTTGGCTCACTTGAGTTTTGTTTGGCCTCTTGCTGCACTTTCATCATCCAAGCCTGCATTTCTTCAGTCGTGTAAACCAAGTGTTCTGAGCGGTGACACGCCGCCAAAGTTGCCAACCACAGCCACAACAGCACCTTTCTCATGGTTTATCCTTTTGTTCAAACAACACTCGAATCTTACCGCGTACCCGCTGATTGTCTAAACCTGTCAACTCAACTTCTTCCATCGCCAACACGCGTGGCGAAGTCGAAATCGTTTGCCACCATTGCAACAGTGCCAAAAAAGAGCCTTCGGCTTGCAACACCAAACTGTTGACATTGTGCTTTTTCGCATCATGAGCAAGCGCAACAGGATTGATGTGCACCCACTGCAAACCTTTTTGTTCGGCTAAAATCGCCAAGTCCGCCATCCAAATCGACAGCTCTGCCCCACTGACCACTTCTATAAAATCACTTTGCGCAGGGTTTTTCCCCACTTGCTGTGCTGCGCGAGAAAAACGCTGTTGCAAGCTTGCCGTCTGAGCCAGCTCTTGTTGCCATTGCCCATAAACAGGCAGCAACGCGTAAAGCGCATACAACAGCACAAGCAAACCCGCCAACACGAGCAGCAACAAACGCCGCGGCAAACGAGGCCACTGTGCCATATCTTCTATGTGGAGGTGACGCCAAGAGGTCTGCGAGGCACGAGCCATTACTGCCCCTCTTTGAGCAAAGTCTGCGGCATGTTCAATACAAAGTGCCAGCCATCGGCTTTGTGCTCCAACGACTGCATCAAGACCTCCGTTTGTGGCAACGCCTGCTTCAATTTTTGCAAAGCCTGATGAGCCGCCGTCGCGCTGTCTGCCCGCCCTAAAATAAGCACCCCCTCTTTCGGGCTGTCCACATGCAACAAGCGCACATGCCCATCGGTCATCACAGGCAAGGCAGCCAACCAATTGAGCTGCCCTGCTCGACGACGCGCCACCCATGCGGCGGCTTCGTCATCAATGGCCGACACTGCGGGCATGGCTTGCAACTGTTGGTTCAACAGCGCATTGACCGCCTGCGCTTTTGACAATTGAGCACGCACATACCCATCAGCCCCTGCGCTCAGTGCAACCACCAAAAGCACAGTCAACAATATCTCGCGTTTCAATTGAGTTTGAGGGGCTATTTTTTGCGCAGTTGCATTTGGCCATAGATTCAACAATCTCATGCCAGCTCCTTCGCAATTTGCTCACTCAACTGCCACAAGCCACTCAATGCGCTTTGTTTCTCAAGCAATTCATGTGGCAAACTGGTCACACGAACAGGCACCCCCAAGCGCCTTTGCAAATCAGGTAAAGCCACCTCCCAGTTCACCGCAGAGCCCAACACATGCACACTGTGTAAATGCACGGGTACAGTCGAATGAACGGTGCGTGTCAACGCCCGCTCAACTTCATCAACCACAAAACGTGTGGGTAAACAGACAACACCAGAGCTCCCGCCGCCACCAACATATTCAAAACCAAGTTGTTTCATTTGCTGCGCATCAAAACTTTTAGTGGTGACAAACACCGAGCCCCCCACTTCGCACCAAAAAACCTGCAAGCCATCATGCTCCATTTTGCACACGGCATACTGAACTTGACTGTCATAAGCAAAAGCACGCAACCACACCAAAGACTCGGCACACACCCAACGCAAGCGCAAAGTGGTATCGCTAAACAACTGTGCATAAGGCGTCACATCCGACTGGCGTGCCACCAGTAGCATCAGGGTTTGTTCTTGATCCTTTGCCGCCTTTGCGGGCGCCCAATCATAGTAAACCTCAGTCAAAGACAAACCCAACTCATGGGTAATATACATACTGGCCTGATAGGCCAGCTCATCATCGTCCAAACCCTTTGGCACACTTAAAAAATGAGTATGCACCACCGATGCAGGCAACATCACCGCCACTTGAGCACTCAATGTGCCCAATCGCGCCAACAGCAGTTGACGCACCAGCGCAACATCAAAAAAACGCCCCGCCGCTTCAACCGCAGGAATGGTCAACCAACCCGACTGCACAATGCCCTGACCCGAACGCACCATAAATCGCAAGGTTGTCCCCTCGATTTGCAGCAACAGCAGCGGAGCAGCCGTTTTGAACCAGCGAAAAATTTTAGGTAAAGGCATGATGGGTTAGGATTTACAACACAAAATATGAACGCGAGTATACAATAAGCCCCGTGCTTTAATCCGACTTTCCAACAAAAACATACATGAGCCCTATGAGCGACGAGCAAAATATCCCCCAAACAGAAACTGTTAAGAAACCAACCCCTCGTTGGCTAAAAATCATCAAATCATTGTTTTTAATCGGTTTTTTTGGCATTTTAATCGGCCTAATTGTTGCCGCCATTGCCGTCGCTATGGCATGGCCCACACTCCCCCCCGTTGACACCCTTAAAAATTACAAACCGCGCATGGCCATGCAGGTATTCACCGAAGATGGCAAATTGATTGGCGAGTTTGGCGAAGAACGCCGCAAACCTGTCGAATTCAAAGACATTCCTGCCAACCTCAAAAATGCAATTTTAGCGATTGAAGACTCGCGCTTTTACGAACACGGCGGTGTGGATTACTACGGCTTGGCACGCGCCACCCTCAACAACATCACCAACCCTGGTGACTTACAAGGCGCATCAACCATCACGCAACAATTGGCGAAAAACTTCTTTTTGAGCAGCGAACGCACCTTCACCCGTAAATTTTACGAAGCCCTGATGGCCAAAAAAATTGAAGCCAACATGAGCAAAGATGAAATTTTAGAACGCTACATCAACCATATTTACTTGGGCGAACGCGCCTATGGTTTTCCCGCCGCCGCCTACATTTATTTTGGCAAAGATCTCAAAGACTTAACGCTTGCCGAAGCCGCCATGCTCGCCACCCTGCCCCAAGCACCAGGGCGCAACAACCCGATTCGCAATCGCGCCAACGCTGACTCTCGTCAAAAATACGTTTTGCAACGCATGGAAGAATTGGGTTTTATCACCGCCGAACAACACACACAAGCCAAAGCCGAAACCGTGCGCATCATCGACACCAAAGCCGCCGCGGCCAACAACAAATTTGACGTCCACGCCGAATACGTCGCCGAAATGGCGCGTCAATTGATGTATGAGCGCTATCAAGACGCCGCCTACACCGAAGGCTTAAAAGTCTACACCACCATCAACTCCACCGAGCAAACCGCCGCTTACGAAGGCGTGCGCTCTGCGGTGTTGGCTTACGACAAAAAATACGGCTACCGCGGCCCTGAAGACACGGTCGCCTTACCCAACGGTAAATCGGCCGATACCGACAAAGCCCTTGACGCCATTTTTGACAAACACCAAGACCAAGAAGGCTTACGCGCCGCCATTGTCACGCAAGTTAGCCCCACCGCAGTCAAAGCCATTTTGGCAGGTGGCGAACCAATTGAAATCAGCGGTGCAGGTTTGGCCTTTGCCAAAAACGCGTTATCCCCCAGCAGCAAAAAACCCATCAAAGTCGGCGCCATCATTCGTGTCACCGAATCCAAAGAAGACGCCTCTTGGCGCATCACACAACTGCCCGCCGTTCAAGCCTCATTTGTCTCCATGAACAGCACCGACGGTGCCATACGCTCATTGGTCGGCGGCTTTGACTTTAATTTAAGCAAATTCAACCACGTCACCCAAGGCTGGCGACAACCTGGTTCGGGCATCAAACCCTTCATCTATTCAGCCGCAATGGAAAAAAACGGCATGACCCCAGGCTCAGTCGTTGACGACACCCCGCTTAAAATCGGCTCATGGACACCGCAAAACTCCGACGGCCGCTTTTTAGGCCCATTACCCCTATCCGCCGCACTGGCAGGCTCACGCAACATGGTTTCCATTCGCCTACTGCAAAGCATCGGCAACGACTACTTTCGCCAATACGCCGCCCGCTTTGGCATCGGCGTAGACCCCAGACACCCCATTGACCAATACCTAACCGTCGCACTTGGCGCACTAGAAGCCACCAGCTGGCAGATGGTCGGCGGCTACGGCGTATTTGCCAACGGCGGCTACAAAGTCAACCCCTACATCATCAGCAAAGTACTCGACCGCAACGGCACTGTGATTTTGCAAGCCCAGCCGCGCAAAGCAGGCGACGAAGCCAACCGCGTCATCAGCGCCAAAAACGCCGCCATGACCGACTCACTGATGCGTGGCGTCGTGCAACACGGTACAGCACGCGCCGCCATGGCACTCGGCCGCAGCGACATTGCAGGTAAAACAGGAACAACCAACGACTCCAAAGATGCATGGTTCAACGGCTACCACCCCAAACTGGTCGGCATTGCATGGATGGGCTTTGACACCCCAAAATCCCTCGGCGAAGGCGAATTTGGCGGTACATTATCGCTCCCCATTTGGATGAGCTACATGCGCGTTGCCCTCAACAAACAAAAAGTTGAACTGCGCAAAGACGCCGAACCAGACCCCGCCGCCGCAGACAACAAACCTGAAGCAGAAGGTATTCCAGCCAACACGCCACCCGAAGAACTCAAAGTGGACGAAAAAGTCATCCCACCATCCAACAACGAAGCGCGTCAAAGCTCCGAGCAAATCAACACACAAGACGCGCAAGAAGCCGCCAAACCCAAACCTGTGCAACCAACCAAAGAACCCAGCACAGCCCCCGTAGAACCCAAACCTGCACCACAATAACAAGCAAACCCGCCATGCAAACCCCCAAGGGTTAAATGGCGGGTCGATGCAACAGAGGACAAAATGGAACACCTCGACCCCACGCAAAGCCGCCTCAACGAGCGCATCGCCGACTACCAACGCGCCTACGCGCAACTGAGCAAAGCCCTCGCCCAACCCGAAGACGAATTCATCCGCGATTCAGTGATTCAACGCTTTGAATTCACCTACGAATTGGCATGGAAAATGCTCAAACTGCGCCTCACCCTCGACGGCATTGACGCCAAAACCCCACGCGAAACCCTGCAAGAATCACTCCAAGCGGGCTTCATCACCGATGGCAACGGATGGAGCGAACTGCAACTTTACCGCAACCGCACCAGCCACACCTACGACCTTAACCTTGCCCAAACCGTCTACCAATTCATCCAAACCCACGGCATCAAACGGTTTGACGAACTCGCCGCCCAAGCCAGCACATGGAGCCACCCATGAAGCAACCCCGCTTCGGCCTAAGCCACGCCATCATCGAACAACTCAATTGCGTATTTGCCCAATACCCACAAATTGAACAAGTCCTCATTTTTGGCTCACGCGCCAAAGGCAACTACCGCGACAGCTCCGACATTGACCTAGCCATCATCGCCCCCAGCATGACCGACACCGAATTTGCTCAACTGTGGGGACAACTCGACGCACTACCGCTGGTGTTTAAACTGGATGTGGTGCATTGGGATAAATTAAGCAACGAAACACTCAAACAAAGCAGCCTCACAACAGGGCAAATCATCACTTCAACCGATACTTATTGCGCAAACCCAACGCCATCAAAAACAACAAACCCGTCGTGCTGATGGCCTTCAAAACGCCCCAAACCCGCATCCACCAAGGCTCAAACGGCGCACCAAACAACCGCTGCGCCACCGCATCCGTCGCCTTGCCATTGTCCGAAAAATCCAACACCCCTGCGCTGCGATACAGCACGTATTCAAATGCGGCGCGGCTGCCCGTTAAATGTATTTTTTCATCAAACTTGGCTTTGGACTCGGCGATTGATTCGGGTGAACTCGCCCCACTTGGCTCACACCACTCCTCTGCTCGATTCAAGTCTGAAAAAAAGATATTGCGTGCGTTATCACAGCGGGCGGGCACGTGATACGGCACATGCCACAACGCCAGAAAAAAGGTTGTCAGCAAAAGCAATAAATAACATTTAAACGGCTGCATGAATGAGCGACCATAATCCGACGTTTTTTCATACAACCACGTCACGCCATTCACCCACCACTCACCCGAGCACGCGCGCGGCCACCAGTCCAACTGCCCCAACGCCTGCCAAGCAAACAACCGCTTCGCCCGCAACTCCAACGCATTGAACATCAAGGCTTGATCGACTTGGCCATGCTCATCGGCCAAGCGTTTGAGTTGCTCCAACCCCCGCACCGCACTGTCAGAAGCATCATGCGCAGGAAAACAACCGTCATCCACAGAAAACTCAAGCCGCGTGGTTGCGGTGTCGACCCCCAAAAAACTAGGGACTTGCGTTGTGAATTTCACCCGTTCAAAATGACCAACGTTTTTAAACACCGCGTTTTCAAAATTAACTTTGCCTTTAAATTGCGTCGCACGTTGCCACTGTTGGGTTGCCTCATCCCACTCACTGTCAAAACGAGATTGACTGTGAAACTCTGCTTTAAAAAAAGATACTGATTTTTCAAAACAACTACTACGAAACACAACATCTCCACTGAATGTCGCATTTTTGAACTCAGTTCCTCCGCTGAAGGTGGCCTTGTTGAAACTAACATCTCCGCTAAACTTGGCTATATTGAACCTAGTATCTCCGCTGAACGTGGCTCTGTCGAAGCAAGGATGTCCGCTGAATGTGGCACTGTCGAACCCAGCATATCCGCTGAACGTGGCATTGTCGAACCCAGCATGTCCGCTAAACGTGGTTCTATTGAAACGAGCATCTCCGCTAAACGTGGCTTTTTTGAAAATAGCATGTCCAAAAATGGCACTGTCAAACCCCGTATATCCGCTGAATATGGCACTCTCAAAGTCAACTCTTCCGCTGAACGTGACACTGTTGAACCCAGCATGTCCGCTGAATATGGTTTTCTCGAACACAGCATACCTGCCGAACGTGGCTCTGTTAAACCGAGCATCTTTGCTGAACGTGGAAGCCGAAAAATCAACCGCCTTAAAATTAAGGTGCTCAGCATCCAGTATTGCGTCAAAAGACTGCCCCACAAAATCCAACACAGTAGTCAAACTCCGCAAATTAAAATCCTCACGACTGCCATCATCACAAATCAACGTGTAACCAAAATCAACATTATTCTCTGCGTCAGCCCAAGAGTTTTGCCACGCCTCAAAAACCGCCTTCCCAGCCAGCAACTTCTCCATACACAACGCCCGCCATTCCCGCCGCGTCAACGCCCCGCCTGGCCCATAACCAAACTTATCCAAATGATGAATCTCCACATCCATTATTTTTTTCGCCGCTTCCATACCCCACCTTTGCTAAATATTCAAGCAATCAACGCGCATCAACCCGTTATAATGTCGCTTTGCTCATTTGAGTGCATTTTAAATCAATCCGACTGTACATTATGAATCAACCTGCCATTTACCAACCCCGCGCCCTCGAACTGGCCATCCAAGCCGCTTGGACGGCGGCTGACGTTTACACCGTTGTTGAAAACAACGACAAGCCCAAGTTTTACGCTTGCTCGATGTTGCCGTACCCATCGGGCAAGTTGCACATGGGGCATGTGCGCAATTACACGATTAACGACGTGATGGCGCGGCAGTTGCGCATGAAGGGTTACAACGTGTTGATGCCGATGGGTTGGGATGCGTTTGGCATGCCTGCCGAAAACGCGGCGATGAACCACAAAGTGCCGCCTGCGCAGTGGACGTATGACAACATTGCCTACATGAAAACCCAAATGCAGGCGATGGGGTTGTCGATTGACTGGTCGCGCGAGTTTGCGACCTGCGACGCGGATTATTACAAGTGGAATCAATGGTTTTTCCTCAAAATGCTCGACAAAGGCGTGGCGTATCGCAAAACCCAAGTGGTGAACTGGGATCCGATTGACCAAACCGTTTTGGCCAATGAGCAAGTGGTCGACGGGCGCGGCTGGCGCAGTGGCGCGTTGGTTGAAAAGCGCGAAATACCTGGCTATTACCTCAACATCACCGCGTACGCCGAAGAATTGCTGACTGATTTAGAAGACCTCGGCTGGCCGTCGCGCGTGAAGTTGATGCAAGAAAACTGGATTGGCAAAAGCGTCGGCGTGCGCTTTGCGTTCACGCATGAGATTAAAAACGCGGCTGGCGAACTCATCGACGACGGCAAAATGTATGTGTTCACCACCCGCGCCGATACGATTATGGGCGTGACCTTTTGCGCCGTGGCCGCCGAGCACCCGCTGGCCACGTTGGCCGCCGAGTCCAACCCTGAACTCAAAGCCTTTATTGAAAAATGCAAACTCGGCTCGGTCATGGAAGCCGACATGGCGACCATGGAAAAAGAAGGCATGAACACAGGCTTGCAGGTCACGCATCCGCTCACGGGCGAATTGATTGACGTGTGGGTCGGCAACTACGTGCTCATGACCTACGGCGACGGCGCGGTGATGGGCGTGCCTGCGCATGACTTTAGAGATTTTGCCTTTGCAAAAAAATACAATATCAAAATCAAAGAAGTTTTTATCAGCAATGAACTAGACAAACTGATTACTTGGTTAGAGTCAGAATGGTTAAAACCAGAATCAACTCACACTATTTTTTCACGTAAATTGGCTTACGAAAAAGGAATCCTTGACACATTCGATTTGGAAGTCAATCAAATTAATTCAGGTCAAAACCCTTATTTAGCCCCTACATTTATTGAGGTTTTCCGTGCAGAGGCTTGGCATGCTAAGGAAGGTAAAGATGGCTTTTGTATTAACTCTGGTAAATACGACGGTTTATCACATGCTGACGCGATTCAAGCAGTCGCCGCCGACTTAGCCGCCAAAGGCTTAGGCGAACTCAAAACCACCTACCGCTTGCGCGATTGGGGCATTTCGCGCCAGCGTTACTGGGGCACACCGATTCCTCTGATTCATTGCGCAGCGTGCGGGGTCGTGCCCGTGCCTGAAGCCGATTTACCTGTCATTTTGCCGACCGATTGCATTCCTGACGGCTCGGGCAATCCTTTGAACAAACGCGATGATTTCGTCAACGTGCCCTGCCCGCAATGCGGCGCAGCGGCCAAACGCGAAACCGACACAATGGACACGTTCATCGACTCGTCGTGGTATTACATGCGCTACACCTCGCCGAACGCGAACCAAATGGTTGACGAGCGCAACGACTACTGGATGCCGATGGATCAGTACATCGGCGGGATTGAACACGCGATTTTGCATCTGCTCTACGCGCGTTTTTGGACCAAGGTCATGCGCGACATGGGGCTGGTCAGTTTCAAAGAGCCGTTCAAAAACCTGCTCACGCAAGGCATGGTGCTCAACGACACGTATTATCAACTCAAAGACAACGGCCAAAAAAATTGGATTAACCCTGCCGATGTGACGGTTGAGTTTGACGACAAAGGCCGCCCAGTCGCCGCCAAACTCAAAAGCGACGGCAGCGCGGTTGCAATCGGCGGGGTCGAAAAAATGGCCAAGTCGAAAAACAACGGCATCGACCCGCAAGGCTTGATTGAGCACTACGGCGCGGACACGGCGCGGCTATTCACCATGTTTGCCTCGCCGCCCGAACAAACTTTAGAATGGTCCGAGTCGGGCGTTGAAGGCTCGCACCGTTTCCTCAAGCGCGTGTGGGGCTTTTGCCAAGCGCAAAAAGACGCGGTGGCGGCGCAAAAAGAAGCCGAACTCACGCCAAGCACAGCGGCCAAAGACTTGCGTTTCACCGTGCACACACTCCTCAAGCAAATCAATTTTGACTACGAGCGTTTGCAGTACAACACCGTCGCCTCAGGCACGATGAAACTGCTCAACGAGTTGGAAGCGGCGTGCAAAACCGACGTGGCGGCTTTGGGCAAAGCCTTGCCTGAAGCGATTTCGGTCTTGTTGCGCGTGCTGTACCCGATTGCGCCGCACATCACCACGCACCTGTGGAACGAGTTGGGCTACGCTGATTCATGCGGCGCACTGCTCGACGCGCCGTGGGCGGAGGTCGATGAATCGGCACTGGAGCGCAGCGACGTGACCTATATGGTGCAAGTCAACGGCAAACTGCGCGACCAATTGACCGCACCCAAAACCGCCGACAAAGACGCGCTGCAAGCGATGGCCTTGCAACTGGAACACGTGCAAAAATTCGTCGGCGAGCAAGCGGTGAAAAAATTCATCGTCGTGCCCAATAAACTCATCAATATTGTGGTGTAAAACGTCGTTTCCAGCTAACTGTTGAAAGCTTCCGTCATGCCGCGCCTAGCGAGTTTTTCGCGTGCGGCATCTCCTAGAATAAGGAGATTGCGGCTCAAGGCCGCAATGACGGGGTTTATCAAAAACACCCATCGTCATTTCCGCATGCTTTTAGCGGGAATGACGCCAATGCAAACAAGGATTGTCATGTTCAAACGCATTCTCATCACCACCAGCCTCCTGCTCCTCACCGCGTGCGGTTTTCACCTGCGCGGCTCGCAAGGCGCGGTGGCTTTGCCGTTCAAAACACTGTCCATTGTCGGTGACGCGCAAGGCGCGGTGGCCAAAAACTTGAGCAACCGCCTGCGCGGTCAAGTCACCCTCACCACGCCTTCTCAAGTGGTGGTTGAGTTGAGCAAAGTCGAGCACACCAAATCGATTTTGACCAAAGACAGCCAAGGCCGCGCCAGCGAATATCGCCTGCTCGCGCAAGTGACCATGCAAGCCTACGCGGCCAACAAAGACCAACTCATCTCGCCCGTCACCCTCAACGTCACGCGCAGTTTGACCACGGGCAACGGCTACGACACAGGGATTGACCTCGAAGAAGCCCGCATGTACGCCGACATGGATTCTGAACTGGCCAATCAAGTCCAATACCGCTTACGCGCCATCAAATCAGTGCCATGAAACCACTGACCGTCATTTGTAGCGACGAGACGCTCTTGGCGCAAGAAGCCGTCGATGCGTGGCGCACCCGCGCCCGCGCGGCGGGCTACAGCGAGCGCGAGGTGTTTGACATCGAAGGCCGCTTCAACTGGGCGGTGGTGCTTGACGCGATGCGCAGCATGTCGCTGTTTGGCGACAAAAAAATCATCGAATTGCGCCTGCCATCGGGCAAACCTGGTAAAGACGGCGGCGACGCGCTCAAAGCCATCTGCAACGAGTTATCCGCCGACGTAAGCCTCATGCTCACCCTGCCGCGCTTGGACAAAACCGCCAAAACTTCAACGTGGTTCAAAGCCTTACAAAACGCGGGCGAGGTGGTTGACATCGCCAACGTCGCCCTCGCGCAACTGCCGCGTTTTTTGAGCGAACGGCTCAAAGCCAACGGCCAAAACGCCTCGCCCGCCGCGCTGCAACTGATGAGCCAACAATTTGAAGGCAATTTAATCGCCGCCAACCAAGAGATTCAAAAACTCGCTTTATTGTTCCCACAAGGCGCGTTGTCGGACGACGACATTCAAAAAAGCGTGTTCAACGTCGCACGTTACGATGTGTTCACGCTATCCGAAGCCCTGCTCGCAGGCGACGTGGCGCGGGTCTGCCGCATGATTGAAGGGCTAAAAGCCGAAGGCGAAGCGATTGTTTTGGTGCTCTGGGCCTTGACCGAAGACGTGCGCACCCTCACCGCGCTCAAAACCGAAGTGCAAGACGGCGGCAACATCCACCACCTCATGCGCAGCCACCGCGTGTGGGGCGCACGTGAAAAAGTCATGCCCAACGCCGTCGCCGCGCTCGGCCTGCCCTTCCTCAAAAACGCCCTCATCCGCACCCACGAGCTGGACAAACTCGCCAAAGGCCTCGCCAAAGGCGACCCGTGGGAAGCCACGCTGCAACTGGCCAGCCAGATTGCGCTGCGCATCAGCAAACGCGCGGGTTGAGGTTGTGGAGATTTAAAACTCGCAAAGTCCGTTCGCCTAATTAACTTACTCGGTCGAAAAATGGGTATGAAAAAAACCTTATTTAACTGTGCTTTTTTTTACTTTGTTGTGTTTTATCTTATTGATGTCATCTGGTTTGGGTTAGGTAGTTTTTTGAATGGATATTTTAATATTTCTCAATCATGGGGGAATTTTCACGGCTCGTTCATAAATTATTATTTGGTACCATTTTTTTATCCAGATTTAACAAGCACTGGTCAATACCATAGATTCTATTTGGACTATTTCATCATATTGTTAGCATGCCTCAAACTGGGAGGCATTGGCTTTATTTTTGGATTGCTTCGATATACCTTCAACAAATACTCCCGATGATTTTACATCCCAATTCGCCGTATGCTTAGATTGAAAAAAAACAGACGCATGCGATAATTCATTCCATGACATCCCAATGGACGTAGTAATGTTATTTCAGCCCAATAGTCCCAAATAATTCGAACACGCTGACTCAAGAGGCTAGGTTCTACACCCTGTTAAAATATATGCGATAATTTCAACCCACGGGCGGGTTTGAAACCCGCCCCTACATTTAAAGGAACGTTCATGCAATCTACTCTTCTCTCCCACGCTTTAACCGTCGAATTCCCAGAATTGGCGCAAGCGGTGCAAACCCTCAAGCAAACCGATGCGCATTTTGCCAAAATGCTCGCCGATCACGACGACATCGACAAGCAAATCACCCAAGATGAAATGGGCAGCAAAGTCATCAACGACCATGATTTACACGCCCTCAAGCAACAACGCGCCAAACTCAAAGATGCGTTGTATCAAGCCGCCAAAGCCGCTAAATAAGCCACAATCATCATGACCGACATCAAAACCTACATGCAGCAACTTGGGCAAACTGCTCGCACCGCGTCCCGCGCGATGGCGCGGGCATCGACCGCGACCAAAAACGCGGCTTTGCTCAAAATGGCCGAACTCATCGACGCGCAAGCGGCGCATTTGCAAGCCGAAAACGCCCGCGACGTGGCCAATGCCACCGCCAAAGGCTTGGACGCGGCATTTATCGACCGTTTGACCTTGTCCGACAAAGCGATTGCCACGATGGTGGCGGGTTTGCGCCAAATCGCCGAATTGCCCGACCCGATTGGGCAAATGAGCAATTTCAAACCGCTGCCCTCAGGAATTAACGTCGGTCAAATGCGCGTGCCGCTGGGCGTGATTGGCATCATTTACGAATCGCGCCCCAACGTCACCATCGACGCCGCCGCGCTGTGCATCAAATCGGGCAACGCCACGATTTTGCGCGGCGGCTCCGAAGCCTTGCACGCCAATCAAGCCTTAGCGGCGATTGTGCAAGCAGGTTTGACCCACGCAGGCCTGCCCGCGCAGGCTGTGCAAGTGGTCAACACGCCCGACCGCGCAGCGGTGGGCGAACTCATCACCATGACCGAATACGTCGATGTTATCGTGCCACGCGGCGGCAAATCGCTCATCGAACGGCTGATGAACGACGCACGCGTGCCGATGATTAAGCACTTAGACGGCATTTGCCACAGTTACATTGACGTGGCCGCCGACGCGAGCAAAGCCATTGCCGTGTGCGACAACGCCAAAACCCAACGCTACGCGCCGTGCAACACGATGGAAACGTTACTCGTCCACCACGACGCACCCGCCGAGATTTTGCCCAAACTGTGCGCGATTTACCAAACCAAAGGCGTTGAATTGCGCGTCGATGCCGCCACTCGCGCCACCCTTGAAGCCGCAGGTTTGAGCGGTTTGGTCAATGCGGTTGAAGCCGACTGGCGCACCGAATACCTCGCGCCGATTTTGTCGATTAAAACCGTTGCGAATGTCGATGAAGCCATCGAACACATCAATCACTACGGCTCAGCGCACACCGACGCCATCATCACCGAAAACCACAGCACCGCACAAAAATTTTTGCGCGAAGTCGATTCATCATCGGTCATGGTCAACGCTTCCACGCGCTTTGCCGACGGCTTTGAATACGGCCTTGGCGCGGAAATCGGCATCTCCAACGACAAACTGCACGCCCGCGGCCCAGTTGGTTTGGAAGGCTTGACCAGTTTGAAATACATTGTTTTGGGCGACGGCAATATTCGCACTTAATGTCATTGCGGGCCTGCCCCGCAATCTCCCTATATTGTGGAGATGCCGTGTCAAGCACGGCATGACGGATGATTAAGGAACTTTATGCAACACACACTGCACCAAAATCGCTTGAACGCCGCCATCATCGACAACGTCCGTGCCGCGCTACTGGAAGACGTGGGCGCGGGTGACTTGACCGCACAACTCGTGCCCGCTGACGCCCTCGCGCAAGCGACGGTCATCAGCCGCGAAGTCGCC
The DNA here is from genome assembly GCA_051650085.1 of Formosimonas sp. Lineage (GTDB taxonomy): Bacteria > Pseudomonadota > Gammaproteobacteria > Burkholderiales > Burkholderiaceae > Hydromonas. The sequence goes on from JBOFII010000032.1 coordinate 34,612, forward strand.
ATTGTGTGCGGGCAAGCGTGGTTTAACGAAACCTTTGCGCAAGTCGCGCCTTCGGCTCAAATCGAATGGCACATCGCCGAGGGCGAGACGATGGCGGTCAATCAAACCATTGTCACCATCACGGGCAATGCCCGCGAGTTGCTCACTGCCGAGCGTACCGCTTTGAATTTATTGCAATTGTTATCGGGCACTGCCACCACGGTGCGCCGTTTTGCCGACGCGATTGCGCACACGCCTTGCAAAATGGTCGATTCGCGCAAAACCATTTCGGGCTTGCGCGTCGCGCAAAAATACGCGGTGACGGTCGGCGGCGGCGTGAACCACCGCTTTGCGCTGTACGACGGGATTCTCATCAAAGAAAACCACATCGCCACCGCAGGCGGCGTGACCGCCGTTTTGGCGCACGCGCAAGAGATTAAAAACGCCGCAGCGGCCAGCAATCCATACGCCCTAGACGCTTTTGTCATGATAGAAGTCGAACGCCTCGACCAACTGCACGAAGCCTTGAGCGCGGGTGCGAACATGATTTTGCTCGACAACATGAGCCACGACATGATTGCGCAAGCCGTCGCGATGAACCTGACCTTCAACAACGGCGCGGCCGATTTAGAAGTCTCAGGCAATGTCACGCTCGACAACGTCGCCAGTTATGCCGAACTGGGCGTAGACCGCATCTCCAGCGGCAGCTTGACCAAACATGTGCGGGCGGTTGATTTTTCAATGCGCATGAAGCGCGTTTAAGGCCACCATGTGGAAATGGCTCAAAGGCTTGGCGTTGGCGTACGTGCTGCTGTGCGTTTTGGTCGGTTGTGCGCAGCGCAAAATGCTGTATTTCCCAAGTCACGCCAACAGCGAAGCATTGGCGCAAGCCAGCGATCTTACGCGCTGGACAGTGGACAATCAATACTACGGCTACGCTCGCATTCCCCAAAAAATTGAACGCGTGTGGCTGGTGCTGCATGGCAACGCAGGGCAGGCGGCACAACGCGGTTATATGCTGCCGTATTTCAAAGCCAGCGACGCGGTGTATTTTTTAGAATACCCAGGTTACGGCGAACGGGCGGGCAGCCCCTCAAAGTCGAGCATGAACCAAGCCGCGCAAGCTGCGTATCAAGCCCTTGTGCAACATTATGCCGCGCCTGTGGCTGTTTTGGGTGAGTCGATTGGTTCGGGGCCTGCCTCGTTTTTAGCCCAACAACCCCAGCCACCTGCACGGATGGTTTTGCTTGTGCCGTTTGATGTCATCAGCAAAGTGGCGCAAGAGAAACTGCCGTTTTTACCCGCCAAACTCATCATGCTCGACCAGTGGAACAATATTGATGCGCTGCGCCACTACCCCAATCGGCTCGATATTTGGGGCGCGACCCACGATGCCGTGATTCCCGTACACCACGCGCGTGACTTGGCCAAAGCCTTACCGAACAGCCGCTACCATGAGTTCAATGGCACACACGACTGGAGCGCGAGCGCACAAGTTACCCTAGACGACTAACCGCAAAGGACACCCCATGACCAGCCACCGCATTGCCGTCGAATACGAAAAACCCTCCTCGTTCAACGCGTGCTCGACCGAGCAGGTCTGGGCGAGCATTCCCGCCGAGCCGAGCTTGACCGAGCGCGACGCGCTCAAGGCGCAAATTAAAGCGTTGTTAATCGAAAAAAACGCAGTTTTGGTGGCGCATTATTACGTCCACCCCGACCTGCAAGATTTGGCCGAAGAAACAGGCGGGATTGTCTCAGACTCACTCGAAATGGCGCGGTTTGGCCGCGACCATGCGGCGCAAACTTTGGTGGTGGCGGGCGTGCGCTTTATGGGCGAGTCGGCCAAAATTTTAAGCCCCGAAAAACGCGTGCTCGTGCCCGAAATGGACGCCAACTGCTCGCTCGATTTGGGCTGCCCTGCCGATGAATTTGCCGCGCTTTGCGACCAACACCCCGATCACACGGTGGTGGTTTACGCCAACACCAGCGCGGCGGTCAAAGCGCGTGCCGATTGGATGGTCACCTCGAGCATCGCGCTCAAAATCGTCGCGCACCTTAAAGCGCAAGGACAAAAAATCCTCTGGGCACCCGACCGCCACTTAGGCAGTTACATTCAGCGCGAAACAGGCGCGGACATGGTCATGTGGCAAGGCGCGTGCATCGTGCACGATGAGTTCAAAACCCTTGAATTGATTGAGTTAAAAAAGCAGCATCCACAAGCCAAAGTGCTGGTACATCCTGAGTCCCCCGCTGAAGTGGTCGCGCTGGCCGATGCGGTCGGCTCGACTTCGGCGATTTTAAAAGCCGCGCGTGAGTTTGACGCGCCCGAATTCATCGTCGCCACCGACAACGGCATGATGCACAAACTGCGCCAACAAAACCCGCATAAAACTTTCATCGAAGCACCCACCGCTGGCAACTCGGCCACCTGCAAAAGCTGCGCCCACTGCCCATGGATGGCGATGAACGGCTTGCGCAACACCTTAGAAGTTTTACAAAAAATCGGCACGGGTTACAACGAAATTCACATCGACGGGACCATCCGCGCTCGCGCCAAACTGCCCATTGACCGCATGCTCGACTTTGCCGCAGCGGCAGGCGTGACGGTCAAAAATGCGCCAAGCCAAGGCACGGGACCTGCATAATTCACCACGGGCGGGTGTAAAACCCGCCCCTTCACATTCGCTTCACCGTCAGTTCATCCTCCATTCACCGCCACGTTTTATGCTGCACACTCCAATCACACAAGGAGAACATCATGAAACTCAATTCCATCGGCATCAAGGTGGCTTTTTTAATTCTACTGGTTTTACTGCTGCAACTGCCCAGCGCCATGGTGATGGACATCATCAGCGAGCGGCAAAATTATCAAAATGAAGTCCGCGAACAACTCACCGAAAGCGTGAGCGGCGAGCAAACCATTATGGGGCCGGTTTTGGTTGTGCCGTATCAAAACAGCGCGGCGGGCGCGGTGCAGCGCGAATACGTTTTGCCCAAAGACTTGAAAATCAACGGCACACTGACCAGCGAATCGCTCAAGCGCGGCATTTACAGTTTTCAAAAATACGACAGCATCAGCGCACTGACGGGCGAGTTTGACACCGCCAGCCTCAAGCAATTGCAACAAAGCGGTAAAATCATCGGCACGCCGTATTTGGCGGTCGGGATTGCCGATGTGCGCGGCTTGAGCACAGTGGGTTCGGCGACGCTCAACGGCGTCACCGTGGCTTTTGAGCCTGCCAGTCAATTGCACAGTTTCAAAAACGGCATTCACGCGCCGCTGACCAATGTGAGTTTGACCGATAAAGCCAGCGTGGCTTTTTCGTTGAGCCTCAACTTATTGGGCACGGGTCGCTTGTCGTACATTCCGCTGGGTGAAAACACGCAATTGCAATTGGCGGGCAATTGGCCCAATCCTAAGTTTTCAGGCGAGCGTTCACCCAGTTCACGCACCGTCACCGCCAAGGATTTTGTCGCCACATGGCAGTCGAGCTGGTTTGCCAACAACCTCAAGCAAACTTTTTTAGAGGCCGAAAAAGCCAGCGACGGTAATCTGTTGGCCGACCGAACAAATGCGTACAGTTTTGACACCGAACTCATCCAAACCGTTGACCATTACCAATTGAACACGCGCTCGGTCAAATACTCGATTTTGCTGGTCGGCATGACGTTTTTGAGTTTCTTCATGTTTGAAGTGCTCAAGCAGTTGCGCGTGCACCCGATTCAATACGCGCTGGTTGGTGTGGCTTTGTCGGTGTTTTATTTGTTGTTGCTTGCATTATCAGAGCACATTGGCTTCAAATGGGCGTATTTAGCGGCCAGCGTGGCTTGCGTGGGGCAAATCGGTTTTTATGTCTGCCATATTTTGCACAGCATCAAACGCGGCTTGGGCTTCTCGCTCATGCTCGCCGCGCTGTACGCCGCGATTTACACGCTGTTGCAGTCCGAAGACATGGCTTTGCTCATCGGCAGCGTCGGTTTGTTTGTGGTCATGAGCGTGGTGATGATTTTGACCCGCCGCATGAATTGGTACGCGCTCAACCGTGAAAACAGCCCGCCTGCTAGCAACCTCTAAACGTTCATTCTGCAAAGCAGAGCGAACTAAAAAATAAACCTCTCGTCATTCCCGCACGGTTTTAGCGGGAATCCAGCCAACCCGTGCAAATCAATGGCTCTAAGGTGCGCTTCGCGCCCCACTGGATTCCCGCTAAAAACACGCGGGAATGACGGCACGGGTTAATTTTTAGAGGCCACCCGTTTTTTAAACTTTAATCCGCAACCTGATAATTGGGTAAGATTGCGGCATTCTAAGGATTGTTATGTCACCTCAAATTAATTTTAAACACATGTTTTACAGCGCATTGGCGCACATGCTGACCGCGCCTGCGTTTGCGGGGGCTGCGGCGGGGTTGGGGATTGGTCTTTCAAGTTTCTTTTATGAGAGGCTAACTTCCGATATTTTTGCCCTTACTTTAATCGCTATTGTATTTGGTGCACTGTTCGCCTACCCCGTCGGGTTTATTGTTGCCGCGCTTACAGGCGCAGCGATTTCAGTCATTCAACCCAGCAAAGCCTACCAACAAGGCTTGTGGACTGCTGGGCTGTCTTGCGCATTGGCAAAAGTGCAATTTATAGCGGTTGATTCGTTTAAAGGGCTGCAAGATTTGGCTTTCGATGTTGGCGACTTGTCGGCAACCATTCTCGCAAGCTGCATCTTTGGCGGCTATGTTTACGGTCACCTTTTTTACAAACTTTCCCACCCCAAAACTTAAACCATGCAATCGCTCTGGATGGTCGCCGCTTCGCTGTTTTTTGCCTTGATGGGGGCAACGGCTTACATGACCGTGCGCAGTTTAGGACAAATTGGTGAGCCAGAGTGGCGTACGGTGCTGCTGTTTTCAACAACGTCGTTTATCGGGCGCGATGGGTGTGGCGATTTTGGAGCTGGCTGATTATACTTGAGTCTCGTCGCTGCATTTATTAGGCATTGGCGCGACGTTATACACGCAAAAACACAAAACTTAAAGGACGCACATGTTCACCACTTTAATTCAACCACACGAAGTCAATGTGCACAACATGCTCTTGATTGACGTGCGTCACGACTTGGCCGAGCCTGATGCGGGGTATGCGCAGTACCGCGCAGCGCATATTGCGGGGGCGCATTTTTTGCACCTTGACCATGATTTATCAGGTCCCAAAACGGGGCGCAATGGCCGTCATCCGCTACCTGACCTACATGAATTGGCACACAAATTGCGCGAACTGGGCATGAGCGACACCACGCAAGTGGTGGTTTACGATGCGGCCAACAGCATGATGGCGGCGCGGGCGTGGTGGCTGTTGCGCCATTTGGGGCATGAAGCGGTGGCGGTTTTGGATGGGGGTTTTGCGGCGTGGCAAGGGGTTGCGGGTGCAGTGGACGATATTGTCCCCAGCGCGTCAAGCGTTGGACAGTTGAGCCTGCGCCCGTCACTCAATCGCACCGTTTTGGCCGACGACTTGCTGGCGCATTTGGCCGATGGGCGTTATCAAATCATCGACGCGCGTGCGCCTGAGCGGTTTCGCGGCGAGGTTGAGCCGCTTGATGCGGTGGCGGGGCATATTCCCAATGCCAGCAATCAATTTTTCATGCACAACCTCACCGACGCTGCGCGGTTCAAAAGCCCACAGGCCTTGCGTGAGTTGTGGCAGCCTTTGATGACACATGCGCAAGTGGTCAACCAATGCGGCTCTGGCGTGACCGCGTGCCACAACATTTTGGCGCAGCACATTGCGGGCTTTGCGCACGGTGCTTTATATGCAGGCTCTTGGTCCGAATGGTGCAGCGACCCTGCGCGACCCGTGGCGATTGGGGCATAAAAAAACCAGCGAATTTCGCTGGTTTTTTAGTGTCGCATCATTTGGCTCGTATTCGACGCTGGTTTGGCCGCCCGTTGAACAGCAAACGGGACAACTCCTCCAACGCATCTTTGTACACACCGCGTTTGAACTCAATCACTTCATCAAGCGGTACCCAATAGTCGTTCCAACGCCAAGCGTCAAACTCTGGGTGCCCCGAAGCACGCAAGTTGACATGGTAATCTCGCCCAACCATGCGCAGCAAAAACCAAATTTGTTTTTGCCCACGATATTGACTGCGCGAATCACGCCGAACCCAGTGTGTGGGCACATCGTAACGCAACCAATTGCGGGTGCGTCCAATGATTTTTACGTGTTCAGGTAAAAGCCCAACTTCCTCAAAAAGTTCACGATACATGGCTTGTTCAGGGTTTTCGCCGTACGAAATGCCGCCTTGTGGAAATTGCCACGCGTGCTCCCGTATGCGTTTGCCCCAAAAAACCTGATTGTGTGAATTGACCAAAATGATGCCGACATTGGGGCGATAACCTTCTTTGTCGAGCATTTTTTCCTCAATAAATGATTTACAATAGCGCGATTATAACCGTTCCATTTGTTCTACAAGAAAGAGTTTCATGAAAGCCAGTCAATTTTTTATCACCACCCTCAAAGAAGCGCCCGCCGAGGCCGAAATCATCAGCCACCAGTTGATGATGCGCGCAGGCTTGATTAAGCGCATCGGCAGTGGCATTTACAGCTACATGCCTTTGGGGTTGCGCAGCATTCGCAAAGTCGAGCAGATTGTGCGCGAAGAAATGAATCAAGCAGGCGCCATGGAGTTGCTCATGCCCGCCGTGCAGCCTGCCGAGTTGTGGCAAGAGTCAGGCCGCTGGGAGCAATACGGCCCTGAGTTGCTGCGCTTTAAAGACCGCCACCAGCGCGATTTTGTGGTCGGCCCGACCCACGAAGAAGTCATCACCGACTTGGCGCGGCGCGACATCAAAAGTTACAAACAACTGCCCGTTAATTTTTACCAAATCCAAACCAAATTTCGCGACGAAATCCGCCCACGTTTTGGCGTGATGCGCGGACGCGAATTCATCATGAAAGACGCGTATTCGTTTGATAAAGACGCGGCGGGTTTACAAGCCTCGTACGACAAAATGTTCAATGCCTACCACGCGATTTTCACCCGTTTGGGCTTGAATTTTCGCGCCGTAGCCGCGGACAACGGTTCGATTGGCGGCTCTGGTTCGCATGAGTTTCACGTCATCGCCGAGACGGGCGAAGATGACATTGTCTACAACCCCAATTCAGACTACGCGGCCAATATGGAAGCGGCGCAAGGCATGTGCTTAATTCCACAACGTGCCGCGCCCAGTGCCGCTTTGAGCAAAGTCCACACGCCCAGCATGGGCAAATGCGAGCTGGTCGCCGAGTTTCTTAATGTGCCGCTGACGCAAAACGTCAAGTCCATCGTTTTGGCCGTTGATGGTGAAGACGGCGTGCAGGTGGTTTTGGTTTTGATTCGCGCCGACCATAGTTTGAACGAAATCAAACTGGGCAAACTCACAGGCTTGGCGCAAACGCGCATGGCGACCGAAGCCGAAATCGCCGCCGCATTCAACACCACCCCAGGTTACATCGGGCCGGTTGCGCCTGCGGGTAAAGTTTTGGTCGTGGCCGATTTGACCGTGGCGAATATGTCCGACTTTATTTGCGGCGCCAACGAGGTCGATTACCACTTCACAGGTGTGAATTGGGGGCGCGACTTGCCTGAGCCTGATGTGGTCGCTGACGTGCGCAACGCCGTGGTAGGCGACCCCGCGCCCGATGGCGGCGTGGTGGCGGTGTGCCGTGGGATTGAAGTCGGTCATGTGTTTCAATTGGGGACAAAATACTCCGAAGCCCTCAAAGCAACGTTTTTAGACGAAAACGGCAAGCCGCAACCTTTGGTGATGGGCTGTTACGGGATTGGCATCACGCGGATTTTGGGCGCGGCGATTGAACAGAACTTCGATGCCAAAGGGATTATTTGGCCCGAATCGATTGCGCCGTTTACCGTCGTCATCTGCCCTGTCGGCGCGGATAAAAGCGAAGCGGTGCGCGAGGCGGCGCACGATTTATACAATACCTTACGCCAAGCAGGCGTGGATGTGCTGCTCGACGACCGTGGCGAGCGCCCTGGTGTGATGTTTGCCGACTGGGAACTCATTGGCGTGCCACACCGCGTGACAATTGGCGAGCGTGGCCTTAAAGAAGGCCTGGTCGAGTACCAACACCGCCGCAGCTCTGAAGCGAGCAAAATCGCGCCGTCCGACATTGCCGCTCACGTGTTGGCGCAACTGCAAAAATGAGGCGTTTTTTAGCTTTGTGCGCCCTGCTTGTTTGGCCGACGGTCACGCAAGCAGGCGCACAAAGCGAAGAAGCCCTCGCCAACTCGGTGCGCATTTTGCTGCGTCAAGCCGTGAATGCACAAGTGCCGCTGCAACGCCCGTTTGCCTCCATTGACGAGCAACAGCAGTTTTATGTGTGGCGAGCGACCATGAGCTCACGTTTGGCGCAACACATGCCCTCGGCTCCGCTGCGCTGGGCATTGCTTGACGCCGTTGATTACGAAGCCCGTCGCGCAGGGCTTGAACCTGCTTTGGTTTTGGGGGTGATTGAGGTCGAAAGCCGCTTTCAAGCGCAAGCGATTAGCCCCGTTGGGGCGCGTGGTTTGATGCAAGTCATGCCCTTTTGGGTACGGGTGATTGGCGATGGGCAGGTGCAAAAGCTACATCAAATGCGCGTCAATGTGCGCTTTGGCTGCGTGATTTTGCGCCATTATTTGGACAAAGAGCGCGGTGATATGGTTCGTGCTCTGGCTCGTTACAACGGCAGTTTGGGGCAAACCCAATATGCCAGCCAAGTGCTCCGTGCCGCGCAAAATTGGCGTTGACATTGTTCAGCTTCAGTCAACAGTTGTGCAAAAATTACTCAACTCATTTAAAAATACGCGAACTCGCTGTGGCTGTGCTCGAGCGGTGGTCATGGCGTATAGCGTCGTATTGAGCGTTCGCCAATTGGGCAATAACCGCACCAATTTTTGTTCTTGCACATCCTGAGCCACTTGCGGGGTGTTGCCCAAACAAGCCAGTCCTAAACCTGACACAGCGGCTTGATGCAACAGCTCCATACTGCCCAAAACATAGCGCGGCTGAAACATCAAACGTATTTTTTGCCCATCATCGTCACACTGCAACTGCCAATCCGTTTGCTTTGCGCTCAGAGCCAAACAACAATGCTGTTCAATGCGTATCGTTGCCGCATCCGTTGCGCCATGAAATGCGGCCAAATAGCTGGGGGAAGCATACAAGCCATGGCTTAAGTGCAGCAGTGGCTTGGCAATTAAATCAGAATCACGCAGTGGTTGACTGGCCAGCCGCAACACCAAATCAAACCCTTCTGCATGCATGTCTACGTACCGTTGCGAGGCTTCCAACTCAATGTCAACCTCAGGGTATTTTTTTGCAAACCAGCAAATATAAGGTGCCAAGTAGTCATGCGCCACCGTGATTGAGGCTGAAATTCGAATTCGCCCACGCATCAATTGATTTTGCCCCAAAACCTGTGCATAGACTTCTTGGGCTGCGTCAATCACCTGCTGGGCTTGCGCAAAATAATCAACGCCTGTTGGGGTCAACGTGACGCTACGTGAGGTGCGGTGAAATAGCTTGAGACTCAGGCGCTTTTCCATTTGCGCAATTTGCCTTGAAACAGATGAGGTCGGCACATCCAACTCGACGGCTGCGCGGCTAAAACTTTTATGCTTGGCTACGGCCACAAAAGTGGCCATATCTTGCAAGTATTGGTGAGACTTCATTGTTGCCTTTTTGATAAAGTATATGTGTCAATTCACGATTGAAGTATCAATTATATGAAATTACAATACCACCTGTCGTGTCAGACATTTTTATTTCATCAAAAAGGAACACATCATGCATGGATTTACAATCGAAAACAGCGCTCTCGTTTTGGTGGATCACCAAGTAGGCACCATCAACTGGACTGGGGCACTGGAACCACAACAACGCGAGCACATTAAAGTATGGGCCAATTTATTGCTGCGCTTTGCCAAAGGCTCTGGCATGCCGATTGTCATGACCAGCAGCATGGAAGACCAAGCACAAGGTCCCTTACTGCCTGAGTTTGAACAGATTGCACCACAAGAATACGCCGCTCGCATCAAACGCGACGGGGTTATCAATGCGTGGGACGATGTCAATTTTGCCAATGCGGTTCGCGCCACCCAAAAAACCCATCTCATCATGGCGGGTTTGACCACCGAAATTTGCTTGGTACCACCTGCATTAGCGGCGATCAAAGAAGGTTTTAAAGTCGCTGCATTGCTTGATGCTTCAGGTGGCAATACTCAATTGGGCGAGCAATATGCCGAACGTGAGCTCAACAAAGCGGGGGCATTGGTCATTACCTCAATGCCTTTAATCACCAGCATGCTGGGCAATTGGACGAATCCTGCCAGCGGCGCGTTTTTTAGTGCAGCAGCTGAAGGCAATATTTTTGAGTTACAAGCCCAAGGCCATTTGCGTTAAACAGCACACAAACAAAAGCCCTGCATAAGCAGGGCTTTGTGGTTATTGACGTTTAACTTTGTTCAATGCCGCTTCAAGGTCCTCTTTATCCACCGCTCCTGGCAAGCGTGAACCATCTTCCAAAAACACAGTGGGCGTGCCCGTAATCCCTAGTTTCTCGGCCAATGCTTTGTTTTTAGCCAATACACTGGTGTCGCAACTGGAAACGTCACTGGGTATTTTGCCATGCAACATCCAGTCATCCCATGACTCTGCAGGTTGAGGCGCACAAAGCAGTTGTTTGGCTTTAAGTGTGGAGTCTGCCCCCAAAATATCCACCGCAAAAGTATACAACGTCACATCATTAAAACTTTCCAGTGTTTTGCGGAATTTCTTGCAATAACCACAATTGGGGTCTTCAAACAAAGCGATTTTGCGCGAACCATTGCCTTTGACCAGCTTAAATGTTTGGCTCAGTGGCAAAGTCGAAAAATCAATCACGTTCAATTCATCTTGCCGCTCTTGCGTCAAATCGCGTCTGTCGGTGCTGCTCAACAGATGCCCCATCATGACGTATTCGGTCGCCGCATTGGTGTAAACAATTTCATTGCCATTTTTCAAAACCACTTCATAAACATCATTGAATGGGGTTTTGCGCACGCTGGCCACTTTTGCACCATCAAACTTAAGTTCAAAGGTTTTGGCCAGCTCAGTCTCTTGCGCACTCGTCGGTGCAACTGTTTTTGGTGGCGAAGCGGTTTGGGTTTTGGCGCTGACGTGTAACCCCACCATCAAACCCGCGGCGGCAACCGCCAAACCTGCTAGCGTAAGTGCAATTTTTTGTGCCATAGTATTTTCTTGAATGTTGAACATGCGCGATTGTAACCTTTTATGAGGTGCTGTGGTTTGAACCCATAGCGGTTTGTATCAACCAACGCTTCAGGGGCGGCACGACGTCCAATAGATTCATGCCCAAATTACGAGCCTGCGCCACGACGGGGTGGGTATGGCTAAACAGGCGGTTCAGGCCATGAGTGACCCCTTGCATCTGCGCAGTGGCAGCAACGCGCTCGCGCTCAAAAGCACGCCACAGCACAAAATCATGAATCGGTCGATAAGCGGGGCGAGCCATCAATAATCGCCGCGCACAGGCCACATCTTGCAAGCCTAAATTCAAGCCTTGCCCCGCCAGCGGATGCACCGTGTGCGCCGCATCGCCCAGCAAAACTGCGCGAGTACTTAACATTCGATGCGCACGCAGTCGTTTAAGGGGAAACGCCACCGCACGATGCTGCGCGGTTAATTCACCCACAATATGGTGCGACAATTGGCTGATGTGCGCCGATAACGTGGCCTCATCCCATGCCAGCACGTCACTGGCCACATTTGTGGCGCACGAATAAACCATGGACACCGCCTGATTGGGCAGTGGCAACAACGCCAAAACCGCGCCTTGCGGCAAAAACCATTGGTAGGCGCGACCATGATGCGGCTGGCTACACGTAAAGTTAGCCACCACACCGCTTTGTGCGTAATCAAAAACCTCTGTGCCCATTTGCAATTGTTGGCGCGTCCACGATTGAGCACCATCACAACCGAGCAACAACTCCGCACTCAATTGGCGCCCCGCTTGCGTGCGCACGCGTGCGCTCGTCGCATCGGTGTGCACATGCTCGGCCACCTCGTGAATCACGGTGATGCTGGGTGAAAATTGAATGGCTTGTTGCAAGGCCAGTTGAATATTGTTTTGCTCAACAATCCACGCCAACTCGGTGTGTTGAGCCCGATACGCACTCAAATGCAGCACGCCTTGTTGACGCTCGCCATGCGCCGCGTCGCCCATCACCTGCATGTCACGCACAGCACACATCCGCTCAGCACGCAATGCGTCCCACACCCGCAAGTCTTTGAGCAGTTGAACGCTGCTGTGCGACAACGCGTAAATTCGCGCATCCAGCCCATCCTCCAACCGCGTCAAAGCAGGCTCACTGCTCAACACCGCCACTTGGCATCCTGCTTGCGCCAAAGCCAGCGCACTGGCGTTGCCGATAATCCCGCCACCAATGATAAGCGCATCAAAATGATTTTGCATATTGTTCCATCCCACAAGAGAATTGCCATTATATCGTGAAGCAAGGTGACGAATGACGCAAAAACATGTATGATGTCGCACCATCTCAAATGCGCCCGTAGCTCAGTGGATAGAGTATTGGCCTCCGAAGCCAAGGGTCGCTGGTTCGATTCCAGCCGGGCGCGCCATCACAGTCACTTCGACAAATTAAATCCATTCTAAAAGACCGTTTTAGGTTATGATTCTATAGTTACAAGATTAGCGTTGTTCACTATTTTTCAGATACACCTTATGATTTATTAGCAACCTATTCACCTTTCTTGCGTTTTTATGTTTACGTTTCTCAACAGTTAAGTCAAACAAAGGAACCCCCATGGCCAGCAAAACTCCCGTCAAAAAGACCCCCACCACAAAAACAACGCCCACCAAAAAAACAACCAACAGCGAGCAAGTGGTCAAAGCCCCACCGCCAAAGGCCGCAGCCGTTTGGCCTTTTCCATTATCGCCCCGCCCCTAATGACAAAAGCCTTTTCTTGCGAAAAGGCTTTTTTTGACAATCATGACCAATTTTTGTATTTTCCACAAGCAACACATTTTGTTGATGTTGCACGTTCAACCCGCCGCCAAAACCACCGCGTGGGCAGGCTTGTATGGTGAACGCCTCAAAGTCCGACTCGCCGCCCCACCCACCGATGGTTTGGCCAACCGCGCCTTGTGTGACTGGCTTGCCCAAGAATTGAACGTCAGCCCACGCGATGTCAGCATTTTGCGCGGCGCACATTCTCGCGCCAAAACCATACGCATCAACATCGACGCCAACCAACACGCGCCAATCAAACAGATGCTGCTGGCGCAGATAAATCCAACACCTCAATAGAATGGGTCATGCGCACCGAGTGCGCCAACATAATGCTCGCCGAGCAGTATTTTTCATGCGACAACTTCACCGCACGCTCAACCGCAGCATGCGATAAGCCATGCCCCGAAACGACAAAATGGAAATGAATGTCCGTAAACACTTTCGGGTCAACGCTGGCGCGCTCTGAAGTCATTTTGACCACACAATCCGTGACTGCGTGGCGCCCTTTTTGTAAAATCATCACCACATCAAAAGCCGTACAGCCCCCTGTCCCCATCAACACCATTTCCATTGGTCGAGGGCCTAAATTGCGCCCACCTGCTTCAGGCGCACCATCCATCAGCACAGCGTGATTGGTGCCTGACTCTCCAATAAACGACATCCCCGCTGCCGCCCCCACCCAACGCACTGTACATTCCATGACTGCTCCTTGTTTTTGAAAGATGGCACATGGTAAAAGGCATATTGTGCAGATGCAACATTATCAGTTGTTTTTTTTGCAAAAAAAGCCTCTTTTAACACTTTTTTAATTAAGAACTTAACTTTTTCTTGCATTGCACAATATTTTTCAGTACAATTCAATCATTGGTTGCGGGTAAGTCACTTTTATACTTACAGCGCAATTCTCCCAGTGTCTCCTCCACCCTCCTTTTGGTGGACTTCAGCCCCTAGTTTTTTCAACTCGGGGCTTTTTTTATCCTTGACAAAACCACGCTCAACGCCGATAATACGCGGCTAGCCCATATAATTTTAGTTTCGGGAGAGTCCGCACAGTTTGCATAAGCGGGGAATCTATAAATTGATGGTTTTTTTGATAAATTGTAGGAATAAGTAATGAAAACTTTTTCAGCAAAAGAACACGAAGTTGTGCACGACTGGTACGTCGTTGATGCAACTGATAAAGTGTTGGGTCGTGTAGCCAGTGAAGTTGCACGTCGCTTGCGTGGTAAACACAAACCTGAATTCACACCACACGTTGACACTGGCGACTTCATTGTCGTTGTTAACGCAGACAAATTGCGTGTCACTGGTGCTAAATTCGAAGACAAAAAATACTACCGCCATTCTGGTTATCCAGGCGGTATCTACGAAACCAACTTCCGTAAAATGCAAGAGCGTTTTCCAGGCCGCGCCTTGGAAAAAGCCGTTAAAGGCATGTTGCCCAAAGGCCCATTGGGCTACGCCATGATTAAGAAGTTGAAAGTCTACGCAGGTGCTGAGCACCCACACGCGGCTCAACAACCTCAAGTCTTAGACATTTAAGGAATGAACATGAACGGTAACTATAATTACGGTACAGGTCGTCGTAAAAGCGCGGTGGCTCGTGTATTCTTAAAAGCAGGTTCAGGCCAAATCGTGGTCAACGGCAAACCAGCGAATGAATACTTCGCTCGCGAAACAGGCTTGATGGTCATCCGTCAACCTTTGGTTTTGACTGAAAACAACGAACGCTTTGACATCATGGTCAACGTCCATGGTGGCGGTGAATCAGGCCAAGCAGGCGCAGTTCGCCACGGCATCACTCGTGCCTTGATTGACTACGATGCAAACTTGAAATCAGCATTGTCACAAGCTGGCTTCGTGACCCGCGATGCCCGTGAAGTCGAACGTAAAAAAGTCGGTTTCCGCAAAGCACGTCGTCGCAAACAGTTCTCAAAACGTTAATTTTACGTTTTGCGGCACAAAAAACCACCTTCGGGTGGTTTTTTGCTATATTCACACATCCAATAAAAACGAGGGTCACCATGAATTCAATCAAAATCGGCATCGTCGGCGGCACAGGCTACACAGGCGTCGAGCTGCTGCGTATTTTAGCGCGTCATCCCAATGTGCAACTGCACGCCATCACGTCACGCTCCGAAAGCGGCACGCCTGTCGCCAGTATGTTTCCCAGCCTGCGTGGTGCGGTCGATTTGGCTTTTTCTGCCCCTGCCAGCGGCATTTTGGATGAATGCGACGTGGTTTTCTTTGCCACACCGCATGGGGTCGCCATGACGCAAGCCCCTGCTTTATTGGATAAAGGCGTTAAAGTGATTGACTTGGGCGCAGATTTTCGCCTGCAAGACACCACCATCTACGAGCAATGGTACAAAATCCCACACAGCACGCCCGACACTTTGCGCGAAGCCGTTTACGGCCTGTCCGAACTCAATCGCACAGCCATCAAGGCCGCCCGCTTAGTCGGCAACCCAGGCTGTTACCCAACCACCATGCAGCTCGGCTTTTATCCATTGTTAAAAAACAACCTCATTCACGGCGCATTGATTGCCGACTGCAAATCAGGCGTTTCGGGCGCGGGACGCAAAGCCGAAGTGGGCACGCTGTTTTGCGAAGCGGGTGACAGTTTCAAAGCCTATGGCGTGAGCGGTCACCGCCACACGCCCGAAACGGTTGAGCAGTTGAGTAAAATGACAACCGAACCCATCCACCTGATTTTCACGCCACACCTCACCCCGATGATTCGCGGCATGCACTCTACTTTGTACGCCACACTCAAACACGATGTGAGCAATGAAGATGTACAAAAACTGTTTGAAGAGACCTACGCCAACGAGCCATTTGTCGATGTCATGCCGTGGAGCAGTCACCCCGAAACCCGCTCGGTGCGCGGCTCAAATATGCTGCGCATCGCATTGCACCGCAACGGCAACACCATCATTGTTTTGGTCGTGCAAGACAACTTAGTCAAAGGCGCGGCAGGTCAAGCGGTGCAAAACATGAACATCATGTTTGATTTCCCCGAAACGGCAGGCTTACAAGGCATCGGCATCGTGCCGTAATCTGCGCTATAATGGCGCAACATTTACGCGTTCACACGCACGAGAGGAATTGATATGAATGCAGTCACTGAAATCGTCAGCACTGGCCCGTTTATTTTCACCGACAACGCCGCCACCAAAGTCAAAGACTTGATTATCGAAGAAGGCAATCCCGACCTAAAATTGCGTGTTTTCGTGCAAGGCGGCGGCTGCTCTGGTTTTCAGTACGGCTTTACGTTTGATGAAATCATCAACGAAGACGACACCGCCATTGACAAAAACGGCGTGACCTTGCTGGTCGACTCCATGAGTTACCAGTATTTGGTCGGCGCAGAAATCGACTACAAAGAAGATTTAGAAGGCGCACAGTTTGTGATTAAAAACCCCAACGCGTCAACCACCTGTGGTTGCGGCTCGTCGTTTTCAGTTTAACCCCTCCAACCCCGCAAACTCTTGCGGGGTTTTGCATACTCCTTCACAAAGTCAGCAAAAACCGCTTTCTAGGGCTGGGTTTTAGGCGCAAAAACGGTTACAATACGGCAGATTAATGGGCTAATTTTGGCTCAACCGTTTTTGACCGTGATATTGGAGTGAGTATGTCTGTACAAGCCGAAACTTACAATTACCGAGTGGTGCGCATGTTTGCCATCATGGCGGTGATTTGGGGCATCTTTGGCATGGCCATGGGTGTTTTTATCGCCTCACAATTGGCTTTTCCTGAACTGGGTTTTAACGTGCCTTGGCTGTCGTTTGGCCGTTTGCGCCCACTGCACACCAATATGGTGATTTTTGCCTTCGGCGGTTGCGCTTTAATGGCCACGTCCTTACACGTGGTACAACGCACATGCCACGTTCGTTTGATTGGTGAAAAATACAAACTCCCTGAGCTGATGTTTTTGGGTTACCAACTGGTTTTGGTCGCAGCGGCCTTGTCTTTGCCTATGGGCTTCACCCAAGGCAAAGAATACGCCGAAATGGAGTGGCCGATTGACGTTTTACTCGGTTTGGTTTGGGTTTTGTACGGCATTGTGTTCTTCGGTACGATTGCTAAGCGTAAAGTCACCCATATTTACGTGGCCAACTGGTTTTTTGGCGCATTCATTTTAACGGTTGGCTTGCTGCATATTGTCAACAGCGCAGCGATTCCATCAGGCTTATTCACCTCTTACTCGGCTTATGCAGGTGCGCAAGACGCCATGATTCAATGGTGGTACGGTCACAACGCGGTCGGCTTTTTCCTCACCGCAGGCTTTTTGGGCATGATGTATTACTATGTGCCCAAGCAGGCCAACCGCCCGATTTACTCTTACCGCTTGTCAGTGGTTCACTTTTGGGCGTTGATTTTCACTTACATGTGGGCAGGCCCGCACCATTTGCACTTCACCGCGTTGCCTGATTGGACACAATCTTTGGGCATGGCGTTCTCAATCATTTTGCTCGCGCCAAGCTGGGGCGGGATGATTAACGGGATGATGACTTTATCTGGTGCGTGGGACAAGCTGCGTGACGATCCGATTTTAAAATTTTTGGTGGTGTCGTTGTCGTTCTACGGGATGTCAACTTTCGAAGGCCCAATGATGGCAATTAAATCGGTCAATCAATTGTCGCACTACACCGACTGGACGGTTGGTCACGTACATTCAGGCGCATTGGGCTGGGTAGGCTTTATTTCAATTGGTTCGTTGTATTACCTGATTCCACGCATGTTCAATCGCGAAGCCATGTACAGCACACGATTGATTAACATCCATTTTTGGGTAGCAACCATTGGTGTCGTTTTATACATCGTCGCCATGTGGATTTCGGGCGTGATGCAAGGCTTGATGGAGCGCAACATTTCAGCCGACGGCTACCCTGTGTACAGTTTCATCGACTACATTGCCCAACGTCAACCGTATTACCTCATGCGAATTTTAGGCGGCTTGCTGTACTTGTCAGGCATGTTGATTATGGCTTATAACGTGGTTCGTACCGCTATGGCGGGCAAAATGGTCGATGCACGCATTCCTGAACTTGACACGCACGTCAACTACTAAAAGTCATTCGGAGATTACACATGAGTTTTATTTCACAAGAAAAAGTTGAACGCAAAGTCGGCTTGCTGATTGGTTTGACCTTGGTCACCGTGTCTTTCGCGGGTTTGGCTGAGATTGTGCCCTTGTTTTTTCAACATTCAACCACCGAGCCGATAGAAGGCGTGAAACCTTACACAGCATTGCAATTGGCTGGGCGCGACATTTATGTGCGCGAAGGCTGCTACAACTGCCATTCACAAATGATTCGCCCATTGCGTGCCGAAACCATGCGTTATGGTCACTATTCTGTCGCTGGTGAGTCGGTGTTTGACCACCCATTCCAATGGGGTTCAAAACGCACAGGGCCTGACTTAGCCCGCGTGGGCGGCAAATACTCTGACGAATGGCATGTCACGCATTTGACCAATCCACGTGAAGTTGTACCACAGTCGAACATGCCCGCTTTTCCATGGCTTAAAGATGCGAAAATTGACGGTGCGACGATTCAAAATCACATGATTGCCTTAAACAAAGTCGGTTTGCACAAATACTCCGAAGAGGAAATCGCCGCCGCTCCCAAAGCCGTTGAGGGTAAAACCGAAATGGATGCGCTCGTGGCTCACTTGCAAGGCTTAGGGCTTGCACTCAAAAACAAATAAAGGCCAGATGTGGATACGATGACGCTTGTGCGTGCCCTCATCACCGTCAGCAGCTTCGTCTGTTTTATCGCGTGGTTGGTGTGGTTTCTCAAAAAAGACAACCATGCTTATTACCAAGACCGCGCCCGTGAACTGCTGGACGATGACGACACCACCCCCACTGTTATAAATAGCAACACCGCTGGATAAAGGAAGCAAAATGAGTGATTTTACAAGTTCGTTCTGGTCTTATTGGATTACGGCGATTGCGCTGGGCGGCGTGATTTTTGTCACCGCCATCCTCATCAGCCAACTGCGTGCCAAAACCAACAAGCCAGGAGAAGAGCACCTCAAACCGCATGTTTGGGACGATGATTTGCAAGAATACAACCACCCGATGCCTCGTTGGTGGGTGTTTATGTTTTTCGGTGGCGTGATTGCCGCATTGGTTTATTTTTGGGCTTACCCTGGCTTGGGGACGTACCCTGGTTACTTCAAGCAAACTGCGGTGGGCGATTACCAACAAGACATGGCCGCAGCCAAAGCCCAGCACGACCCGATGTATCAAAAATATTTGCAAACCCCGATTGAACAGTTGGCCAAAGACGATGGCGCCATGAAACTGGGCGAGCGGATTTTCCAAAACAACTGCGCACAATGCCATGGCTCAGATGCCGCGGGCGCCAAAGGCTTCCCTAACTTAACCGATTCTGATTGGTTGTACGGCGGCTGGCCACAAGCGATTGAGCGCACGATTTTGGGCGGTCGCAACGGCGTCATGCCCTCGCAAGCCGACGCCCTCAAGTCACCTGCAGCCATCAACGACGTGGCGAACTATGTTTTATCACTATCTAAAGCCCCGCACGATGCGGTTGCGGCGGCGCGTGGTAAAGAGAACTTCACGCTGTGCGCCTCTTGCCATACTGCTGAAGGTACAGGCTCTTTATCTGATAAAACAGGCGTGGGGCACTCCGTTGGCGCACCTAACTTGACCGATAGCACATGGTTGTATGGTGGCAATCTCAAAACTGTAACCGAAACCATTTCAGGTGGCCGCAACAACGTCATGCCATCATGGGAATGTCACTTAGGTAAAGCACAGGTTCACGTGGTTGCCGCATATGTGTGGAGTCTCAACGCAAAAGGCAATCCAACCGCAGTGCCTGATTATTTGAGCAAAGTTTGGGCAGAAAAAGACAAAGTTTGGCAAAACAATATCGCAAGCGCCAAAGCCGCCAACGTGCAAGAATGCGCTGCCAACTCAGAACCTGCCCGCGTTAAGCGCGAAGCCGCTGAAGCAGCACTCAAAGCGGAGCAAGAAAAAGCCGTAGCAGCCGCGCAACCCAAACAGGATGCTGTTAAAAAATAAAACCAAAAGCGTTCTCTACAGAACGCTTTTTTCTTTTCAATCGAGCCGATTATGAGCAACAAGTCCAAAATCATCGACATTTCACGCCTGCCACGCGCACCCCAGCCCACGCCCCCACAAGGCATGTTTGCCGCACGCAAAAAAATCTTCATTCGTGAGGTTTCGGGCTTTTTCAACAACTGGCGCTGGCTCATGGTCTGGCTCACACAGATTTTTTTCTACGCCGCACCATGGCTCCAGTGGAACGGGCGCCAAGCATTCTTGATTGATGTCGTGCAACGCAAATTTTACTTATGGGGCTTGATTTTATGGCCCTCTGACGTAATTTACTTGGCACTTTTGTTGCTGATTTCAGCCTTGGCTCTATTTTTATTCACCGCAGTTGCTGGACGTCTATGGTGTGGCTACGCTTGCCCACAAACCGTGTACACCGAAATTTTCATGTGGATTGAAAAGAAGGTCGAAGGCAATCGCGTCGCACAAATGCGCCTTGACAAAGCACCGTGGAATGCCAGCAAAATCAGCAAAAAAATCATCAAGCATGCGCTGTGGATTGCCTTTTCACTCTGGTCGGGCTTCACACTGGTCGGCTACTTCACACCCACCCGTGAATTGTTTGCAGAATTGCAAACCTTATCTTTTGGCCCATCCGAATGGTTTTGGATTGTTTTTTACGGCTTCATGATGTATTTGCTCGCAGGCTGGATGCGCGAACAAGTCTGCAAATACATGTGCCCGTACGCTCGCTTTCAAAGCGTGATGTTTGATGCCGACACCCTGATTGTCACCTACGACGAAAAGCGCGGCGAGTCGCGTGGTGCGCGTAAAAAAGGCATTGACCCACGAGAGCAAGGCAAAGGCGACTGCATCGACTGCGGCGTGTGCGTGGACGTGTGTCCAACAGGCATTGACATTCGCAACGGCCTGCAAATGGAATGCATCGGCTGCGGCGCGTGCATTGACGGCTGCAATGACATCATGGACAAAATGGGTTACCCGCGCAATTTGATTCGCTACGACAGTGAAAATGGCGTCAAACAAGGCGCGAGCAAAAGCGACTGGCGGCGACACATTTTACGTGGCCGTGTTTTGGCGTATGCTGCGATTTTAATCGCCGTCATGCTGGGCATGGTCATCAGTTTAACGCAACGCAGCATGTTCAAAATTGCGGTCGAGCGCGACAGTCGCGCCGCAGTTCGCGTGCTGGATAATGATATTGTGGAGAATGTTTACCGCCTTCAACTGGCCAACACCGACGAGCAAGCACACACCGTCACGCTGTCTGCACATGGTTTAAACGGCATTCATATTGCCTCTGAAGCGGCCATTCGTCTGCCTGCTTTAGCCACACAAACCGTCGTCGTTAAAGTACAGGTCAATCAAGCCAAAGCGCGTGGCGCAGGTGCAACTTCAGGCAACAACCCAATTGAGGTTCGCCTAACCTCTGATGCTCAACAAGAAAAAACATTGCTTGAGAAAACCATTTTTAAACTGCCCAAACAGGATTAGCATGAACACAAAACCCACATCTGCATGGAAAAACCCATGGTTTTTATTGGTCATCGGCTTACCCGCCATAGTCGTAGTGGCTTGTTTTGTCACGCTGTATTTAGCGATTGTCTCCGACGACGGCGTGGTTTCGGATGATTACTACAAAGAAGGTTTGGCCATCAACCAAGACCTGCGTCGCGACAAACAAGCCCGCGCTTACGAACTTAAAGCCTCACTCACTTTACACGACAAGCAAGCCGAATTGCATTTAAGTGGCACACCCGCCGCCAATGCCGCACTCACAGGCATGCCCATTAAATTAGTTTTACAAAACATGGGCTTGCCCGCACAAGACCAAACCCTCACCTTAGTGCCTAGCGAAAAAGCAGGCGTGTGGCGCACCACTTTAACGCAAACAGCTCCCAAGGGCGTTTGGCACATTCGCCTTGAAAGCGGCGACTGGCGTTTGAGCCGCAAAATCGATGGTTTATTGAACCAAACGATTGAGTTCAAATAAAAAGCGTTTATGACATTAAAACGAAATATTTCAATGCGCCAAGGCGTGATTTTGGCCATAGGGATGGTGCTTGGCTCAGGCCTATTTGGTTTGCCTGGCTTGGCCATTGAACAAGGCGGCCCTGATGCCGCGCTGATGGGCTGGCTGCTGATGGCGTTTGTCATGTCCCCCATGTTGTATGTGTTTATCACACTAGGGCAAGCTTATCCGCAAGCCGATGGATTAACCCAATACGCTCAAGTGGCTATTGCGGGAAACAAACTCGAATCTACGCAAGGTCGTATGGCCAAAGGCGCGGTTTCAGCATTATTGGCAGGCACATTTGCTTTAGGCATTCCCGCCTCGCTGTGGGTGGCCGCCAGTTATGTGTTGAATGCTTTTACAATCGAATCACAGTCGGCTCACGTGGCGCTCACCGCCATTTTTTTGCTCGCCAGCACATTGATGAATTTACGCGGCGTCACCATTTTGGCCAAAATCAATGCCATCAGTTTGTACGTTTTACTCGCTGTTGTTGCCCTGCTCATTATCGGCAATCTAGATACGCTGCACACCACTCGCCTGCAGGTACAGCTGTGGCATGTCGCTGACTTTACGCCCCAAGCGCTGTGGGCGGTCATGGCTTTGTTGTTTTGGGCTTTTTTAGGCTGGGAAAACATGAGCTTTGGCCTTGGCGAACTCCATGATCCCAAACGCAATATCCCACGTGTTTATGCTTGGAGTTTTCTATGTGTGATTGCGCTGTACATCACGTTGGCAGCCGTCATGTCAGGAGCGGCTTGGCAAGGCCGCCCTGTGGCAGGGGAATCAGGTTTACTGGCTTTATTTCACACCCCGTGGTTGCGCTTTATTCTGGGCATCACCATGGGTTTGATGATGATTTCATCACAAAATGCTTGGATATTTGGTGCATCACGCATGTTGTACAGTGGCGCAAACGAAGGTTTTTTCCCACGCTCATGGGCCAGCCTCAATGCGGCTCAAATGCCTGAACGCGCGTTGTGGCTATTGTTTTGCGCATTCACACTGGCGTTGCTGCTCCTCACGACACGGCTGATTAGCGTGGCACAGATGATGACCTTAGTGAGCCAAAACTTCATGGTGCTGTATGCCGTTTCACTACTGGCCTATTGGCGCATCATCATGCAAAAACCCAGCATCATCGCAGTGCTGATGGGTTTGGTTGCCAGCGCCTCTTGTGTGTTTTTATTGCAAGGCTTCACCTGGTGGCTTTTATTCCCAATCATACTTTTGCTGTTAGGTTGCCATTTAGCGCGACAAAAAGCGTGAAAAAACTGCATTTTATGCGTTAAGATGCAATGAATTATTTCTCAGGAGGATTTATGGCCAATAAAATTTTTGACAGCGCACAAGCCGCCTTGGCAGACATTGTGCGTGACGGGCAAACCTTTGCTGTCGGCGGTTTCGGGTTGTGCGGCATTCCCGAAGCCTTGATTGCTGCGCTGCGCGACAGCGGCGTACGTGGTTTAACCTGCATTTCCAACAACGCAGGCGTGGATGGCTTTGGTTTGGGGCAACTGCTCGAAACGCGACAAATCAAAAAAATGATCTCATCCTACGTCGGTGAAAACAAAGAATTTGAGCGGCAATATTTAGCGGGTGAACTCGAACTCGAATTCACGCCCCAAGGCACACTGGCCGAAAAACTACGTGCAGGCGGCGCAGGGATTCCTGCATTTTTCACCAAAACAGGCGTCGGCACACTGGTTGCACAAGGCAAAGAATTGCGTGATTTCAACGGTGAAACCTACGTCATGGAGCACTCACTCACCGCCGATATTGCGCTCATTAAGGCGTGGAAAGCCGACAAATCAGGCAACTTGTTGTATCGCCGCACGGCACGCAATTTCAACCCCATGATGGCGGCGGCAGGCAAAATCACCGTGGTGGAAGTTGAAGAAATCGTTGAAAACGGCACATTTGACCCCGACGAGGTGCATACCCCAGGGATTTTTGTACAACGGATTGTGCTCAACGCCACCCCCGAAAAACGCATCGAACAACGCACCACCCGCAACTGATTGGAGACGTCATGGCTTGGACTAAAAATGAAATGGCCGCCCGCGCGGCGCAAGAATTGCAAGATGGTTTTTATGTCAACTTAGGAATTGGCTTACCCACGCTGGTCGCCAACTATGTCGGCGACGATAAAGAGGTTTGGCTGCAATCCGAAAATGGTTTATTGGGCATTGGCCCATTCCCGCTCGAATCCGAAGTCGATGCCGACCTCATCAATGCGGGCAAACAAACCATCACCACTTTGGCGGGTTCGTCAATTTTTTCATCGGCCGACTCGTTCGGCATGATTCGCGGTGGGCATGTTGATTTATCGATTTTGGGCGCAATGCAAGTGTCGGGGCGTGGCGATTTGGCCAACTGGATGATTCCTGGCAAAATGGTCAAAGGCATGGGCGGCGCCATGGATTTGGTCGCGGGCGTGCGCCGTGTCATTGTTTTGATGGAGCACACCGCCAAGCGTAAAGACGGCTCAGGCGAAGAGCTCAAAATTTTACCCGAATGCACCTTACCACTCACTGGCGTGGCTGTAGTCAACCGCATCATCACTGATTTAGGGGTTTTTGATGTCACCGATGCAGGGCTTAAAGTGGTTGAGCTGGCACCTGATGTGAGTTTTGATGAGGCGCAAAGCAAAACAGGGGTTCCGCTTACGCCCTAAACGATGAAGCGCATATTTTTCTCCTTGGGGCAACTCTGCTGTTTGTGCATCACGCGCCTGAACACGAGTACATTTAGTCTAAAATGGCTCAAACAGCGCCCTTTGTTGAAAAAATATCCTTATGTGTGGCATAAAAGCCAAGGTATTTTAACATTTAACCCAAATGCGCAACTCATCGTCGAAGGTGGTTGCGACCATTACCACGAAACCTACACACTCAAACGCCCCCAGTGCTCATCGAACCTCAGTGCGTCACAAGTGCAAAACATATCTCAACCATGCCTATGACTATTGAGTGGGGTTGGTATATCATTTAAGTTTTTTATGAATCATTACCACGCACACGGTGAAGGCGACGCCCACCACAACCACCAACACGATTACAGCCAGTCTCATCTATTGGGTTTTGCGCTGTTATTGACGGGCGGTTTTGCACTTGTTGAAGCGGGCGCAGGCTGGTGGGCGAACTCACTGGCGCTGATTTCCGATGCAGGCCACATGTTGACCGACAGCGCGGCCTTGGCCTTGGCCTATTTTGCGCAAAAAATGAGCAAACGCCCCGCTTCTGCCAAACTCTCATTCGGCTACACGCGGGTTGAAACCATTGCGGGCTTCATCAATGGTTTGACCATGGCGGCGATTGTGCTGTGGATTATGGGGCAAGCCCTGTGGCGACTGTGGCATCCAACGACCGTTGATGGCGCATCGGTCACTGGGGTCGCCGCTTTGGGGCTGGCCATCAATCTTTTGGTCGCATGGCTGCTGCACAAAGACCAATCCAGCGTCAATGCGCGTGCTGCGCTGATTCACGTCATGGGTGATTTGCTCGGTTCGGTCGCAGCAATTATTGCAGGCTTGGTGATTGCATACACAGGCTGGATGCCAATTGACCCCATTTTGTCAATTGTGGTCGCGCTGCTGATTGTACGCTCCACATGGCAACTGCTCAAAGACAGCGCGTGGCATTTAATGGACGCCGTCCCAGCCCATATTGACTACAACGCAGTCGGTAACAGTTTGCGTGAGCTCAAAGGGATTGCTTCTGTACACGACCTGCATATTTGGGACATGTCCAGCCAGCAACCCACGCTGATGGCACATGTGATTTTGGAGCAAGATGTGCAGTGGCCCGTTTTACTGAACGCGGCACGCAAAATGTTAATAGAGCAATACAGCATTGAGCACATCACCTTACAGCCTGAATGGCAACTCAACTCGAAAGACGCTTGATGAACGCATTCTTTATCTCGACAGGCCTTGTCACCTTAGCTGAAATTGGTGATAAAACGCAACTGCTCGCATTTTTGCTTGCGGCTAAATTCAAAAAGCCTGTGCCCATTATTTTGGGTATTTTACTCGCCACGCTCATCAACCATGCGGGTGCAGGTTGGCTGGGCACATGGTTGACTCATTTGGCCAGCCCACACATTCTGCGCTGGGTCATTGGCGTAAGCTTCATTGCTATGGCGGTGTGGATTTTGATTCCTGACCGCATGGATGATGACACTCAGCTCGCCCCTTATGGTGTTTTTGTCACCACATTGGTGGCGTTTTTCTTAGCTGAAATGGGCGACAAAACCCAAATCGCCACCATCGGCTTAGCCGCCAAATACAATGAGTTTGCCCCCGTCGTACTCGGCACTACTTTAGGCATGATGCTCGCCAACGCCCCTGCCGTGCTTTTTGGTGACAAGCTCGCTCAAGTAGTTGAGCCCAAAGTCATTCACCGCATTTGCGCTGTGATTTTCGCTCTGCTTGGTCTGGCCACTCTAACGGGATTGGGCAGCCAGCTGGGTTTGTAATATGCAAATTGAAAAGCAAGCGCTCCTTGCTTTAGAACTTCACATTGACCCCAAGATTGAGCTGAACCCCTTTTTTATCCCCGTTGAAAGAGCGTTGATAGCGCCCATCAAAATAAACACGACTAGAAGAAGCAAACGATCTTTGAAACCCTAAACCAATTTCAGCATGTGATTTTGTAAAACGCTCACCCACATGACTGGCATCTGTGCTGCCCAAATCACTCAAGTGTAGTGAATTCGTTTGACCAAAGTCATGCAAGACATTCAAAATACCATAATATTGGCCTTGCTTAACCGCACTCATATTTTTTGCAATACGCAAACCAATACGCCCCTGCAAACTATCGTGACTCTTCGGATTGACCGTCGAATAAGCATCATTGAAGCAATTATAACGGGTATACAAATAACTCAACTGCCCTTGTGGTTCAATTAACCAACCATTAACATCAGCAATGGGACGCCCCACCTCAACAGACAAGCCTGATTGCCAACCATTTTGCTCAGACTTGGCACCGTAACTGTCCTTAAACCGATTGTGAATGTGGTTAACTTGAGCAACAACATCAAGATATGTGCCATTTTTAGCAAGGCTCGTAAAATACCCGCCTACACCCAAAGAGTCCGAACGGAGCGAAGCTGCATTGGCGGATAAGCCAGCAAGCGGTCGCACACGGTCGCTAGCCTGCAACGTACTGTGTGCATAATTAAACAGTACACCGAAACGCCGCTCCAACCCCTTTAGGCTTACTTGATTCATAACATCGTGTCCCAGCTGAATGCCTGCCGTTTTTTGATCATACGAAAAACGCTCACGCCCTCGATTCGACGAGTCACTCAACACAACTCTAGACCAAGATTTTTCCTGCGTCATCGGTTGGTTGCGCTGCGCCCCAAACCGCTGGTGCAAACTAGATAACTGCTTAAAACCCACATCTTCATTCGCTATTTTGGCCACTACATACGCAGCAACAGCGGGGCGATACACATCATATGGTGTTGGTGTTGGTGTTGGTGTTGGTGTTGGTGTTGGTGTTGGTGTTGGTGTTGGTGTTGGTGTTGGTGTTGGTGTTGGTGTTGGTGTTGGTGTTGGTGTTGCAATCACTTTAGAAGTCAAATACCAATCATTGCTATCTACAGCACTACCTTGTTTAGGGCCTGTAAATTATTCTGTGTAAACGCACGAGTGCAAATTAGTTCAAAGGCGGCACTCTATCGCCAAATTCAATGGTAAACCGATTCAAAGCAAGTTTCCAATCTCTAATGGGCATCGTCCATTTTTGACTGGCTTG
>JBOFII010000033.1:0-1386 GCA_051650085.1 Formosimonas sp.
TTGGACTTCACGAGTCGCGTAGGGCGGGTGCCCCAGCCCGCGTCTATGATGCGCTCATCTAATAGCAACTTCGATTGCCCATGCACGCGGGTTCGGGACACCTGCCCGACAAGGCTAAAAGTAGCGGGAATCTCGTACGTCAAAACCTGCGTTTCGCCTTTGGCTCAGATCAGGCTACGCGTGCGGGGTACGCGGTTTTGAGCAACTCCTCCAACCAGCCGATGGAGCGCAAGTCCAAATGATTGGTCGGCTCATCAAGCAACAACACGTCAGGGTTTTGCACCAACGCCCGCGCCAGTGCGACGCGCTTTTGCACCCCGCCCGACAACGTACCGCACAGCGCATGCGGGTCAAGTTCGAGTTGCGACAGCGTTGCTTCCACGCGCGATTGCAAAGTCCAGCCATCGTGCGCTTCGAGCTCGTGCTGCACGTGCTGCATTTTTTCTAAAATCGCGGTCATGGTTTCTTCGTCGGCATCGGCCAATGACTCGGTCAGCGCGTCGTATTCCTCCAACCACGCCGCTGCCTCGCCCGCGCCCTGCGCGACCGCGTGCAGCACCGAATCTTCGTCATTGAAATGCGGCTCTTGCTCCACATACGCGCAGCGCAAACCATTTTGCCGCGCAATCACGCCATCGTCCGCCGACTGCATGCCCGCAATGATTTTAAGCAACGACGACTTGCCCGTCCCATTGCGCCCAATCAACCCCACGCGCTCACCCGCCTCCAGCGAAAAATCCGTGTGATCTAATAATGCAACGTGCCCATAAGCCAGTTGCGCGTCGGTGATGGTAAATAAAGCCATGAGAACCCAATGTAAAATTAAAAACAGGCTCGCGAAAATGCGAACCTGTGATTATAACGCAGAACAATAGATGCGAAGTCAGCCTCGATGAAAATCCACGCCACTTGCACGCCTATTTCAGCCAAACCTCAAAAGCGCGACAATACGGTCTTTTTTATAAGCAAAATTCACGCCGCACCCTTTACATACATCACAGATCAACAAGCAATACTCACTTTCAAGTTTACGAAAAGCGACACCTACTTACAATCCATTGCAGACACTGCTGATTTTGTTAAAGAAACAGACATTTGACTAGACTGAGGTGGAGTATAAAAGTCCAATTCAACTGAATCTTTACAATAAGACTCATTAGTACTGCTACTTCGACCACGATACTGCCAACCATTGTCACTCAACATCCGCTTAATTTTTAAAACAGCCTGTTCTTGACTTGAAGCATAGAGGTGGCTCAATCCCCTTGAACAACAAAATCGAATTTATAAGTGATAAACCACGCGGTTAAAAAACAAAAAACAGACTTGCATTAAATACTGTTTTTAGCCGCTTAGGCGGCAGTATTTAATGCAAGCGCACGGTAA
>JBOFII010000034.1:0-104871 GCA_051650085.1 Formosimonas sp.
CGTGTATTTGTCGGTGTGGCACAACCCCGTCGCCTTGATTTCGACCAACACCTCACCCGCCCGCGGGCCGGCCAATTGCACGGTTTCGATGGATAACGGCTGACCAGCAGCAAAAGCAACAGCGGCGCGAACGTCCATGAGCGTCTCCTTAAGCATCAATTGAAAGGGTGACTATAATTGATTTTATGCTTGAAAAATTTCGTTTTAACGACAATTTCCTTGCTGAGGCTAGGGGCAAATCCGTAAATTCGCGCTTCTAAACCACCCATGCCCCATCCCGATAAACCTCATGCTCGCCGAGCATGACGCGGTGGGTGTCGACAAACACATCGACGTGGTATTTGCCGTCGCCGCGTTTGAAGCCCGGTTTGCCGTAAATGCCGTGTTTCGCACCGAGCGAGAGGTGGATGCCGCACATGCGCTCGTATGTGCCGATGTCGTCTACGGTGCGGGTTTTGGAGAAGGCGCGGTTCATGCCAAAGCCGAGTTCGCGCAGCCAGACCACGCCTTCGTCGGCGCGGATGTTGGCCAGCACGGTGTCGAACTCAGCGGTTGAGTGTTCGGTGTCGACCACTTGGCCGTTTTGGATGATGAGGGTGATGGGGTGTGCAGGCTGGTTGACCCGAAAACGGGTGTCGCCAAACACAAAAATCCGCACGCGGCCATTGACGGTGGTTAGGTCTTGCGCTTCGGTAAACACTTCGCCGATGGGGAATTGCCCGCCGATGTTGGGCATGTTGCGGTAGTCGCCGATGTTGAGTTTGGCCGATTCGAGCGGGCTGTTGTAGTGGAGCAGTTCGCCGCCGCTGTCAATTTGGGCGCGTGGCGCAGCGTCAATCAGCCGTTTGAGTCCGTGGCCGACGCCGTGGTAATACTCGCGGTCGTACGCCAAGGCGTCGATGTAATAATTCACCTGTTCGCCCGTCATGCGCGATAAATGCGGGTGCTCAATGACTTTGAGTTGGCGTTTGAACAACTCAACCCGAATCCGATACGCTTCAAGGCGAAAACTGGTCGATTGAATCAAAACCACCAAGTCATGCGCGGCCAGCGGCGCAAACGCAGCCAAAACCGCCTCAGGCGTGGATTGGCTAAAGTCAATGAAGGTGGCGTGCGGCAAGTTGGCGCGATAGGCGGCGGTGAGCACAGTGGCGAGTTCGCAGTCAGTGTCGTACACCACCACAGCGGCGTGCTGCTCGTTGTGTGTAAAAACGTGGGTGAGAATGGCGTGGATGTGGTTGGTGGCGATGTGGGTCATGGATTACTCTGATGTCATTCCCGCGTAGGCGGGAATCCAGTGTGCGCGTTGCATGGGCGAGGTTCTAGTGCTATGGTGCGCGTAAGCACCGTCACTGGATTCCCGCCTGCGCGGGAATGACGATGTTCAATTAAATATTGGAATGCGTCACTTCAAACCCACCCGCCGCGCTGGTTTTGAGCGCGTTGGTGACCACGGGTAGGCTGGCTTTGAGGTCGGCCGCTAAGGTGTAGGGCGGGTTGAACACAAACATACCTGAGGCTTGCAGCCCTGCGGCCATGTGCGGCGCTTGAACTTCGCCGACGGCGAGGGTGGCGTGCAACCATTTCGCGCCTGCGTCAACGGCGATGCGTTCGAGTTGCGTGGCTAGATTGCGCGATTCGGGGCGCGCCAGTACAGGATACCAAATCGCGTAGGTGCCCGTTGGGAAGCGCACCATGGCGTCTTTGAGGGCGCGGGCGACCGCGTTGTAGTCGTCTTTGAGCTCGTACGACGGGTCAATTAACACCAAGCCACGGCGCGAGGCGGGTGGTAAATTGGCTTTCAGGCCGACAAAACCATCCACCGTTTTGAACAAAACCCGTTTGTCGTCGCGTGAGTCGGGCAGGTTGATGCGGTTGAGCATTTCGTCCAGCAAACGCATGTCGGTGGGGTGCAACTCAAAAATTTTCAAACGGTCGATTTCGCGCAAATTGTGCGACGCAACATAGGGCGAACCTGGGTAATTGCTCAACTCATCTTTGTTGATGCTGGCAATGTGCTGCAAATACGCGTGCAGGAGCGGCGGCAATTGGTTGCGCTGGCCTTTGTTTTGCCACATTGGCCACAGTTTGGCAATGCCCGTTTGCGCCTCGCCGCTTTTTTGCGCCATTGGGTTGCCCATTTGGTACATGCCCACGCCCGCGTGGGTGTCGATGTAGGTGAGTGGCTTGTCTTTTTGCGTCATGTATTGGCAAATCTGCAACAAAACCATATGCTTGAGCACATCGGCATGGTTGCCTGCATGAAAGGCGTGGCGGTAACTGAACATGAAGGGCTTTCTTTAATAGTAGAATCGAATTTTAACATGGGCGGGGGTGCAAATGGAAAAAGCGGCATTATTGGCCTTGGTTGAGCAAAAAATGCTATTTGGCAAATACAAAGGCACGCTGATTGGCGATTTACCAGGGCATTATTTGGCGTGGTTTATGCGCCAAGGCTGGCCAAAAGGCCAATTGGGCCAACTCATGGCCTTGTCGTATGAACTCGACCACAATCATTTACGCCACTTGCTGGATCCATTGCGCAAGCGATAAAAATCGCGGCATGTTTGCGGTGTTCTGTTTTATAATCGAGCGGTTTTATCAACATAATCTAAGAGGGAAATATGAGTACAAATGACATCGGATTGGTCGGCTTGGCCGTCATGGGACAAAACTTGGCATTGAACATTGCCGACCATGGTTATCAAATTGCGGTTTACAACCGCAGCGCGGACAAAACCACCGAATTTATGGCGCACTGCGCGGCCAATGAGCCTGCGCACGCGCGATTGACGGGCTTTGCCGACATCAGCGCGTTTGTGCACAGCATCAAACGTCCGCGCAAAATCATTTTGCTGGTTAAAGCAGGCGCGGCGACCGATGCGACGATTGAGGCGTTATTGCCGCATTTGGAGCAAGGCGACATCATCATCGACGGCGGCAATGCGCTGTGGACGGATACGATTCGCCGCGAAAAAGACTTGAGCGCGAAAGGCTTTGAGTTCATCGGTTCAGGCGTGTCGGGCGGCGAGACAGGGGCGCGTTTTGGCCCGTCGCTCATGCCTGGTGGCACGAAAGAAGCATGGGCATCACTTGAGCCGATTTGGCGCGACATTGCGGCCAAAGTTGACCCTGTAACGGGTGCGCAGTTGGGCGGCGCAGAGCCTGGCAAACCGATTGAGGGCGGCGTGTCGTGCACGGCGCATGTTGGCTCGGATGGCGCGGGGCACTATGTCAAAATGGTGCACAACGGCGTGGAATACATCGACATGCAGCTCATCTGCGAAGGCTATAGCCTGATGAAAAACATGCTGGGCATGAACGCTGGCGAAATTGGTCAGGTGTTTGCGCAATGGAACAAAGGCAAATTATCGAGTTTCCTCATCGAAATCACCGCCGATATTTTGCAACAAAAAGACCCGATGGACGCGACAGGCGACACATGGTTTGTTGATAAAGTGCTCGACACCGCAGGCCAAAAAGGCACGGGCATGTGGACGGCAGCCAATGCGTTGGAGTTGGGCGTGCCCGCCAATGCGATTGCCGAAGCGGTATTTGCCCGCTCATTGTCGGCACTCAAAGACGAGCGCGTGGCAGCCAGCGCGATTCTCAAAGGCCCCTCACTGCCCGCTGAAACCGACCGAAAACGCATCATTGAGGCGATTGGTGACGCGTTGTATTCATCGAAAATCTGCGCGTATGCGCAAGGCTTTCAATTGATGAAAGAAGCAGAAAAAGAATACAACTGGACTTTAGATTTTGGCACGATTGCGCAAATTTGGCGCGGCGGTTGCATCATCCGCGCGGCGTTTTTGCAAAAAATCACCGATGCGTACAGCAATAACCCTGCGTTGAAAAACCTCATGCTCGACAGTTACTTCACCGACGCGCTGCACGCCGCGCAAAACAACTGGCGTGACGTGATTGCGCTGGCGGTGCGCCATGGCATTCCTGTGCCTGCGTTCAGCTCGGCCTTGGCGTATTTTGATGGCTACCGCAACGCGGTTGTCCCTGCCAATTTATTGCAAGCGCAGCGCGATTATTTTGGTGCACACACCTATGAGCGTACCGACATGCCGCGCGGTGAGTTTTTCCACCTTGATTGGCCTGCCACACCGCGCGTGCAAAGCAAGGTTTAATTATTTTGCTAAGAAAAAACGAAGCTTCGGCTTCGTTTTTTTTGGTGCATACTGCACCGAAATATCGTTCTTAAAAAAAGATAGGTTGTGGTTTAATATTGCATGAGACAAGGCAATTACTCATCTGTTAATCTTGCGTATAAATGAAATGTGGGTTAAATGAGGAGATGGGTTTTGGAGAATCGTCACGTGCGATATATGTTTAAAGGCGAGTCTTTGACGCTCAAACAAGCGTATGATGCCGCGCATGTGCCTATGGTTTTTGAAGTGGATGCGGCGTTGTGGCCTGCATGCCATGCCAGTCGTCGCGCGTTTTTGAGCAATTTGGCGCAAGGCAAGTCTGTGTATGGTGTGACGGTGGGCGTGGGTGCGCTTAAAGGACATGCGTTTGATGGTGCGGCGCAAGACAATATGAACCGCTCATTGGTGCTGGCGCACAGCGGCGGCATTCGTGACGCGCTGCCCGCCAGTACCGTGCGCTTGGCGATGATTTTGCGCCTCAATACACTGTTGCTGGGGCGTTCGGGCTGTTCGGTTGAATTGATTGAATCGCTGTTGCGCTTGCTCAATACAGGAATTACCCCGTTGGTGCGCGGCTATGGCTCGATTGGTTGTGGTGACATCATGCAAACAGGGCAAGTGGGTTATGCCTTGACGGGCGGTGGTTTGGCGCAGTGCGGCGATGCAATCGCCCCAATGAGTGAGCTGATGGCGCACGCGGGCTGCCCACCGCATGTGATGCAAGTGAAAGATGCGATTGCCATGGTCAGCAACAACAGCTTCGCGCTGGCCGAGTCGATTGAATTGGCGCATCGCGCCATGCGTTCAATGGATGTGTTGTTGGTGGCCGCCTTGTCGGCGGGGGTGGCGTTGCATGCGTCACCCACGCCATGGCGAGTCGCCGCGCGTTATGGGCGTGGTCATGCCGCCGCAATCGGCGCGTGGTTGGCGGCGCAGTTTGACAGTGAGCCGTGGGCGCAAGAAATCACCGTACATGACCCGCTCAGCATTCGATTTTTGGCCGAAATTTACGGTGCGCTGTACGATGAAGCGCAATTGTGGACGGATGCCATGGCGCGTTTGACAGGCTTTTTGGACGAAAACCCCATCATGATGGACGGTCAAGTCACCACTTCAGGTGGCTCATATTTGCTCGACTTGGCGATACGCACCGACGCCTTTCGGGTCGCAGTCGCCCATGCGTTGCGCAATGCTTACAATTTGTGTGCGCACATGATTGCGGGGCGCAGAGCAGGGTTGAATGTCAATTTAATTGCCACAGGCTCGGCCATGACGGGTTTTGGGCCGTTTTTAAAAGTGGCAGGCGCGTTAGCGAGTAAAGGTTTTTCGGAGTCGGCCGCAGTCTCGCCGATGCCATTGATTTTGGCCGATGGTTTGGAGGACGAGTGCAACCATTTGCCGCTATCATTGTCCAAATTGCGCCGTCAAGTTGAGGCGATGGAAGACATGAGCGCGGTGATGTCGCTCATGACCGCGCAAGCCTTGGATATCACAGGCGCGGCGCGGCCAGCGGCGGTCGATGGTTTGTATCAATTGGTGCGCGCGATTTTGCCGTTTTCGCAACAAGATCAGCCGTTGTCTGATGCGGTAGAAGTGCTGCGGGATTCGTTGATGAGCGAGCACGCAGAGTTGAGTCAAGCGGTGGCAGGATGTGTCTTGCCGCTGCGCCAGGTGTTTGATTAATCCGTTGACCGAGTAAGGCGGGGCGACACGCTTACTCGGTTTTTAAAAGGTTCGCCACAATAAGGAGTTTGGAGATGACAAAAATCAGTTTATGGGCGTCAACAATTTTAGCCAGCGCGGTTTTGGCCGCATGCTCAGGTGGCAGCAAACCTGAAGAAAAAAAACCAGAAGCCGCCGCAGCGCCAGCCGCCGCGCCTGCAACAGGTGGTAAGCCTGTGGTCGTGTCGTCCAAAATCGACACCGAAGGCACGCTTTTGGGCAACATGATTATGTTGACCTTAGAAGCCAACGGCATCAAAACCACCGATAAATTATCGTTGGGCGGCTTGCCAATTGTGCGCAAGGCGATTATTGGCGGTGAAGTGGATATTTTGCCCGAATACACAGGCAATGGCGCGTTCATGTTCAGCAAAGACCTCGAAAAAGCCCCAGAGTGGAAAGACTTGCAAAAAGGCTTTGAAAAAGTCAAAAAGCTTGACTACGACGCCAACAAATTGGTGTGGTTGACGCCCGCGAATGCCAACAACACCTACGCTTTGGCGGTGCGCGAAGATGTGGCCGGCCCTGCTAACCTTAAAACCATGTCCGATTTTGGTAAATGGGTGGCAGGTGGTGGTAAAGTCAAAATGATTGCCTCACAAGAGTTTGTCAACTTCGGCGGCGCATTGCCTGAATTTGAAACCGCCTATGCGTTCAAAATGAAGTCAGACCAAACCGTGGTGGTTTCAGGCGGCGACACGGCCAACACCATTAAAGCGGCGGCCGAGCAAACCAACGGCGTGAACACCGCCATGGTTTATGGCACGGACGGTGCAACTGTGCCTTCTAAACTGCGGGTGATGGAAGACGACAAAGGCACGCAAGTGGTCTACGCACCTGCGCCTGTGGTGCGCGAAGAGGTGTTGAAAGCCTATCCGAACATCGAAAAAGTGCTTGAACCCGTGTTCAAATCATTGACCGCAGATGTGTTGCGTGGTTTGAATGCCAAAATCCAAGTCGATGGTGAGCCGTCAAAAGCCGTGGCGCAGGCGTATTTGAAAGAAAAAGGTTTTGTGAAGTAATTTGACCCTGTCATTCCCGCATGTGCGGGAATGACGAATCCAAAAATAAAAAGAGGTTCACATGAATGAGACAACCCTGCGGCGCACCAATCGCTTGGCCGTGGTTTTGACCGTGTTGTCGGCTTTGGCCATCGGTTTTTTATCTTTTATGGTCGTCAAACCCAATCGCGTGGCGCAAGGTGAGGCCAAAAGCATACTTCAATTGCTTGATTTGCCTGCGGTTTGGCTGCTTTTGGCGGTTTGGTTGGTCTGGGCGATGGTTGGGTTGATGGTGGATAAGCGGCGCGTGCGCTTGACTGTGGCGATTGTCGCCTGCTTGGCGTTGTTGCTGTGTTTGGGCTGGAGTGCGAGCAGTTTGGCGGCGGGCAAAGCGGCGGCGCGTATCACGCCAGCGGGGGCATTTTGGGCGTTGTTTGGCGTGTTTGCCTTGTCGCTGACCGATGCGTTGCTGCGTTTTACGCTCAAGCCGTATCAAAAATTATTGTTTCTCGCCGTTTTTGTGCTCTGCGTGCTGGGTCTGATTATGTCGGGCATGCTCGATTCGCTCGCCATCATGCGCGAATACACTCAGCGCAAAGCGCAGTTTTGGGATGAGGGCGTGCGTCATTTGAATTTGACCTTTGGCTCGCTGGGGATTGCCTTGCTGCTTGGCTTGCCGCTGGGCGTGCTGTGTTTTATGTGGCCAAAAATCCGTGGCGCGGTTTTGCAAACCTTGAGCCTGCTGCAAACCGTGCCCAGTTTGGCCTTGTTTGGCTTGTTGATGGTGCCGCTGGGTTATTTGGCCGCGCACTCGCCGCTCGCCGCCTCATTGGGTATTCGCGGGATTGGGGTTGCGCCCGCCTTGATTGCCATGGTGATTTACAGCCTGTTGCCTGTGGTGGCCAACACCGTGGTTGGCTTGAACAGTGTGTCAGAATCGGTGCGCGACGCGGGGCGCGGCATGGGGCTGACCCGTGCGCAAATGCTGTGGCAGATTGAATTGCCGCTGGCCTTTCCTGTGATTTTGACGGGCATTCGCATTGTTTTGGTGCAAGCGATTGGTTTGGTGACGGTCGCTGCGCTGGTCGGTGGCGGCGGTTTTGGCACATTTGTGTTTCAGGGCGTGGGGCAAACCGCCACCGACTTGGTGTTGCTCGGCGCATTGCCGACGGTGTTTTTGGCGTTCAGCGCGGCGGTGATTTTGGATGCGTTGGTGGACAGTATCAAAAAAGGAGACAAGCAATGAGCAGCATGATTTCAATCAAAAATGTCAGCAAGCGTTATGGCGCATCGACCGTGGTCAACAACGTCTCGCTCGAAGTCGAGCAAGGCTCGATTACCGTGATTGTCGGCACGTCAGGCTCAGGCAAATCAACCTTGATGCGCATGATTAATCGGCTGGTGTCGATTAGCGACGGGCAGATTTTGGTCAATGGCCAAGACATCAATCAAATGTCCGAAACCGATTTGCGCCGTGGGATTGGCTACGCGATTCAAGGGCATGGTTTGTTTCCGCATCGCACCGTTGGGCAAAATATTGCCACTGTACCCAAGTTGTTGGGTTGGCCGAAAGCCAAAATCGAAGCGCGGGTTAAAGAGTTGTTGGCGGTGTTTAATTTAGAGCCGAGCAAATACGCCGACAAATATCCGCATCAATTGTCGGGCGGGCAACAACAACGCGTCGGCGTGGCGCGTGCTTTGGCGGCCGAGCCACAAATTTTGCTCATGGATGAACCGTTTGGGGCGCTCGACCCAGTGATTCGCGGCAAGGCGCAAGAAGACTTGTTGCACATTCAAAAACAATTCGGCATCAGCGTGATTTTGGTTACCCACGACATGGATGAGGCGTTTCACTTGGGCGACAAAATCGCGGTCATGAACAACGGCGAGTTGCTGCAATACGGCACGCCCGAAGAGATTTTGGTCAAGCCCGCCGACCCATTTTGTGTGCAGTTGACGGGCACGTCTGACCGTGCGCTTAAACTGCTCTCGCTCACCTCAATTGGCGACCTGATGCAGCCCGTGACGGATGATGTGCGCGTGCACATGCCCGCGAGTCGCTCGCTGCGCGAGGCTTTGTCAGAAATGACATGGCAAGGCGTGAACAGCTTGGGCGTGCTCAATGCGCAGGGCGCGTTGGTCGGTTCGGTGAGTTTGAACGACGTGTTGGTGGCGGGGCAGGCGCGATGAAAAAAATCACTCCGACGATTTTGCGCCTTGGTGTGTTGGCGTTTTTGCTGGTTTTGGTATTTGCGCCGCAGGTGTTTGAACCGTTTTTCGCGCCGCTCACCCAAGCGGGCGCGCCCGTGATTTACAGCCAAGAAACTTTAGCCAATTTGACTTTGGCGCACATCAAACTGGTGGTGCTTTCGTTGCTGTTCAGCGTGGTGATTGGCGTGGGCGCGGGGATTTTTGTCACGCGAGCCAGCGGTGCGGAGTTTTTACCGCTGTCAAGAGCGATTGCCAATGTCGGGCAAACCTTTCCGCCCGTGGCGGTGCTCGCGCTGGCGGTCTCGGCGGTGGGCTTTGGCTTGTATCCAACGCTGATTGCACTGGCTTTGTATGGTTTGCTGCCCGTGTTTGAAAACACCGTTGCAGGCCTGAAAGCCGTGCCCGAAACCGTGGTCGATGCCGCGCAAGGCATGGGCATGTCGCCCCAGCAACGCCTGTGGGAAGTCGAATTACCGCTCGCTTTGCCACTGGTGATTGAGGGCGTGAAAGTCGCCACCGTCATCAACATTGGCACCGCGACCATCGGCGCCACAGTGGCCGCCAAATGCTTGGGCGAAGTGATTATGGCAGGCTTGTTGGTCAACAACACCGCGTATATTTTGCAAGGTGGCTTGATTGTCGGCCTGATGGCGGTGCTGATTTATGATGGTTTGGGGTTGTTGCAGGCTTATGTGGCGCGGCGAGTGCACGGCGCGTGACGGTAAAAAACGTGAGAGATAAAGTGAATCAACAACATTGGGACACCGTTTACACCACCAAATCCTTTGATTCGGTAAGCTGGTTTGAACCGCAAGCGCAGATGAGTTTGCGTTTCATCGACGACTTGCCGCTGGAGGCCAACGCACCCGTCATTGACGTGGGCGGCGGCGCGTCGGTTTTGGTCGATGCGTGGTTGCAGCGCGGTTTTACCGAAGTGAGCGTGCTCGACATCGCCCAGCCCGCTTTGGCCGTGGCGCAGCAGCGGTTGGGCGAGCAGGCGAGAGATGTGACTTGGCTGTGCGCTGATGTGACCACGGCGGCGTTGCCCGCCGAGCATTTTGCGCTGTGGCATGACCGCGCGGTGTTTCATTTTTTGACCGAGCCTGCGCAGCGGGCGGCGTATCGGCGCAATTTACTGGCCTCGCTGCGCACGGGCGGTTATGCGTTGATAGCGACGTTTGCTGACGACGGGCCGAGCCAGTGCAGCGGTTTACCGATTTGCCGTTACAGCGCGAGTGAATTGGCGGCACAGTTTGCCGAGTTGACCTGCGTGCGCAGTGAAAAATACCTGCACCTCACGCCGTGGGGCGCGGAGCAGTCGTTTGTTTTTGCGTTATTTAAAAAGGATGGGTTATGAGCGAATTCGATACCGTGGTGCGCGGCCATGTGGTGCTGGCCTCGCATGAGATTGCCGATGGTTTTGTGGCGATTTTGGATGGCAAAGTAGCGCAGATTGGCGAGGCGAGCGCAGGCGTGCCCGCCGCACGTGAATTGCACGACGCACGCGGTGCGTACGTTTTCCCTGCCGCGATTGACGCGCAAACCCACAGCCGCAGCCAAGCGGGGCAAGAGGATTTTGTCTGGTCAACTCGCTCCGCGGCTGCGGGTGGCGTCGGTACGATTGTCGATATGCCGTATGACGCAGGGCGGCTGATTTGCAACGCCGAGCGGTTCAATTTGAAAAAAGACGAGGCCGCCGCGCAAGCCCGCGTGGACTTCGCGCTGTACGGTACTGCGCACCCCAGCGAGGGCGCGAGCAAAATCGCCGAGCAAGTCGCGGCGGGCGCGATTGGCTTTAAGTTCTCGACCTTCGGCACCGACCCTGAGCGTTTTCCACGCATCCCGCCGCGCATGATGCGCGACTGCTTTGCGCAAATCGCCAAACACGGCCTGTTTGGCGGCGTGCACAACGAGGACGACGAAACCATCAAAGCGCTGATTGCCGAGCTCAAAGCGGCGGGCGTGACCGATTACACCGCGCACACGCAAAGCCGCCCCAAGTATTCTGAAAACTTGGCGATTTTGCAGATTTACGAGCTCGGCGCGGACACAGGTTGCCGCAGCCACGTCGTGCATTGTTCCAACGGGCGCGGCTTTGAGATTTGCGCCAGTTACCAAAAGCAAGGCTTTGATACCACGATTGAGACTTGCCTGCATTATTTGACGCTGTGCGAGGAAGACGACGTGTCTCGCCTCGTTGGCCGCGCCAAAGTCAATCCGCCGATTCGCGGCCGCGCCGAGCGCGAAGCGATTTGGCAGCATTTGGCGGCGGGCAACGTCACCTGCGTGTCGACCGACCACGTCAGCTGGTCGCTCGACCGCAAAAGCCACGCCGACATGTTCGCCAACTCATCAGGCGCGACGGGTTTAGAGCTGTTGTTGCCGCTGCTGATTCACGGCGCAGCCCAGCGCGGCGTGCCCTTCACCCGCGTCGCGCAAGTGCTGGCACACAACCCCGCACGCTTGTTCAGCCTGCAAGCGACCAAAGGCGCACTCAAAATCGGCCGCGACGCGGATTTAGCGATTGTTCAAAAATCGCCCTACACCTATTCGGCCACCGCATCAGGCCACAACTTCGCCGACTGGAGTCCGTACGACGGCATGACCATCGACTACCAAGTCACCCGCACCATGCTGCGTGGACAGTGGATTTTTGACGGTCAAAACGTGCTTGCCGAGGCGGGGTTTGGGCGGTTTGTGCGGCCTTGATGGCGACGGTCATTGCGGGCTTGACCCGCAATCCACCTAATTTATGAGCAGCGTCTCGACCTGAGTGTGGGGTGCAATGCGTGAACTGATGTTGTTAATTTTTTAAGGGATTTTATGAAAAAAGTAATTGAATTAGATGTAAAAGAAAAAAATATTATTTTGAGTCCAGAAAATGGTAATAAAAAATATGAAGCCTTATTTCTTGAGATTGATTCTGGGCAAATTAAGCTGCCCATGTTTCAGCGAGAGTTTGTTTGGGACAAAGAACAAAGTGCTAAGCTTATAGATAGCATTTTAAAAGGTTATCCGATTGGAACTTTTATTTTGTGGAAAACAAAGGAAACCCTTAGATCTGTCAAAGATATTGGTTACCACTCCTTGCCAGAGACTCCAAAAGGAGATTATGCACAATATATATTGGATGGGCAGCAACGAATTACTTCGCTCTATGCGATTCGTAAAGGTATTCGCATTTCAAAAGAGGGTAAGGAGATTGATTACAAGGATATTTACATTAACTTTGATTATGATTATTTGGAAGATGAGCAAATTGTAGTAAGTCAAAAAAATAATGATAAATCTTATGTTTCAGTGCATGATTTACTTACATTGGATGCCATAGATTTTATCGATAAAATAGGAAAAGATAAGGCTAAACAATTCCAAGAGTATAAGACCAAGTTGACAACTTATGATTTTGCCACTATTACGATTAAGGATTATCCAATAGATATTGCTTGTGACATTTTTTCTCGAATCAACACGGGGGGCAAATCATTGACCCTCTTCGAGATCATGGTTGCCATGACTTATGATGATAAAACAGATTTTGACTTGGCATTGAAATATGATGGGTTGCTCAATGGTAATGAAGAAAACAATAAAAGCCTAAGTAATGCTCAGTTTGATACAGTCCCTGCCGCCACCGTCCTTCAAGCAGTGTCTGCTATTGCTGTAGAAAGTGTTAGAGCCAAAGATATTTTGAAGATCCGCAAGGAAAAATTTATTGCAAATTGGGATCCTATGGTTTCCTCCATGTTTACAGCTGTGGAGTTCATTAGAACAAAATTGCATGTCCCTGTTTCGCAGTTGCTTCCTTATGCTTCTATGTTGGTTCCATTCACATATTTCTTTCATAAAAATAAAAACAAGCGACCAACAGAGAATCAATCTAAGTTATTGAAGCAATTTTTTTATTGGGTCGGTTTAAATTGGCGTTACAGCGGATCGACTGAAACTAAGATTGACGAGGATTTAAAGAAAATGAATATGATTCTTAAGGAGAAAATGCCAAAATACTCTACAGATGAACTCGAAGTGACTCCACAAGATATTTCTGAAACTTGGTTTTCGGCTGGCAATTCCTATGTGAAAACAATACTTTGCCTGTTTGCCTCGTACAAACCTAGAAATCTTGATGATGACAGTGATGTTATTCTTGATAATTCAAATTTGAAAATTGCTACAAGCAAAAATTATCATCACTTTTTTCCTAAACAGTTCGTAAAGAAAAATTCTCCGTCGTCGGAGTCTAATTTAATTGCCAACATAATTCTTATTGATGCAGCCTCTAATAATAAAATTCGAGCAAAAGCACCAAGTCGTTACGTGAATGATTTTAAAGAGAGTAATTCAAAATTGTCTTCTTCTCTTCGTACTCATTTGATTGATGTCAACGATTTCGGAGTTCTTGAGGATAACTATGAAAAATTCATCGAAGAGCGATCAAAATTAATTTCTAAAGAGCTTAATAAAATTTTAAATCCTAAAATGAAAGCCTGATATGGGATGGCACGTTGGATTGAACGGAGTTAGGTGTGTGGGCTAAAGCCTTTTTCTTGTTCGAACGAAAATTTTGGAAGAAATGAATACATGAAAGCAAACCAAACCCGCTACTGGCAATGGCTGATGGATTTAGCCACATTCACCGAGCCTGACCGTCCGCACACGCGCCGCTCGTTCTCCGACACATTTTTACAAGGCCGCGCGTGGCTGACTGGGGAGATGGAAAAACTCGGCTTGGCGGTTCACATTGACGCGGCGGGCAATTTGATGGGGCGGCTGGCTGGCTCACAGCCTGAACTCGGTACGTTGATGACGGGTTCGCACAGCGACTCTGTGCCCAGTGGCGGGCGGTTTGACGGTATGGCGGGGGTGATTGCGGGGCTGGAGCTGGTCGCAAGCTGGCGCGAGCGCGGTTACGTGCCGCGCCACAACATCGAAGTGGTCGATTTTTTGGCCGAAGAGCCGTCGGAGTGGGGCATTTCCTGCGTCGGCAGCCGTGGCATCACGGGGTTTTTGCCCGAAAACTTACAAAACACGCCGCACCCGAAAACGGGCGAGTTGCTCAAAGACGCGGTGGCGCGCATGGGCGGCGACGTGAGCCAGTTGGCTAAACGCGACGACGTGAAAGCGTTTTTTGAACTGCACATCGAGCAAGGCGCGGTGCTTGAGCACGAGGGCTTGACGGTGGGCGTGGTCAGCGGCATTGTCGGGATTTTGCGCCTTGCCATCACGTTCAAAGGCCAAGCCGCGCACGCAGGCACGACGCCGATGCACATCCGCCGCGACGCATTCACCGCCGCCGCTGAGACAGCGTACAAAGCCAGCCAGTTGGCCACGCAAGTCGCGGTCGACGGCGCGGCCAGCGGCGAAGTGTATTTCACCGCCACGTGCGGGCAGGTATTTGGCTTCCCCAACGCCAGCAACGTCGTGCCAGGCCGTGTGCAAATCGTGTTTGACATTCGCTCCGACCACAAACCGAGCATGGAACAGTTCGCGTTAAATTTAAAACGAATCGCCGATGCGGCCGCCGCAGCCGCCAAAGTCGAGATGATTGAGTTTGAGCGTATGACCGACACCTACCCGATGACGTGCGACGCGCAACTCATGCGTTATATTTCTGAGTCCGCGCTGGCGCAAAACATCTCGCACCGCGTCATGCCCAGCGGCGCGGGCCACGACGCAGCATTCATCAGCCACATCGCGCCGTCGGCCATGGTGTTTGTGCCCAGCGTCGATGGCAAAAGCCACTGCCCTGAAGAATATACCTCGCCTGAGGATTTTGCGGCGGGCATGTCGGTGTTGATTGAGGCGATGGAGCGGGTGGATTGCAAATGATGCAAAAAAGAAACAAAAAAAAATCTTTTAAGACTCTTTAATAATTCTCATGTATAATTCTCTTACTGTCACTTCGGCAGTTTTTAAATAAGGAAATGAAATGAGCACGTTAAAAAATTTGATTCAACAGTCCAAAAAAGATAAAAGCGAAATGATTGCTTCGACAGTTCGTTTAACACCAGAGTTGCATTCTTTTATTGATGAGTTTGCTGATTCTTTGTCGAAGTCTAGACAAGAGATTTTTTTGATTTTGTTGCAAGAGGCAAAAGAGTTGGTTATGCAGGAAATCAACAATGAGGATGCGGATTGCCAAGAAGCCAAAAATATTGGCTTTCATGTGCTCAATACCAATAAAGGAAACTCCCTTGATGACCATAAAAAAATGCTGGCTGGACAAGAAGCGGCGGCTTTTTATGACCCTTGGAAATTTAATATCAATAGAGTAAAAAAAGGTGATGTTGTTTTTTTGTATGAAAACAATGTAGGTATTGTGGCTTATGGGGTTGGGACAGGAGAAACGCTGTCAAGAGAGCACGAGGGAAATGCAGGTGAGTGTCATTACCAAAAGTTATCTAATTTTACGATGTTGGCGCAAGCCATAAAAGCAAGTAAGGTTCGGGAAATTTTAGACCGAAATGTTGTCTTTTTAAGAACAATGTCGGGTATGCCTGATGGGCAAAAACTCATTGACTACATCACAGCAAATGCTTAAACCACAGCACGTAGCCTGCCT
Source organism: Formosimonas sp. (assembly GCA_051650085.1). Classification (GTDB taxonomy): domain Bacteria; phylum Pseudomonadota; class Gammaproteobacteria; order Burkholderiales; family Burkholderiaceae; genus Hydromonas. The sequence goes on from JBOFII010000034.1 coordinate 15,657, forward strand.
TGAACCGCAGGCGAAACGCAGGTTTACGGAGGTCACATGCCCCGCTATTCGCTTTGCTCATGGCGGGCTACGGGTTGTTTATTTTTGAGGAGGGTTAAATGGGACGGATTTTGACTTTACAAGATGTGGAGTTCGCGGTGCGTGGCGGTTCGGTGTTTGCGTGCGGCGGCGGCGGTTGGGTGGCGCATGGGCGCGAGTTGGGGACGCTGGCGGTGACGATTGGGCGGCCTGAATTGGTCGATATGAGCGAGATTGACGACGACGCATGGATTGCCACGGCGGCGGCGATTGGCGCACCAGGGGGTTTGACCGATTGGGAAATGCTGGGCAGTGATTACGTGAAGGCGGCGCAGTTGCTGCAAGAGGCGTTGGGCGAGAAGTTGTACGGCCTCATCATTGGGCAAAACGGCATGAGCTCGACGCTCAACGCGTGGTTGCCGTCGGCCTTGCTCGGGACGAAAGTCGTTGATGCGGTGGGCGACTTGCGGGCGCATCCGACGGGCGACATGGGTTCGCTCGGCTTGGCCAATTCGCCTGAGCAAATGATTCAAACCGCCGTGGGCGGCAATCGCGCCAATAATCAATATATTGAATTGGTCACGCGCGGCGCGACCGCCAAAGTGTCGCCGATTTTGCGCAAAGCGTCGGACATGGCGGGTGGCTTTATCGCCAGTTGCCGCAACCCGATTCGCGCCAGTTATGTGCGCGAGCACGCCGCTCTGGGTGGGATTTCGCGGGCGTTGAGTTTGGGGCAAGCGATTATGGCCGCCGAGCCACGCGGCGGCGCGGCAGTGGTCGAGGCGATTTGCAAAGCCACCGACGGCGTGATTTTGGCTTCGGGCAAAGTGACCTTGAACAATTTGCAATACACCAACGAGGCGTTTGATGTGGGCGTGATTGAGTTGGGCGAGGGCGCGAACAAGGTGCGTATTCATGTGATGAACGAGCACATGGCGGTCGATAATGCGCACGGCGAGCGGATTGCCAGTTACCCCGATGTGATTACCACGCTAAATATGGACGGCCAGCCGTTGAGCGCGAGCAAGGTTTTGGAAGGGATGGAAGTGATGGTTTTGCATGTGCCCAAAGCCAAAATTCCGCTGTCGTCCAGCGTCAAAGACCCATCGGTTTACCCGCCTGTTGAAAAGGCGTTGGGGATTGATTTGGTGTCGCATGCGCTTGCGTAAAACATGGGCGGGCGGGTTTGAAACCCGCCCCTACGATGTGGCAATATGGATATTCCAAACCGCCGTACCGCATCCCAAACCGTAGGGGCGGGTTTATAACCCGCCCGTGCCAGCACAGCAAAGATATGTTTGAAACCCGCCCGTACACAAAAATCAACCATCCTTGAAAGGCGCATGATGTCATTCCCCGTTCGGCGTAGCATCCGTTTGGCGCATTATGACTACACGCAAGAGGGTTTGTATTTTGTGACCATATGTGTGCACAACAGGCGGTGTTTGCTGGGCGAGGTGCGTGACGGCGTGATGTGGGTCAATGAATTGGGTGAGCAAGTGCGCAAGGTTTGGCAAGATTTACCACTGCATTATCCGCATGTGGCGTTGCATGAATTTGTCATCATGCCCAATCACATTCATGGGGTGATTGAGTTGAATGACAGAACAACGCATGGTTTGTCCGAGATTGTGCGTGCGCTCAAAACCTTTTCGGCGCGGCGCATTAACCAAATGTTGGGGTTGACGAGTGCGCCATTTTGGCAGCGCAATTATCACGAGCATGTGATTCGAGATGAGCGCAGTTGCAATCAGATTTTTGAGTACATCCAAAACAACCCCGCGCAATGGGCGCAAGACCGATATTTCGTGCACGGGCGGGTTTGAAACCCGCCCCTACAATGTGGCAATGCGGATGATGCAAAAGCAAACAACCCCGTGTTTCGAGTAGGGGCGGGTTTATAACCCGCCCGTGCGATGTGGCAATGCAAATGAGACAAAACCAAAAGGAGACAACATGAAAAGCGATTTTAAAGTCACAGGCGGCACGACCATCCGCTGCAAAAATTGGCGCACCGAGGCCTTGCTGCGCTTGCTCGAAAACGTGTTGGCGGTCGGTGAAGACCCTGACAACCTCATCGTTTATGCGGCGATGGGGCGGGCGGCGCGCAATTGGCCGAGCCACGATGCGATTGTGCGCACGCTCAAAACCATGAGCGAGGATTACACGCTGGTGATTCAGTCGGGCAAGCCCGTTGGGTTGCTCAAAACCCATGCCCGTGCGCCGTTGGTGATTATGGCGAACTGCAACACGGTCGGGCAGTGGGCCAAGGCCGAGGTGTTTTACGAGTTGGACGCCAAAGGCCTGATTTGCTGGGGCGGCCTGACGGCGGGCGCGTGGCAATACATTGGTTCGCAGGGCGTGATTCAGGGCACGTACGAGATTTTCAGCCGCATCGCTGAGCGTTCTTACGACAACGATTTGCGCGGCAAACTGATTTTGACCGCAGGTTTGGGCGGCATGGGCGGGGCGCAGCCACTGGCGGGCTGGATGGCGGGCGCGGCGACTTTGGTGGTCGAAATTGACCCTGAGCGCATCGACAAACGTCTTGAAATTGGTTATTTACAAAAACGCGCCGACAATTTAGACGACGCGCTGGCGATGTTGAACGCCGCCATGGCGAATAACGAAGCCTTGTCGGTTGGATTGCTTGGCAATGCGGCGGATGTGTATCCTGAAATTTTGCGCCGTGGCATCGTGCCGCACATCGTCACCGACCAAACCTCGGCGCATGATTTGGTCTACGGCTACATCCCTGCGGAGTTCGATTTGGCGACCGCAAAGTCGATGCGGGCGACGCAAAAGCCCGAATTGATGGCGGCGAGTTTGCGTTCCATCAAGCGACACGTCGAGGCGATGCTGGAGTTCCAAAAACGAGGCGCGGTGGTGTTTGACAATGGCAATTTGATTCGCACGCAGGCGGCCAGTGTGGGCGTGAGCGATGCGTTTGCGATTCCCGTGTTCACCGAGGCGTTTTTGCGCCCCTTGTTTTGCCGCGCCATCGGGCCGTTCCGCTGGATGGCCTTGTCCAATGACCCTGCTGACATTGCGACGATTGACGACTATATTTTGCAGCGTTTCCCCGACAACAAAATTATCACCAATTGGATTGCGCTGGCGCGCAAACACGTGCCGTTTGAGGGCTTGCCCGCGCGGATTGCGTGGCTGGGGCATGGCGAGCGCACCGAACTGGCGCTTGAAGTCAACCGCATGGTCGCCGACGGTCGCCTCAAAGCACCGATTGCGTTCTCGCGCGACCACCTCGACGCGGGCGCGATGACCCATCCCAACATCATGACCGAAAACATGCTCGACGGCTCGGACGCGATTTCAGACTGGCCGCTCATCAACGCCATGGTCAACTGCGCCTCGGGCGCGGATTTGGTGGTCATTCATTCGGGCGGCGGCGGTTACAGCGGCTACATGACGTCGGCGGGCGTGACCGTGGTGGCCGACGGCACGGCGCAGGCGCACGAGCGGCTGGAGTTGGCACTGAACAACGACACCAGTCTGGGCGTGATTCGCTACGCCGATGCGGGCTATGCCGACGCGCTGGACGAGGCGATGCAAAAAGGCGTGGGGTACATTCAACTCAATGGCTGATGAATTACAGACTCGTTTCAAACGCCTGACCTTTCGCACGTTGAGCAGTTATTTGGCGGTGTGTCACCACCAAAACTTGAGCGCGGCCGCCGAGCATTTGGGGCTGGCCAAGTCGGCGGTGAGCGAGGCGTGCAGCCTGATGGAATCGGTGCTGGGCGTGCCGCTGTTTGAGCGACACGCACACGGCATGTTGCCCAACGAGCATGGGGAGTTGGTGGCGCAGTACGCGTGGTTTGTGGGCAATTTGGCGCAATACGCCCAGCGTGCGACGGGGCAATCGGCACATGAATTGGGGTATTTGACGGTCAAAATCCCTGCGCGATTTTGGGGCGCGGGGGTCAACAGCGCGTTGATGCAGGCGATTGAGGCGTGCGCCCAATTGCACCCGCAGGTTCTGATTTGGCCTGAGTTGTTGGGGCAAAGCAATATTGACGAGTCGCTCGGCCACGTTGAGGCGGGTTTGAGTTGGGCCGAACACCATTGGCGGCCGTCGTGGCCGCAGGTCGGGCGCGTGCGTTTGTCGCTGCGCGACGTGGGCGACTTGCCCGATGAACACGAGGCGTTGTTGCAGCAGCCGTGGTTTGTGCTCAGCCCAGCGGGCAGCGGCTGGCCCGCGGTGGTCGGTTTGGCGCAACTGAAAACCTGTAAGCTGATTTTGCCGCGCATGCCGTGGCCGATGTTGCAGCAAATTGCCAATTATTGCCTGCGCGAGCATTTGAGCTTTGAGCACTCAAGCGACAATTTGGCGACGATTTTGAGCCAAAAAAACCAGCCTGACGTGCGGGTGTTGTACAACGGCGTGCTGCTCGACGACAAAGACGCGCCGCATTGGCACCGCTCGCGCTTGAATGAGCCGTTGCACATTGTCTTGGCCAGCAAGTCGCGCGGCACACATCCGATTGTGCATGATTTCAAAGCCGCGCTCTTACACGCGTGGGCGCAGCGCGAATCTGCGCCGCCTCCCAACGAAGTGCGCACTCGCCTCAAGCAGTGGCGGTATTGGGGCGAGATTTTGCGCAAAGGCTCGATTTCGGCCGCCGCCAATGGCTTATTTGTCTCGCAATCGGCCTTGAGCGTGCAGCTGCAACAGTTTGAGCAGGGCTTAAACACCCGTTTGATTGAGCGCAAAACAGGCACGCGCCGCCTGCATTTAACCCCCGCAGGGGAGGTGGTGCGGCAAATTCATTCAGGCTTGATGGACGTGCTGCACATGGTCGGCCAATACGCGCAACAGCAGCATTTGCAGCAGGGGCGGCGCTTGATTTTGGGGGTTTTGCCCAGCATTGACGCGCACAGCCGCTTGGTTGAATTAATCGTTCACCGCGCCAGCACGTGGCTGCGCCGCTATCCGCAAGTGCAACTTGAAATTGTCGAGGAGCGACACGTTTACCTCATGCACGCTTTGCGCAACCAAGCCATACATTTTGCCGTGACCGAAGTCGATGCGCCGTGGGTGCGCCAAGTGGAAATAGGCGAATCAGAAGCGATGGGTTTAGTGATTGCCACAAGTTTATTGCCCGCCAATTGCCCCGCTGAAATGGACTGGCAAGCGCTCAATGGCTTGCCGCTGGTTTTGCCGCGCCAAGGCTCTGGCATGCGCACTTTGATTGACAGCCATTGCTTGAGTTTGGGCATCACCTTGCAGCCTTGTGTCGAATCCGACAGCCTGAACATCAACCGCGCATGGATTGCGCAAGGCCGCTACGGCTCGATTTTGCCCCGCTCGGCAGTGGCCAGTTTGCTTGAATCGGGCGATTTGCGCTTTATCCCGCTCCAGCCGAGCCTGTCGCGTGTGCTGCGCTTGGCGTATTTGGGGCATCGCGTCCTCTCGCCGATTGAGGCGGGTTTGTTGGCGTATTTGACAGGCTTGTAAAAATTCGTCATTCCCGCGTGCTTTTAGCGGGAATGACGTTTTAGGATGAGCATGTCAAGCGATTTTTTGCTTATTTTTTAAGCAAAAATATCACCTAAATCTATTGAGTTTGCTACAATGTTAGCCCGTACGCCCGCCATTTTTTATGGCGGGCGCAATCATCTTGGCGCACCTCATGCACATTGGCTCACACGAATTACCCAATCATTTATTTGTCGCACCCATGGCGGGCGTGACCGATAGACCATTTCGCCAGCTGTGCAAAAACTTGGGCGCGGGCTATGCGGTGTCCGAAATGGCCGCCTCCAACCCGCAACTGTGGGCGACCGACAAAAGCACGCGCCGCTTGAACCACGACGGTGAAACCGCGCCGATTGCGGTGCAAATCGCAGGCTCTGACCCCGCCATGTTGGCGTATGCGGCACAGTTCAATGTCGATAAAGGTGCACAAATCATCGACATCAACATGGGCTGCCCCGCCAAAAAAGTCTGCAACGTCGCCGCTGGCTCGGCCTTGTTGCGCGACGAGCAACTGGTGGCGCGGATTGTGCAGGCGGTGGTGGGCGCGGTTGATGTGCCTGTCACTTTGAAGTTTCGCACAGGTTGGGACGCGAGCCACAAAAACGCGCTCAATATTGCGCACATCGCGCAAGATGCGGGAATTCAAATGCTCACGTTGCATGGGCGCACCCGCGCCGATGGCTACAAAGGCGCGGCGGAGTACGACACGATTCGCGCGGTCAAAGCGGCGGTGCGCATTCCCGTGGTTGCCAATGGCGACATCACCAGTCCCGAAAAAGCCCGCGACGTGTTGGCCTACACGGGCGCGGATGCGGTCATGATTGGCCGCGCGGCGCAAGGTCGGCCGTGGATTTTTCGCGAAATCGCCGCGTTTTTGGCGACAGGCGAGCACTTGCCGCCGCCCACGGTACATGAGGCCAAAACCGTATTGCTTGAGCATTTGCTCGAACACTACGCGTTTTATGGCGAGCGCACGGGCATGTTGACCGCCCGCAAGCACATTGGCTGGTATGTCAATGATTTGGTCGGCGGCGCAGAGTTTCGCCGCAAGATGAACGGCTTGAACGACACCACCACGCAGCACCGCGCCGTGGCGGATTTTTTTGATGAACTGGCAAACGACTACACGTTTTTGCCGTATGTGAATGAACACTTATGAACACGACACACTTTCAAATGGTCGAAGAACTGTCGCACGACGACATGGTGGATATTGCCGAATGCGTGCAACACCATTTTAACGTTTACCTCAACGCACTTGAGGGCGCAGAAGGCGCGAAGCCGCACGATTTACACAATATGCTGCTCGCCGCGTGCGAGCCGCCGTTGCTTGAATTGGTGATGGAAAAAACCCGCGGCAATCAAAGTCTGGCCAGTGAATGGCTGGGCATCAATCGCGCAACTTTGCGCAAAAAACTTGTGCAACATGGTTTATTGTAAAGGGTATCCCTTTATTCAGGAGATTGCGGCTCAGGGTCGCAATGACGGGGTTTAATATTTTTAAAGGACGCATCATGATTCAAACCGCATTACTCTCGGTCTCCGACAAAACTGGTGTGCTTGAACTCGCGCAAGCCCTGCACGCGCGGGGTGTGAAACTGCTCTCGACAGGCGGCACGGCCAAACTGTTGAGCGATAACGGTCTGCCCGTGGTCGAAGTCGCCACGCACACAGGCTTTCCCGAAATGCTTGATGGGCGCGTCAAAACCCTGCACCCCATGATTCACGGCGGTTTGCTCGCGCGGCGCGACTTGCCCGAACACATGGCGGCTTTGTCTGAACACGGCATTGAAACAATTGACATGTTGGTGGTCAATTTATACCCGTTTGAAGCCACGGTTGCTAAAGCCGACTGCACGCTGGAAGACGCGATTGAAAACATCGACATCGGCGGGCCGGCCATGGTGCGCTCTGCCGCCAAAAACTGGCGCGATGTGGTTGTGCTCACCGACGCGGCGCAGTACGCGCAAGTGTTGAGTGAGTTGAGTCGCGACGGCGACGTGTCGCTGGACACCAAATTCAATTGCTCGGTGGCCGCGTTCAACCGCATTGCGCAATACGATGCGGCGATTAGCAATTATTTATCAACCCTGAACCCCGCAACACGCGACGTGGCGCAGCGGGTTGAGTACCCTGCGCAGCACAATGCCAACATGTTGAAAGTACAAGACCTGCGCTATGGCGAAAATCCGCACCAAACCGCCGCGTTTTATCGCGACTTGCACCCCGCACCAGGTTCGCTGGTCACCGCGGTGCAATTGCAGGGCAAAGAATTGAGTTACAACAACATCGCCGATGCGGATGCGGCGTGGGAATGCGTTAAATCATTCGACGCGCCCGCGTGCGTGATTGTCAAACACGCCAACCCGTGCGGCGTGGCGGTCGGCGCGAACTTATTTGACGCCTACGACAAAGCCTTCAAAACCGACCCAACTTCTGCCTTTGGCGGCATCATTGCCTTTAACGGCGTGCTCGACGGCGCAGCCGCGCAAGCGGTCTCGAAACAATTTGTCGAAGTCTTAATGGCCGCCGATTACACCGCCGAAGCGCTTGACGTATTTAAAGCCAAGCCAAATGTGCGCGTTCTCAAAATTGATTTATCACAGGTCAAAAAAGACGGCAGCGCGTGGCAACAAGGGCGCAACGCGCAAGACATCAAACGCGTTGGCTCAGGCTTATTGATTCAAACGGCCGACAATCACGACATCACCTTGGCCGACTTAACCGTCGTCAGCGATAAGCAACCGAGCGAGCAACAACTCAACGATTTATTGTTCGCATGGAAAGTGGCCAAATACGTCAAAAGCAACGCCATCGTGTTTTGCGCCAACGGCATGACGCTGGGCGTCGGTGCAGGCCAAATGAGCCGCTTAGACTCGGCGCGAATCGCCTCAATCAAAGCGCAACACGCAGGCTTGACCTTAAACGGCTCAGCCGTCGCATCCGACGCGTTTTTCCCCTTCCGTGACGGCCTTGATGTGGTGGTTGACGCAGGCGCAACCTGCGTGATTCAACCCGGTGGCTCAATGCGCGACGACGAAGTGATTGCCGCCGCCAACGAGCGCGGGATTGTCATGGTCACCACGGGCGTGCGGCATTTTAGGCATTGATTGTGTTGCGGTGGGTTGGGGGGTGAGCATGGCGAACCCCAATAACTGTTGGTATGTTTGGGGTGGGTGCTGGGGTTCACGAAAGGCGTTTACCTCAGCCTACTCGTTATATTTTTAAAGAGAGGAAGAACGTATGGAAGTCGTGTGTCCAATCTGTGAGTCGAGAAGGGTTGATAAACGCAACTATGCAACCAAAACAGGCGCAGGGATTGGTGCTGTCGCTGGTGGTGTTGCTGGATACGTTGGGGCTGGGGCGGGAGCAGCGGCTGGGGCGGAGGCAGGGTTGGCTGTTGGGGCTTTTGCTGGTCCAATAGGAGCTATTGTTGGGGCTACTGCTGGAGGTATAGCTGGGGCGATTCTTGGTGCTCTTACAGGCGGGGCTGCTGGAAGCAAAATTGGAGGTACTGCTGGGGCTGCAATTGATAAACTTGTACTGAACAATTATGAGTGCCTTTCTTGTGGACACACTTTCTCAGAATGATTTTATGGAAGATAACGAAAAATTAAGCCTTGTAGGGCGGGCTGTCCCAGCCCGCGTCTATGATGTGCTCATCTAATTGTAACTTCGATTATTCATAAACGCGGGCTCGGGTAGCCGCCTTACAAGCCTATTTGTTATCAAACTCGGCATAAATCTACTCGTAAGCCAATTGATTTGGACGATGAAATTCCTTTTTAAAAAGAGTGTTTTTAGCCATTTTTGGAGTTCACCATGAATCACCCCGACATCCGCTGGAAACAACGTTATGCCAATTTTGACAAAGCACTCACACAATTGGCGGCGTTTTTTGAGCCTGAGGAACTTAATCCTCTTGAGGAGCAAGGCTTAATCAAAGCCTTTGAATACACGTATGAGTTGGCGTGGAATGTGATGAAAGATTTTTTGACCGAACGCGGATTGAGCGACATTTTTGGGTCACGCGATGCGATTCGAGTGGCGTTTAAAGAAGGCTTGGTTGAGGCGGGGGATGAGTGGATGGATATGATTCAAGACCGCAACCGCAGCTCACATTCGTACAACCAAGAGACTGCACAGGCGATTCACCACAACATTAAAGCGGTGTATTTCGGCTTGTTTCAGGCGTTTCACCGTAAAATGGCACAGTATTTATGAAGTACGGCCTAAAACCCGAAACTGTAGTGCGCATGTGTGCGGTTTTAGCGCAATACTTGGCGGTTGAGTCGGCAATTTTATACGGTTCTCGCGCCAAAGGCACGCAGCGCAATGGCTCGGACATTGATTTGACGTTGCTGGGTGCGGATTTAACCCATGCAGATTTAAATCGAGTTGCTTTGGCGTTGGATGATTTGTCGCTACCGTATCAGATTGACTTATCGCTTTTTAGCCAAATTGATAATCTGGAATTAATTGAGCATATCCGCCGTGTTGGTGTGGTTTTTTATCAACGCACTCAAACCTGAAATTGTTTTAGACGAGTCTACTGGCTGATGTTTGACAGTGGCTCATCCACCAGTTGCACATGTTCAACCAGCAACTGCAAACTGGTTTTGCCGTTCCAGTCATTGCGCTGCAACTGGTACGCGCAGTGGATGGTGTCAGGGACGGGTTCGGCGTGAAAAAACCAAATCGCGCTGAATGTGCCGACGCTGTTTTTGAGCGACAGTTTGAGGTGGGCATCTTTGAGGACTTTTTGCTCAACGACGCTGAATGTGCCTTCAAACAGCGGTGGCGGGAAGCCTTGTCCCCACACTTGGTGGTTGATGGCATCGACGTTGGCAATTGAAAAATCGTGCGGTTCGAGCACGCCGTCGGTCACGATTTGTTTGACAAATACTTCAGGCTCGCTCATGGCCACGACGGCTTGTTCAAAGGTTTGCTTGAATGCTTCAAAATGCTCGCGCACAATCGTCAAGCCCGCGGCCATGGCGTGGCCGCCGAATTTGACAATGGCTTGTGGGCAATGTTTGTTGACCCAATCGAGCACGTCGCGCAGGTGAATGCCGTTGATGGAGCGACCAGAACCTTTGAGAAATTCTTTGCCATCGGGGGCGAACACCAGCGTGGGGCGGTGGTATTTTTCTTTCAGGCGGCCTGCGACAATCCCAATGACGCCTTGGTGAAAGTCTTCGTGCATGAGGCAAATGCTGTGCGCCACCTCAACATTGAGCGCGGATAAATTGACTTCGGCATCCTCGCGCATTTGTTTTTCAATCGCTTTGCGCTCGTTGTTCATGTCGTTAAGCTCTTGCGCGAGTTGGCGGGCTTGCTCGTCGTCATCGGTAATTAGGCAACGAATGCCCAGACTCATGTCGTCCAGCCGCCCTGCGGCATTTAAGCGTGGGCCAAGTGCAAAGCCCAAATCAAATGTCGAAATCTTGTGCACGTCGCGCCCCGCCACTTGCAACAAAGCACGAATGCCTGCGCACATTTTGCCCGCTCGCATCCGCGCCAAGCCGCTGGCGACCAAAATGCGGTTGTTGTGGTCGAGTTTGACCACGTCGGCGACGGTGCCCAGCGCGACCAAGTCGAGCAGTTCGCTCAAATTGGGCGCGTGTTTGTCGGCATCAAAGTAGCTGCGTTGGCGCAGCTCGGCGCGGGTGGCGATGAGTACATAAAACATCACGCCAACGCCCGCGAGATTTTTGCTGCCAAAAGTGCAGTGGTGCTGGTTTGGATTGACAATGGCCAGTGCAGCGGGATTGGTTTCGGCGGGCAAATGGTGGTCGGTGATGATGACGGGCATGCCCAGCGTGTTGGCGCGCGCCACGCCGTCGATGCTGGCCATGCCATTGTCCACCGTGATGATGAGATCGGGTTTTTCAAAGTCTTCGTTGTCGGCGGCCAAGTCGACGATTTCGGGCGACAAACCGTAGCCGTATTCAAACCGATTGGGCACTAAAAAACTCACATACGCGCCCATTCTGCGCAAACCGCGCAAGCCAACGGCGCAGGCGGTTGCGCCGTCGCAGTCGTAGTCGCCGACAATCAATAAATGCTTGTTGGCGACAATCGCATCGGCCAAGTGTCGCGCCGCCTCGTCGATGCCGAGCAAGCCATCGGGCGGCAGCAGGGCGGATAATTCCAGTTCGGTGTCGCTAAATTCACTCACGCCTCGCGCGGCCAACAGTCGCGCCATTAGGTGCGATAAACCGCCGCTGTGCAGCGCGTCGGCATGGTTGGGGTCAAACGGGCGTTGAGTGAGTTGGGTCATGAGGGGGCATCCAAAAAGTCAAATTTGGGAGTCACCAGCCAGTTGAGTGGCGCAGGTTTGTGTCTACGCATTTTATTCTTGATTCGCGTCCATAAGGTGATTTTTTTGAAGGTGATGTCTTGTTGCCAATTGTCGCCCAACAGCGTGAATGTTGCGGTTTGGTTTTGGTTCAACTCAATCAACGTGGCGGCCAGTGCGACATTGAGCTCGGCCAAATGGTCGTGCACATTGGGTAAGGAAAAGGTTTGCACTTCTTTTTGTGTTTCTTGCCATTCTTTGACGGTGTTGGGCATCCATTTGAGTGCGCTGCTGGTGTTGTCCAGCCAAACCGAATTGATGGGCAAACGGCCGTTGGCTTGACGGGCTTGATTGACGGGATGCTCGTGCCAAGCCATTTGGATTTCGGTCAACAGGGTTTGCCAGCGTTTGAGGTCTTGGCCTTGCGGTAAAAAATGCTCCAATTGGTCGGATTGGGCCACCGCAAGGCTTGGCGCTTGGTAGTCAAATGGCGCATTGGCGCGGACAAACCATTGGTTGGGCGCAGTCACATGCACATGCCAATCCCATTCATTGAGCCACGGTGCAATCACTTCGAGCAATTGTTTGGCTTCTTGAACATCAATATCATCTAATTCAACGAGGTGAACTTTATCGCGTCCTGCTTGCCAATGCACGGGGGTGAGGCAAAACCATGGGTTGAGGTTGCGCTGTTGTAAATCTTGAACTGCAGCGGGAACACCTAGTGCAGCGGCTTGGGCAACGGCCATGCCCGCGTCAATGGGCATATTGATGCGTTCTAATACAAAACAATCTAAAGCGGTATTTGGGCAGTCATTTGGAAAAATGGTTGCACTGCGACTGGTGGCCATAGTATTGAGTTCTGCCAAAATTGGATAGGCATTTCGCCAATTGTAGGCTTTGCGTTGTCCATTGAATTGTAGAGCCTGCCTTAATGTTTTGACGTCCATGGTGGCTTGGTGGAGAATTACGGTAGTCATAGTGTTTAATTAAAGAAATAATACGTAATTATGCCACTTGTTTGGCACTTTGCTGGATTTTATATGGATAAATGTTAAACTGCTGGTTTATTTGATGAAGTTTTGATGACGCATGAAAAATACATTTGAATGGTTGTTGGCGTGGCGATACACGCGCGGGGCGCGGGGCAGTAATTCGTCGCTTAAAATGGTCTCGTTTGTCTCGTGGCTCTCGATGATTGGCACGGTGATTGGCGTGGCGTCATTGATTGTGGTCATGTCGGTGATGAACGGCTTTGTGACTGAAATTCGCGACAAAATGCTTTCGGTTGTGCCGCATGTGCAAGTGTATCCCGCTCCTGATGCCCCTGATGGTTGGTCGAAAAATTTAACTGCCAAAATCAAACAAAACCCCGAAGTATTGGGTGTTGCGCCGTATATGAGCAGTGCGTCGATTATTTTGCAAGAAGGTGACCTTAAAGGCGTGAAAGTTGAAGGGGTTGATCCTGCACTTGAGTCTGAAGTGTCGCAAGTGGCGCAAAAACTGATTGCGGGTCAGCTGACCGACTTAAAAGCAGGTGAGTTCAATGTGATTTTGGGTGCTGAATTGGCCAATCATTTGGGGGTTAAAGTGGCCGATAAAGTCACCGTAATGGCTCCTGAAATCAACACCACGATTGCGGGCATGGCGCCGCGTTTGCGCGATTTTAATGTGGTCGGAATTATTTACACCGACCATTTTGAAGTCGATAACAGTTATGTGTTTATGCATGTTGCCGATGCGAATAGCTTGTTTCAAACAGGTGCGGCAGGCTTGCGCATTAAAATCAAAGACATGAATCAGGCCGATGCCGTGGCCGATTGGATTGCCAATAATGCAGGCATGCCTGTGCAAACACGGGTTTGGACTTCGTTCAATCCAGGTTGGTTCTCGGCGGTCAAAACCGAAAAAGTCATGATTTCGATTATTTTGCTGCTGATTGTCGCGGTGGCGGCGTTCAACTTGATTTCGATGCTGATGATGACAGTCAAAGAGAAAAACTCTGACATTGCGATTTTGCGCACGCTGGGCGCGTCGCGTGGCAGCATCATGAAAATTTTTATGGTGCAAGGCGCGTTGATTGGCGGCTTGGGCACGTTGTTTGGCGTGTTTTGGGGCGTGTTGATTGCCGCCAATGTCGGCTCGATTGTCGGTTGGATTGAGCGCGTGGTCGGTATGGATTTATTGCCCAAAGGCCAATACATGATTGGGGTCATGCCCTCGCAAGTGCGCCCGACTGAGGTGCTGATTATTGCGGTGTGCAGTTTTCTCATCAGCCTGTTGGCGACCATTTACCCCAGCCGTAAAGCGGCCAATCTTGAGCCTGCGCGGGCTTTGCGTTATGAATAAGGATGTGAGCATGTCAGTATCAACCGTTTTACGCGCCAGTGGCGTGGCCAAGTCTTTTGTCGAAAACGCCGACGCAGTGCAGGTGCTCACCGATGTGTCGATTGAGGTTGTGCGCGGCGAATGCGTGGCGATTATCGGCGCATCAGGTTCGGGGAAATCGACGCTTTTGCATGTGCTGGGCGGCTTGGACTTGCCCGACGCAGGCGAAGTGGCCTTGCTGGGCGAGGCGTATTCGAGTTTGTCGGACGACGCACGCAACGGCGTGCGCAACCAACGCTTGGGCTTTGTCTATCAATTTCACCATTTGTTGGGCGAATTATCCGCGCTGGATAACGTCGCCATGCCGCTTTTGATTCGCCGCATGAACAAAAGCGAAGCACGCCAACGGGCGCAAGTGATTTTAGACAAAGTCGGCTTGGGCCATCGGGTTGCGCATCTGCCCAGCCAATTGTCAGGCGGCGAGCGGCAACGGGTGGCGATTGCCCGCGCTTTGGTCACCGAGCCTGCGTGCGTTTTGGCCGATGAGCCAACGGGCAACTTAGACAGCGAAACCGCCGCGCAAGTGTTCCAACTCGTGCGCCAACTCGCGCATGATTTGGGGATTGCTTTTGTACTGGTTTCGCACGATTTAGACCTTGCCGCGCAATGCGACCGCGTGCTCAAACTCGAAGGTGGTGCGCTGCATGCGGTGACTTTATGAAGCGAAGAACGTTTATGAAAGGTGTGGGTCTAACGGCTTTCTCGCCAATGGTCTCATGTGCGCAAAGTGCCATCTCTCATGATTTTCATATGCCTGATGAGGGCGAGCCTCATGCGGCGACTTGGATGGCTTTTGGCGCGACAGCACAAGCGTGGGGCACAACGGGCTCGTACGGTTTGAGCCGCACACAGGCCCGCCGAGATTTGATGCGCATTGCGGTGAATATCGCGCGTTTTGAGCCTGTTAAAATGCTGGTGTCGCCCAACGACATGCGGGCGGCTCAAACCTTGCTCGCGCAAGAGCGGTTGCATGCAAACGCCCCGATTGAGTTGATGACCCACAACGTGGATGACCTGTGGATGCGCGATACGGGTCCCGTTTTTGTCAAGGACGAGCACGGTCAACTGCATGGCGTGGATTTTAATTTCAACGGTTGGGGGCAAGACAACACTGGGGCCAAAGGCTGGGCGCGCGACCCTGAAAAAGCCCGCAATGGCATTCAAACGCAATCCATCAAACACGATAAAACAGTTGTCGACTTTATTTTAAAACAGACCCAAACCCCCAAAATCAGCACATGGCTGGTTTTGGAAGGCGGTGGTATTGAGGTGGATGGACAGGGCACCGCGATTTGCACCGAAAGTTGCATTCTCAATCCCAACCGCAACCCCAATCGCAGCAAAACCGAGGTCGAGGCTGAATTGGCGCGAGTGCTGGGCGTGCGCAAAGTGATTTGGCTCAAAGGCGTTAAAGCGCAAGACATCACCGATGGGCATGTGGATTTTTATGCGCGGTTTGTCGCGCCGACGCAGGTGGTCTACGGTTTGGACAACAACCCTGACTCGCCTGAATACGAGGTGACACGAGCCAATGAGGCGATTTTAAAATCCACCACCGACGCTTTGGGGCGGCCTTTGCGCATCACGCCGTTGATTGCACCCGATGAGGCACGGGTTGCGCAAGCGGTGATGGCGCGCAATCTCTGGTCAGATAAAATATTCAACGCCGATGGGTTTACCGCGGGCTACATTGGTTTTTATGTCGCCAACCAAGGCATTTTGCTGCAACAATTTGGTGACGAAGTAGCCGATAAGGCGGCTTTTGACACGCTGCAAGGCCTGTATCCGCAACATCAAGTGGTGCAAATCGCCGCCGATGGGCTGGCCAATGGCGGTGGCACAATTCATTGCGCCACCCAACAACAACCGAAAGTGAACTGATGAACGCTACAGAACTCAATCCCGATATTCATTCTTTTCGTCAACCCATGGTCACCTCGCTGGGGATTATTTTGGGTTTTTTGTTGAACTTTTTAGCGGGCTGGGCAACGACGGATGATGGCGAATCGGCTTTGCAAACCAAAGCCGATTGGATTGTCGCCACCACCTTGCTGATGACGTTGTTATTGATGATTTATGTGTTGTTTCGGATTTTGGACAACCGTTATCGTCAGCAAGACGCGGGCGTGTATTACCAAACGACCTTTCGTTTGTACATTGTCTCAATTCTCATGGCTTTGGTTGGTTTGGCCGCGTCGTTGTTCATTTGACCATGTGGATTGACACACACGCTCACTTTGACGCTCCTGAGTTCGCCGCCACGCGCAGCGACGACTGGGCGCGTGCGCGGGCGGCGGGGGTGGTGGCGCAGATTGTACCCAGCGTCGCGCCGCTGAACTTTGCCACGGTACGTGACTTGGCGCACACGCACGACGGCACGGCGTACGCGCTGGGGATACACCCGATGTACGTTGACCCGCTGGGCGACGACGCGCTGGACGCGCTGCGTGCCATGCTCGTGGCCTGCCGCGATGACCCTAAACTGGTGGCGATGGGCGAAATCGGTTTGGATGGTTTCATCAAACACACCGACATGAACAAGCAAATTCGCTTTTATCAAACGCAACTCAAATTGGCGCGCGAATTTGAGTTGCCCGTGATTTTGCATGTGCGTCATGCGCAAGATACGGTGATTAAATATCTGCGCCAATATTCGATTCAAAGCGGCATTGCGCACGCCTTTAACGGCAGTTTTTCGCAAGCCAACGCCTACATCAAGCAAGGCTTAAAACTCGGTTTTGGCGGCATGTTGACCTTTGATAAGGCGCGGCAAATTCGCCGCTTGGCGACCGAGTTGCCGCTTGAGGCCTTGGTGCTTGAAACCGACGCGCCCGATATTCCGCCCAGCTGGGCGTATCGCGATAATAATTATTCGTATTATTTACCGCGCATTGCGCAAACGCTGTGTGAGTTGCGCGGCTTGAGCGAGCTTGATTTGGCCGCGCAGCTGCGCCGCAACAGTTGCGCCGCCGTGCCGCGTTTGGCCTCGGTGCTCTAAAATGCGCGGGCAAACGTGGCTTTTGCTCAAAACCCTCACGCTGGTGGCCGCCATGACCGCTGCGCATCAAGTGCGCGACTTGCCGCCTAATGGGCTGATTGCCGCGTTGGCGGGCGCGGGTGCGCTACTGGCGGTTGCGGCATTTCGCCGCCCGAACAAAGGCTTGGTTGTGTTGGCGATTGCACTGCTCGCCGTGGCCTACACACAGGGTCGCGCGGCGTGGCGATTGAGCGAGCAGGTCACGCTGCGCAGCGAATCCGTGGTCGGTACAATCGCCAGTATGCCGCTGCGCACGCCTTTTGGCGTGCGTTTTGTCTTCGCGCCCGATGACGCGGGTCTGCCGTCGCACATTTCAACCGCGTGGTATGACGATGACTTGCCCAGTCAGCCGATACAGGCGGGGCAAAAGTGGCGTTTGCCTTTGAGTATCCGCCCGCCGCACGCCAGCCAAAACGAGGGCGTTTTTGACCAGGAGCAATACTGGTGGGCGCAAAACATCCGCGCGTTTGCCGTGGTTCAGGTCAATCAAGCCACAGCGGTGCGCGATTATCCGCAACTCATCGAGACCCAAAATACCCCCGCCGCGTGGTTGCACAACACCCGTTTGAGCGCGTTGCAGCAGATTGACGCGGTGCTGTTGCCGCAAGACGCGGCCAGCGCGGCGGTGTTCAAAGCCCTCACCTTTGGGGCGCAAGATGCGGTGCTCGCGCCGCAATGGGCGTTGTTTCAACAAACGGGCGTGACGCATTTGGTCAGCATTTCGGGCGTACACATCACCATGTTGGCCGCCTTAATGGCGTGGCTGGTCGGTTGGTTGTGGCGATTGAGCCCGCGGTTGTGCGCGATTTTGCCCAGTGCGCACGCCGCGCAATGGGCGGGGTTTTTATTGGCTTTGATTTACGCGTTGTTCACAGGCTGGGCGATTCCTGCGCAACGCACGGTGTATATGCTCGCTCTGTGGCTGTTTTTGTCGCGCATCGGGGTGGCGCACACCGCGCTGCGCGTGGTCTGCTGGGCGTTGTGTGGCGTGTTGTTGCTCGACCCGTTTGCGCTGCTCACGCTCGGCTTTTGGTTGTCGTTTGGCGCGGTGGTTTGGTTGGTGCTGGCGTTTGAGCAGTTGAGCGAGCGGCCTGTCGGTCGTTGGCGTGGCGTGGGTGTTTTTTTGGCGACGCAAATGCTGATTGGGGCTGCCATGTTGCCCGCGACCTTGTATTTTTTTCATCAGGCCTCGTTGCTCGGCGTGCTGGTGAATGTGCTCGCCATTCCGTTGGTCAGCGCGGTGCTCGTGCCGCTGTTGCTCGCCTCGTGTGCACTGAATTTTGTGTTCGGTTGGACGGCACCGCTGCTCGCCGCCAATACCTTGCTCGCCGCGTGCCTCAAAGGTTTGGCGAATTTGACCCAGTGGTTCGGAGCACATATGTGGGTTAAAAATATGCCGTGGACGGCGGCGTTGTGCATGACGCTTATTGCGCTGTGGCTGGTTTGGCAATGGCAAGGCCGCCGTTGGTGGCGCGTCGCGGGCTTGGCCGCTTTGTGGCTGGGCATGGCGGCTTGGCCGTCGGCGCAACCTGTGATTGAACGCGGCCAAGTTCGGGTACACGTGCTTGATGTCGGCCAAGGCACAGCCGTATTGTTGCAAACTGCCACGCACAACTGGCTGTATGACGCCGGCCCGCGCTACGGCGCGGATGCCGACGCGGGCCAGCGCGTGCTTGTGCCGTATTTACGCGCCCACGGCGTGACGCGCATCGACACCCTGATTTTGAGCCACAACGACGCCGACCACACGGGCGGCGCGGCCAGTTTGGCGCAAGCCGTGCCCGTCGCCCAACTGCTCACCTCAATTGCCACGCCACCGATTCGCGTCGCGCAAACCACGCTGTGTGAAGCGGGCCAAAAGTTTGACCTAGACGGCGTGCAACTCACGCTGCTCAGCCCAGATGCCGCGCTGCGCGACAACCCCAACGCCAGCGACAACAGCAAAAGCTGCGTGCTGCGCATCGACACCCCGCACGGCCAATGGCGCAGCGCACTGCTCACAGGCGACATCGACGGCCTGCAAGAAGCCCGTCTCGTCGTCGCCCCCACAGGCGGCGTGCGCGACTGGAGCGCAGATGTGGTCATGATGCCGCACCACGGCAGCGGCAGCAGTTCCACCCAGCCGTTCATCGACGCGACTCGCCCGCACATGGCCTTTGCGCAAGCAGGCTACCTCAACCCCTTTCGCCACCCGCACCCCAACACGGTACAACGCTACCGCAACGTAGGCGTGCGCATCGAGCAAACCGTAGAGAGCGGCACGCTGCGCTTTTGCCTTGGCTGCGAGCAGGCTGACGTGGTAAAGTGGCGCGAGGTGGGGCGGCGGTATTGGTGGTGAGGTTTGTGTATTGTCGTTCCCGCGTAGGCGGGAATCCAGTGGGGCGCAACGCGCACCGTCGGTTTGGGCAACTCAATTCGTCCACAAATGCTGCGCATTTGACTGGATTCCCGCATGCGCGGGAATGACAGCATTTGGAAATTTTCAAAAAAGGATACTTATATGAACACACAACACCACGACGTTATCATCATCGGTTCAGGCTTGGCGGGCATGACCGCTGCGTTGTCATTGGCGGCGGATAAACGGGTGGTTTTGATTTCAAAAGGCCCGTTGTTGAGCGGGTCGTCCGATTGGGCACAGGGTGGGATTGCGGCGGTGATGGACACTGAAGACAGCATTAATAACCATTATGATGACACGATGGTGGCGGGGGCGAATTTGGGCGAGGCTGAGGCGGTGCGCTTTGTGGTGGAAAACGCGCCTGAGTCGATTCGCTGGTTAATGGCGGCGGGTGTGCCGTTCACGATGGAGGGTGAGGGTTTACACCTGACGCGCGAGGGCGGGCACAGCCATCGGCGGATTGTCCATGCGGCGGATGCGACGGGGCACGCGATTCAATCGACGCTCAAGCAGCAGGTGCTGGCGCATCCGAACATTACGGTCTTGGAGCACCACATTGCGGTGGATTTAATCACGGGCAAACATGTGGCGGGCGGCGACAAGCAACGCTGCTACGGCGCGTATGTGTTGGATACGAACAGCGAACAAGTCCACGCGCTGGCGGCGGCGCACACGATTTTGGCGACGGGCGGCGCGGGCAAGGTGTATTTGTACACGACCAATCCAGACAGTGCGTCGGGCGACGGCATTGCGATGGCGTGGCGGGCGGGCTGCCGCGTGGCGAATATGGAGTTTATGCAGTTTCATCCGACCTGCTTGTTTCATCCGCACGCCAAGTCGTTTTTAATCAGCGAGGCTTTGCGCGGCGAGGGCGGGATTTTGCGTTTGCCTGCACGCGCGGGCGAGCCTGCCAATAGCGGTTATCGGTTTATGTTTGACCACGACGAGCGCGGCGAACTCGCCCCGCGTGACGTGGTGGCGCGGGCGATTGACTTTGAGATTAAAAAACACGGCTTGGATTGTGTGGTTTTGGACATGACCCACAAAGAACCCGCGTTTTTGCAAGAACATTTTCCGATGATTTTTGCGCGCTGTTTGGAGCTGGGCATCGACATGCGCACCACGCCGATTCCCGTCGTGCCCGCGACGCATTACACTTGCGGCGGGGTGGTGACTGATTTGGCGGGCAAAACCGATATGGCCAATTTGTACGCCATCGGTGAAGTGACGTACACGGGCTTGCACGGCGCGAATCGCCTCGCGTCTAACTCGTTGCTCGAATGCGTGGTGTTTGGTCAAGCCTGCGCCCGCGATATTTTGGCGCAAGGTGACGTTGAAATTAAAACCGCGCCCGCGTGGGACGAATCGCGCGTGACCAATGCCGACGAAGAAGTGGTCATTTCGCACAACTGGGACGAATTGCGCCGCTTCATGTGGAATTACGTTGGCATTGTGCGCACCAACAAACGGCTGGAACGCGCTGCGCACCGAATTGAACTGCTCAAAGGCGAAATCGACGAGTTTTACAAACATTTTCGCGTCACCAGCGACTTGCTTGAATTGCGCAATTTGGTCACGTGCGCCGACTTAATCGTCCAATGCGCCATGTCCCGCCACGAATCGCGCGGCCTGCACTACAGCTTGGATTACCCCAACACCGCGCCCAAAGCCATGCCCACGGTGCTCTCGCCGAAAGTCTGAGATGAATTCTGCGCTCAAACAACGCATCCAAACCTTGCTCAACTCTGGCCGACGGCAGATGATTGGCCTTGTCGGCGCACCGGGTGCGGGCAAATCCACTTTGGCCGAGCAGATGGTGCAGCATTTTGGCGACGCGGTGGCTTATGTGCCGATGGATGGTTTTCACTTGAGCAACGCGCAATTGGCGCGACTGAACCGCGCCGAGCGCAAAGGCGCACCCGATACATTTGATGTGGACGGCTACGTCGCGCTGCTTGCCCGCATCCGCCGCGCCGAACACACGGTGTACGCACCACGCTTTGAGCGCAGCCTTGAAGAATCGATTGCCCACAGCATCGCCATTGAGCCGAGCACGCCGCTGGTGCTCACCGAAGGCAATTATTTGCTGCTCCAAACTCACGGCTGGCAAAACGTGCGCCCGTTGCTCGATGAGTGTGGCTACGTTGAGGTGGATGACGCCCTGCGCCGCCAACGCTTGATAGCGCGGCACATGCAGTTTGGCCGCAGCGCAAGTGCTGCGCAGGATTGGGTGAACTCGACCGACGAGCCGAACGCGCGTTTGATTGCAGCGGCGCGGGCGCGGGCGGATTGGGTGGTTGAGTTCAGTTAGTTCGTGGCGTTGACGACAAGCCCGTCATTGTGGCCTTGAGTCGCAATCTCCTAGAACTAGGGGAAATGCCGCACGTAGAATGAACGCTCTCAAAACGCCCCAACCACCGCACTCAACAACTGCTTGATATCATCGGGAATGGCAAAAGTATCCGCGTGGTAGTCTTGTGCGCCGTTGAGTTCTTTTTCAACCAAATCATCATGCATGCGCCCCATCATGCCGTTAATTGCGCTTAAGTGGCGAAAAACGTCGTTGTGGTAATCCGATGGGTACAGCACCACTAAAGCGACATAAAACGAGGCTTGGCGGCTGATGATTTTACGGATGCTGTGGAATTCATGCGCGGTGATGGCCTCTTTGCTGATTTTGTCGCGGATGAAGTTTACGCCTTTGTAGACAAACTTTTGAAAGCTCTCGACGCTGCACGGTTTGAATTGTTTGAGTTCACGCTCCACCAAAGCGTAAGGCAGTTTGCTCAAAAACAGGCGCAGTGCCAGTGCGCCACGGCCTGTTTTGCCACGCTCGCCGAGTTTGAAGTTGTCTTGCACGTAGCCCATCAGGCTGGTGATGGCGTGAAAAGCGCGGGGGTATTTGTGGCTTTCGTCAAAGTTGGCAAAGGCAAAACGCAGTTGCTTGAATTTGGCGCGCACGTGTTTGTACGTCAGGCGGTCGGTCGCATCAAGGTCGCGCTGGCGGTAGATTTTTTGAGTGAGGCGGCTAAAGTCATGCCGATTCACACCCAATTCCCACACCTGTTGGCAAATGTAAAAGCATTCCATCAACTGCGCGTGGCTGTAGTCAAGGTGGATTTTTTCGGGCAAGCGTGTGCTCGGGTCGATGACATCGTCAATCAAAACGGCGGCAAAAACAGCGTCGCACTGCTCAGTGGTAAAGCGCGGGATGGTGGGCATGGTGATTTACAATTTGACAAAAGCGGGATTTTACCATCGAATGCGGGCTGAAAATCGGTTAAAATGCACGACATTTTTAACCCTAATTTTTGTAGGCATTTATGCTCAATCCGTCTCAAGTCGAATTCATCCAACGCGCTATTGCGCAAACCCATCATCGTGTTTTTGTTTTGGAGGTCGATGGGCGCAAAATGGTCATTAAGGGCCAAGAGGGCGCGCGCAATCCGTTTCGCTATCGCATGCTCAAAACCGTATCGACTTTGTTTCGTATGCCTGTTTTGATGCCTGTGCCCGCTCCCGGTGGCGCGGGTGCGCAAGCGATTGAAATCAAACGCTTGACTGAGTTGGCGCAAGCGGGCGTGCCCGTGCCAGAGTTGCTGCACGTTGAGCCGAGTTGGATTGCCATCAGTTATGAGGGCGAACGCTCGATTGGGCAGGCGATTCGCAAAAACCCCCAACCACCGAGCGTGACGTGGGAGCAAGGTTTGGCGGCGATTTTAGATGTGCATCGCAAAGGGCAAAATTTGAGCCAAGTGTTTGAGCGCAACGCCATGTGGCACGACAACCGCGTGGTGTTTATTGACTTTGAAGACGACCCCGCGCTCGCTTTGGGGCTGGCCAATGCGCAAACCCGCGATTGGTTGTTTTACCTGTATTCAACCGCGTGGATGCTGGAAATCACGCCCGAACAAGCGGGCAAAGTGATGTTCAAATATCTGCTCCAAGACTCAGCCGATGTGCAAAAAATCATGTTTGACTCGCTCGGTGCGCTCAAGTGGCTGCGCCATTTGCCCGCCAAGCGCAAGCCGTGGGGGCGCGACGTGATGGCGTTGCACCGCGTGGGCAAAGTGCTGTTTGAAATGAGCCGCATGGCGGGCAAGGCGTGACGATGATTGTCCACCACGAGGCTGATTTCATCATTGTCAACAAGCCTGCGGGTGTGTTGACCGTACCCGGTAAAGAAGTGAGCGACTGCTTGCTGGCGCGGCTCAAAGCCGATTGGCCTGACATTTTGCTGATTCATCGGCTCGACCGCGACACTTCGGGCTTGCTGGTGTTCGCGCTCAATCCTGCCGCACAGCGGCATATTTCTAAGCAATTTGAACTGCGGCAAACCCGCAAGCAATACGCCGCGCTGGTCGTGGGCGAGTTGCGCGGGCAGGGCAGCGTCGATGTGCCTGTGCGCTACGACCCAACCCAGCCGCCGCTGCACATTGCGGATGCGGCTTATCCCAAAAACGCGCTGACCCATTGGCACGCGGTCGGGGTTGAGCAGTTGAACGGCCAAGCCGTGACCCGCGTGCAACTCACGCCGATTACGGGTCGCTCGCACCAGTTGCGCGTCCACATGCAGCACATCGGCCACCCGATGGTGGGTGACGAATTGTATGCCGACGCGGCGGGCGTGGCACTGTATCCGCGCTTGTGTTTGCACGCGCAGCAGTTGAACTTCACTCATCCGACCCGCCATGACATCGTGCAATTTAACCTTGAGGCAGAATTTTGATGAATATTGAGCCGAACAATCCACTGCGCTACGAAACCGCGTTTGACTGGCTCGGTGGCGCGACCCGTGTGCGCGAATTGAGCACGCGGTTTTATGATTTGATGGATTTAGAGCCAAAATTTGCTGCCCTAAGGGCGACGCATGGCGATTTAGACAACGCGCGTGAACGCTTGTATTTGTTCCTCACAGGCTGGCTGGGTGGCCCGCAATTGTACATTGAGCAACACGGTCATCCGCGCCTGCGCCAGCGGCACATGCCGTTCAAAATCGGTGTGACCGAGCGCGATCAATGGGTCGCTTGCATGGCGCAAGCCATGCGCGACATTGGCGTGCCTAACGAGTTATATGCGCGTTTGCTTGAGTCGTTTTACAACACCGCCGACTGGATGCGCAATCAGCCCGATGACAGCGAAGCCCCGCCGCAAATGCCCGCGCAATCAGGCACATTCACCCCGCAGGTGCGGCAAAAGTTGCATCAAATTACCGAGCAATATGGGGTAAGCGATGAATAACACGGTTTTGCTCTCCATCGCCCTTGCAGCGGTGTTGATTCTGCTGTTGGTTGTGTTGCTGTTGTGGCAACGCTTGAGCCGCGATTTTTCTGCCACGCACGCGTTGTTGGGCGAATACGACAGCGACAACCGCGATCACGCCGCGCAATTGGCGCATCAGCAGCGCGATGAATTGGGGCAATCGCTGTTTCAGGTGCAAAGTTTACTCAACAGTCAGCTCAAAGAAGTGCGCGACACGCAAACCGCCGAGGGCGCGAACGCCCGCGAGACCTTGCACGCAACCACCGTGCAGCTCATGCAACAATTGCAGTTGCTCAATGAAACCACCGAGCGGCGTTTGAGCCACATGCGCGACAACATCGAGCAACGTTTGAGCAGTATTGAGCACAAAAACGAAGCCAAACTGGAGCAGATGCGCCAAACCGTGGACGAAAAATTGCACGCCACGCTTGAAGCGCGTTTGGGCGAATCGTTCAAACTGGTGTCCGACCGCTTGGAGCAAGTGCACAAAGGTTTGGGCGAAATGCAAAACCTCGCCACAGGCGTGGGTGACCTGAAACGCGTGCTGACCAACGTCAAAACGCGCGGCACGTGGGGCGAAATGCAACTGGGTAATTTATTGGCGCAGGTATTCACCGCTGAGCAATACGCCGCCAATGTCGCCACCGTGCCCAGCAGCGCGGCGCGGGTTGAGTTTGCGATTAAGTTGCCAGGGCGCAGCGATTCTGAGCCTGTGTGGTTGCCGATTGACGCGAAATTTCCGCGCGAGCAGTTTGAACGGATGCAAGACGCGCAAGATGCGGCCGATGCCGAGGCGTTGAGTAAAGCGCAGGCCGAGTTGATTCGCGCGATTTTGTCCGAGGCCAAAACGATTGGCGACAAATACCTCGCGCCGCCACACACCACCGACTTTGCGATTATGTATTTACCGACCGAAGGTTTATACGCCGAAGTTGCGCGGCAAGCGGGCTTGCTCGACAGTTTGCAGCGCGAACATCGGATTGTGGTGGCCGGTCCTACCACGCTCATGGCGATTTTGAACAGCCTGCACATGGGCTTTAGAACGCTGACTTTGGAAAAACGCGCCAGTGACGTGTGGCAGGTGTTGGGCGCGGTCAAAACCGAGTTTGGTAAATTTGGCGACGTGCTCGCCAAAACCCGCGACAGCTTAGAGCGCGCCGCCAAAAATATCGACACCGCCCAAGTGCGCACCCGCGCCATGAACCGCGCGTTGAGCCAAGTCGAGCAGATGGATGCCGATAAAAGTGCGGCGATGTTGGCGTTGGATGGGGAGGATTGATGGGGCTGGTCTGTCTTAACGATAGCGATTTATTCGTGGTGGCGGCGTAGGGGCGGGTTTTAAACCCGCCCGTATGCCCATACAACCGTATCGCTCTATAGTGCAGTACAGTTTACACTCTGATTTTTAAACTGTATCGGTACTGTACTGATTTTTTAGGTTATATTTCATCCACAATCAATTCAAAGGAAATCTCATGTCTCATTCAAAATTATTTTCCAAACGCGCCAATGCGATTAAAAGTTCGGTGATTCGTGAGATTTTAAAAGTCACGGCCAATCCTGAAGTCATTTCGTTTGCGGGCGGTTTGCCGTCGCCTGCGAGCTTTCCTGTGGCGCAGATGCAGGCGGCGTTTGATAAAGTGCTGGCGGACGATGCACAAGGCGCGTTGCAATACTCAACCACCGATGGTTACGCGCCGCTGCGCGAGTGGGTCGCTCAGCGCATGAGCACCAATGGCACGAGCATTACGCCTGACCAAGTGATTATTGTGTCGGGTTCGCAACAAGCCCTTGATTTAATTGGCAAAGTGTTTATTGACGAGGGCGATAAAGTGCTGGTCGAAACACCGACCTATTTGGGCGCGTTGCAGGCGTTCTCACTGTTTGCGCCAGAATTCATTTCGGTGGCTTCTGACGAAAACGGTTTGGATGCGGCGCAAATCTCAAACCAAGACGCACAAACCGCCAAGTTTATTTATGCCTTGCCCAACTTCCAAAACCCAACTGGGCGGATGATGAGCGAGGAGCGTCGTGCCAAATTGGTTGAAGTGGCGCGGGCGCAAGACTTGCTGGTGGTGGAAGACGACCCATACGGCGCACTGTGGTACGAAGCCGCGCCGCCCGCCTCGTTGCTCTCGCGCATGCCTGAACGCGTGATTCACATGGGTTCGTTCTCTAAAGTGCTCGCACCTGGCTTGCGTTTGGGTTACATCGTCGCGCCCGTTGAGATTGCGCGTAAGTTTGAGCAAACCAAGCAAGCGACTGATTTACACACCTCAACCATTGCGCAGCGCGTGGTGTACGAAGTGGTCAAAGACGGCTTTTTGGATGAGCATATTCCGATGATTCGTACGCTGTACAAAAACCAAGCGCACTGTATGTTAGCGGCTTTAGAGCAGCACATGCCCAGCGGCGTGACGTGGAATCAACCTGCGGGCGGGATGTTTTTGTGGGTCAATTTACCCAGCCACCTCAACTCAGAAGTGGTGCTCGAAAAAGCCTTGGCGCAAAATGTTGCGTATGTGCCAGGCACGCCGTTTTACGCCAACGAAGTCAATTCGCATACCTTGCGTTTGGCGTTTGTCACCGTCCCTGCGGCCAAAATCGAAGAGGGTGTGGCCAAACTGGGGCGAATTTTTGCTTGAGGCCATGCGCAATTTGTGCAACAATGCACCCGTTCAAATCAACACCGCAACCCGTTAGGTTGCGGTGATTTTTTTCATTAGATAAGAGGCAGAAATGGCAACACCGATTACCAAACTTGGCGCACAGTTACTCAAAGACGAATTGCACTTTTTAAAAACCAAAGAGCGTCCCGCCGTGATTCAAGCGATTGCCGAGGCGCGTGCGCAGGGCGATTTGTCCGAAAACGCGGAATACGACGCAGCCAAAGAAAAGCAAAGTTTTGTTGAAGGGCGGATTGTTGAATTGGGCGCGAAATTATCCAATTGCCAAATCATCGACCCTGCTGAGTTGGATGCCGAAGGTCGCGTGGTGTTTGGCGCAACCGTTCAACTCGAAGACTTGGATTCAGGCGCCATGGTGCGTTATCAAATTGTTGGCGAAGATGAAGCTGACTTGAAATTGTCCAAAATCTCCATCGGCTCACCGATTGCCCGCGCCATGATTGGCAAATCAGCGGGTGACGTGGTGGAAGTGCAAGCGCCATCGGGCAAGCGCGAGTATGAAATTATGGAAGTGTTGTATATTTAAACCATCTGCTGTCATGCCGCGCTTGACGCGGCATCTCCTGACTTTAGGAGATTGCGGCGCAAGGCCGCAATGACGGGATTGTTTTTTAAAAGCTTTTACTTATGAAAACCCGCCTTTTATCCCTCGCCGCAATTTTTGCCCTCGTGCTGTGGGCGGGGGCGACTTGGGCGGCGGGTTATGTGTTTGCGCCGACGTGGTTTGCCGCTTATGGGCGGGTGCAGGCGGGCGAGGTGGCGGGGCATATGTTTGCCGTGCTCAATCGGCTCGGCTTGGTTTGCGCGATGGTGCTGTTGCTCGATTATCGGGTACGCGCAGCGGGGCGACTGGTGCATGAGCGTGGTTTGTGGCTGGTTTTGGGTTTGGTTTTTGCGCTGATTGTGCAAGAATTCGGCTTAACGCCGCTCATGCAAACGGCCAAACTTAGCGGTGACGCGGCGCAGTTTGGCCGTTTGCACGGTATTTCGCAGGTTTTGTATTTGGCGCAAAGCCTTGCGTTGGCCGCTTTGGTCTGGCTTCAGTTCAACTCAAATTCGGGTGCAGATAAGCCAAAGTGAGCGTAGGTTTGCGGGCTGGCGATGCGTCCGCGTGGCGTGCGTTGCAAGTAGCCTTGTTGCATCAAATACGGCTCGATGATGTCTTCAATCGTGTCTTTCGCCTCGCCAATCGACGCGGCCAAGTTGTCCAAACCGACCGGCCCGCCGTTGAAGCGAAACAAAATCGCTTCTAATAATTTTCTATCCATCATGTCCAGCCCAACGGGGTCAACGTCGAGCATTTTGAGCGCGGCATCGGCCACAGCTTGCGTGATGTGCCCATTGGCTTTGACTTGCGCATAATCGCGCACGCGGCGCAGCAAACGGTTGGCAATGCGCGGCGTGCCGCGTGAACGGCGCGCGATTTCAAGCGCCCCCGCGTCATCCATCTCGCAATGCAGCAATTTGGCCGAGCGTTTGACAATGTGCGTCAACTCCTCAACCGTATAAAACTCCAACCGCGCCACAATCCCAAAACGGTCGCGCAGCGGATTGGTCAACATACCCGCCCGCGTCGTCGCCCCGACCAGCGTGAACGGCTGTAAGTCCAGTTTCACGCTGCGCGCCGCCGGTCCCTCGCCAATCATGATGTCAATCTGATAATCTTCCAGCGCGGGGTACAAAATTTCTTCCACCACAGGCGATAAACGGTGAATCTCGTCGATGAACAGCACATCGTTGGCCTCAAGATTGGTCAACAACGCCGCCAAGTCACCCGCGCGTTCCAGCACAGGGCCTGAAGTTTGCTTGAGATTCACCCCCATTTCACGGGCGATGATGTGCGCCAACGTGGTTTTGCCCAAGCCAGGTGGGCCAAACAGCAACGTGTGGTCGAGCGCCTCCTTGCGCACGCGTGCCGCGCCGATGAAAATATCCAACTGCTCGCGGATTTTTTGCTGGCCGACGTACTCATCAAGCAACTTCGGGCGCAACGCGCGTTCGACCTGCTCCTCTTCACGCGGCAACTTCACCTCGCTAATGCGGTTGGGAAAGTCTTGCGCTGAAAAATCGTCGGTGACAATGGTGCTCATGGCATGCTCGGTGGTGGTCAAAGGCGTATTTTACGTGAGATACCGCGTAATTTAGCCGTTATTTTTGCTTTTGAACCAACGTCGTTGTGCCCACCACGCCAAGCCAAGTGCGATCCACAGCGGCCAAATATTTGCGCCCAACAAAATAATATCGAGAATCGCGTACCAGCCTGTGGCCAATGATTGGCCGAGGCGTTGGAAGAAACTGGGGCGGTTTTCGAGAACGGCGGCGTTAAGGTCGGCGTATTCGGCTTTGCGCACGGTGTTGGGTTGGTAAATGTTGAGCGTGATGGTGGCGTAGGCGACTTGGTCGGCGAACTCTTTTTCGCTCACTTTGGAGTCGCCGCGCTCAAAATTGGTGCTGGCGGTGTTGGTGATGATTTTTTGCCGCAAGATGTCAAACTGCGCGTCGCGGGCTTCAAAGTTACGCTGGTCGAGAAACTCGATTTGATTGGCAATCGCGCGTAAAAAATCTTGGGTTTTCGCGCTGGGCACGCGCACGGTGAGCGTGCCTGCCACGCGGTACTCGGTGATGTCGATGATTTTGCCATCGCCTTTCGCGTAGTGCTCGTTGCGTTCAGGCTCGGCGTTGATGTGGTTTTGAGTGACAAAACCATCGTTGGCGGCCACCGCGTCTTCAATCGCTAAAGCCGATTGGTACACATCTTTAACCGCGAATTTGGCTTGCGCGGTGCGGATGAATTTGCGCTCGGGGTCAACGCTGGTGCTGGCGGTTGAGGTGATTTGCTCGGTTTTGTTTGCACTGGTGACATCAGCATTGGCAGCGGCCTTTTCGGCAGGCGCAGCCGCGGCAGCCGCTGGGCTAGGTGCAGATTCTGCCGCTGGCGCAGAGGCTTTGTGCTCTGCTTTACCGCATGCGGCGAGAATGCTCAAAGTGAGGGCGGATAAAATGAGGGGGCGATATAAGCGCATGGGTTGTCCTTTGGATGAAAGGTGTGATTATAGTTAAATTGATGTATGTGTTGATTTAATTTGAGAGTCAATTTTCTTCACATAGGTTTCACATGAGCCGTTGACAATGGCGTTTTTTATGGAGGCGGCGATGTTGAAGTGGTTGTGGCGTTTGGCTGTGGCAGGTGGTTTGTTGTATGCGGGTTTGTTTGCGCTGGTGGCGTTGCGTGCCACGCAGTTGTTGAATTCAGCCACGATTGAACCTGTCGATGCAGCAATGGTTTTGGGCAGTCGGGCGTATGTGAATGGCGCACCCAATCCGTGTTTGACAGGGCGGGTCGATAAAGCGATGGAATTGGTGGCCACGGGTGCGGCGCAGCGGTTGCTGTTGACGGGCGGGGTGGATTTAGAAGATGGTCGCGTCGAGGCCGATGTCATGGCCGAACATGCGCGAAGCAATGGCTACGCGGGTGACGCGCTGCTGGAACGCGCCTCGGTGTCTACTCGTGAGAACTTGAGTTTATCGTGGCCGCTTTTACAGCACAATGGCGTGCAGTCCTTGGTCGTGGTTTCCGAGCCGTACCACATGTGGCGGGTCGAGCGGCTGGTGCGCGCCAATCCTGACTATGCGAATCTGAGAGTAACCTACGCCGCCGCACCGACCTATTGCTGGCAACAATGGGGCATGTCGTTTAAAGGCGCATTGCGCGAGCCGTTGGCGATTGTGGGCAATGCGCTCAAAGGTTATTTTTAAGTGAAAATTAAAAAAGCCCTAATTTATATATGGGTTTGACTGGGTTTGGGCAAGGGCAGTGCGCTGGTGTCTTTGAGGCAGTTGAGCAGCACATTGGAGCGGACGCGTGCGACCATGTCGGAGCTGAGCAGTTGCATGATGAAGGTGTTGAGGCCTTGTAGGTCATGCGCAATGACTTTGAGTAAATAGTCGTAGTCGCCCATCATTGAATAGCATTCGAGCACTTGTTCGGCGTTGTCCATCAGTTCTTTGAACTCCGCTTCGGGGAATTTGCCTTGTTTCTCAATCGACACTTGAACGGTGGCCATGACGTTTAAACCCAGTTTGTTGGGATTGATGCGCAAAAAATAACCATTGATGATGCCTAGATGCTCTAAGTTTTTAATGCGACGCTGGCACTGCGATGCGGATAAATGCACGCGTTCGGCCAGTTCAACATGAGTGAATTGTGCATCGGTCTGTAGGGCTTGCAAGAGGCGAATGTCATATTTATCTAGGTCGATGGTGTGCATATTTAACTTTATATAGACTATGGATTGATTTACTTTTTACTGCGTGAGCATGATTTTAGATGATTTTTACCGCAATAAAAACCCTTTATTTGCTATAAAAACGCATGATAACTTTAATTTTAAGGTTTATAGCTTGTTTTTTTGCAAAAAAAACGCATGTTTAAGGGTCTAAAATGCATTATCAGTTCAAATAAAAGGAAATACTATGAATGTTTTTGATAATCCTGTGCAAACCGACGGCTTTGAATTTGTCGAGTATGCTTCGAGTAACCCACAAGAATTGGTGGCGTTGTTTGAAAAAATGGGTTTTGTGGCAGTCGCACGCCATCGCAGTAAAAATGTGACGCTGTATCGTCAAGGTGGCGTTAATTTTATCTTGAATGCCGAGCCGAATAGTCAAGCGGATGCATTTTTGCATCAGCATGGTCCTAGTGCCAATGCCATGGCGTTTCGCGTTAAAGATGCAGCACAGGCCTGTGCTTATTTGAAAGAGCGTGGCGCAAAGTTTGTCGCACCTGGGGTGGGTCCTATGGAGTTGCAAATCCCCGCGATTGAGGGGATTGGCGGGGCGTTGATTTATTTGGTGGACCGTTATGGCGACAACGGTGACATTTATGGCGTCGATTTTGTGCCGATTGAAGGTGTGCCACAAAATCCCGTCGGTTGTGGGTTGCAGCACATTGACCATTTGACCCACAATGTTGAGCGGGGGCGCATGACGACTTGGGCGAAGTTTTATGAGGATTTATTTGGTTTTCGCGAAATCCGTTATTTTGATATTTCGGGGCAGCACACTGCATTGTTGTCGCGTGCGATGACCAGTCCATGCGGCAAAATCCGCATTCCGTTGAATGAGTCGCAAGACGATAAAAGTCAAATTGCTGAATATTTGCGAATTCACAATGGCGAGGGCATTCAGCATATTGCACTGTCAACGTTAGATATTTACCAATCAGTGGCGCAATTGCGTGCAGGTGGCATGCAGTTTATGCCAACGCCTGATACCTATTATGATGCGTTGGATGAGCGTTTGCCCAAGCATGGTGAGGATGTGGCGCGTTTGAAGGAATTGCGGATTTTACTTGATGGTGAGCCGATGGATAAAGTCGGTCGCGAAGATAAATTGCTGCAAATTTTCACCGAAACAGTCATCGGGCCGCTGTTCTTTGAAATCATTCAGCGTAAAGGCAATGATGGTTTTGGTGAAGGTAATTTTAAGGCGTTGTTTGATTCAATTGAGTTGGATCAAATCAAACGTGGTGTGCTGTGATTGTAGGAGTCGTTTATGAGTGCAACTTTAAGCGGTTTTCGTAATTTATTGCGCAGCGAAGCGTTACCTGATGCGCTGCCCAAGCGCGGTCATTCGCCGCAGCAATGCGCGTATGGCCTGTATGCTGAACAGTTTTCAGGCAGTGCGTTCACTGCGCCGCGTGTGGATAATTTACACACATGGCTGTATCGCATCCGTCCATCGGTGGTGCAATCGGCATTTGAGCCTGCGCCGTTGCGCCCCTATGCGGCAATGAGTGAAACATTGGCAATTCCTAATCCGTTGCGCTGGAGCAAACGCACGCCGCTGAGTGAGCCTACGGATTTTATCGAAGGCCTTCGTGCCGATTGCGCTTGTGGCAATGCCGATGCGCAGCAAGGCGTGGTGGTTTATCGCTACGCATTCAATCGTTCGATGGGGCAGCGTTATGCTTACGATGCCGATGGTGAGTTGCTGATTGTGCCGCAACAGGGGCGGTTGCAAGTGCGCACGGAGTTGGGGGTTTTAGAGGTTAAGCCGACTGAAATCGTGGTGATTCCACGCGGTATTAAGTTTCAAATCAATGGCTTGGATGAGGTTGAAGCGGTAGGCTATGTGTGCGAAAACATGGGCGAGCCGTTTGAATTGCCCGAATTAGGACCGATTGGCGCGAATGGCTTGGCCGACCCTGCTGATTTTGTCAGCCCACTGGCCAGTTTTGTGGACAGCGACGAGCCGTGCGAGTTGTGGGCGAAGTTTTCAGGGCGTTGGTGGACGGCGCAATTGGCACACAATCCGTTGGATGTGGTGGCGTGGCAGGGCAATTGCTTACCGTATAAATACGATTTGACCCGTTATCAAGTGATTAATACGGTGAGTTTTGACCACTGCGACCCGTCGATTTTCACGGTGCTGACCTCGCCATCGGGGCGGGCAGGCGTGGCCAATTGCGACTTTGTGATTTTCCCCGCGCGTTGGACCGTGGCCGAAGATACATTCCGCCCACCGTGGTTCCATCGCAATATCATGAGCGAATACATGGGTTTGATTCACGGCGCGTACGATGCCAAAGCCGATGGTTTTGAAGCGGGCGGTGCAAGTTTGCATGGCCGCATGACGCCACATGGCCCTGATGCGGCTACTTTTGCTAAAGCTTCGGTTGCACCGCTTGAGCCCGAATATTTAGGCAATACCTTGGCGTTCATGTTTGAAACGGCCGATGTGCTGCGTGTGTTCCCCGAATCTTACAATGCGAGCGATCGCCAAGTTGATTACCATCAGGTTTGGCAAGGCATTCGCAAAAATTTTAACCCAACCTCAAAGGGCCAATGATGCAACTCAATGAAACCCACAATCCCGATTTACGCAGTTGGGTGGCCTCGGCCAATGATGGCTTGAGCGATTTTCCGATTCAAAATTTACCGTATGCGGTGTTCAGACCACGCAACAGCATGCAACCTTGGCGCATTGGGATTGCGATTGGTGACCAAGTGCTGGATATGGGGGCATTGGCTCGCTCGGTTGATGCTGTTCATTTGGACGAAGTGACGCAAAAAGCCCTTTCGGCGTGTCGGCATGATGCACTGAACGAACTCATGGCTTTGGGCGGACAAGCGTGGTCGGCTTTGCGCCGTTGGGTCAGTGCATCTTTGGCCGTTGATGCGCCGTTGAGCACGCAGGAATGGTTGCGGGCTTATTTGTTGCCTCAGTTGGATGTTGAGTACCGTTTGCCCGCGCAGATTGGCGACTATACGGATTTTTATATGTCGATTCACCACGCCACACATGTCGGGCAGTTGTTCCGCCCTGACCAGCCTTTGATGCCCAATTATCATTGGTTGCCGATTGCGTATCATGGGCGCAGCTCATCGGTGGCCGTGTCGGGCACCAATTTTCACCGTCCCAAAGGGCAAATTAAGGCGCCAACCAGCTCAGCACCTGTGTTGGGCGCGAGCCAAAAAATGGACTATGAGTTGGAATTGGGCGTGTGGGTCGGCACGGGCAATGCCGCAGGTGAGGCGATTGAATTGGCGCAGGCCGAATCGCATGTGTTTGGTTTGTGCGTTTTGAACGACTGGTCGGCGCGGGATATTCAGGCGTGGGAATACCAGCCGTTAGGGCCGTTTTTGGGCAAAAACTTCGCCACGACCGTGTCACCGTGGGTGGTGACTTTGGAGGCGCTCGCGCCGTACCGCGACGCGTGGCAACGCCCTGCCGAGCACGTCGCGCCGTTGGCGTATTTAGACCATCCGAGCGTGCGCGAGCACGGCGGGTTGGACATTCAAATGCACGTGCATTTGCAAACCGAGGCTTTGCGCCAAGAGCAGCGCTGGGTGCAGCTCTCCAGCAGCAATTTTAAGTCGGCCTATTGGACGGTGGCGCACATGTTGACCCAACACACGGTCAACGGCTGCCCGCTGCGCTCAGGCGACTTGTTGGGCACGGGCACGTTGTCAGGGCCTGCCGAGCACGAAGCGGCCGCGTTGATTGAGTTGACTCATGGCGGGCAAAACCCGATTGACTTGGGCAATGGTGAAACCCGCACCTACTTACAAGATGGCGACGAAATCAAAATGAGCGCATATTGTCAAGTGGATGGGCGGCCGCGCTTGGGCTTTGGTCATGTGCGCGCGCAAGTGCTGCCCGCGCTTTAATCGGAGGCACAGGTGCAACTGTACGATTATCATCGCTCAACAGCCGCCTATCGCGTGCGGATTGTGTTGGCACTCAAGGGTTTAAGCGCAGAGCGCATTGCTGTGCCGCTGTTGGACAATGTGCAAAAAAGCGCGGATTACACCCAGCGCAATCCACAGGGCTTAGTGCCGACTTTGGTCACTGATGATGGGATTTTGACCCAGTCATTGGCGATTTGTGAGTATTTGGATGAATGCTATCCTGAGCCGCGTTTATTGCCAAGCAGTGCGTTTGCTCGTGCGCAAATTCGGGCGATGGCGCAGCTGATTGCTTGTGATATTCATCCGCTCAATAATTTGCGCGTCATGCGCCATTTGGCTGAACAATTTGATGCCAATGACGCGGCCAAACACGCATGGATGCACCACTGGATGCATGAGGGCTTTGCAGCACTAGAGCGCATGTTGCAGCGCACTTCGGGTGCATTTTGCTATGGTTATCAAGTCAGTTTGGCTGATGTGGCATTGGTGCCACAAATGTACAACGCCCAGCGTTTTGGCTGTGATACCAGCGCGTATCCTTTGATTAGTGCGATTACTGAAAGGTGTTTGAGTTTGGATGCGTTCAGTACCACGGCACC
Source organism: Formosimonas sp. (assembly GCA_051650085.1). GTDB lineage: Bacteria > Pseudomonadota > Gammaproteobacteria > Burkholderiales > Burkholderiaceae > Hydromonas. The sequence goes on from JBOFII010000034.1 coordinate 52,039, forward strand.
AGAGAAGCAAAAATAAAGACGTGATAACGGGGTGCTCTGGGGATGATTGCTGGCCGATTAGCCCTTAAACGGCACGAAAGTGCCGTTCTTTTTCAAAGAAACACAATGTTCAAATACTGTGTTTTTGGCTATCATCATGACTGGGGTTGAGATTTTTATTTTTTGATAAAAGGAGATGAAAACTAGGCGAATTGACTGGGCTGTATTTATTTTTCATTATTACTAGGAGTAGACATGCAACAGAAAGTTTTCAATTCAAACCAAGCCAATCGGCGTTGGTTTTTAAAGCAATCGGGTGCTGCCGCGTTGGGTGCGAGCTTAATTGGTATCCCAAGCGCAATGGCGCAAACGGTCAGTGCCGAGAAAAAAGCGGCTCCTGCCTCACGTTTGATTTTATTGGGTACGGCTGGTGGTCCGACCCCTAAACCCAATCGCCACGCTAGCTCACATGCTTTGGTGGTCAACGGCAGTACTTATGTGATTGACTGTGGCGATGGCGTAGCTGACCAAATGATTCGTTCAAAGGTGAAGCCTGCATCCACTCGGACGATTTTCATCACCCACCACCACTCTGACCACAACGCTGATTGGGGTAACTTGCAGTTGCTGGCTTGGGCGGCAGATTTGAATAAACCGATTTTGAGTGTTGGGCCGCCACCATTGGCGCGGATGAAACAAAGTTTTTTACAGTTGAACGATTTTGATATTCAAACCCGCATCAAAGACGAAGGGCGCAAACCTTTGTCGCAAATGATGAACATCAAGGAAATTCGTGCGGGTGGCTTGGTTTATCAAGATGAAAACGTCAAAGTCACTGCGGCATTGAATATTCACCCACCGATTCAATACTCTTACGCCTATCGATTCGACTGTCCAGACCGCTCAATCGTATTTTCGGGTGATACTGCATATTCGCAAAATGTGATTGACTTGGCACGAGGCGCGGATGTTTTGGTGCATGAAGTCATGGATATGGAAAATTTAGGTAAGTTGATTGCGACCGAACCCAATGCCGCAACACTCAAAGAGCACTTGCTCGCCAGTCATACCACCGTGGCTGAAGTGGGTAAAGTGGCTACGCAAGCAGGGGTTAAAACCTTGGTGCTCAGCCATTTTGTGCCTGGTGGTTATCCATTCTTAAGTGACGAGTTCTGGCTCAACGCGATTCGCCCGCATTTTAGTGGCAATATTGTGATTGGGAAAGATGGTCTGGAGCTTTGATCTCGTCCCACCAACCACAAAAAACCGACCTGCAAAAAAGGTCGGTTTTTTAATTTTGCACAGGGTTTTATAGACCACCACGCCCTGTTTTATCGCGAATGCGGCCGATGATTTCGACGTCATCGCTTAGATTAACGATGACATCGTCGTAGTCGGGGTTTTCGGATTGTAGTTTGAGTGTGCCGCCTGGGATTTTTTGCAAGCGTTTGATGTACAGCTCTTCGCCGATGCGCAGGGCGTAAATTTTGCCGTCAATCACGGCGGTTTCATCACGGTTGATGAGCACAATGTCGCCGTCCCACAAAATCCCTTGCATCGAAGTGCCTTGCACGCGGGCGCGGACACAACGCTTGGGGTTGAGGCGCTCTTTGATGAACCAGTCTTCGCGGTAGCTCGCTGTGCCTGTGGCGGCGGATTCTTCAAACAACATGGCGCCGTGGCCTGCAGAAAAACGAATGTTGTACTCTGGAATTTCAACGTACTGCTCGGTGAGCTCGGTTGTACCAAACAGCAATTCTTGCACGCTCATGCCGACCAATTGAGCGCATTTTTCTAGATTGTCCCATGAGGGCATCACGCCTTTATTGAGCCAGTTGCTCAAGGTGTTGTCCGATACGTCAAGCCTCTGTGCGGCTTGGCTTTGGGTTTGGCCTTTGTGTTTGAGGGCGATTTTAAAGTTGCTTGCGAATGACATTGCATTTCCTTTTGTAATTTTTTGCAATTATACAAAACAAAATTGTAAAAATCCATCTTTTTCACTTGACGGTTGGGGTGGAGTTTGCGTATAGTTTCTACAAATTCAATTTGTAATTTTTGTTTCAATACAACTTAAAATGACAAAACAGGAGCTGTTATGAAAAATTTTGCTTTGCCCCTTCACAAAAATCCAGCTTGGGTGCGCATGGGGGATTATGCCTCGTTCAACGATGCGTTATCGGCTATGCGTTATTACGATGCGCGTTATGAGCGTTGGCAGGCTTTGCGCACCCAGATGCAGCGTTCGTTGGCGGCTTTTTTCCTGCGCTAATGCGGGTTTAGCGCACGTTCGTGCGGTTAATTGGCATAACGTATGGCATGGAATCAGTTAGAATGTTCGGATTGTTGAACCACTGGAAAGACTATGTCACACGAAGAAACTTTGCTTGAACCCGTTTTACAGCCGATTCCCAGCACTGAGCCGATGCCTTCGCGCAAAGTGATTCGTTCATGGATGGCGCACTTAATGCAGCGCAGCACTGCTCGCGCATTGACTTTGTTGGTGGTGGATTATGTGATTTTTTTTGCGCTCATCGCGGCGGCTATCGGGCTTGATAATGGCTGGTTGCGTTTGCTGGCAGGGTTGACGGCAGGTTTTTGGATTGGTCGTTTGTTTATTTTGGGGCACGATGCGTGTCACCAAAGTTACACCGACAATCGCAATCTCAACCGCATTTTGGGGCGGATTGCATTTTTGCCATCAATGTCGGCCTACAGCATGTGGGAAGTCGGGCACAACGTCATGCACCATGGTTTCACCAATTTAAAAGGCATGGATTTTGTGTGGTTACCCAAAACCAAAGAGGAATATGACGCTTTAAGTTCGTTTGGCAAGCTGCGCGAACGCGTGTATCGCAGCGGCTGGGGTACGTGGTTGTATTACACGATTGAAATTTGGTGGACGAAAATGTATTTCCCCAATGCGCAAAACAAACCTGGCGAGCGCAAAGCATTTTTTTGGGACAACGTGTTGGTTTCGGTATTTGCCGTGATTTGGTTGGGGCTGATTTATGCGTTTGTGCCCGCTAATGTGGGCTTTTTCCCTGCGCTCATCACCGCGTTTGTGATTCCATTTTTGTTTTGGAATGGCATGATTGGTTGGGTGGTGTACATCAACCACACCCACAAAGACATTGCGTGGTATGACAACAAAAAAGAATGGACAGCCGCGCAGCCGTTTGTTACCACGACGGTGCATTTGACTTTTAAACGCAAGTTTGGTGCGGCCATGCATCACATCATGGAACACACGGCGCATCATTTGGATATGACGATTCCGCTGTACAAACTCAAAGAAGCCCAAGAGCATTTGGAGCGCATGTTGCCCAATCGGATTGTGATTCAGCCGTTTTCGTGGAAATGGTATTTTGCCAATGCGAAAATGTGCAAGTTGTACGATTACAAGGCGCATCAATGGATTGGTTTTAATGGTCAGCCGACAACTCAGCCTGTGATTGTCAACCCATAACATCCAGCCGCTCTAAATGAGCGGCTTTTTGTTGGCTTTTCCATTAAAATGCTCGCCTATGAAAAATTTCTTTACCGCGCCATTGCCCGCTGATTGGCATGACTTAAACCTGACGCATTTTGATTACGATTTGCCCGAAGCCTTGATTGCGCAAATGCCCGCAGCGCAGCGCGTGGCCAGCCGCTTGCTGGTGGTCGAATCTGACGCGCAGCGCGATTGTGGGTTTGTGGATATTGTGCAGCAGTTGCGTGCGGGCGACGTGTTGGTGATGAACAACACCAAAGTCATCAAGGCGCGGTTGTTTGGCGCCAAAGCCTCAGGCGGCAAGGTTGAAGTCATGCTTGACCGCTTGACCGCACCGAACAGTTGCATTGCGCAAATTCGCGCCTCCAAACCTCCTGCGGCGGGCAGCACGTTGATGATGCACAACGCGCAAGGCGAGGTGGTTTTTGAGTTGACGGTGTTGAATAAAACCGATCGATTTTATCAACTCGAATGTAGCCAGCCGCTGTTGCCGCTGCTGGAGTCGTATGGCGCATTGCCTTTGCCGCCGTACATTGACCACGCCGCTGATGATTTTGATGCCAATCGTTATCAAACCGTGTTCGCCAAAACCGAAGGCGCGGTGGCCGCGCCCACGGCGGGTTTGCATTTTGACGAGGCTTTGTTGCAGCAAATTGAAGCGATGGGTGTGACCTTGGCTTATGTGACGCTGCACGTTGGCGCGGGGACATTTTTACCTGTTTCAGCTACTAATTTGGACGAGCACGTCATGCACCAAGAATGGTTTGAAATCGACGAGACCGCCGCCCGCGCGATTAACCAAGCCCGTCGCGTGGTGGCCGTGGGCACAACCAGTTTGCGTGCGCTTGAATCCGCCGCTGCGCAGCAAAATCCGCAACACGCGCCCGATTGGCAGTTGCAGGCGACGAGCGCGGAAACCCGCTTGTTCATTCGCCCGCCGTATCGGTTTGGCCTTGTTGACGCGCTGATTACCAATTTTCACCTGCCGCAATCGACCTTGTTGATGCTGGTTTCGGCGTTTAGCGGCGTGCAAACCATTCGCGACGCGTATAATCACGCGATTGTCCAGCAGTACCGTTTTTTCAGTTATGGCGACGCCATGTTTTTGACGCGCCCATCTTAGAGTGACTTATGTCTTTACAATTTAAACTTCACAAAACCTCAGGCAAAGCCCGCCGTGGCACGCTCACGCTCAATCATGGGCAGGTGCAAACGCCGATTTTTATGCCTGTGGGCACGTATGGCGCGGTCAAGGGGATGAACCCTGACATGTTGGGCGACATCAACGCGCAAATTATTTTGGGCAACACGTTTCACCTGTGGCTGCGCCCTGGTTTGGACGTGATGAAAGTGCATGGTGGCCTGCATCAATTCATGAATTGGGATAAACCGATTTTGACCGATTCGGGCGGCTTTCAGGTGTTCTCACTGGGCGATATGCGCAAAATTTCGGAAGAGGGCGTGCTGTTTCGCTCGCCCGTCAATGGCGATAAATTGTTTCTCACCCCCGAAGTGTCGATGCAGATTCAAACGGTGCTCAACAGCGACGTGGTGATGCAGTTTGATGAATGCACGCCGTATCCTGCTGACGAAAAAACCGCGCGGTTGTCGATGGAAATGTCGCTGCGCTGGGCGAAACGCTCGATGGATGAGTTTAATGGGTTGGACAACCCAAATGCACTGTTTGGCATCGTGCAAGGCGGCATGCACAACCATTTGCGCGAAGCCTCGCTGGCGGGGTTGAATGAGTTGAATTTTCACGGCATGGCGATTGGCGGCTTGTCGGTTGGCGAGCCTAAAGAAGAATTTCAGCGGGTTTTGGAGCACATCGGCCATCAACTGCCCACGGACAAACCACGCTACTTAATGGGCGTGGGTACGCCAGAGGACTTGGTCTATGGCGTGTCGCAAGGGATTGATATGTTCGATTGCGTCATGCCGACGCGCAACGCCCGCAACGGTTGGTTGTTTACGCGCTTTGGCGACTTAAAAATCAAAAACGCGCGCTACAAAGATGATTTAAGCCCAATTGATGATACCTGCACGTGCTACACCTGTCGCAACTTCAGCCGCTCGTACTTGCATCATCTGCACAAAATGAACGAAATGCTCGGGGCGCAACTCAACACGATTCATAACTTGCACTATTATTTGCAACTCATGCAAGACTTGCGTGACGGGTTGGACAACGACGAATTTGACGTGGTCGTGGCGCAATTTCACGCCAATCGAGCGCGTGGCGTGGCTTGATTTAGTGCTATAATCGCGCGTTATTTTTAACTATTATTGGAGATTGTATGTTGTTTATTTCAGATGCTTACGCACAAACCGCTGGCGCAGCACCCGCTGGCAGCGCTTTGATTCAATTTGCCCCGTTTATTTTGATGTTTGTGGTGTTGTATTTCATGATGATTCGCCCGCAACAAAAACGCGCCAAAGACATGAAAGCCATGCTCGCCGCGCTCAAAAAAGGCGATGAAGTCGCCACCATCGGCGGCATCGTGGGCACAATCACCAAGGTGGGCGATAACTTTGTCACGTTGAGCACTGGCACAGGTACCGAAATCACCGCACAGCGCAATGCCGTGCAAAGCATTTTGCCACCAGGTTCACTGAAGTAATTCTACTTTGACAAAACCGCCATGCAGCTTGCGTGGCGGTTTTGATATTTTATAAATTCACTGTTGCAAAGAGTCCATATGAATCGTTATCCGTTGTGGAAATACCTCATCATGCTGCTGTCGCTGGTGCTTGGCGTATTGTTCACCGTGCCCAATTTTTTTGGCACATCCAGCGCGGTGCAGGTCTCGGCTGCCAAAGCCACGGTCAAAATCACCAAAGAGTTGCAACCCAAGCTTGAGCAAGCATTGGCCGCAAAAAACTTGACCAGCACGGGCATTTATTTCAATCAAATTGGCAATACGGGTTCATTCCGCTTGCGTTTTGCCGACAAAGAAGCGGCCACTGCGGCTAAAGATGCGCTGAATTTGGCACTAAATGCCAAACCCGATGAGCCCGAATACATCACTGCGCTCAACTCCATGTCGAGTGCGCCCGACTGGTTGAGCCGCTTGGGTGCCAATCCAATGTCGTTGGGGCTGGACTTGCGCGGCGGGATTCACTTTTTGCTCAAAGTCGATATGAATGGCGCGATTCAAAAACGCTTGGATGGCATGGTCAACGAGCTGAACGCCAGTTTTAAAGAACAAAAATTTGGCGTGCAAAATGTTGAGAAAACAGGCGATAAAGTCACCGCAACGTTTGACTCGCCTGAGTCTGTCGCTAAAGCGGCGGCGTGGTTGATGCAAAACAACCCCAATTTGCTCGCCAGCAGCGATGGCAATAATTTAGTCGTGAGCATGAGCGACAAAACTTTAGACGAAGTCAAAGTCAATGCGGTCAAGCAAAACATCAGCACGCTGCACAACCGTGTGAATGAGTTGGGCGTGTCTGAGCCGATTGTGCAGCAGCAAGGGCAAGACCGCATCGTGGTGGAGTTGCCCGGTGTTGAAGACTCCGCGCGTGCCAAAAACTTGATTGGTAAAACCGCAACCTTGCAAATTCGCTTGGGGGACACAGGTTCAGGTTTTGGCAGTGAAACATTTTTAGGTGCCAATGGCAATCCTGTCAAAGTCAAAAAACAAGTGGTGGTTTCGGGTGACGCGGTTATCAGCGCACAAGCGAGCACACAAGAAGGCCGCCCAGTGGTGGCCGTGGGCTTGGACTCGGCGGGCGGCAAAGCCATGTTGCAAACCACTTCAGAAAACGTCAATCGCCCGATGGCGATTATCTTGTTTGAGCAAGTCAAAGGCCAGCCCAAAGGACAGGTGATTTCTTACTCCAACATCGCAGGTGTGTTTGGCGAAAACTTTGTGATTTCAGGCTCAAACTCGATTGAAGAGGCCAATGACTTGGCGGTGTTGCTGCGTGCAGGTGCGCTGGCCGCGCCAATGGAGTTTATTGAAGAAAGCTCGGTTGGTCCATCTTTGGGTAAAGACAACATCGCCAAAGGTTTGAACTCGTTGCTGTATGGCTTTTTGGCAATTGCGGTGTTCATCATCATTTACTACCATGTGTTTGGCATGATTTCGGTGATTTCACTGGCGGTCAACTTGCTGCTTTTGGTGGGGATTTTGTCCAAAATGGGTGCGACCATGACGCTCCCTGGTATTGCGGCGATTGCGCTGACGCTGGGGATGGCGATTGACTCCAACGTGTTGATTAATGAGCGGATTCGCGAAGAGTTGCGTGCGGGCTTGTCGCCGCAGCAAGCGATTTTTCATGGCTATGAACGCGCGTTTGCGACGATTTTGGACTCGAACATCACCACCTTGATTGCGGGCTTGGCGTTGTTGATTTTTGGTACAGGCCCGATTCGTGGCTTTGCCGTGGTGCATTGTTTGGGGATTTTGACCTCGATGTTCTCGGCGGTGTTTTTCTCGCGCGGGCTGGCCAATTTGATTTACGGTCGTCGCGCACGTTTACAAAAAATCTCCATCGGCTCAGTGTGGCGTGGTGACAGCAAGGCAGGGGTGTAATCATGGAGTTTTTCCGATTCAAAAAAGACATTAACTTTATGAAGCACGCGTTGATTTTGAACGCAGTGTCATTCATCACTTTTTTGTTGGCGGTGTTCTTTTTGTACACCAAAGGTTTGCATTATTCGATTGAGTTCACGGGTGGCACGACCACCGTGGTGCAATACGACAAAGCAGCCAATGTGGACCAGGTTCGTGCCGTGGTTGAAAAACTCGGTTACGCCGATGCGCAGGTGCAAGAGTTTGATAAACCGACCAATATTTCGGTACGCCTGCCCGTGAAACAAGGCGTGGCCAGCGGTGCGCAAACTGATGAGCTGCTCGCTGCACTCAAAGCACAAGATGCCAGTGCCAGCCTGCTCAAAAGCGACTTTGTCGGCCCGCAAATTGGCGACGAGTTGGCCTTGAGCGGCGGTAAAGCCCTGTTGTTTGTGGTGATTGGGATTGTGATTTATCTCGCCATGCGCTTTGAGTGGAAGTTTGCGGTAGCAGGGATTTTGGCCAACTTGCATGACGTGGTGATTATTTTGGGCTTTTTCGCGTTCTTTCAGTGGGAGTTTTCACTGTCGGTGTTGGCAGCGATTTTGGCGATTTTGGGGTATTCGGTCAATGAATCGGTGGTGATTTTTGACCGAATCCGTGAAGTGTTCCGCGACCCGAACTCTCGCCCGTTGACCGTGCCGCAAGTCATGAACCATGCGATTACCTCAACCACCAGTCGCACCATCATCACCCACGCCTGTACCGAATTGGTGGTTTTGGCCATGCTGTTTTTCGGCGGCCCGACCTTGCATTATTTCGCACTCGCGCTCACGATTGGGATTGTGTTCGGGATTTACTCCTCGGTGTTCGTTGCCGCAGCATTGGCCATGTGGTTTGGCGTGTCGCGCAGCGACTTGGCCTTGTCGGAAGAAGACTTGGCTAAAGCCAAAATGGACAAACGTGATCCTAGCTATGGGGCGCAGGTTTGATGTGACGTTAAAAAAGCCGCTCAAAATGAGCGGCTTTTTTTATGAATTGCGGTATCGCCGCGTCGGCAAGCCCGCCACCTCAACGGGCACGCCCAAAATAAAACCATTGGCAGGGTAATCGGCCAATTCCTCTTCGGGGCGGTTGCCTGTGGTGGTGATGAACAATGTTTTTAAGTCTTCACCACCAAAACTCACCATCGTCGGGCAGCGGGCGGGCAGTTGGACGCGCTGCAAAATCTCACCTGATGCCGAGAATTGAATCACTTGGCCGCCTTCAAATTGCGCGTTCCAGTAGTTGCCCGCGCTGTCGATGGCCGCGCCGTCGGGGCGGCCTTGGTAGGCGATGTTTTGTGCGGCCGATTCGGCTTGGGTGGCGGTTTGATAAAACGTCTCGCGGTTGCTCAACGCCGCTGCAACGGGTGCATTCGCATCAAAACGATAACGATACACCGCGTGCGCTTGCGTGTCGGCGTGGTACAGATGCGCACCATCGACCGCCCAGCCGTTTGAGGTGGTCACGCCCCAGCTGTTGTGCGGCGCAGCAGCAGCCAGTTCACCGACCACGGCGTGCAAAACCCCTTTGTCCAAACAAAACAGGCTCGCGCCCGCGTGGGTTTTGGGCGCGTACAATGTGCCAATCCAAAACCGCCCTTGCGCGTCCACGCCGCCGTCGTTAAAACGCATGGTCGCCGTGTCGTAAGGCGCGGCCAGCCAAATGCTTGGGGCAATTTCACCCGCTGGTGTGGCAGGGTCAAACCGCACCAAACCTGCGCGTAGAGCCACAATCAACGTGCCGTCGTCGCACACACACAACGCACCTGGGTCGTTCGCGTCGGTTTGCGGCAATTGCCACTCGGTGTGCGCCCCGTCCAACGTGTGGCGATGCACTTGGCGTTTGGGAATGTCGATGTAATACCAGCAACGCGCCGCGTCATCCCAAACGGGTGATTCGGCCAAGCCTGCGCGATGTTGCGGGTCGCCGTAAATGATGTTCATGAGTTGTCCTTTTGTAATTGATGTAAAGCGGCCATGGCCGCCTGCGCCTGTTCAAACGGCACAAAAATATGGTCGTGCAGCGCACCCGCCACCACGTTGCAACTGATGCCCGCCGCGCCCAGTGCGCTGGCAAACGCCGCCGTTAAACCGACCGCTTGTAAGTCAGAATGCACCGTGAGTGAAAGCCACGCAGCGCGAAATAAAATAGGCCAGTGGGCGGCCAACGCTTCGGCCTCGCGCACAATGAGGGTCAAGCCCTCCGCCTCGCGAAAAGCCCCGATGAAATCAATCGACGATAAATTAAAATCGTGTGCCACGTGGCAATACGCATAAACCCCATCGTTTAAGGTCGGTTGCATGCTGCGCAGTAATGTGCGCAAGTTGCTGATGGCGGTCATGTTAAACCTGCGCCGCTTCAAACGCCTGCCGCGCCAATTGCTCAATCGTTGCAAAGTCGCCCGCCTCCAGCAGCGCGGGCGGCACAATCCACGTGCCGCCGACCGCCGCCACATTGGGCTGCGCCGCGTATTCTGCCACTTTTTCAAGGCGCACGCCACCTGTGGGCATGAATTGAATGTGCGGCAACGGCGCGGCCATTGACTTGAGCATGTTCAAACCACCCACCACCTCGGCGGGGAATAATTTCACCACCTCAAAACCGTATTCGGCCAAAGTCATGGCCTCCGACGGCGTGGCGCACCCAGGGATAAACGGCCAGCCGCTCGCCAAAATCGCCTCGCGCAAGGCCACGCTCGTCCCAGGTGACACGCCAAAATGCGCCCCCGCGTCGCGAGCTTGCTGCAAATGTTGCGCATTGAGCACCGTGCCCGCGCCCGTCACCAAGTCAGGCCGCGCCTCAACCATCGCGCGAATCACATCCAGCGCGGCAGGCGTGCGCATGGTCACTTCGACCACTGTCAAGCCGCCATTGGCCAGCGCGTTGGCCAGCGGCGCGGCGTGAGTGACATCGTGCACGACGACGACGGGGACGATTTTGCATTGGGCAAGGGCGGTTTTTAGGGTTTGCATGGGGTTGTCCTTAAAAGTTAGTTGTATTGGTGAAATCCGTCAAAATCACCTTTGCTTAGCGAAATACCACGTTGGCGCAAAATCGCATATACGCAGGTGAGGTGGAAGAAAAAGTTGGGTAGTGCAAAGTGTTGAAGATAAACGGGCGCGGCCATTTCATGGTTGGCTTGGCCTGCTTGATGGCTGATGGTGATTGCATCAGTGTGGGTGAATGACTCAGGGGTGAGCTGTGCTAAAAAATCGAGGGTGTACTCAATGTCATGTTGCAATTGCAATAGGCTTTTGGCTTGAAAGTCAAACTGGGGGATTGCTTGACCCGTAATTGACGCAGTGGCGCGTAAGGCAAATCCGAGGGCGATTAAAATTTGCTGCCACAGTGGGCGCATATCGGGCGCAATGCTGGCTTGAAGTAGTGCCGTTTCATGTTCAGCTGGGATTTTTCGGAGCAACAGGGCTAATTGCATAATGTAGCGTTGCAAGACAGGAACGGACGCATCATATAAATTCATCATGAGTTATCCACGTCTTGAATCAACCAAGTCGCCCCCAACTCCGCTCGCCCAACATTTGCGCGGGCGACGGCGAAGAAGTCGAGCCAGTTTTCGGTCTCTTCTACGGGGCGGGTGGCGTTGGGGCGGGTGGCTAAAATTTCGGTGGGGACTTCTAAATTCAATTCGCCCGTGAGCGCGTTGAGCGTGAGCATGTCACCTGTATTGATTTTGGCGATGAGGCCACCGTCAAGGGCTTCGGGCGACACATGAATCGCGGCGGGGACTTTGCCTGACGCGCCCGACATGCGCCCGTCGGTGACGAGGGCGACTTTTTGTCCACGGTCTTGCAGGACGGCGAGCGGCGGGGTGAGTTTGTGTAGCTCGGGCATACCGCAGGCTTTTGGGCCTTGAAAGCGAACGACGGCGATGAAGTCTTTATCGTGCAACTCTTTGTTGTGAAAGGCGCGTTGCAGGTCGGTTTGACTGTCAAATACCAGCGCGGGGGCGCGGATGACGCGGTGTTTTTCATCCACCGCCGAGGTTTTAATCACGGCGCGACCCAAGTTGCCTTGCAGCAGTTTGAGGCCGCCGTCGGGTGCAAACGGCTGGCTGATGGGGCGGATGATGGTCTCGTCCAGCGGCAGGCTAACGCCGTCGCGCCATTCTAAAACACCGTTGTTGAGGTACGGTTCTTGCGTGTAGGCGGCCATGCCGTGGCCGACCACGGTGTTCACGTCGTCGTGCAGCAGGCCTTGCTGGCGCAATTGGCCAATGACGTAGGCCAGCCCGCCTGCGGCGTGGAACTGGTTCACGTCCGCCGAGCCGTTGGGGTAAACCCGTGCCAATAAAGGAATAATCTGACCGAGTTCGTCCATGTCTTCCCAGCGCAACTCAACCCCCGCTGCGCGGGCGATGGCGACGATGTGCAGCGTGTGGTTGGTCGAGCCGCCTGTGGCGAGTAGGCCAATCACGCCGTTGAGAATGGATTTTTCGTTGACCAATTGGGCGATGGAGAATTCAGGTTTGCCCGCAATAGCCAGCGCGGCATCGACCGCCGCATCGTCCAGCGCGGCGCGTAAGTCGGTCGATGGGTTGACAAACGCGCTACCCGGTAGCATCAAGCCCATGAATTCGAGCATCATTTGGTTGGAATTGGCCGTGCCGTAAAACGTGCATGTGCCCTCAGAATGATAGGCTTTGAGTTCGGAGTCGAGCAATTCTGCGCGGGTCGCGTCGCCCGTGGCGAAGCGTTGGCGCACGCGGGCTTTGTCTTTGTTGGCGATGCCCGTGGTCATCGGGCCGGCAGGCACGAACAAGGCGGGCAAGTGGCCAAATGCCGCCGCGCCCATGAGCAAGCCCGGGACGATTTTATCGCACACGCCGAGCAGCAATGCTGCGTCAAACATTTGGTGCGACAGCCCGATGATGGTCGATTGCGCAATCGCGTCGCGCGAAAATAACGACAACTCCATGCCCGCGTAACCTTGTGTCACGCCGTCGCACATGGCGGCGGTCGCGCCAGCCACTTGCGCGGTCGCGCCCAGTGCGCGGGCGCGGGCTTTGATGCGCTCAGGGTAATGCTCGTAGGGCTGATGCGCCGACAGCATATCGTTAAATGATGTGATGATGCCAAGGTTCGGCGCACGTTCCACCCGCAAGCGAAACTTGTCTTGCCCCGATGCGGCGTAAGCATGTGCGAGGTTGGCGCAGCCCATTTGGTCGCGGCTGGGGCGTAAGCGACCACTGGCTGACGTGCGTTGCAAATAGCGTTCACGCGAGGCTTTGGAACGTTCGATGAGGCGTTGGGTCACGGCGTGAAGGGTTGGGTGCAGCGCGGACATGGTGGTCTTTGGGTCTGGTTGAGTTGCAAAAGATTGTAGTCAAAGTAAAAAAATTAGTCAAAACTTATTTACTTTTATTACATTTTGCGGCATATTTGCGAAATCGTACTTTTATTACATAGAAAGCCCTTGATATGAAGACCCCTGCGTTTACTTTAGTGATGTTTGGCGGCACTGGCGACTTGGCCATGCGCAAATTACTGCCCGCGTTGTATCAAAGTTATTTGGACGGCGCGTTCCAAGAATCAAGCCGCGTGATTTGCGCGGCGCGTTCGGATTATTCAAATGAGTCATTCCGCGCATGGATGAACGACAACGTCAAACAATACGCCAAAGAGCGGATGGACGACGACAAGTGGAACGCGTTTTTGCAATACATCAACTACAACCGCGTGGACGCGACCAATACCGATACGTTTTTGCCGATGAAAGAGCACATCGAGGCCAACAACAACGAACGCGTGTATTACATGGCCACTGCGCCCTCGTTGTTTGAGCCGATTTGCAACGCATTGGCTTTGCATGGCTTGAATCAACACGCCCGCATCGTGGTTGAAAAACCGCTCGGTCATGATTTGCAATCGTGCCAAGAAATCAACGACGTGATTGGCAAAGTGTTTGCAGAGCATCAAATTTACCGCATCGACCATTATTTGGGTAAAGAATCGGTGCAAAACCTCATGGCTTTGCGCTTTGGCAACAGCTTTTTTGAGCCGATTTGGCGACGTGAGCGCATCGACAACGTGCAAATCACCATTTCAGAAGAACTCGGCATCGAAAAACGCGGTGATTTTTACGACCAAACAGGCGCACTGCGCGACATGGTGCAAAATCATTTGTTGCAACTGTTGTGTATCGTCGCCATGGATCCACCCGCATCAATGGACGCCGACGCGGTGCGCGACGCTAAGCTTGCCGTATTGCGCTCGCTCAAGCCTTTGAGTGATGATGAAGTGCTCACCAACGTGGTGCGCGGCCAATACAAAGCAGGCACGTCGGGCGGTAAAGAAGTGGCGGGCTTTTTGGACGAGCAAGGGATTGCGCCCAACTCATCCACCGAAACGTATGTCGCGATTCGCGCCGAAATCAACAACTGGCGTTTTGCTGGCGTGCCGTTTTATTTGCGCACAGGCAAACGCCTGCCCAAACGCATGGCCGAAATCGTCGTACAGTTCAAACCCGTCGCTTATGAGTTGCTCGGCAAAATGCCGCAAGGCTCGAATCGCCTCGTGATTGAATTGCAACCTGAAGAATCCATGCGCATGTATTGCCTCGCCAAACGCCCTGGCAACACCATGCGCTTGGGCGCGGTGCATCTGGACATGGACTCGGACGACTTTTTCACCGAACGGCGCATGGACGGCTACGAGCGCTTGTTGCTCGACGCGATTCACGGCAATTTGTCGTTGTTTGTCCGTCGCGACGAGCAAGAAGCCGCGTGGCGTTGGGTTGAACCGATTTTGAACACATGGCAAGAACAAAGCGTCTCGCCCAAACTCTACACTGCAGGCACATGGGGGCCACCAGCGGCCAACGCCTTAGTCGCCCGCGACGGCTTCAACTGGCACGAAGAACTGTAATCATGAGCACCACGCAGCGTTCTCGTGTGACCGTCAGTACCGAAAAAAGCAGTCAGCTGGGCGTGGCGGGTGCCATGCTCATGCGCATTCGCAACACGCGGATTCACCTTTCACGCTCCGAAGCCCAAGTGGCCGACAGCGTGATTGCTAATCCGCATCTGTTTGTCAGCAGCCCGATTTCCGAAATTGCCGCTGCCGCCAAAGTCAGCCAGCCCACCGTGATTCGCTTTTGCCGCAGCATGGGCTGCGAAGGCTTGCAAGACTTCAAACTCAAGCTCTCAGGCACGCTCAACAACGACTCGGCCATGCGCTTCTCGCCCATCGAAGAACACGACTCGATGGACGATATTTGCACCAAAGTGCTCAACAACACCGCCAGCGCACTGCTCACCTTGCGTGAAGAACTCGCCGAAGCCGACCTTGAACACGCGATTAACACCTTAAAAACCGCGCAACACGTCGCGATTTTTGCGCTGGGCAGCTCCGCGCCCGTCGCTGACGACGCGCAATACAAACTCGTTCGCGCAGGCATCAACGCTGCCGCCCGCACCGACGGCTACATGATGAACCTGTGCGCCCAGCAACTGAGCCGCAATGACGTTGCCATGTTTGTCTCGCGTTCAGGGCAAACCCCCGAGCTCATCGAAGCCGCCCACATCGCCAGCGAGCGCGGCGCCAAAGTATTCGTCATCGCCCCATCCAACTGCGCCCTCGCCAAAAAAGCCGACGCACTCCTCGTGGTCAACACCAACGAAACCCGCCAAACCAAACCCGCCATGCTGACCAGAATTTTGCAACTGGCTCTGATTGACGTGCTCGCGGTCGGGTTGACGGCGGGGGAGGATAGGTGATGGGCTTTGATGGAATTTGTGTATGAAGTTACATTGCGTATTCATTGGGCAATAGGAGAATAATTTGAGCAATAAAATTCCAAATTCAGTTATTGGAACGGTTGCGTCTGTAATTGGCAAATATTATTACAGTCACTCAAAGTTGAACTTGCTTTTCATGGAAAGTGGTGCGCCTGGTGAGCCTCCAGAAGGGAACTGTGAGACGAAGTGTTCCCTTTGGCTTAAGCGGTGCAACGAGGATTCATCAGTGGATGCTTTGTCCGTACTGGGTCAAGTCATTCAAAAATTTATGGATCAAGAATCTAACGATTATTGCCCTGAGATCGCTGATGGCCAAAAACGAATACGCGAGAGTCTCGCGAAAAATCAACTCACATATCAAATAAATGGATACGTTGGGCTTGCAGGTGCAAGCCTTTCAAGCAAAACACTTGCTGATTTTTTGCGAGCAGGCGACTTTGTTTCTGTTGAGGCGGAGTTTGAACGAGCTATTAGCCAGCTTGAACGTGATCCACATGCTGCCGTTACAGCATCCTGCTCAATTATTGAGGCTACTTGCAAGACTTACATTGAGACATTCGGTCTTGATATGCCAAATAGTCAGACGATAATGCCTCTTTGGCGTGCTGTACAAAGCCAGTTGAGTCTTAATTTAAACTCAACACTCAGAGATGATCAGAAGAGAATTCTCCAAGGGCTGGCCTCTGTTGTTGATGGGGTTGGTGCGTATCGAACGCACATTGGCTCAGCGCATGGTCGAGGAGTAAGCCCTCCTTCATTGACGGTGTCGGAGGCGCGCCTCGCGGTGAATGCATCTCATTCGTTAGTCGTATTTATCATGGAGAGTTGGCATCAAATGTAATGTTGACTTTACAAAAAACCATTCAACCAAGCTTTTTATGACCCCCGCCTACTTATCCATCACCGAACTCAACCAACGCGTGGCCACTTTACTGGAGCGGCAGATTCCGTTGCTGTGGGTGCAGGGTGAAATCTCGAATTTGACCCGTGCGGCGAGTGGGCATTGGTATTTTTCGCTCAAAGACGCTGGGGCGCAGGTGCGGGCGGTGATGTTTCGGCACAAAAACACCTTGCTCAATTGGCAGCCGCGCGAGGGGGATGCGGTGCAGGCGCAGGTTTTGGCGGGGTTGTATGCGGCGCGGGGTGATTTTCAGTTGACGGTGGAGACGATGCGCCCTGCGGGTTTGGGGACGTTGTTTGAGCGGTTTTTGCAGTTGAAAGATGAGTTGGCGCAGGCGGGCTGGTTTGATGCGGCGCACAAAAAATCGTTGCCTAAAATGATTAAAACCATCGGCGTGGTGACCTCGCCGCAAGCAGCGGCGTTGCGCGACGTGGCGCATACGTTGGCGCGGCGTGCGCCACATGTGACGTTGGTGCTTTATCCGTGTTTGGTACAGGGCGAGCAGGCAGCGGGGCAGATTGCGCGGCAGATTGAGGCGGCGAATGCCAACACTGATTTAGACGCGGTGCTGTTGGTGCGCGGCGGCGGTAGTTTGGAGGACTTGTGGGCGTTCAACGAGCGCGAGGTGGCGCAAGCGATTCGCGCCTCGCGTTTGCCGCTGGTCTGCGGGGTGGGGCACGAGACCGATACGACGATTGCCGACTTTGTGGCCGATGTCCGAGCCGCCACGCCGACTGCGGCGGCCGAACTCATCAGCAGCCCCAGTGTGGATGAATGGCAGGCGCATTTAACTCAAGAGTGGCGACATTTGACGCGCAACATGCAAGCCAGTGTGCTGCGCCAAGAGCAGCGGCTTGACCATTTGGCGGTGCAGTTGCTCACGCCCGCGCAACGCGTGCAGCAGCAGGCGCAGCATTTGGCGCAGTTGCATCTGCGTTTGCAGCACCATATGCGCTTGCTGGAGCAGCGCAGCACTCAACAATTGGCGCAGAAAATCGCGCGTTTCAAAACACCTGATTTAACCGTACAAGCGCAGCACGTGCAGCAGTTGGCGCAACGCGTGCAGCAGCACATGACCCAGCGCGTGCAGGTGAGCAGCCAGCGCGTGGCGAGCGCGGCGCAGGGCTTGGCGCAGCTTAATCCTGACCAAGTTTTGGCACGCGGTTACGCGTACGTTCGCGCACAAGACGGCTCAATCGTTTATAATGCGCACAGTTTACAAAGTGGTGATGGCATGAGCGTGCAGTTTGCCGATGGGCGCGTGATTGCCACCGTCAATCATATCGAGTCTCTCAACTAAAAGGATGAATCATGGAACACACGTTACCCGCATTACCCTACGCAATGGACGCACTCGCGCCAACTATTTCACAAGAAACTTTAGAGTTTCACTATGGCAAACACCACCAAGCCTACGCAACCAACCTCAATACCTTGATTAAAGGCACTGAGTTTGAAGAGTCAACTCTCGAAGAAATCGTTAAAAAATCATCAGGCGGTATTTTCAACAACGCCGCGCAAGTGTGGAACCACACGTTTTACTGGAACGGCTTAACGCCCAACAGCAGCGGCGCACCAACAGGCGCATTGGCCGCAGCGATTGATGCCAAATGGGGCTCGTTTGACAATTTCAAAGTTGAGTTCAGCAAATGCGCCGTGACCACATTCGGCTCAGGCTGGGCATGGTTGGTCAAAACCCCAGCAGGTGAATTGGAATTGGTCTCAACCTCCAACGCCGCCACGCCGTTGACCACCGACAACACACCGCTGTTGACCTGCGACGTATGGGAACATGCGTATTATGTGGACTACCGCAATGCGCGTCCTAAATACGTTGAAGCGTTTTGGACGCTGGTCAACTGGGATTTTGTGGCTGCTAATTTTGCCTGATAAATAAGCTTGTAAGGGGCGGTGCGAACCGCCCCTGTCCTTGTGTGATTCAACACGCCAACATCGCCCAAATGATTGGGTATCACTGTTTTCATCCATTTAATCCGCAGATTCAACCCTGAAGTGCAGCGCAAAAAAGGTAAATTCAAGCTAATTAATGAGCGAATGCTGTCACCTTAGAATAAAATCCCCACTTGGTTAATTAAAGCATGAAGAAAGTACAAGATGACAACTAGCCCCTATGGTTCAACCCCAACTTCTGAGAGCAAACCCATCAAACCCATTTCGCTCACGACTTTGTTTGAGATGAAAGCGCGTGGCGAAAAAGTGGCGATGTTGACGTGCTACGACGCGTCGTTTTCGGCTTTGCTCGACTCGCACCAAGTGGATTGTTTGCTGGTCGGTGATTCGCTGGGCAATGTGATTCAAGGCCAACGCACGACCTTGCCTGTGGCAATGGACGATATGTTGTACCACACGCGGGCGGTGCTGCGCGGGTTGTACACGCGCCCGACTTCGCGAGCGTGGGTGGTGGCGGATATGCCGTTTGGCAGTTATGGTACAGTGCATGATGCGCTGCACAACGCGGTCGCGCTGATGCAAGCGGGTGCGCACATGGTGAAGGTTGAGGGCGGCGCGTGGCTGGCCGAGACGGTGCGGGTTTTGGTGCAAAATGGCATCCCTGTCTGTGCGCATTTGGGCTTGACGCCGCAATCGGTCTATCAGCTGGGCGGCTTTAAAGTTCAGGCCAAAACCGATGAGGCGGCGCAAAAATTGTTGCAAGAAGCGTTGCTGTTGCAAGAGGCGGGCGCGTCAATGCTGGTGCTTGAAGCCGTGCCAATGCAGGTCGGCAAAATGGTCACCGATAACGTCACAATGGTGACGATCGGGATTGGCGCGGGCAAAGACACCGACGGGCAAGTGCTGGTTTTGTACGACATGCTCGATGTGTTTCCTGGTAAAAAAGCCAAGTTTGTTAAAAATTTTATGGCAGGGCAAACCAGCATTGCGGGGGCGATTGAGGCCTATGTGGCGCAGGTGAAAAGCGGCGAGTTTCCACAGCCTGCGCATGGGTTTGTGGGGAGTTGATGTTATGCGTGCAGCGTACGCGTCGGGACTCGCCCCGACAGGCGACTTACTTTAGCCGTAGTTGTCATGCCGCGCTCGACGCGGCATCTCCTGAATCGGGAGATTGCGGGTCAAGCCCACAATGACGGCGTTTATGGGGAGATTATTGTATGAACAAAATATTATGGATTTTGGGCGTGAGTTTACTCACCGCTTGCACCACACAACCGCCACAAGTTAAGCCAACCTTGATGGCCTGTGGGCAAAATCGGCCACAAATTTGCACAATGGACTATCGGCCTGCGTGTGGTTTTAATGCAAAAAATCAAGCGGTTAGAACCTTTGGCAATGCTTGCGCGGCGTGTGCCGATGTCACTATTTCGGGTTATCAATTGGGAGAATGTCAAAAATGAAGCAATGGACTGCGGCGGCGATACGCAAAATTGAAGCGGACTACAACCGCTCATCGGATACACATTTGATACCGCTGTTGATTCCGTCCATGCCCGAAATGGGGCTGTATTTCAAAGATGAGTCGACCCATCCGACAGGCAGTTTAAAGCATCGCTTGGCGCGCTCGTTGTTTTTGTACAGCCTGTGCAACGGCATGATTACACAAAACACGCCAATTATTGAGGCCTCCAGCGGCAGCACGGCGGTGTCGGAGGCGTATTTTGCGCGGCTGCTCGGCTTGCGCTTTATTGCGGTGATGCCGCGCGGCACGTCGGCTGAAAAAATCAAGGCGATTGAGTTTTATGGCGGCCAATGCCATTTGGTTGATGACGCGGCGGCGATTTCATCAGAGGCGCATCGTTTGGCGCATGAGCTCAAGGGGCATTTCATCGACCAGTTCACTTATGCTGAACGCGCGACCGATTGGCGCGGCAACAACAACATTGCTGAAACGGTGTTTGCGCAAATGTCGCTTGAGCCACAGCCTGAGCCGACGTGGATTGTCTGCGGCGCGGGCACGGGCGGGACGAGTGCGACCTTTGGCCGCTATGTGCGTTATCAGCACCACGCCACGCAGGTGTGTGTGGTCGACCCTGAAAACTCGGTGTTTTACGATGCTTTTTACAGTGGTTCGCGTGAACATCAGTGCGACGGCGGCTCAGGCGTTGAAGGGATTGGGCGGCCACGGGTCGAATTATCGTTTGTGCCCAGCGTGATTGACCGTATGATTCGCGTGCCCAATGTGGCCAGCTATGCGGCGATTCATTTTTTAGAAATGGTTTTGGGACGACGGTGTGGCGGCTCGACGGGTACTAACCTATTTGGCGCAATAACCTTGCTCAACGAAATGCGCCAAAACGGCCAAGCAGGCTCGATTGTGACCCTGATTTGTGACGACGGCAACCGCTATGCCAACACGTATTTTGACCACGACTGGCTGCGCGACAATGGTTTCGAGATTGCCCCATGGCTCGCCGCGTATGAGCGGTTTTTTGCGGATGGGCAGTGGATTTTGCCAACGCTCGCATAACGCGGTACACTCACGCTTTTTGAACGGAAACTACAATGCGCGTTGTTCAACATATTGACGATTTGCGGGCGCAAATGCATGGGCAAAATCGAGTGGCTTTTGTGCCGACGATGGGCAATTTGCACGAAGGGCATTTGAGTCTGATGCGCTTGGCGGCCAAATACGGCGACCCTGTTTTGGCGAGTATTTTTGTCAATCGCTTGCAGTTCGGGCCGAATGAAGACTTTGACAAATACCCGCGCACGTTCGAGTCAGACTGCGCTAAATTGGCGCAAGAGCAGGTTTACGCGCTGTTCGCACCGACTGAGCAAGATTTGTACCCTGAGCCACAAACCTACCGCGTGCAGCCGCCCACGCAATTGGGCGATATTTTAGAAGGCGAGTTTCGCCCAGGTTTTTTTCAGGGCGTGTGCACGGTGGTTTTGAAGTTGTTCAGCTGCGTGCAGCCGCGCTATGCGGTGTTTGGCAAAAAAGATTATCAGCAATTGATGATTATTCGCTCAATGTGCCGCCAGTTGGCTTTGCCTGTTGAGATTATTGCCGCCGAGACGGTACGCGCTGCCGATGGCTTGGCTTTGTCGTCGCGCAATCAATATTTGTCGGCGCAAGACCGCGCAGAAGCGCCGTTTTTGTACCAAACCTTGCAAGCGGTGCGCGAGCAGGTTTTGGCGGGGGCGACTGATTTGAAGGCGATTGAACAGGCGGCAATTGCGGCGTTGGTGGCGCGGGGTTGGCAGCCTGATTATGTGGCGATTCGCCGCCAATCTGACTTACTTGAGCCTGCAGCGGGCGAGGACGTGCCGCTGGTGGTGTTGACCGCGGCGCGTTTGGGCAGCACGCGCTTGATTGATAATTTAGAAATTTAAAGTCCGCATATGTTATTGGTTTTATCGCCTGCTAAAAGCATGGACTTTACCATGCCCGCGCCGTTACAACAGTCCAGCCAGCCCATGTTTGTTGAGTCTGCGAGCGAGCTGATTGAGCTTTTGCGTGCATTTGACGTGCCGCAGTTGGCGCAATTGATGCATATTTCCGATAAATTGGCTGCCTTGAATGTGGCGCGTAACTTGGCGTGGCTGCCTGTGTTTGAGTCGGGGCAGGCCAAGCCTGCGATTTTTGCCTTTAAGGGCGACGTGTACGAGGGTTTTGATGCGGCCAGTTTGACTGAGGCCGATGTGCTGTACGCGCAAGGCGTGCTGCGCAGTTTGTCGGGCTTGTATGGCATTTTGCGGCCATTGGATTTGATGCATGCTTATCGTTTGGAAATGGGCACTGCCCTTGCCAACGCCAAGGGGCGAGACTTGTATGCGTTTTGGGGGACGCGGCTGGCTGAGCATTTGAATGCAGAACTGGCTGCGCACGCGCAGCCGTATTTGATTAACTTGGCCTCGGAAGAATATTTCAAAGCCGTACCGCTCAAAGCGTTGCGTCATCCTGTGATTCAGCCTGTGTTTTTGGACGGTGGCAAAGTGGTGAGTTTTTACGCCAAGCGGGCGCGGGGCATGATGGCGCGTTTTGCGGTGCAACATAAAATTGAGCAGCCTGAGCTGCTCAAAAATTTCACGGCGGGCGGTTATCAGTTTTGCGGCGAGCGCGTGGTGAAAAACCGCCTGCAATGGGTGTTTGCCCGTTAAAACTTCGCTTCAACGCCGATGTTGAACGCGGCTTCTTTACCCGATTTTTTGCCGAACGTACTGGTTGCGCCAAGGTTGATTTTCACATTTTGCCCTGCGGCTATGCCAGTGCCCACCTCAATTCGGCCACCGTCACGGGTTTCGAGGGCTGGGGTGGTGAAGCTGTTGTACATGTTTTTGACCCGCGCACGCACATCACTGTCGCGTGTGCCATCCAACTCATAGCTGATTTTGGCGTAAGGGGTCAAAATGCCAACTTGCCCTGAGGCTTGGTAACCCAACGAAGCCAAGAAGCCGCGGCGGCTTTGTTGTTCAAATGCCATCGCGGTGCTGCGGTTGCCCGCTTCGCTGTAGCCTTTGACCTTGATGTCTTCGTAACGCACGCTCAAACTCGGGCCGTGTTTGATTTTGCCCTTGGCCCATGTGCCAACATTGATATCAGCTTTCACCCCCAATGACCAATGCGAGCCGCTGGTGTCGCCTGATTCGACGCGAGTGGCTGCGCCGAGTTGGATTTTGCGTTCAATGTCGGATGTGCTTAATTTACCGTAACTCGCGCTGGCCACCACATGACCAGAATCGCCGTTTTGCCCCAAGGGCAGGTTGTAATGCACACCAAACGATGGTTCGGTCATGGTGAATTCACCTGCATCTTTGCCAAACGAGCCTTTATAACGCTGATAACCAAAGCTTGCGCCGACCCGACCTTTGCCCACGGCGTGGTCAACGCCCACGAGCAGATTATTGCTGGTGGATTTAGCGTCGTCAAACTTGATGCGCCCCATATCGGCATCGGCAAACACATGCCACGGTGTATTGGCGGTTTGTGTCGTATTGGCGGCAAGGCGGCTCAAACGGGTGTTGCTGCCCGCCAAAGGTGCGGCGGAGAGCAAGCTGATTTGTGTGGGCGCGTTGACCACCGAAGTCATGTATTGTGCATTGAGTTTGTGTGCGGCAGTGGTGGGATGCACACCATCGGCAAACACATAAGTGCTCGCGGCATTGGGCGCGACCAAGGTGGCGGGTGAGCAGGTGATGGATGATGCGCTGGTACAGGCCACGCCTGTGGCATTGGTAAAGCCATACGCACTTGGATTGGCCACAATTTCATTGAGCAAATTGTAACTGTCTAGTGCAATCACATTGATCCCATAAGTGCTTAAAGCCGTTTGTACGACTTGATTGTAGCCTTGCGAAGCCGCCGAACCCGTTGCCGAGGCCGCGCCTGCAAAAGCTGGAGTGGCACCCAAATTGGGCAAATTGGGTACGACAATATATCGGGCACCCGAAGACGACAATCTAACCACTTGATCGGCAAACGCCGAGCCTGCCGCAATTAAGCTGCTTTGAAATTGCGCAGCTGTCATTGCGCCCGCCTGCACGGCGGCCATGTTTTGAAACACATCATTTGCGCCGCCTTGAATCACATAAATGGCGTTCGGGTCGGCCACGCCATTGTTGGCGGTCAAATACTCGGTCACTTGCGTTGAAATAGGGCGTTGTGCAAAGCCTGCGGGTGTGGTCAGCGAGTTAGTGGCAACTCTCGCTCCACCCTGTGCATAATTTGTGCCACCTGTGGTTGAGGTGTTCAATGTATGACCCATGTCTTGCGCAAAATACTCCGCCGCAGTCAAACCAGGGTTGGTCGTGAAACGGCTGCCATAAATGCCACCGTCAGACAAGCTGTCGCCAAAGACCACTACATTGCTGTACGCCTGAGCCGAACCCGCGCCAGCCAGCGCGGCAATGGTGAGGACAGATAAAGTGCTGCGTTTGAAAAATGCCATGATGCTCTCCTGTGTGAATGATGTGGCAGGATAGCAATTTTTCTCAACATGAGGGGGTATTTTGATTTTGCGCTGCAATATGGAGGCTAGGCCGACAACCACTGTAAGGCTTGTCGTATCCCCGCGCTCACGCCCACGTCGGCGGCGACTTGTTTGAGGGCGTTGCTGAT
Organism: Formosimonas sp.; assembly: GCA_051650085.1. GTDB lineage: Bacteria > Pseudomonadota > Gammaproteobacteria > Burkholderiales > Burkholderiaceae > Hydromonas. The sequence continues at coordinate 76,759 of JBOFII010000034.1, forward strand.
TTCTTTGTCGCCATAACCCAGTGCGGCGAGAGCGGCGGCGATGTCGTCGCGCTCGTTGTGTGGCGCGGCGGCGGTTTGCGTGAAGTTGAAATTCACGCCTTTGAGTTTATCTTTAAGTTCTAAAACCAGCCGCTCGGCGGTTTTCTTGCCAATCCCAGGGATGCTGGTGAGGCGTGAAATGTCTTGGTTGACAATCGCTTGCTGTAAGTCGTCGGACGATAAACCCGATAAAATCGCCAGTGCGGTGCGTGAGCCGACGCCGCTGATTTTAATCAACATGCGAAAGCTGCTGCGCTCGGCGGCACTGGCAAAACCAAACAATTGTTGCGCATCTTCGCGAATGACCAAGTGTAAAAATAGGGTGATGACTTCGCCTGTATTGGGCAAGTTGTAATAGGTGCTCATCGGTACGTCGATTTCGTAAGCCAGTCCGTGCTGGGTGTCGACGACGATTTGCGGTGGGTTTTTTTCGATGAGCGTGCCAGTGATTTTTGCGAGCATGGGTTTGACCTTAAATTTTGGTGGTATTATCGCACAACGTATGGTCAAAATTCTCAAATACCTCTGGGCGTTGCCGATTACGGCTTTTGGTTTACTGGCGTTGCTGCTGGCATTGCCCAGCCGCCCGCGCGTGGCGTGGCTGCGCATTGGCGACACGCGGGCGTTGTGCGCGTGGGGCGGTTGGTTGGATGTGTGGTTGCAGCGGCACCCATTTGGCTCGATGTGGGCGGCGGCGATTGGCCATGTGGTGGTGGCACGGGATGCGCGTAAATTGTGTTTTTGTGGCGCACATGAGTTTGAGCATGTGCGTCAAACCGAGCGTTGGGGGATTTTCATGCCCGTGGCGTATGTTTTAAATGGCTTGTGGCAGTTGTGGCGTGGGCGGCAGTTTTATCGCCACAATTGTTTTGAAGAAGCGGCGTATCAATTCGGGCCAGAGCGATTTGAGCGGCAAAAAAAGGATAGTCGATGAGATGGTTTTGGGTGTTGTGCTTGTCTGTGTGCGTGTCGGGTTGCGCGGTGGTTTCGGTGGCGGGTGCAGCAGTCTCGGTGGCATCAACCGCGGTCAAAACCACAGTGAAAGTTGCGGGTGCAGCGGTGGATTTGGCCATCCCCGATAAAAAAGAGACAACCCTGCCTGTGGCGCCCTAAAAATGACTTGACCTGTAGCCAAAACACCAGTAACCTCACGGGTTCATGGTTTTGTTGCACTGCGCTATCCGCGTGGTGCGGCTGCAAATCTATCTTGTTTGCACATTCGCGACACAATTGCGGCATGTGCATCCAATCAATCTCAAAGAACCTTGGCTTTTGGGGTGGTGTGACAGCTGATGTGTGGATGGTTTTCAACGACGCGCATCGAGGCGGCAGTGCCTTGTGACAAGACCTTTATTTGACCTTGAAAGGACTACTCTTATGTCAAATGAAATGACAGGCTCAGAAATACTCGTCAAATGCTTGCAAGCAGAAGGCGTGAAACACATTTTCGGTTACCCTGGTGGCTCAGTTTTATATATTTACGACGCCATTTACCAGCAAAATTCCATTGAACACATTTTAGTACGCCACGAGCAAGCCGCCGTGCATGCTGCCGACGCGTATTCGCGCAGCAGCAATGAAGTCGGCGTGGCTTTGGTGACGTCAGGTCCTGGTTTGACCAATGCGGTGACGGGGATTGCCACGGCGTATTACGACTCGATTCCAATGGTCATCATCTCAGGCCAAGTGCCAACAGGGATGATTGGGCAAGATGCATTCCAAGAATCTGATGCGGTCGGCATCACACGCCCGTGCGTGAAGCACAATTTTTTGGTCAAAGACGTGCGTCAGTTGGCCAGCACCATCAAAAAAGCCTTTCATATTGCCAAAACAGGCCGCCCAGGTCCTGTGTTGATTGACATTCCAAAAGATGTTTCCAACACTAAGTGTAAATTTGAATACCCCGAAACCATTCAAATGCGCTCGTACAACCCTGTGACCAAAGGTCATGCAGGGCAGATTCGCAAAGCGTTGCAGTATTTGCTCAATGCCGAACGCCCGCTGATTTACACAGGTGGCGGGGTGATTTTGAGCAATGCTGCGCCTGAACTCAATGAGTTTGTTAATGCACTGGGTTATCCATGCATCAATACGCTCATGGGTTTGGGTGGCTGTCGTGCGGATAATCCATACTATTTGGGTATGCCTGGTATGCACGGCATGTATGAAGCCAATATGGCCATGCAAAACGCCGATGTCATCATTGCGATTGGTGCGCGTTTTGACGACCGCGTGGTCGGCAACCCCAAACATTTTGCACAAGTACATCGCAAAATCATTCATATTGACATTGACCCATCGTCAATTTCTAAACGTGTTCGCGCCGATGTGCCGATTGTCGGTGACGTCAAAGAAGTGCTCATCGACATGCTCGCGCAGTTGGCTGAATTGACCGAAAAGCACGACGCCAGCCGCATCAGCAAATGGTGGGCGCAAATCAACGACTGGAAAAAAGTCGATGGTTTGGCGTATGACCGCGAGAGCGAACTGGTCAAACCGCAATATGTGATTGAAACCTTGCATCGTTTGACGCATGGCGACGCCTTCATCACCTCGGACGTCGGTCAACACCAAATGTGGGCGGCGCAGTTCTACAAATTCAACGACCCGCGCAAGTGGATTAACTCAGGCGGCTTGGGCACGATGGGTGTGGGGATTCCGTACGCCATGGGTGTGAAAAAACTCCATCCCGATGCGGAAGTCTGCTGCATCACGGGCGAAGGCTCGGTACAAATGTGCATTCAAGAGTTGTCCACCTGCTTGCAATACGACTTGCCGATTAAGATTTTGAGTCTGAACAACCGTTACCTCGGCATGGTGCGTCAATGGCAAGAGCTTGATTACGAAAAACGTTACTCGCATTCATACATGGACGCGTTGCCCGATTTTGTCAAATTGGCCGAGGCGTTTGGTCACGTCGGTATGCGGATTGAGAAAAAATCCGACGTTGAAGGCGCGTTGATTGAGGCTTTGGCCTTAAAAGACCGCTTGGTGTTTATGGATTTCCAAACCGACCAAACCGAAAACGTGTTCCCGATGGTTCAGGCGGGCAAAGGCTTGTCTGAAATGCTGCTGCGCCCAGACGTGCAAACGCTGGAACAAGCTTTGAGCCGAGGAGAATAACATGCGTCGAATTATTTCTGTTTTGATTGAAAACGAACCGGGTGCTTTGTCACGCGTGGTCGGCTTGTTTTCGGCGCGCGGTTACAACATCGAAACCTTAACGGTTGCGCCGACCGAAGACCTGTCATTGTCGCGCATGACGATTGTCACCTCAGGCTCGGACGATGTTTTAGAGCAAATCACCAAACAACTCAACCGCTTGATTGAAGTGGTTAAGGTGAATGACTTAACCGACGGCGCACACATTGAGCGCGAGTTGATGTTGGTCAAACTTCGCGCCGTTGGCAAAGATCGCGAAGAAATCAAACGCACCACTGATATTTTCCGTGGCAAAATCGTTGATGTGACCGACAAGTCCTACACGATTGAGCTGACGGGTGATGTGGCCAAAATCAATGCATTTTTGCAATCCATCGACCGCGCATTGATTCTAGAAACCGTGCGCACTGGTGTTTCGGGCATAGGTCGTGGCGAACGCATGATGCGTTTGTAAATTATTTTTATACAAAAGGAAACCAAATGAAACTTTGTTACGATAAAGACTGTGATTTATCCATCATCCAAGGCAAAAAAGTCGCCATCATCGGCTACGGCTCACAAGGCCACGCCCACGCGCTCAACTTAATGGACAGCGGCGTTGATGTGACTGTTGGCTTGCGTGCAGGCTCAACTTCTTGGGCAAAAGCGCAAAACAGCGGCTTAAAAGTCGCCGAAGTTAAAGACGCCGTGGCTGCTGCCGACATCGTCATGATTTTGACTCCAGACGAATTCCAAGCCGAGTTGTACAAAAACGAAATCGAACCGAACTTGAAACAAGGCGGCACATTGGCTTTTGCCCACGGTTTTGCGATTCACTACAACCAAATCGTGCCTCGTGCTGACTTGGACGTTATTATGGTTGCGCCAAAAGCACCAGGCCACACAGTGCGTTCAGAATTCGTGCGTGGCGGCGGCGTACCTGACTTAATCGCTGTTTATCAAAACGCATCGGGCACCGCCCGCGACGTGGCATTGGCGTACGCATCAGGCGTGGGCGGTGGCCGCACAGGCATTATCGAAACCACATTCAAAGACGAAACCGAAACCGACTTGTTCGGTGAACAAGCCGTATTGTGCGGTGGCGCGGTTGAATTGGTCAAAATGGGCTTTGAGACTTTGGTTGAAGCAGGTTACCAGCCTGAAATGGCCTACTTTGAATGCTTGCACGAACTCAAATTGATTGTGGACTTGATGTTTGAAGGCGGTATCGCGGACATGAACTACTCTATTTCTAATAACGCAGAGTACGGCGAATACGTCACAGGCCCTGAAGTCATCAACGAAGAGTCACGTGCAGCCATGCGCAATGCCCTCAAACGCATTCAAAGCGGCGAATACGCCAAAATGTTCATTGCCGAAGGTGCAACCAACTACCCATCCATGACCGCGCGTCGCCGCAACAACGCCGCGCACCCCATCGAAATCGTTGGCGGTCAACTCCGCGCCATGATGCCGTGGATTACCAAAAACAAAATCATCGACAAAACCAAAAACTAATTGGGTTTGATTGAAGTGAAAAGCCTCAAGAAATTGAGGCTTTTTTAAATCGCAATGTTAAAGAGGTGAGAATGAATAATCTTTTCAAAGGCTTTTTTGCGGGTTTTGTGACTTGGTTGTTGGCAATGCTTGTTTCGATTGTTTTTGTATTGGTGGTTAAAATGGTTGTTTTTCCTGCTTTTATGGGTGTTCCATATGTATCAAGCAGCGAGCCAATTGTTGTGGGTAGCCAAGAGTGGTACTGGATGCAGTTGTTGGGGTTTTTATCTGCCTTTGTTGCTGGGGTGGCCACAGCGAAATGGTCAAAAATAAATAAACAGGCCTTATTGATATTGATGCCTGTTCTCTTTGTTCTTTCGATTTTTTCACCGATAAATACATCTTCAATTTTTGATTTGGCTTTGTGGTATTTGGAGGGGCCATTAGGGGTTGTTGCTGGGTTTTATTTTTATAGTCGGTGTGCGGCAAATCGTAGCCTGCCCTGAGCCATAGGCGAAGCGCAGGTTTGCCGACTCCCGCTACGTGTTAAGCACTCAAACCAATTGCAAAATTGGCCACATAACTTGCGCCATTTTGAGATAAGTTCAACATTAAATCTTGCCCATTGCGGCGGAAAATAAAATCATCAGTGTTGCGGGTGCTGCGCACACGGGTGGTGTTGTAGGGTGGGTTTTTGAATACGATGTCCGAAACAGCATCGTCAAAATACAATTGTGATGTGAAGCTGTGGGTTTTATTGGCTGCATCTGTCCAACGAATTTTAAAATGGATATGAATTGTGCGACCTGGATACCAACCTGGGTAAATTGTGATGAATTGGGCATGTCCATTGGCATCAGTTTTTTGTAGCCCGCGCAAAAATTTCATGCCTTTGGTGTTGAACAGCCCGTTCTCGTCTTTGACGTCAGAATACACGCCTGCTGCATCGCAATGCCAAATATCGACCACTGCATTTTCAAGTGCATTACATGTTGCGTTGTTGATGCTAGATACGACAAAGTTTAAGGTCAGTGGCACGCCTGGGCTGATTTTCCCTGAGCTGGGGTCGCTTGTGATGTCGCTGCGATTGAGTTGCTCATCCACGAAATATGGGCCTTCGGTCTGTTGAGCACGGACGCGGCATTGTGGATTGGTGCGGCTGTTGTCGGGTATTGTGCTCGGCAGTGTAGCATTTGTAGACATCCCTTCACGTGTGCAGGCTGTGAAGAGACTTGCTCCGAGTAGACCGAGCGTTTGACGGCGTCTGAGGTTAAAAATCATTTTGTTGTCCTATTGGATGAGTTGATTGAGAATTATAGTAACTCTCAATGTTGTATGTTTGATGTGCTCAGTTCAAGAAAGTTGTGCCTTAAAGTCAAATTATATGATGCCACACGCTGTGGTATAACTAGGACTTTTATGGGGTATTGGTTTGTGCATGTTAAAACAGACACTCTGCGTAAAAATTTCATACATTTACTTTGTATGGCGTAAATGTCAACCAAACCCACACCCCAAGGTTTAAGCTACACATCGCGCACACGCGCTTTATTTTGAAAAAGAAGGCAAATATGAAACACGGCAAAAAATTTTACAAAGGCTTGTTACTGGCGGCAATGGCGCAAGGTTCAGTGGCGTATGCCAATGGTTTGAATGTCAATCAAACGGGTACGTTGGTTGAGTTGTGCGCATCGGCGCAGCAAGAGGTGGCGCAAGATGCGGCGAATGTGAATGTGTCGTTTAAGGTGGAGCACAAAGACAAACGTGTGGCGGCCGATGAAGTGAATAAAACCATGAGTGCGTTGGTGACTCAGATTAAATCGGCTTATCCCAACGTCAAAATTACCAATCAAAACTACAACACCTATCAGCAATACACGCCCAAAGGGCAAGCCAAAGATTGGACGGTGGAGCAGTCGTTTGTGTTAGAGAGCAAAAACCCAAAAGAAGTGCCGAGTTTGGTGAGTATGGTGCAAGAGGCAGGGGTTGTGGTCAATGGCATGAATGCGTTTTTAACCCCACAAGCGGCGCGTGCGGCGCAAGAGAAGCTCTACAAAACCGCGTTTGATGATGTGAATGGCCGTTTGGGCTTATTGGCAAACGCAATGGGCAAGCCCAGTGCGTGGCAGATTGTGCACATTGATACCACAGGTCAGCGTGGTTGCGGCGGCGGTATGCCGATGCCGATGATGGCTTCGGCCAAAATGTTGGGGGCCGCTGCGAGTGCCGTTGAGGTTGCGCCACCTGCGTTTGAGGCGGGTAAAGAAATGGTCTCGTTGAGTATGTGGGTTGCGGCGAAGTTGAAATAATGTACTTTTTTAGGGAGGATGTATGCGTGGATTTAAATTAACAGTTTTAGCGGCATTGATAGTTGCCAGCCCTTTAGTGGCTTTGGCAGATGAGGGTGGTGCGGTGATTCAAATGTGTGCGCAAGGGCAAGAAACCATTGCACCTGATATGGCGGATTTGACATTTTCACTGACCGCCAAATCGGCAGACAGAACAGAGGCGGTGAACAAAGCCAATAAAATGCAGCGTGACGCCAGTGCGTTTGTCAAGTCACGTGACAGCGACGCGCGGCTGGTCAATCAGGGTTACCAAACCGAGCAAACCTACGATAAAAACAGCAAGCCCAATGGCTGGCAAGTGTCGCAGTATTTTGTGGTCAAAACCAAAAAACTAACGGATTTGGATGACATGACTGCTAAGTTGCAAGAATTGGGTTTGATGTTTACAAGCGTGAATTTTTCGGTCACCAGTGAGTTGATTGACAGTCTGCAAGACCGTTTGTACAAAAAAGCCTTTGCCAATTTGCAAAAACGCATGGATGTGATCACCGATGGGGTGCGCGCTAGAAAATGGACGGTGGAGAGTTTGGATCTGATGAGCAATCGGCCCTGTAATGAGGCGGCGTTGCACGCGGCGCAGATGGCGGTGAAAGCAAGTGATGCTTCGTATTACGCTCTTCCTTCTGGTGGGAGAGTAGGCATTAAAGGTTACGAAGACTTAGGTAGCGGTTTCGCCCCAGCGCCTGTCGCCGCCAAAATCGCCGCGCCCACTTTTGACGCAGCCGACCAAGTTTTAAAGTTAAACCTATGGGTTTCGGCCAGAATCAAGTAAAATAAACCCCTCGCTTCACCGCGAGGTTTATTTTTGGCTGCGTGTTGGGCAGTCGTATTTTATGGAAAGTAGCTTATGTCATCTGGCAATTCAAATTATCCGCATCCGATTCTCGCTCGCGAAGGTTGGCCATTTATTGGTATCGCTGTGTTTTTGGCCATTTTGATTCACAGCTTGGGTGGTTTTGGTTGGGCGTTGCCGTTTTACATCATTGCCGTGTTTGTGATTCAATTTTTTCGTGATCCTGCGCGGGATATTCCGACGCAAGCCAATGCGGTTTTAAGCCCTGCCGATGGCCGTGTGATTGTGGTTGAGAAAACCCGCGACGTGTATGCTGACCGCGACGCGTTGAAAATCAGTGTGTTTATGAATGTGTTCAACGTGCACTCAAACCGCATGCCTGTCGATGGTGAAGTGGTCAAAGCACATTATTTTCCAGGTCAGTTTTTCAATGCCGACTTGGCCAAAGCCTCGGAGCAAAATGAGCGCAATGCTTTGGTGATTCACACGCCCGACCATCAAGTGGTGACCAGCGTGCAAGTGGCGGGTTTGGTGGCGCGACGGATTTTGTGCTATGTGGGGGTGGGTCATGCGGCCAAGCGCGGCGAGCGTTATGGTTTTATTCGCTTTGGTTCGCGGGTTGATATTTATTTGCCGCTTGATGCGACGCCGCGGGTCACTATTGGCGATACGGTGAGTGCATCTTCCACTATTTTGGCGATGTTGGCCACTCAACGAGAAGTGTGATATGAACGATAAACCGAATCATTTGCGGGTTTTAGGCGACGATGAGGCGCAAGTGCATCACCGTCACCGCAGTATTTATTTATTGCCCAATGCGTTTACCACAGCGGCGTTGTTTTGCGCATTTTTTGCGATGGTTAAAGCGATTGCGGGTGCGTTTGATGTAGCGGCGATTGCGATATTTTTCTCGATGGTGCTCGATGGCATGGATGGTCGCGTGGCGCGTTTGACCAACACACAAAGCGCGTTTGGTGAGCAGTATGACAGTTTGGCCGATATGGTTTCGTTTGGCGTTGCGCCCGCGCTCATCATGTACGAGTGGCAGTTGAAAGACTTTGGCATGGGGCGATTGGGCTTGATTGTCGCGTTTGTGTATTGCCTGTGCGCCGCCTTGCGCTTGGCGCGGTTCAACACCAATATTGCCGTGGTCGATAAGCGCTTTTTCCAAGGTTTGCCCAGCCCATCGGCGGCGGCACTGGTGGCAGGTTTTGTGTGGTTGGTGGTGGAGAATCGCATCAATGTGCAAGAGTACGATTTGCCATGGATTGCGCTGGGCTTGACCTTGTTTGCGGGTTTATCGATGATTACCACTTTGCCGTATTACAGCGGTAAAGCGATGGATGTGCGTCATTCGGTGTCGTTCTCTAAATTATTGGTGGCCGTTGGGGTTGGTTTGTTGGTGATTGCTAACCCGCCACTGGCTTTGTTTGCGTTGTTTGTTGCATATGCTTTATCGGGTTATGGGCTGGGGTTGCGCCGTTATGTACTTCGTAAAAAATAGTCTGAGTGCCATTGAGCTTAAAATTTTTGTGTTATGCTTCGTACAATTACTCGGTTTTGAGTGATTCTTAGTGTTTAATTTTATTGAGGAGTACAAAATGGGTATGTTTAGTTTTTTGAAAGATGCGGGTCAAAAACTGTTTGGCAGCAAGCACGAAGAGGAAGTGGTCGCTAACCCAGAAGCAGCCAATGCCGCAGCGGCGCAAGCGATTGTGGACTATATTGCAGCGCAAGGCTTGACGGCCAACGGTTTGGCGGTGGCGTTTGATGGTGCGACTTCAACCGTGACGGTTTCAGGTGATGCCGCAACACAAGAAGACAAAGAAAAAATCTTGTTGTGCGCAGGTAATGTTGCTGGCGTGTCATGCGTAAATGACAACATGACTGCCCCCGCTGCTGAAGAGCCACAATTTTACGAAGTGAAATCAGGCGACACTTTATCTGCAATTTCTAAAGCGGTTTATGGCAATGCCAACCACTACAACGAAATTTTTGAAGCCAACAAACCCATGTTGAGCAGCCCAGACCGCATTTACCCAGGTCAAAACTTGCGTATTCCTAAATTGGCCTAATCGGCCATTTGAAAAAACCAGCCTAGACAGGCTGGTTTTTTTTCGCCACCACATGCAACTGAATCGCCCACAACACACCTGTGACCGCCAAACCCATTGCCAACCATTCAAGTTGACGCGGCCAGCGCGTATCGTACAAAAAGCCGTACAGCAGCGAAAACACGCTCTCCGATACAATCAATTGCGCGGTTAAACTAATCGGCAACAGTTGGCTGGCGGTGTTCCACAACATGCTGCCCAGCCATGAGGCAAAAAACGCCACCGCAAAGCCGCCAATCAAAATAAACGGCAGCCAATCCAAACTGGGGTCGGTGTTGAGTGCGAGCAAAGTATTGGGGAAAAACCAACCCACCGCATAACCGACCAGCAGCATCAGCGTCGCCAAAGCCGCTGTGACCACGCCTGTGAGATTGCCCCAATCGCCTGCCGAAACGTGCGGATTGTTGCGCAAATATTGCGCGTTGCGATAAGCGTAGAGCGTCCAGCACACTAAGGCGGCGCATGCGCTCAACAAAGCCATGCCGCGTTCAAACGGCGTGCTGTTGAGCGTGGCATCCGCGTGTAAAAACACATCGGCGCAGATGCAGGTAATCCCCGCCATAATCAACGCACTGGGCAAAATCAATTGCGTGAGCGGCAAAGAGTCATGCTCGTTGCGCCCCATCAAAGTGATGCTCAGCGGCAACACCCCAATAATCAGCGCGGTCGGCGCAATTCCTGCGTATTTGACCCCAATCGCCAAAAAAATGTAATACACAATATTGCCTTGCAGCGACAACACCACCAACTCACGCCAGTCGTCGGCGTGCAAGTTTTTGAGCAAAGGGCCAATCGTACGCGCTCCTAAAACCACGGCAAAAATCCCGTAACACAAGTAGCGCACCACCATTTGCGTGAGTGGCGAGAACTGATGGGTGACGCGCGGCGACAAAAAAACCAAGCCCCAACAAGCCCCCGCCAAAATTCCGAACAACACGCCTTTGCGCATCGAATGTGTCATAAATACAGCCTAAAAAATATTTTTAACCAATGATTCTAACACGGCAAAACGCAAAATCCCGTATAATTTCGCTTTGTGCGAAAGGTAAATCCCATGCGGTTAATTCAAAATGCCCTCACGTTCGACGATGTCTTGTTAGTGCCTCGTTATTCCAACATCCTCCCGCGCGACGCTTCCATGGCGACCCAAATCTCGCGCAACATCACTCTTAATATTCCCCTTGTTTCTGCCGCGATGGACACCGTCACCGAGTCACGCTTGGCGATTGCTATGGCGCAAGAAGGCGGCATGGGGATTATTCACAAAAACCTCACGCCCGCCAAGCAAGCACTGGAAGTGGCCAAGGTCAAACGCTACGAGTCAGGTATTTTGCGCGACCCGATTACCGTCACGCCCGACATGACTATTTTACAAGTCATGGAATTGGCGCAAGACGCGGGTTTTTCGGGCTTTCCAGTGGTGTCCAACCGCAAAATCGTTGGCATCATCACCAACCGTGATTTGCGTTTTGAAGAAAACATGAACGCCAAAGTCTCGGATAAAATGACCCCGCGCGAGCGTTTGGTCACCATTAACGAAGATCAATCGCTCGACGAAGCCAAACGTTTGCTCAACAAACACCGCCTTGAACGCTTGTTGGTGATTGATGAAAACGACGAGTTGCGTGGTCTTATCACCGTTAAAGACATCCAAAAAGCCAAAGAACATCCACACGCCGTGCGCGACGCGCAAGGCCATTTGCGCGTGGGCGCAGCAGTGGGCGTGGGGCCAGACAACGACGAGCGGGTTGACTTGCTCGTGAAAGCAGGCGTGGACGTGATTATCGTTGACACCGCGCATGGCCACAGCCAAGGCGTGCTTGACCGCGTGAAGTGGATTAAAACCTATTACCCACAAGTTGACGTGATTGGCGGCAACATCGCCACAGGCGAAGCCGCGCTGGCCTTGGTTGAACACGGCGCGGACGGCGTAAAAGTCGGCATCGGTCCAGGTTCAATTTGCACCACCCGCATCGTCGCAGGGGTTGGCGTGCCGCAAATTAGCGCGATTGCCAATGTCGCAAAAGCACTTGAAGGCACAGGCGTGCCACTCATCGGCGACGGCGGCATCCGCTACTCAGGCGACGTTGCCAAAGCCATCGCCGCAGGGGCGCACAGCGTCATGCTCGGCTCAATGTTTGCAGGCACAGAAGAATCCCCTGGTGAAGTGGTCTTGTTCCAAGGTCGCTCGTACAAAGAATACCGTGGCATGGGTTCGCTCGGCGCCATGGCGCAAGGCTCAAAAGACCGCTACTTCCAAGACAACGAAGGCAACGTCGACAAACTCGTCCCCGAAGGCATTGAAGGGCGCGTCGCCTTCAAAGGCAGCGTGTTGAACATCGTCCACCAACTCATCGGCGGCGTCCGCTCATCCATGGGCTACTGCGGCTGCGCCACCATCGACGACATGCGCACCAAGGCTGAGTTTGTGCAAATCACCTCGGCGGGGATGCGTGAGTCGCATGTGCATGATGTGCAGATTACTAAGGAAGCGCCGAATTATAGTGTGGGGTGATGTTGGGTGTGTGTCCTCTATTTTATGCAATTGGTTGGGTTATGAATGGTTGGCAGTGCCGCTTTTTATAACCCACACCCTGAATCAAAGACAATTACAATGCGTAAAAATATTTTTTTAATGCCACGTTTATTAAGTGTCGTTTTTTTTCTGTTATTTATCATTTCAATGGGCGTGAGTGCACAAGATGGGATTTATTTTGAGAAGAAAATTGAGGTGTTACAGCAAGAAAATGCACAGCTAAAAAATGATATTGAGCTACTGACAAAAAAGGTGGTTCAAGAGTCAAGTATTGCGGATAAAAGTTTTGTCGGTATTTCAAATCAATTGTCGGCTGCCAGCACCGCTGTGACTTGGGTTTCTATCATTTTGGCGATTGCCTCTCTCGCCTTAGGGGCACTGGTTGCTTGGCTCAGTAATAAAACACAAAACGCAGCGAACTCCGCATCAAAAACATTACTTGAGGTTGAGCAAGTCAAGCGCGAAGCACTTCAACTTAAAGAAGATACTGCAAATAATTTAAGAGATTTAAATTTGCGTTTGTTTGATGATGAAACCACGCATTTGTTGGAGCGTTTGCAAAAGTACCCAAGAGATATTAGCAATATACAGTCCGTTCTAACTCTTAGAACATTGAGAGTTGCGCATATTGAGATGCTGAAAAAAGCTTATGCAAAATACGCCAGTCAGGTTGAAAATGTACAACTTCTTGCGCGTGAGTATTTCCTTATTGTTGGGCAACATGCGCCAGAGCAGATGCTAATTGATAACGTTTGGCGAAAATTGTACAACCGAGAGGTTAAGGTTGTAAGAAGAGTCAATGACCGTATAGGGAGTGTCATAGGTTGCTTCTATGATGATGAGTTACGTATTTTTGCTGAAAAATGTATTAAACCTGCAGTGTCGAATGGCAAGTTGGCTGAATATAAAAATGAAGTATCAAATTTTTTATGGTTATTGCTAGATATCATGACAAATAGAGACAATGATGTTTACTCAAAAAACTTTCAAATGGAAATATTTCTAGAATTAATGTCCTATATTGAAAACCAACAACTTGTGACGAAACTTTCAGCTGAATTTTTAACAAAATATGACGACTGGAAAACATCGGTAGCCGTTGATATTCAAACATCGTAGGATGAATAGTTAACCGTCACGTAGGAGAGTTGGTGGACTATAAGATTTATGTGTGGTAAATGTGGCTTTTGGCGAGTAAACACAGTTTATCTACAACGCTTGCCATACATTCTCTTTCAACACCTGCGCAGCCGCAAACTGGCCTTTATAGGCCATTTTTTGTGAGCCTGCTATCCAGTAGCCGAGGTAGGCGTAGGACAGGTTGAGCTGTTGGGCGGTTTGGATTTGCCACAAAATGTTGTAGGTGCCAAGGCCGCTGTGGGCGGGGTCGTAAAAGGTGTATACGGCGGATAGGCCGTCGTCAATGCGGTCGATGAGGCTGACCATGAGCAGTTGCTGCTCGGCGTTGCGAAATTCGACGAGGAAACTATCGACGCGGCTGGTCAATAAAAATTGGCGGTATTGCGCGGCATCGTCGTTGGCCATGCTGCTGTCGCTGTGGCGGGTGCGCTGGTAATGTTGGTACAGCGCGAAATGCTCTGGGTTGAAGTCGAGTTCGCAAATGGCAACCGTTAAGTGTTGCCATTTTTTGTGGGTGCGCCGCTGGCTGCGGTTGGCGCTAAAGGCGTTGACGTCGATGCGCAGCGAGGTGCAGGCTTGGCATTGGGCACAGTTGGGGCGGTAGACGTGCAGGCCGCTACGCCGAAAGCCCAAGTGGAGCAATGCGCTGTAGTTGCTGGGGGTGATGACGTTGACAGGGGAGACCATGAGCGATTGGGCGCGTTGCTCAGGTAGGTAAGAGCAGGCGTATTCATCGGTTTGGAACAGTTGCAGGGTTTCGCTCATGCGGCATGCTCAAGTAGGTTGTGCGGTTGTTTGAACGGGCTTAAATTCAGCGGCGGTTGCGCCATGAGGGCGGCGGATTGGGCAAAGAATGCGCTGCGTTCAATCGGTGCGCCGCCCAGTTGGGTGAGGTGTGCGGTTTCTTGCTGGCAGTCGATGATTTGAAACTCGTGCTGGGCTAAATACTGAACCCAGCAGGCCAGCGCGATTTTTGAGCCGTCGGTCAGGTGAGTGAACATCGACTCGCCAAAAAACATGCGCCCCAGCAGCACGCCATAAAGCCCCGCAACCAGTCGCTCGTGCTGCCACACTTCAACGCTACAGGCTTGGCCGCGCAGGTGCAATTCGGTGTAGGCGGCTTTAATCTCATCGGTAATCCATGTGCCGTTTTGGCCGCGCCGCGTTTGCTCGGCGCAGGCTTGGATGACGCGGCCAAACGCTTGATTGACCGTGACGCGCATCCCCAACTGCGGTTGTCGCGCCCATTGGCGCAGGCGTTTGCGCAATGACTGGCTGAGTTTAAATTCGTTGAGCGTGAGCACCATGCGTGGCTCTGGGCTGTGCCACAGCACGGGCTGGCCTTGGCTGTACCACGGAAACAAACCGCGCTGATAGGCGGTGTGTACCCAGTCGGCGTTAATTTGTGTGCTGATGGCGAAAATGTCGTCAAAATTCGGCGCGCCGTCGTTAATCGTGGCGTGCGTGGGCAATAAATCAGGCTGGTGAATGACGGGGATTCGGTGTGGCATTAGTCAGCAGGCAATAAAGTGTGGTGGCGGGTGGCAAATTGTCCTGTGGCTAGGTCGGCAATCAAGGCTTGCAAGGTGTAGCGCACGCTGTTGAACGCGATTGAGTCCCACGGAATTTCGTCTAACGCAAACAATTGCGTGGCGAGCGTTTCTTCACCCGCAGCAAACAGCGGCGCGTCGGCTTGCTCTAAAATCTCGGCTCTGAAATACACGTGAATTTGGCTGATGTGCGGAATGTCAACGATTGTGTAAACAGGCTCAATCATTGTTACTTGGGCGCAGGCTTCTTCCCATGTTTCGCGCTGTGCGCCGCCGCTCAAGGTTTCGCCGCATTCTAAAAAACCACCCGGTAACGTCCAAAATCCCGCACGAGGCTCAATGGCGCGTAAGCACAATAAAACCTGATTGTTGTACATCGGAATCGTGCCGACCACGCATTTTGGGTTTTCGTAGTGAATGCTTGCGCAAGCGGGGCAAACCGCACGCAGGCGTTTGTCGCCATCGGGAATGCGCTGCTCAATGGCATGGCCGCATTGGCAACAAAATAAAATAGTCGGTGTGGGGGCAGGATAGGTCATGGCGAGATTGTGACATAAAAAACCCTCGCGTTGCGAGGGTGATGAGCGGTGAGATTACGCGCCGAAAGAGGATGAACCATCGGTTCGGGCATCAATCGTTTGTAGTTTGTTGCTGGCGGCAAAGTCGAGGAAAAATTTGTAAGCGATGGGCAGTTCTTCTTCAAGGTCGGTGTTGATGACCACGCATTTGACATTTTGAATGCTGATGGGGCGCACATATTCAGAATAAGTCAAGTGGCCGTAGTGGCTGGAATCTTCTTCAAAACACTTCATGACCCCACACAAACGCTCAGCCCAGTCTGAAGGGCGAAATTGTTTGCCGTCAAGGGTGAGGCCTTTGATAATCAACTCGTTCGTAAGTTTGTCCATGCCAAATTCTCGTTAGTAGTAAGTTGCTATTATAACTGATTTAAGTATTTTTGCCTAGGTTGCACAGCGCCAGCTTAAATACTGTCCCTATATTTGATAAAAAACAGTTTAAGTGGTACTTCAATTCTTGTGCGGCTTTATTGCGTCCCTAATTTTTCGGCGGCTTCTAAAGTGTTCATGAGCAGCATGGTGATGGTCATCGGTCCAACGCCACCAGGGACGGGGCTGATGGCCCCCGCCACGGCTGCAACGCTGTCAAAGTCAACGTCACCACACAACTTACCGTGCTCGTCGCGATTGATGCCCACGTCAATCACGGTCGCGCCTGCCTTAATCATGTCACCCGTAATCATTCGTGCACGACCCACGGCGGCGATGACAATGTCGGCTTGACGGGTGTGCTGCGCCAAATCGCGGGTTTTGGAGTTGCACAGCGTGACGGTTGCGCCTGCTTGCAACAGCATCATGGCCATCGGTTTGCCGACGATGTTGGATGCGCCGACCACGACCGCATGTGCGCCGCGCAGTTCAACATGACTGTGCTCAAGCATTTTCATCACGCCATAGGGCGTGCAGGCGCGTAAGCGCGGCTGGCCAGTCATGAGTGCGCCTGCGTTGATGAGGTGAAAGCCATCGACGTCTTTAATCGGTGAAATGGCGTCGAGTACGGCAAATGTGTTGATGTGTGCAGGCAACGGCAGTTGCACCAAAATCCCGTGAATATCAGGGTCTTGGTTGAGCGCGTGAATGCGGGCGAGCAGCTTGTCTTCGGTCAAATCGACTGAATATTGCTCCAGCACCGAATGCATGCCGACGGCAGCGCAACTTTTAACTTTGTTGGTGACATAAACGTGCGAAGCGGGGTTTTCGCCCACCAAAATCACCGCTAAACCTGGGTGAATACCGCGTTGGCTGAGCGCGGTGACGCGATTTTTGATTTCGGTTTGGATTTGTGCGGCGATTTTTTTGCCATGGATGATGTGCGCAGACATGATGAATTTCGTGAGGGTGGGCAAGTTGCTATTGTACAAAATTAAGTCGCTTCACGTGAGCCAATGTGGCAAAATGCCAGCCAAATTGAGGGGATTTTGATGTTGAAAAAAATGGTTCAGAGTATTGTAGGTTTGAGTGTTGCCTGTCTTGCGCAGGCCGCACCAGAGGACTTTGACTTTCGGCAGACGTTGGCGCAGTCAAAAATTCCTACCAAGCAAGTGAGCTTTTATGTGCAAGCCGTCAATGGCGCACCGCCGCTGGTCGCGCAAAACGCCCAGCGTGCGCAAAATCCAGCCTCCACGATTAAGTTGGTGACCAGTTACGCCGCGCTCAAGGACTTGGGCGCGGCTTATCAGTGGCGCACCGAGTTGTTGAGCGACGGCGCAACCGCGTATCTTAAAGGCAGTGGCGACCCACAATTGGTGATTGAAAAAATTGAGGCTTTGGTCAAACAAGCAGGTACGTTGCCATCGCGCGTGCGGATTGATCGCACGATTTTTAAAGACGAGCGACAAGATGCGGCTCGTTTTGACGGCGAGCCGTCGATGCCGTACAACGCGCAACCCGATGCGGCGTTGTTGAATTTTCGCGCCTTGAGTTTCACCTTTGATCCTGTGGCCAAAACTATTGTCAGTACGCCGAATCTGAGCAATTTTACGGTGGATAATCGTGTGGACTGGGTTGAGGGCGCGTGTCCAACGGGTGGGTGGAAAAGCACGGTTTTGTTGAATGTCAATGCAAGCCGAGCGACCATGTTGGGGCGTTATTTCAGCGAATGCGGCACGCAACAGTGGCATGTGCACGCCTATCAAATGACGGCGAATGATTATGTCGCAGGGGTTTTATCGACCTTGGCGGGGCATGGCGTGGTTGTGAGTGATGGCGTTGTGCCCAAAGCCGCGCAACCCTTGGCCAGCGTGCTGTCCAATCCACTGGCCGATGTGCTCAAAGATATGAACTATTTTTCCAACAACGTCATGGCGCGGCAAATTTACTTGAGCTTATCGGCCAAGGCTCATGGCGTTGGCTCGCTTACAGGCAGTGCGCAGCAGGTGCGGCAGATTTTGGCGCAAAATGGTTTGCATTTAAAATCGGTGGTGATGGGCAATGGCTCAGGCTTGTCGCGCAATACCGCCATCAGTGCACAAGACATGGGTATATTGCTGGTGCATGCGGCCAATGAGCCAGCGTTGTACAACAGCTTGCCCGTGATAGGCGTGTCGGGGACGATGAAAAATCGACTCAAAGAAACCGACATGGTTGGGCGTGGTCACATCAAAACAGGCACGCTCAACGATGTGCGGGCGATTGCGGGTTATATCGATGGTAAAAGTGGTACGCGCTATGCACTGGTCAGCATCATTCAAGGGGCCAAAGCGCAAACCGCGGAGGGCAAAAAAGTGCATGATGTGTTCATGCAATGGGTCGGTGAGCACTAAACCGTTAGCGGTAGCGTCCAAATATGGTACGCAATGTTCCACATAATCAACCCAATGAGGAACTCAAGCACCACCCATGTGCGGGCTTTGGCAAACAGCGGCGTGAGCAGGCGTGCGCCAAACCCTAAAGTTAAAAACCACGCAAATGAGGCACTCAACGCACCGAAGCCAAAGTCAAAATGATGCGGCTGGTACTGCACGCTAAGGCTGCCCAAGAGCAGAAACGTATCTAAGTAAACGTGTGGATTGAGCAGCGTAAAGCCCAAACAAGTCAAAACTGCGCTTTTGAGCGAGATGTTTTGCGCCAGCGGCGCGTCGGTGTTGGGTTGTGCATGGCGATAGGCATTGTAAAATGCCCGTGCGCCATAAACCAGCAAAAATGCCACGCCAACATAGCGCACCGCGGTCAACGCCCAAGCGTGTTGAGCAAAGGTTGCGCCCGCAAAGGCCACACCGAGCAAAATCAGCGCAGCATCCAAACTGGCGCACAGCACAGCGACAGGCAAAACATGCTGGCGCAGCAAACCCAATTTGAGCACAAAGGCGTTTTGTGCGCCAATCGGTAAAATCAGTGCCAATCCTGCCAAAAACCCCGCCAGCCACGCATTGACCATTTTACTTTTTGTCTTTCGCGCTTAAAAATGCATCGGAGTAAAACGCGCTTTCGGGTAAGTCGCGCTCGTTGGTGAAGGCCGTGTGCGCCGCTTGTACCATAATCGGTGCGCCGCAGGCGTAAACATCATAAGCGAACAGTTTGTTAAAGTCGGCCATAACCGCCTCGTGCACCAAACCTGTGCGGCCTTGCCAGTTGTCTTCGGGCAGCGCGTCGGAGACGACGGGAATGTAGGTGAAGTTGGGGATGTCACGCGCCCATTGTTCGGCCAACTCGTGCATGTATAAGTCGGCTGGGCGGCGTACGCCCCAATAAAAATGAATCGGGCGGTGAATGTTGCGTTGTTGCATTTCTTCGATAATCGCCTTAATCGGTGCAAAACCCGTGCCTGAGGCCAAGAAAATGCACGGCTGGTGCGAGTCGGTGTTGAGCGAAAACGTGCCCAGCGGGCCTTCAACGCGCAAAATGTCGCGCTCTTTCATGCTGGAAAACAATTGGTCGGTGAACACGCCACCAGGCATGTGGCGAATGTGCAGCTCAAGGGTTTTGTCGTCAAGGCGCGGGGCGCAGGCCATCGAGTAGCTGCGGCGCGTGCCGTCGCGCAAAATAAAGTCAATGTATTGCCCACCGCGATACTCAAACGCGTCATGGGCAGGCAATTGCAGCGTGACCAGCATAATGTCATCAGACGGACGGGTCATCGAAATGATGCGCGTGGGCAGCTTTTTGATGGGAAACATCCCCGCGCTAATCACGCGGGCTTCAATCGTCACATCAGAATTAACCGTGGTGTGGCACAACAACGCCACGCCTTTTTCGCGCTCATCCGCGTTGATGGCGTTGCTGTGTTCAAAATGATTGACCTCGCCCGAAATAATTTTGGATTTGCATGAGCCGCACGCGCCATCTTTGCAGCCATAAGGCAAAACCACGTTGTTGCGCAAGGCGGCATCTAAAATGGTTTCGTCGGGGTTGATGGAAAAAGTATCGTTGGAGGGTAAAACAGTAATGGTGTGGCTCATGGCGGATTTCGGTGGTTAAAATAGTGGCCGATTGTACCATGCAGGTATAAAAAAACCCAGCGAGAAACTCGCTGGGTGGAATTCCCTTTTATGACTAAAAGAGAAGAGGGTCTTGAAAAATGTTATTTTACTACATTTATTCGGTGGAGTAGCGATTTAAATTCAAATCATTGGATTGAATCTCGCCTGACTTGCCGCTCATCAGGTCGGCAATCAGTTTGGCCGAGCCGCAGGCCATAGTCCAGCCCAGTGTGCCGTGGCCAGTGTTGAGCCATAAATTTTGAATCGGCGTTGCGCCGACAATCGGCGTAGAGTCAGGCGTGACGGGGCGCAGGCCCGTCCAGAAACTCGCCGCCGTGCTGTCGCCCGCTTCAGGATAAAGTTGATTGACCACCATTTCAAGCGTGGCACGACGCGAGGCGAGCAAGTCTTTGTTGTAGCCGCGCAACTCGGCCATGCCGCCAACACGGATGCGGTTGTCAAAGCGCGTGATGGCGATTTTGTAAGTTTCATCCAAAATAGTCGATACGGGCGCGCGCTCAGGATTTTGAATCGGCACGGTAATTGAGTAGCCTTTAATCGGATAAATCGGAATCTCCAATCGCCCTTTGAGCAGTTGCGGCGTGTAAACCCCCAATGTGCACAAAACCGCATCGGCGTGATGTTGTGCATTGCCGCAGCGCACGCCCGTGGCGACGTTGCCGCTGACAATGAGTTCATCAACCGTGGTGTTGAACATGAATTGCACGCCCATGTTTTGGCACAGCGTGACCAAATGCGCAGTGAACAATTGGCAGTCGCCTGTCTCGTCATTGGGCAAACGCAAGCCGCCAACCAGCGGCACGCGGCTGTTGGCCAGCGCGGGTTCGGCCTTGATTAAACCTTGTGCATCGAGTAACTCATACGGCACGCCGAGTTGTTGCAAAACGGCAATGTCTTTATCGGCCGCATCGAGTTGCGCGGCGGAGCGAAACACTTGCATGGTGCCTTGCTGGCGGCCTTCGTATTCAATGCCTGTGTTGGCACGCAGTTCAATCAAGCAATCGCGCGAGTATTCGGCCAAGCGCACCATGCGCTCTTTATTGCGTTGATAACGGCTCTCGTCGCAGTTTTTGAGCATGGCGAGCATCCATTTGATTTGCGCCCAGCTCCAATCAGGCCGTATGGTTAGCGGCGAGTTGGCGGCAAACATCCATTTCATGGCTTTGGTCGGAATGCTTGGCGCAGCCCACGGCGAGGCGTAGCCTGGTGAAATCTGTCCCGCGTTGGCAAAACTCGTGTCCAGCGCAGCGTCGCTGTGCCGCTCCATGACGGTGACTTCGTGACCCGCAAGCGCTAAATAATACGCGCTGGTCACGCCGATGATGCCACTGCCCAAAATAATGATTTTCATGATGGATGACCCTCAACAAAAGGTTCGATAAACGACAAGTTTGCACTTGCAGCTAATAACTTTTGCTATGATATTCAAAAATTGCTAGAATTACTTACTGAATTTTTTATTAATTTAATTAATGATTGGGGTTTTATGCGCGTTGAGAAAAAAACCAATAAGACATTGGATAAAATAGATCGTAAATTATTGTCCATTTTACAAAACGACGGTCGAATCGTCATGACCGACTTGGCCGAGCAGGTCGGTTTGTCACTCACGCCATGCATTGAGCGCGTGCGCCGCATGGAGCGCGAGGGCGTGATTATGGGCTACCACGCGCGGCTCAATCCACGTGAATTGGATGCGACCATGTTGGTGTTTGTTGAAATCAGCCTCAAAGACATGGCCAACGGCAAGTTTGAAGAGTTCCGCCGCAGCGTGCTCGAAGTTGAACAGGTGCAAGAATGCCACTTAGTATCGGGCGATTTTGACTACTTGATTAAGGCGCGAATTAAGGAAATGAGCGAATACCGTCAATTGTTGGGGGTTTTGCTGCGCTTACCTGGCGTGAGCAGTTCAAAAAGCTATGTGGTGATGGAAGAAATCAAAGAAACCTTAGCGTTGTCGTTAAATCCGCCGCCCGTCTCGTCAATGATGCAAGTCTGATAAATTGCTTGGACAGCTTGTGGTTTTTGACGTACAATGCGTGGTTTACAAGTTTATTCTCGTTGGCAAGGCGTGTCCCCATGGTGGCGAGGTTATTTTAATGTGTTATCAATTAATTTGAAGGAATCAACATGGTAGTAATTCGTATGGCTCGTGGCGGCTCAAAAAAACGTCCTTTTTTCAACATCGTTGCTGCTGATTCACGCAACCGTCGTGATGGTCGTTATGTCGAGCGCATTGGCTTTTACAATCCATTGGCCGCTGAAGGCGTTGAAGGCTTGCGCATCGCTGCGGATCGTTTGGCTTACTGGCAAAGCGTCGGTGCCCAATTGAGCCCAGCCGTTGCTCGCTTGGTCAAAACAATCAAAGCAGCTTAATGGCATGGTGGCGTTTAAACCCAAACGCGCAGCCGCGCGTGATGTAAACGTCAATACCCCAAGTGATTTAGTCGTCGTCGCCCGCCTCGGTGTGGCGTACGGTGTAAAAGGATGGATTAAACTCCATCCTTTTTCGCATTCGCCCGACGCGGTTGAGTATGCGAGCACTTGGTGGGTTGCCCCTTATTTGCCTAATCAAACCGAGATTCCTATCTCTGCGTGGCAAATGGTTTCAGTCAAAACAATTAAAGCGCATTCAGACACTTGGCTGGTCGAGTTCGATGGTTGGGCTGACCGAACAGTGGCCGAGGCGCACAAAGGTTGGCAAGTGGCCATTTCGCGGGCGGACTTTCCGCAAACCGATGAAGGCGAGTTTTATTGGGTTGATTTGATTGGTGCAACCGTCATCAATCGCGACGGCGTGACGCTGGGCGAGCTCAATGTCTTGCTCGAATCGGCCGCGCACCCAGTTATGCAGGTGGTTGGTGCAGCGGGCGAATACCTGATTCCATTTGTTGGCGCGTTTGTCGGCGAAGTTGATACGGTCGCCAAAACCATTCAAGTCGATTGGGACGTGGACGCGCTGGCTTAATGCAACTCGACATCATCACCTTATTTCCCGAAATGTTCACCGCCTTGACCGAGCAAGGTGTGGTCAGTCGCGCGTTCAAGCGCAACTTGGTGGATATACACTTTTGGAATCCCCGTCAATTCACCCACAACGCACATAAAACCGTGGACGACCGCCCCTACGGCGGCGGGCCAGGTATGGTCATGCTGGCCGAACCATTGGTGGCGGCGATTGAAGCGGCGCGAGCACGGCAAGTTGCCGCTGGTGCGCAGCCGCATGTGATTTACATGTCGCCGCAAGGGGGCAAACTCACGCAAAATTGGGTGAGCAGCAGTTTGCAACACAGCTCGCGCGGCTTGATTGTGTTGTGCGGACGCTACGAAGCCATTGATGAGCGATTGTTTGAATTGGGTTTGATTGACGAAGAGTTGAGTGTCGGCGATGTGGTGGTCTCAGGTGGTGAGTTGCCCGCCATGCTCATGCTCGACGCGCTTTTGCGCTGTGTCGCGGGTGTGCTCAACGACGAGCAATCGGCCATTCAAGATTCTTTTAGCGATGGTTTGCTCGATTGCGGCCATTACACGCGCCCTGAAGTTTTTGCGGGTTTGGCCGTGCCCGATGTGCTTTTGTCGGGAAATCATGCTAAAATAGCCGTCTTTCGTCGTGAGCAACAGTTGTTGGTCACGCAACGCAAACGCCCCGATTTAATCGAAGCTGCGCGTCACAAGGGTTTATTAACCTGCGCGGACGAAAGATATTTGGTGCAGATTGAACAATCTGCGGATTAAAACCCATCCTCTGGTTGTCTACAAATAAAACCGACAGCATACGATGGTTACGGAGTTAAATATGAACTTGATTCAAATCTTAGAGCAAGAAGAAATCGCTCGCTTGGGTAAAAACCACCCTGAATTCGCCCCTGGCGATACCGTTGTGGTCAGTGTTAACGTGGTTGAGGGCGCGCGTAAGCGTGTTCAGGCTTACGAAGGCGTGGTGATTGCCAAGCGCAACCGTGGCTTGAACTCATCATTTATCGTGCGCAAAATTTCATCTGGCGTCGGTGTTGAGCGTACATTCCAATTGCACTCACCCATCATCGCAGGCATTGAAGTCAAACGCCGTGGTGACGTTCGTCGCGCTAAGTTGTACTACTTGCGCAGCCGCTCTGGTAAATCAGCACGGATTAAAGAAAAATTGCCCGCCCGCAAAGTGGCCGCCGTTTGATTTAATTCGTAGTTTCACATTAAAAACGCAACCTTTAGGGTTGCGTTTTTAATTTGTATATAAGTATATAAAAAATCGTGGTCTAATTTAACTATAAATTGATGGAATAATGTAATCTAATCGTGAATAATGGATTTTCATAAGCGATTTGAATGTTTTTCTGTGCTCTTTTGATTTTTAAAGCGAATGTTCAATAAAAATTTCTTGGCTTTTGAATCGTAAACTTTTTCAAAAATGCAGCTTTTACAGCTGCATTTTTTTATTTGTATATAAGGAATATAACAATAATAAAAAATAATTACCTACAAATTTTGCAAAAACGCAACAATCCATAGATTAATTGCTTTGAATGAATATTTTGAGCTTTTTTTGTACTTTTTTCTATGTTTTTTTTATCTATTTGATTTTTAAGAGAAAAAAATGTTTAATTGCACTATTTATTGCTTTTTTTGGCTATAAAACAGGCTATTTTCATGCGCCTTATTGGATTTTTATTAATTAGATTAAACGATTAGGGGTGTTTTTACTAAATCTTTTTCTAAAAGTGACTTATAATTGTGATGTTTGAAAAAACATGCGGTTTTATTAATAGTCAATGTGATTTTTGAGAAAGTAAATATGAATAAAAGTTACAAAAGTATATATATAGAGCACACGGGCACGTGGGTTGCTGTTGCGGAAAATACCAAAGCCAACGGCAAAAAAAGCGGTGCGGCAGTGGTCGCCGCTGCGGCTGCAAGTGTTGCGATGGTCGGTGTGGCCAATGCTCAAATCGTTATCGGTCAGGATAATAGTTCTAGTGATAATGGTGCTTCCAGCGCGTCGGGTGCATATTCCCCCACTGTCGTCGGCTATGGCTCTGTAGCCAAGGGAGATGGTGCGCTTACGTTGGGTACTGAGGCAGCTTCAGTAGGCATCGACGCTATGGCAGTCGGTCGCGGTGCTTATGCCGAAAGCACGCAGGCGATGGCGATAGGGCGCAGAGCCAGCGCAACGGCGTGGAATGCGTTGGCTTTGGGTGGATTTGCATCGGCCAGTGGGGTTCGCAGTGTTGCCGTGGGTAACTTGGCTGATGCGAACAGTATGCAAGCAGTTGCTTTGGGTTATTCTGCCAAAGCTTTGGGTGAAAGTAGCTTGGCGCTGGGCTATCATTCAACTGCAGAAGGGATAGATTCGGTCGCGGTTGGTGTTGATGCTAGTTCAACTGCTTTGCACTCGATTGCGATGGGTCGCCGAGCCATGGCCACCGTGCATGATACCGTGGCTATTGGTTACTACAGTACAGCCAGCGGTGCTGATGCTGTTGCTATTGGCACTGGGGCGCGTGCCACTGGTGAGCGTTCAATCAGTATTGGTTACGGCAACACAGTCAGCGGTTATGCTTCAGGTGCATTTGGTGACCCGAGTCTGATTACGGGCAGCAGAAGTTATGTATCGGGTAACTTTAACACGGTCTCTGCGGATGACGCTTTTGTGATAGGTAATAGCGTAACGGCCACGTTGAATAACAGTGTGAGCTTGGGGTCGTACGCCAACCAAACAGGCACGGCCAATGCGCAGACTGCGGGCTTGACTGCGGTGAACAGCTTTACCGCAGGTACAAAAACCTATACTTTTGCAGGGGGTACAGCCAGCCCTGTCGGTGTGATTAGTGTGGGTCAAGCGGGTGCGGAACGCCGCATCCAAAACCTAGCCGCAGGTCAGGTCAGTGCAACTTCAACCGATGCGATCAATGGTAGCCAGTTGTATGCCGTGGCGCAGCAGGTGGTAGCGGGCAGTCAAAGCCACTACTACAGTGTGAATGATAAGGGTGTTCAAGGTGGTAATTACAATAATGATGGTGCAATAGCTGCGAATACTTTGGCGGCAGGTGTGGGTGCATTAGCTACGGGCTCAAGTGCTGTTGCTGTAGGTCATAACTCATCGGCTTTTTCTACTAATGGTGTGGCTGTAGGGTTTAACTCTCAAACAGGTTCTAAATCTCTGACTACGATGGCATGGCAGCAAAACTGGAATAAAGCAAATGAAATGCTGTATGTACGACCAATTACAGCCTCTTCTGGCGAGCATGCCAATGTTGCAGTGGGTTCTGATAATTTTGTCGATCGGTTTTCTGTTGCAATTGGTTCTCGTTCAACTGCGACAGGTTTTTCCAGTGTTGCTATTGGTAATGGTGGTTTTGCTACAGGAGATGGTGCTTCTACTGCAATTGGTGCTAATAACTCGGCAACGGGTTATGCGGCTATTGCGCTGGGTAATATGACCAGTGCGTCTGGTCATTCTTCGGTTTCAATTGGTCACGGGGCTTTTGCGACGGCGGATCAGGCTTGGGCATTGGGTCGTGCGGCAGTAGCGACGGCTTCTGGTGCGACAGCACAGGGGCGTTTTGCCACAGCGACCGCGGCCAATTCGATCGCTTTGGGGACTGAATCCACGACCAGTGGTCTCAACTCAATTGCAATGGGTCTCGCAGCATCGGCTTCGTTGGACAACAGCGTCGCGATCGGCAATGGCTCGCAAGCCACGACGGCGGCCTTGACCGCACAATCAGGTGGTTTGACCGCAGTTAATTCAGCCACTGTTGCGGGCGTCAATTATGGTGGCTTTGCCGCTGCCACACCAACAGGTGTATTCAGCGTAGGCAGAGTTGGTGCTGAACGCCGCATCCAAAATGTAGCCGCTGGCTTGATTACATCGACCTCAACAGATGCCATCAATGGCAGCCAATTGTATGCTGCGCTGGGTGTAACTGGAAGCTCAGTTGCCTCATTGAGCTCGTCAACGTCAACGGCAATCATTGGCACAGACAGTTCTGTTGCTTCGTTGAGTTCTTCAACTTCAACTGCTGTAACCAGTACAAACAGCTCTGTTGCGTCATTGAGCTCTTCAACGTCAACCGCTGTAACGAGCACAAACAGCTCTGTTGCCTCATTGAGTTCATCAACTTCAACAGCTGTAACCAGCACCAACAGCTCTGTTGCATCGTTGAGTTCATCGACTTCAACTGCTGTAACGAGCACAAACAGCTCTGTTGCGTCATTGAGTTCATCGACTTCAACGGCTGTAACCAGTACAAACAGCTCTGTTGCATCATTGAGCTCATCGACTTCAACGGCTGTAACCAGTACAAACAGCTCTGTTGCATCATTGAGCTCATCAACGTCAACAGCTGTAACCAGCACAAATAGCTCAGTGGCATCATTGAGTTCTTCAACGTCAACCGCTGTAACCAGTACAAACAGCTCAGTTGCGTCGTTGAGTTCATCGACTTCAACCGCTGTAACCAGCACAAATAGTTCTGTTGCGTCATTGAGTTCTTCAACGTCAACCGCTGTAACCAGCACCAACAGCTCTGTTGCTTCGTTGAGTTCGTCAACTTCGACGGCAATTGTTGGTACAGGTAGCTCTGTTGCATCGTTGAGTTCATCAACTTCAACTGCTGTAACGAGCACAAACAGCTCTGTTGCATCATTGAGTTCATCGACTTCGACGGCAATCGTTGGTACAGGTAGCTCTGTTGCATCGTTGAGTACATCAACTTCAACCGCCATCACCAGCACGAACAGTGCGGTGGCTTCGTTGAGCAGCTCAATGTCAACTTCAATTGGCAGCAATGCAAGCTCTGTTGCATCGTTGAGCTCTTCAACGTCAACCGCTGTAACGAGCACCAACAGCTCTGTTGCTTCGTTGAGTTCATCGACTTCAACTGCTGTAACCAGCACCAACAGCTCTGTTGCTTCATTGAGCTCATCAACTTCGACGGCAAT
>JBOFII010000035.1:0-1033 GCA_051650085.1 Formosimonas sp.
AAGCGTACTTTCCGTAAGCCATTGGTGTGCGGAATGACCGCGCCAGCATCTGGGTTTTCGGCAATGTAATCGACAAACGCTATGCGCTCTTCATCTGACCAAACGGCTTTAGCCCATGTGAGGTATTCGGGGGTTTCAATGACTGTTTTCATGAGTTTATTGTAAAGACAAATAATTCAAAGGGCAATCGTTATTTGACAAATTGAGTCAGTTTACTGTGTACATCGCTGGATTCCCGCATGCGCGGGAATGACGATATACCTTTAAAAAGAGCCGCATCCTATGTTCACCCCAGACCCCTCCATCAGCGAGTTCATCTCGTTATCCACCCACGTTTCCCCCACGATTATCAAGACCCGTGGCGGTGACTTCATGACCGTTTGGCATCTGAGCGGCTTGCCGTTTGTCGGGCGTGAGGAGTGGGAGTTGGAGCACAAGCACAACACCTTCAACCGCTTATTGCAAAGCCTGCGCGCGCCTGACTTTACCAATGTGGCGTTTTGGGTGCACGATGTGCGCCGTCGCCGCACGACGGGCAACAAGTCCAAGTTCGGCGAACGCTTCAATCAGCGCATATCGGATGAGTATTACAGCGCTTTGTCTAGCCAGAAGTTGATGCAAAACGAGTTGTACTTGACCATGATTTACCGCCCCGTGGTCGATGGCAAACGCTTTTCTGAGAAGTCAAGCGACTTGGAGCAGTTGCAGGCCGAGCAAGAGCAGGCGATTGGCAAACTCAATGAGTTGGCGACCAACGCCGAGGCGGTGCTCAAAGAATACGGCCCGTATCGTTTGGGCATGTACGAAGGCCAAGGCGGCATGGTGTTCAGCGAGGCACTTGAGTTCTACGCGTATTTGCTCAACCGCTTGGATGAGCCTGTGCCTGTGTTAAGTGTAAGCGTCAACCGCCCCCACCTTGAACCACCTTAAAAGACCTGCGATATTGCGTGTATTACCAAGCACAGGAGCACGCAATGACAGACTTACACTCGCCACCTAAAACCTGCGCCCCGCACCCAAGCAAAGGGATGGA
>JBOFII010000036.1:0-40193 GCA_051650085.1 Formosimonas sp.
CAACAGCGATTGACTCGACCAATAGTTCGGTGTCGTCGTTGAGCACATCGACTTCGACAGCGATTGATTCGACCAATAGCTCGGTGTCATCATTGAGCACATCGACTTCGACAGCGATTGATTCAACCAATAGCTCGGTGTCGTCGTTGAGTTCATCGACTTCAACAGCGCTTGGCTCGACCAATAGCTCGGTGTCGTCGTTGAGTTCATCGACTTCAACAGCGCTTGGCTCAACCAACAGCTCAGTTTCGTCGTTGAGCACCTCAACGTCAACCGCCATCACTCGCACCAATAATTCGGTGGCTTCTTTGTCTACAGCGGTTGAGGCGATAGACAGTGCGGGCACGAAATACTTCAAGAGCAATTCAATGGGTGTTGGGGCTTTGGCCGTGGGGTTGGATGCTGTGGCGGTTGGGCCGCGGTCGTTGGCTGTGGGGGATAACGCTGTGGCGGTGGGGAATGGGGCGACGGCGTTGGGCAACAATGCTTTGGCCTTGGGTGCTTATGCCAATGCTGTAGCGAATAACTCTGTGGCTTTGGGGGCTAATTCTGTGGCGGATAGGGCTAATACGGTTTCGGTGGGTTCAACAGGTGCTGAGCGCCAAATCACCAACGTTGCGGCGGGTTCTGCACCGACGGATGCGGTGAATATGAGCCAGCTTCAAGGCTTAGGGGCGAATGTTTTGAGTCAAGCCAACGCGTATTCTGAACAATTGGCCAAAAAAGCGTATGGAGGTGTGGCAGCGGTGATGGCGATGGGTGACGCACCGTATGCCCCTGGTAAGTTAAGTGTTTATGAAGGCTTGGGTTATTATCGTGGTGAGGTTGCGGTGGGGGTTTCGCTGCGCCGAACTTCTGATAATGGTCGCTGGTCGATTGTGGGTGGCGCATCGTATTCACGCACGGGTGGCGTGGGTGCGAAAATTGGGGCGACGCAGATATTTGACTTAGGCGATTGATGAGGTAACTCTCCCTTTTGCTTGTGCGGGGAGAGTTATTTTAGGTGTTTAAAAGGGCTGTATATTGAGCACGCAATTTGGCAAGCTTGGGGGCTATCACAGCTTGGCAATAGCCTTGATGCGGGTGTCGAGCGAAATACGCCTGATGCTCATCTTCCGCTCGTGTGTAATGCTGAACGGGTTCAATGGAGGTGGCCGCTGGTGCGCCCCATAGTGCATGAATGCTGGGCAATATCGATTGCGCCAATTGGGCTTGTGTGTCATCGTGGGTGAAAATGACTGAACGGTACTGCGTGCCTTTATCTGCTCCTTGTTGATTGAGCGTGGTGGGATTGTGGATGCTGAAAAATACCTGCAAAAGCTGTGCGTAATCAATGATTTGAGGGTCAAATAATATCTGCACCACTTCTGCCAAGCCCGTAGTGCCCGTGCAAACTGCTTCGTAGTTCGCACGAGGGTCGGCAGAGCCTGCATAGCCTGACTCAACGTCAACTACGCCGCGCAGGGCGACAAAAGCCGCTTCAACACACCAAAAACAACCGCCACCGAGTGTGGCCAAGGCGTATTGCGGGTGACGCGCCGCTTGTTCAGCAATGGGATACAGCACAGACATGATAGAGCCTTATAAAATGTGTGGTACGTTGATTACACGGTTTTCAGTGCCATCAGCCGTATTTTGTGGAAAATGCGTCGTCAGTATGGCATCAAGCTCGGCAATGACTTGTGTCAATCCTTGTTTTAATTGCTGTTTTTGCAAAGACATATACAACGCGTGTATCCACGCATCCCATTGACTTTGTTCAATCAAACTCGCCAAGCCGCGATCGGCAACGATTTCAATCCGTTTTTCGGCCACCAAAAAATAGATCAAAACACCGCAATTGTGTGGCGTATCCCACACCTGCATTTTGGCAAACACCGCCCAAGCCCGTTCACGCGCACAGGCTTGGCGCGTGAGGTAACGAAAGGGCAAGCGGGTTTCAAAGGCAATGGCGATTTCACCCGTGTGATTCAACTCAGACTGCTCGATGTGTTGAGCCAATTGCTCGCGTGCATCTGCGGGCAACAAACGGTGTGTGCGGTAAGAAAAGGTCAGCCAATGGCGCAGCAAGCGCTGACAATGCGCCCCAAAAGACAGTTGTAAAGGTGCAAAATGTTTCATTACCAATCTCCTCCTGCGCCGCCACCGCCCGCATCACCACCACCGCCAGAACCGCCCCAGCCGCCACCTGAGCCACCGCTGAAGCCGCCACCACCAAAACCACCGCCCCAAAATACGTCGCGGTTGCGACGGTTAAAGGGGGAGGAGCCGTGTCGCGTGGCCAGTTGTGCGTAGTGTTTACCAAAAATGACGACGGCCAGCAGCACAACGGAGCCAACGGCAAGGGCCAAAGCACCTGCCCCCATATTGAGCGCAATAAAGCCAGATGTGCCCGATGCAACGGGCGCCGCCAACCAACGGCTGGTTGATTTGGCAATGCCCGCACCAATCACGCTGGCAAATAGCGTGAGCATCAGCAAAGGTTCAAATAAGCCATTTTCACCATTGCTCTGTTTCCATTGTTCTTGCGGGGCAGGGAGGGCTTCGCCTTCAATCAGCTTACTCAGTTGCGTGGTCGCGGCATCTAAGCCTAGAGCAAATTGCCCTGCCGCAAAAGCAGGCTTGATTTGCTCGTTAATCACGCGTTTGGCGGCCAAGTCGGGAATCGCGCCTTCGAGCGCGCGCATGACATAAATGTGCACTTTGCGATCGTTTTTGGCCACCACAATCAACACGCCATCGCCGACGCCTTTGCGGCCCAGTTTGTAGGTTTCAGCCGCACGCTGGGTGTAACTGAAAATATCTTCGGGTGCGGTGCTGCCCACCATCAAAATGCCAATTTGACTGCCTTTGGTTTTTTCAAAGGCTTTGAGTTTGGCATCAAGAGCACTGATTTCCGCAGGCGATAACGTGCCCGATTGGTCAATCACCAGTGCGGTGAGCGGCGGAATTGCTTGCAGAGTTTGTGCCCGTGCAAACCCGCTCCAGCTCAAAAAAAACACCAAGAGCAGGGCGGTTAAAGGGGAGAACCAGCGACGCATGAGAGTCCTTCAATCAAAAAGGGGATTCGCATCCCCTTTTGTTGTTGTGTTGTTTTATTTTTTCGCGTTGTCAAATTCAACTTTAGGTGCTTGACTGATTTCAGCCTCGTTGGCGACGCTGTAGCTGGGTTTGACATCGTAGCCCATGACCTTGGCGGTCAGGTTGTTGGGGAATGTGCGCAAAGTGGTGTTGTACTGCGACACCGAGTCAATGTAGCCTTTGCGGGCAATCGCGATGCGGTTTTCTGTGCCTTCCAACTGGGTGCGGATGTCTTGGAATGCGGCATTGGCTTTAAGGTTAGGGTAGTTTTCCGCCACCACCATCAAGCGAGACAAAGAGCCTTGCAATTGATTTTGCGCGTCGATGAATTTTTGGAACGCCACGGGGTCGTTGACCAATTCAGGTGTGGCTTTAATGCCCGCGACTGAAGCGCGTGCGGTGGTGACGGCTTCTAATGTGCCGCGCTCAAAATTGGCCTCGGCTTGTGCGGTTTTGACGATGTTGGGAATCAAATCGGCGCGGCGTTGGTATTGGTTGAGCACTTCGGCCCATTTGGCTTTGACGCCTTCATCTTGGGCTTGCATGGTGTTGTAACCGCAACCGCTTAAAGACAGAGTGGTGGCTGTGGCGAGTAAAACAATCAATTGACGCATAAAAATTCCTTAAAAAATAAACACAGATGGTGCATTGTAAAGCAAATGAGCAACTACCGTAATTCTACGGCGTTTGTTTTACATGCGGATTAAATTCGCGCCCCAAGTAAAGCCGCCGCCCACCCCTTGCAGCATCACCAAATGCCCCGTTTGAACCCGCCCATCGCGCACGGCGCAGTCCAAAGCCAGTGGCACTGATGCGGCGGAGGTGTTGCCGTGCAAGTCAACCGTGGTCACGACCTTATCCATGCTGATGTTCAAGCGCTTGGCTGAGGCTTGTAAAATTCGGATGTTGGCTTGATGCGGAATCAGCCAATCAATTGCGCTGGCCTCCAGTTGTGCCGCGCCTAAAACTTCGAGGGCGACTTCACCGAGTACCTTAACGGCTTGTTTGAACACGGCTTGGCCGTCCATTTTGAGAAATGGATGACCTGTGATTTGTCCACAGTTGAGCGCACCTTCGGCATACAAAATGTGGCTGAGTTTGCCATCAGAATGGACGCGGCTGGCCAAGATACCAGGTTTTTCAGAGGCACGCAGCACCACTGCGCCCGCGCCATCGCCAAACAGCACACAGCTGGTGCGGTCAGACCAGTCAAGCAGCCGTGAAAAAACCTCTGCGCCCACGACCAGCGCGGTGCGGGCTTGCCCTGAGCGTATCATCGCGTCAGCTGTGGTCAGCGCGTACACAAAGCCACTGCACACGGCTTGCACGTCAAAGGCCGCGGCGTTGTCCGCCCCGATTTTGGCTTGCAATAAACAGGCGGTGCTGGGGAATGTCATGTCGGGCGTGGAGGTAGCGACAATGATTAAATCAACTTCTTGTGCGCTAATGCCTGCGGCGTCAAGCGCACGTCGCGCGGCATTGGCGCCCAATTCACTGGCAGTTTGGCCATTTTGTGCCAAATAGCGTTGTGTGATGCCTGTGCGTTCACGAATCCAAGTGTCTGAAGTTTCGATGCCGTCTTTGGCAAGACGTGCGGCCAATTCGTCATTGCTAACGGGCACATCGGGTAAATCGCTGCCTGTGCCGATGATGGTGCTGTAAATGGGGCTCATAATTTCCTCGTTTGCGAAATATTTTGTCGCCATTTTTTTGGGTTGCGCTTGGTGTCCACCATTTGACGGCGACGGTCTTTGGGGTCGATGACAAGCGGGCGATACACTTCAATACGGTCGTGCTCATGTAAAACATCTTGCAGGGTTTTGCGGATGCTGTAAATGCCAAACTGGAGTGTGCTCAATTGAAGATTGGGATGGGTTGTGAACAGTGCGCTGCGCCCAAAGGCTTGGCCGATGGTGCTGGCAGCGGGTAAGGTCAACTGTTCATTAAAAACCACGCCCTGTGCATCGACATAAACGATGCTGATGCGGATGTCATGCATACAAGGCTTTGGCGCGGGCGATAAACCCATCAATGAAGGTTTGGGCGATAAGATTGAATATGGGGCCTATGCCCATGGCAAATAATTTGTTGGCAAATTCGTAATCCAACTCAAAATTGATTTTGACGCCCGCCGCACCGAGTGACTCAAATTGCCAAACACCTTTGAGGTAGCGGAACGGCCCGTCTTTGAACTCCATACGCATCATGTTGGGGCGAGTGTTGGTGTTGTGGGTGCGAAAGGTTTGTTTGAGACTTTTGAAGGCGATGACAATTGAGGCTTCTAATTCGGTCTCGGTGCGGCTGTGAACTGTTGCGCCGCCACACCAGGGTAAAAATTGTGGGTAGTCCTCAACTTTTTCAACCAAGTCATACATTTGCTCCGCGCTATACGGCAGAAATACGGTTTTACTCACCTTTGGCATATTTCCATTCCAAGTTTGCTACAATAGCGTCAATTGTAACATTAGGACGCATTCATGAGCATTACCAATAACAAAAAAGCCTTTCACGACTACTTTATCGAAGAAAAAATAGAAGCGGGAATTGTGCTGGAAGGTTGGGAGGTCAAAGCGATTCGTGCGGGACGTGCCAATCTTAAAGATACGTACGTGATAATCCGCAATGGTGAATTGTTTTTGCTCGGTGGGCACATCAGCCCGCTGCTATCGGCCTCAACTCATGTGAAACCTGAGGCGATGCGCACCCGTAAACTTTTGCTTAAAGCACAGGAAATTGAACGTTTGATTGTGCGGGTTGAACAAAAAGGTTTCACTTTAGTGCCTTTGGATTTACACTTCACGCGCGGTCGCATCAAGTGTGACATTGGTTTGGCCAAAGGCAAGCAGTTGCATGACAAACGGGAAACAGAGAAAGAACGAGAATGGCAGCGCGAGAAACAACGCGTGATGAGTGATTTTAATCGGAGAAGTTAATAATGAATCAAAACAGCAATACCCAAGCAGATTTCGCCAGCTATGACGAAATGCCTTATACCTCTTATGCGTTTACGGACAGCCATCCTTCGCGCTTGCGGGCCATTGCCCGAATTTTTGGTTTGGACGCGCCACAATTGAGCCATGCCCGTGTTTTGGAGTTGGGGTGTGCTTCGGGTGGCAATTTAACGCCTTTGGCCTTGTATTTTCCCAATATGCAGCTGGTTGGTGTGGATTACTCAAGTGTGCAGATTAAAGATGGTCATCGAATTATTGAGCAATTGGGCTTAACCAATGTTGAGCTCAAACACATGAGCATTGCCGATATTACCCCTGAGTTGGGGCAGTTTGATTACATCATCTGCCATGGCGTGTACAGCTGGGTACCACCAGAGGTGCAGTCGGCCATTATGCGCGTTTGCCAAGAAAATTTACGCGACAATGGTGTGGCATACATCAGTTACAACGTTTACCCTGGTTGGAAAACCCATGAAATCACTCGCGATGCGATGTTGTTTCACACCCGTCACTTGGGGCAAGGCTTAGAAAGGGTGGCTCATGCCCGTGGCATGATTGAATACATGCACCAAATGAGTGATAAAAACAGCATTTTTGCGCGTGTCATGGAAGGAGAGACGGCGCGTATTCAAAGTGCGGAGCCGTATTACATTGCACATGAGTTTTTAGAAACACACAACGCGCCCTGTTATTTGCATCAGTTTGTACAACGCGCTCAAGAACATGGTTTGGATTATTTGGGGGACACACATTTATCGTCAATGTTTGTGGAAACGTTAAATCCTGAAGACAAGCAACGTTTGTTGAATGTGTGCGAAGGCAATCAAGTGATTTTGGAACAGTATTTTGATTTTCTGCGCAATCGCACCTTTAGACAAACGGTGTTGGTTAAAAAAGCACAGGCTCCATCCATCAACCGTACCTTGCAAAACCAGAACTTGCAGCGTTTGCGTTTTTTAATGTCTGCGCGTCAAATTCCACAGGACGATGCAAATGTGCATCGTTACGAAAACCATCGTCAGCAAAACGTTACAGTCTCTTTGCCGACCCAAAAAGCGATATTGCAGGTGTTGAGTCAATCTCCGAGTAACCCTATGACGTTTGATGCGATAAAAAATCGGGTTCAAGCCTTAGTGGGCGTACAGTATAACGATACTGAACTGAATGCCCTTTTAGAGCAATTGGTGGTGATTGGTTTTGTTCAGATTTGGTCTGATGTTTCTGCAGAAGACTTTATTAATGGTGGCGAGGCTGTGCCCGCATATCCTCGCGTGGTGACTGGACTGGCAAAATTCGCGCAGGGTATTGGCCACTTAACGTCACACATTCACCATAATATCAAATCCAATTGGATTTTGAATGTTTTGCTGCCACAGATGGATGGTTCGCACAACGTTGAACAGCTGGCGCAAGTGCTGATAGCTGCAGTGCATGATGGACAAATTCAATTTCAGCGCCACGGCACTTTGGAAGTGGTGACGGATAAAGCAGAGATTGAGCGTGAAGCGCGTTTGCATGTGCAAAGCAACCTTGAATTGTTGCACAGCAACGGTTTTTTGCAACGACACTAAAACAAAAAAGCCAACTGCATGCAGTTGGCTTTTTTATGGATGATTGACGCTTAAGCCATGACAGTTGCCATCGCATTGGCGACTTTATCGACGTTGTGGTTGTTCAAACCCGCCACGCACATGCGGCCTGATTTGACCATGTACACGGCGAATTCTTCGCGCAAACGGTCTACTTGAGCCGCGCTCAAGCCCGTGTAGCTGAACATGCCGCGCTGGTTGAGCAAATACGAGAAGTCTTTGCCCGCTACTTTCGCGCTCAACACGTCGTACAGTTTTTGCCGCATGGCTTTGATGCGCACACGCATTTGCGAGACTTCATTTTCCCACATCGCACGTAATTCGGGCTGATTCATCACGTTGGCGGTGATGGTTGAGACGTGGTAGGCGGGCGATGAGTAGTTTTTGCGAATGGTCAGCTTGAGTTGTCCCAAAATGCGTTCTGCATCAGCGGCATTGTCGCAGACCACCGACAAGCCACCTGCGCGTTCGCCGTAGTACGACAGGTTTTTAGAGTATGAGTTGCTGACAAAAAAGTTCACGCCCGCATCGGCCATCATGCGAATTGCCACGGCATCTTCTTCGATGCCATCGCCAAAACCCTGGTACGCAAGGTCCATAAATGCGATTAAATCACGCGCTTTGACCACTTCTACCACTTGTTTCCATTGCTCAACCGACAAATCCACGCCCGTCGGGTTGTGGCAGCAAGGATGGAGCAAGAAAATGGTTTTGGCAGGGGCGGCATTTAAGCAGGCCAACATGCCGTCAAAGTTCACGCCGCCTGTCGCTGCATCGTAGTACGGATAAGTTTTCGGTTCAAAGCCAGCCGCTTCAAAAATCGCGCGGTGGTTGTCCCATGTCGGGTCTGACACATACATGTCGCTGTTGGGAAAGTATTTTTTGAGAAAATCTGCGCCAATGCGCAACGCGCCTGATGCGCCAATGGTTTGCACGGTGGCGACACGTTTATTGACGACGGCTTCGTGTTGCGCACCAAACAATAACTCTTGAATCGCGCTGCGAAACGCCGCCAAACCTTCCATGGGCAGGTAAGGGCGGGCTTCTAAGTGCTGCGCCAATTCAGTTTCGGCGCGTACCACCGATGGCAAAAGCGGAATCATGCCGTTTTCGTCGTAGTACAAACCAATCCCCAAATTCACTTTTTCAGCGCGTGGGTCTTTTTTGAATGTATCAACCAAACTTAAAATCGGGTCGCCTGGATAAACGTCAACGTGTGCAAACATGATGGGCTTTCTTTGAAGGGGTTAAAGCTCAATTATACGTTCAAGATGGCGGTTTTGCGTTGCATTTGTGCAGATAAATCGCGCAAAGCTGTGCGTAATCCCTCTTCAATTACGGGGTGATAAAACGGCATGCTGAGCATTTGTGCCACGGTCATTTGCATCTGATGCGCCCAAGCCAAGAGGTGCGCGATGTGCTCTGTACGCGGGCCGATCATTTCTGCGCCCAAAAATCGTCCCGTGTCCAAATCGCCATAAACCCGCAAAATCCCTTGATTGACTTGCATCACGCGTGAACGGCCTTGCCCTGTAAAATCGACGCTGCCCACCGCACTGCGTTTAAGGTCAAGGTTTTGGTACATTTGCCCAACGGTTGCGATATTGGGTTCGCTAAAAATAACCGCCAATGGGCTGCGTCGCTCGGCAGGCTCAATCGGGCGTTGCTGCGCCCAGCGTGCTGCGTTTGCCCCTGCAATGGCGCCTTCATCGACCGCTTCATGCAACAAAGGCACGTCGGCGTTGACATCCCCTGCAATGAATAGATGAGAATCACCAATTTGCATGCTGTGGCGGTCAAAAACAGGTGCGCCATTGGCTTGGTATGCCATGTTCAGCACGTTTAAGTTCAAACGCTCTAAATTGATGCGCCGACCCGCGGTGGAGAGAATATAGTCATAGACCCGTTGCTGAACCACGCCAGCGTCGTCGATGAAACTCACCTCAACGCCATGCGCGGTGTGCGTGACCGATTGCAGTTGAGCATTGGCTTGATAATCCAATTGATTTTTCATGATGCTCAAGGCCGATTCACGCACAACAGGGTCAGACAGATGGCCGATGCGATTGCCGCGCCCCAACAGCGTCACCGCAACGCCCAAATACGACAGGGCCTGCCCAAGTTCAAGACCGATCACGCCCGCACCGACCACCAAAACTGAGCGTGGCAACGTTTGCCAAGCAAACACATCATCGTTGACCAAAACCCGTTCGCCCGCAGGCTTTAACACATCAGGAATGACGGGCGTTGAACCCGTCGCCAAAACAATGGATTTGGCCTGAATCGTGATGGTCCCGCCCGATTCAAGTGCCACGCTCAAGTGGTGCGGGTCGATGAATTGCGCGTAGCCACGGATTTTATGTGCCGCAGGAATGGCATCGACCCCTTCAAGGACAAAGCCAACAAAACGGTCACGCTCTTCACGCACGCGGCGCATCACGCGCTCGCCTTCGACTGAAATTGAGCCGTGCAGGTCAATGCCAAAGGCAGGCAAGCGTTGCAAGGCGTGATGCGCTTCAGCCGCAGCAATCAGCAGTTTAGAGGGCATACAGCCCACGCGGGCGCACGTCGTGCCGTAAGGGCCGCCTTCAATGAGAAGGGCGGATGCGCCTTGGGCAATGGCTTGGCGATACGCCGCCAAACCAGCCGTGCCCGCACCAATAATGGCCACATCGGTTGAGTGGGACTGGCTCATGAGCGTGCCTTAATCCATGTGCTGATGGCCGCGCTGTCACCGATGAGTTCGCCATTGACAAACATTTGCGGTGATGTGGCTTTGCCCGCCACGGCCGACAACAAACGTTGGCGCACATTGTCGGCCAGTGGCATTTCAAAATAAGCCACCCCAGCGGCGTTTAATTCTGCCTTGGCTTGCGCACAAAATGGGCAGCCGACTTTGGTGAACAAGGCCACTTGTTCAGGTTTGGCGGCATTGGGGGCAATGTAATTGAGCATGGTGTCGGCATCCGAGACCAAAAATGGGTCGCCTTCAACATCAGGCTCGACAAACATTTTTTCCACCACGCCATTTTTCACGAGCATAGAGTAACGCCATGAGCGTTTACCAAACCCAATCGCGCTTTTGTCCACCAGCATGCCCATGCCATCGGTGAATGTGCCGTTGCCATCGGCGATTGGGCGCACTGCGGATACGCCTTGGTCTTTGCCCCATGCTTCCATGACAAAACCATCGTTGACCGAAATGCACAAAATACTGTCCACGCCATTGGCCTTAAAGGCAGGGGCTAGCTCCTCATAACGCGGCAAATGTGTGGACGAACAGGTGGGGGTGAATGCGCCAGGCAAAGAAAAAACCACGACGGTTTGGTTGTCAAACAATTCGGCACTGGTGGTGCTGACCCATTGGTTGTTTTCGCGTAATTTAAATTCGACTTGTGGGACTGAACGACCTTCGAAATGGCTCATGATGAATCCTTTATAAACGTTGATGATGGACGGATGTTAGCAAAATGACAGGGGTTTGACCAATGGTGATTTTATATGAGACCAATAGTTTTAAACTAATGAAAATACTGTGTTGATTGAAACATCATTTTGCCAACCCCAACTCTTGTGCTACAATTGCGCTCGGCGGGTCCCTTCGCATTGGGTCGCGGTGAATCGAGTCAGGTCCGGAAGGAAGCAGCTACAGCCGTTTAACTCAAGTGCCGAAGTCAGGCTCGCCAACTCATTTCTCGCAAAAGCGGCGGCAGTGTGCCGTCGCTTTTTTATTTTGGACTTTCATATGAGCCTTTTTGACGACGACGATTTGCCGCAAACCCATTCGCACGTTTTGGCGCGTAAGTGGCGACCACGCGACTTTGCCAGTTTGGTCGGTCAAGCGCACGTGGTCAAGGCTCTGACCCACGCGTTGACGGAAAAACGCTTGCACCATGCGTATTTGTTCACAGGCACGCGCGGCGTGGGCAAAACCACGATTGCGCGGATTTTGGCCAAGTCGCTCAACTGCGAAACGGGCATTACCGCCACGCCATGCAATGTGTGCCAAGCGTGTGTGGATATTGACGCGGGGCGATTCATTGACCTGCTCGAAATCGACGCGGCCAGCAATACAGGCGTGGACGACATGCGTCAGTTGATTGAAAACGCGGTCTACATGCCCACGGCGGGGCGCTACAAGGTGTACCTCATCGACGAGGTGCACATGTTGTCCAAATCGGCGTTTAACGCGCTGCTCAAAACCCTCGAAGAGCCGCCCGCGCACGTGTTGTTTATTTTGGCCACCACCGACCCGCAAAAAATCCTGCCCACCGTGTTGTCGCGTTGCTTGCAATTTAACCTCAAACAAATGCCGCCTGCGGATATTGTCGCGCACTTAACGCATATTTTGACCGCCGAACAAGTGGCCTTTGAACCCGCCGCGCTGCATATGCTCGCCAAAGGGGCGCAAGGCAGTATGCGTGATGCGCTCTCGCTCACTGACCAAGCGATTGCGTTCAGCTTGTCCAACATCACCTTGCCCGCCGTGCAAGACATGCTCGGCACAACCGATGGGGCGCAAATTGAGGCGATTTTGCGGGCGTTGTTGGCCAAAGATGGCGCAAAATTGGTTGAATTGGCGCAACAAATGAGTGAGCGCAGCACGTCGTTTTACGATGCCACATTGGAGTTGGCGCAAGCCTTGTATCGCATCAGTTTGGCGCAAGTTGTGCCCAATGCGCGACCCGATGATTATCAACTGGCCGCTTTGGTGGCTGAACTCGCCCCGCAAATGGGCGCGGACGAAGTGCAGTTGTACTACAGCATTGTCACCGCCTCGCGCGAGCAATTGCACCTTGCGCCCGATGCGCAAGCGGGCTTTACCATGATGTTGCTGCGTTTGCTGGCTTTTGCCCCTGTCAAAGCGGAGACCGCGCCCGCAAAAAAGTAATCGCGGAATCGCCGCGCCAAGCGGCCGTTGTCGATTCCGCAGTCCCTCAATCTAAGCCTAAGCCGCAACCCGCGCCCGCCGATGGCGCGTTGCCTGATTGGACCGTGCTCATCGGCAAACTCAACCTGCGCGGCTTGGTCAAGCAATTGGCGCAGCAAAGCCAAT
The DNA here is from genome assembly GCA_051650085.1 of Formosimonas sp. Taxonomy (GTDB): domain Bacteria; phylum Pseudomonadota; class Gammaproteobacteria; order Burkholderiales; family Burkholderiaceae; genus Hydromonas. The sequence continues at coordinate 12,678 of JBOFII010000036.1, forward strand.
TGGTGGTTTTGGATGAGACGCGCATTGAGTTGTGCTGCGAGAGCCGCATTTTGGCCAGCAACGCCGCCGCGGTGAGCGGGATGGAAAAAGCCTTGGCTGCGTATTTCAAAGACGCCCCCAAAACCCTCAAAATCCACGTCGGCGCGGTTGATGTCACGCCCGCCAAAGTCCAAGCACAGGCCAAAGAGGCCGAGTTACAAGGCGCACAAGCGATTATTGCCGCCGATGCGACCGTGCAAGCGATTGTGCGTGAATTTGATGGCATGATTTTACCCAATTCGATTCGTGCGCTATAATGCGCCACTCATTTTAAAAGGACATTCACCATGATGAAAAATCAACTCGCAGGCTTGATGAAACAAGCGCAAAAAATGCAAGACGACATGAAAAAGGCTCAAGAAGAATTGGCCAGCATTGAAGTCGAAGGCCAATCGGGCGCAGGCTTGGTCAAAATCACCATGACCTGCAAACACGACGTCAAACGTGTGGTCATCGACCCATCGCTGCTCGCCGACGACAAAGACATGCTCGAAGACTTGGTGGCCGCCGCCATGAACGACGCGGTGCGCCGCGCCGAAGCGATGAGCAACGAAAAAATGGGTGGCTTAACCGCAGGGCTGAACATGCCTGCGGGTTTCAAAATGCCGTTTTAATGGCCGTTGACCGCATTCAGACCCTAATTGACGCGCTGCGCGTTTTACCTGGGGTCGGCCCCAAATCCGCGCAACGCCTCGCGTTTACGCTATTGCAAACCGAGCGCGGCGGCGCACAACACCTCGCCAGTGCCATCACCGATGCACTGACGCATTTGCAGCATTGCCAACGCTGCCATACCTTCACCGACCAAGCCATTTGCGGCACGTGCGCCAATCCTAAGCGCAACGAGGCTTTGCTGTGCATTGTGCAGTCGCCCATGGATCAACTCTTGATTGAACAAACCATGACCTACAACGGTTTGTATTTTGTTCTGATGGGGCAGCTCAACCCGTTGGAAGGCAAGGGTCCCAAAGACATCGCCATGGACGCGCTCATGCAGCGCGTGGCGACAGGGCAGGTGAGCGAAGCGATTATCGCCACACATTTTACCAACGAGGGTGAACTCACCGCGCATTACATCAACGAACAACTCACCCAGCGCGGCATCAAAACCACGCGCTTGGCGCGTGGCGTGCCCGTGGGAAGCGAGCTTGAGCAAGTGGACTTGGGCACGCTGGCCCAAGCCATGATGGGGCGGGTTTAGCGGCGTTTGAGGCGGTTGAGTGCGTCAATGGCACTTTCTAAACCTTGTTCGGCCGCTTTGTTGTACCACCCTAGGGCGGTTTTGGTATTTTTGGACACGCCTTCACCATGCTCGTACGCGTAGCCTAAATTGTATTGTGCTTGTGCATCGTCTTGATTGGCGGCTAGGCGGTAATATTGGACTGCTTTGGTGAAACTTTGTGGCACACCATGCCCTTGCTCGTACATATAGCCCAAATTGACTTGCGCATCTGCATCGCCAAACTGATTGGCGGCAATTTCATACCAATATTTGGCTTTGGGGTAATCAATAGGAATGTGTTGGCTGTTTTCAACGTCCTTAGCATAGCCTTCATCGTACAAAAGCCCTAACTGGTATTGCGCGTCGCCGTCATCGCCATTGGCGGCGGATTTTTCGTACCATTCAATGGCCTTATTCAAATCCTGCGCAACGCCATCGGCAAGATGATAAGACCAAGCCAGTGCGTATTGCGCTTTTTGATAGTTTTGTAGCGCGGATTTTTGGTGCCATATGAATGCTTGGCGGGCATCTTTTTCAACGCCTTCGCCGTTGTCATAGGCAGAAGCCACTGCGTATTGTGCTTTGGCGTCACCCTGTGTGGCGGCTTTGAAATACCACTCAAAAGCTTGTTTGGGGTCTTGTGCGACGCCCAAACCTTCTGAGTACATCGTGCCCAAATAATACTGCGCAGTGGCATTGCCTTGCGCGGCCAATGGCTCAAACTCTTTCATGGCTGTGGCATAATGCTTGTTGCCATACGCAGCAAGCCCTTCTTCTAGGCCTGCATGGGCGGTATGGAATGTCAGTGCAAGTAGTGTTGCGGTAAACAAGTGTTTCATTTTTGTCCTTTCAGTTTTTTGAATGCGGCCATGGCATCCTCATTGCCATTGTCGGCGGCTTTTTTGTACCAATTCATGGCGGTTTTGAGGTTTTTGGTGACGCCTGTGCCGTATCGATACATCTGACCAAGGTTGTATTGGGCAATGTTGTTGTTTTGTTCAGCAGCCAAGCGATAATAATGAACAGCTTTAGCCTTGTCGGTGGGGGTGCCTAAACCCATGCTGTGCATGTAACCTAAACTGACTTGGGCGTTGCTATTTTGATGTTCATTGGCTGCGATATTGAACCAATACAGTGCTTGCATGTAATCGACGGGAATTGTTTGACCTTCTTTAACTTTGTAGTCAAAACCATCTACGTATAAAAGTCCCAAGTTGTTTTGAGCAGCACCTGTTTTGTCTCCGCTGGCGGCGGCTTTTTTGTACCACTCAATGGCTTTATTGAGGTCTTGGGCGACACTTTCTCCTTCGGCGTACATCATTGCGACATTGTATTGTGCGTCCGTTTTGCCTTGTTCGGCGGATTTTAAATACCATGCAAATGCTTTGGCTTTGTCTGTTTCTACACCGTAGCTTTGATCGTACATTGTGCCCACGTAATATTGTGCCGTGGCATCGCCTTGTTCGGCCAGTGGTTCAAGCTCTTTGAGGGCGGTGGCATAGTGCTCGTTTTCGTAGGCTTTAATCCCTTCATTTAATCCTGCATAGGCGGTATTGAGCGATAATGCGAGCAATGTGTTGATAATGATGAGGCGCTTCATATGTATCTCCTTGGTTTGGATGACGATGATTTTACTCTTTTGATGGATTTTCATGGGTTTTAAAGTTCAATTTGTTGATTCTATAAAGGCGGTTGCGCCGAGTTTGATGCGCTCGTCGCAGCCGTTTTTGCGACGTGAGTTTTGGCAGGCTTTGGAGGACTGCGGGGCGGTGTCGGCGCATGCGGGTTGGTTGGCGCGGCATGTGCTGTTGCTCGATGACGATGTGCCTGTGGCGTGTTTGCCGTTGTTTGTCAAAAACCACCACCGCGGCGAATATGTGTTTGACCATGCGTGGGCGCAGGCTTATGCGGCGCAGGGGCTGGATTATTACCCGCGCTTGGTCAGTTGCGTGCCATTTTCACCCGTGGTCGGCGAGCGGGTTTGGCTGGCCGATGGGGTAGCTTTGGCTGATGTGTGGCCGCATTTGTTGCAAGGCGTGCGGCATTTGGCACGAGAGGTGGGTGCGTCGTCGTGGCATGGGTTGTTTTGGGATGAGGCTTCTTTGTCTGTGGTGCGGCACAATGTGGCGGTGCGCACGGGCTGCCAGTTTTTGTGGGTTGATGCGGGTTATGTGGATTTTGCAGGTTTTTTAGCGACGTTGACCGCCAAACGGCGCAAAATGATTAACGCCGAGCGACGCAAAGTGACACAGGCGGGCGTGACCTGCGCGTGGCTTGAAGGTGCGTCGATTTCAACCGATGATTGGGCGTTTTTTTACCGCTGCTACGAGCGCACTTATCAAGTGCGCGGGCAAACGCCGTATTTGCCATTGGCGTTTTTTGAGCAACTGGGCCGCACGATGGCGACGCAGTTGGTGTTGCAAATCGCCAGCAGGGGCGGCGAGCGGATTGCGGCGGCTTTGTTTTTTAAAGATGCCAACACGCTGTATGGCCGCTATTGGGGCGCATTGGCGCAGGTGGATTGTCTGCATTTTGAGGTCTGTTATTACCAAGGGCTTGAATATGCGTTGGCGCACAATATGCGGTTTTTTGACCCTGGCACGCAGGGCGAGCACAAGTTGCTGCGCGGTTTTGCGCCGATTTATACGCATTCGACCCATTGGCTGGCTGAGCCGCGTTTCATGGCGGCGGTGCAGGATTTTGTGGCTCGTGAGCAAGTCGGCGTGGCCGAGTATTTTGCGCAGGCACAGGCGTGTTTGCCGTTTTCATCCACTCAAAAAGGAACGTGACATGTGGCGTTGTGGACTGGTGGTTTTGGGGTTGTTTATCGGGCAGGTGCAGGCTGCGCCTGATGTGTTGCTGACCAAAGAGTTGCCCGCACACGTCACAGTGAGTGATTATTTGATTAGTGAAAAATACGACGGCGTACGAGCGTATTGGGATGGCGCACAGCTGTGGTTTCGAGGGGGTGGCACCATTGCCGCGCCCGCGTGGTTTACCGCCGTTCTGCCCAAGCAAGCCTTAGATGGTGAATTGTGGGGTGGGCGCGGTCAATTTGAACAGACCGCCAGCGCGGTGCGGCAAACAGTGCCCAATGATGCCGCTTGGCGCCAGATTCGTTATATGATTTTTGAGTTGCCCAATGGCGCAGGTGATTTTGCGCAACGCGCAGCACAAATTGAGCACATCGTTGCGCAGATGAACCAGCCACATGTACAAGCGGTTAAACAATACCACCTTGCCAGCCGCGAACAGCTGCAAAAAAATCTCGACCAAGTGGTCGCCCAAGGTGGTGAGGGGCTGATGCTGCATCTGGCCAGTGCGCCGTATGTGACGGGGCGCTCGGATGTACTGTACAAACTTAAACCCTTACAAGATGCCGAAGCCACCGTGATAGCGCACCTTGCAGGGCAAGGCAAATACCACAACATGCTCGGTGCCTTGCTCGTGCGCACCGATGATGGGCGCGAATTCAAAATTGGCACAGGTTTTTCGGATGAAGTGCGTCGCCAACCGCCCGCAATCGGCACAGTGGTGACTTACCGTTATCGGGGCTTAACCCGCAACGGCTTGCCTCGGTTTGCCAGTTATTGGCGGGTGCGGTGATTACTGGAGGGTGTGTGACGCATGTATGGCTTTGTTGACTTGCTGCTCAAAGCCTTCTTCCCTTGTGTTGGGCGCGTTTTTTTGGATGAACTCGGCTTCGTACACGCGTTTTTCTGTGTTGAAACGCGCATAAAACAACCCAATAGCATCCACTTCAGGCGTATCATTGTTGCTGCAACCGACTCGGACGGTGACATCCATAGGCTTGTCCAATGGCGTTAGGCTTTTAAATGGCACAAACGGCACGACGCGCACCGTATAGGCGGTGGTTTGACCAATAAACATAGACAGAGAGCCTCGAAAGCCAAATGAATTGGCGGTATAAGGGTGATTGAGAATGCTTTTACTTGCCGCAGTTTCAAGCTCAGGTGCTGTCACGCTGGTGATATAACCCACAAAAACGCTGTCGGCTTGCTGGTATTGCTCCTCGGTATTCCACTGAATGACGCGACAGGCAGACGCATGGTGGCTGACCAATAATGCCAATGCTAAAAAATAATATTTCATGCAAATTCCTTTGTGATTGCCAAGGCCGATTTTACGTGATTTTCAGAGGTTTTTCACTCTTTGATGGTTTACCATGATTTGTTCATTTTGGGCATGTGAGGCGGTAGGATTTTTTGGTTTGCCAAGTTGAGTCTGCTACAATGCCACATTTAGATTGAATCCATTAAAGAGTGCATTATGGCGCGGTTGAGCAGCTTATCCATCAGTGGTTACAAGTCGATTCGAGAGTTGAAAGAATTTCCTTTGAATTCTTTAAACGTGCTTGTTGGCGCAAATGGCGCAGGTAAAAGTAATTTTATTGGTTTGTTTAAATTGCTGAACGAGATGTATGAACAACGCTTGCAGGCATATGTGCAAAAGCAGGGCGGGCCTGATGCGCTGTTGCATTTTGGGCGAAAGGTTACAAAAGAAATTGCAATAAAATACTGCTCTGGGGAGAATTTTTATGCTTTCAAATTATTACCAACTTTAGACAACAAATTGACCATTTTGGGTGAGCAATCGTTTACTAAGCAGCCTGATGATGATCAGATGCTTTTTACTGTCGGTATGCATGGTGAAAGTAATAATAGAAGCCCTATACATAAACACCATATTGATAACTATTCAAAAAAATGGCGTATTTATCATTTTCATGACACTAGTGAAAGTGCTTTGATTAAACAGGTTAATGCGGTCAATGATAATTTACAACTTAAATCCGATGGTGCTAACTTAGCTGCTTACCTGCGGATGCTTTATTCAAAACACAATACTGCTTATCAACGTATTGTTGATACTATTCGTTTGGCGATTCCCTATTTTGGCGATTTTGTTCAACGGGATGCGCTTTTTGATACAGTTGAGTTAGAGTGGTTTCATCAAGCAGATTCAGATACACCGTTTAAAGCACACACTCTATCCGACGGTAGTCTGCGATTTATCTGTTTGACTACATTGTTGTTGCAGCCGATAGAGTTGCTGCCTGATACCATCATCATTGATGAGCCCGAATTGGGTTTGCATCCTTATGCGATTACATTGTTGGCGGACATGTTCAAACAAGTTGCCGAACAAGGTCGTCAACTGATTGTGGCGACGCAATCAGTTGAGCTTTTAAATGAGTTGCGCCCACAAGACATTGTGGTGGTTGAGCAGGATGGTAACGGTTCAACATTTAAGCGTTTTACTCAAAAAGAGCTGTCCGATTGGTTAGAAGACTACACTATGGGCGAACTTTGGAAACGCAATGTTTTGGGTGGGAGACCTTGATGATAGAGGTTTATGTCATTGTTGAAGGGCATACAGAAGAACGTTTTGTCAAAGATTTAATCGCCCCTGCGTTCAGGCATTTGTCTGTTTTTCTTAAACCGCTTCTAATGAACACATCTTCTAGTCAAAAAGGTGGTGCGGTCACGCTTGACCGATTGAAATATCATTTGCATCGCTTAATGAAACAACATCCACACGCTTATTTCACAACATTTTTAGATTTATATGCGTTGGATACAGACTTTCCAAAGTTTCGAGAAAGCCTATCTCTTGACATTTTCCAGCGCGTTCAAGCCTTGCAAACGGCACTGGATGATTTAATCACGACGGCGTTTACTTGTCGCCCAGAGCGGTTTTTTTCGCATATTCAGCCCTATGAGTTTGAGGGGTTATTGTTTTCGGATGTCTCATCGTTGGTGTGCACAGAAGAAGCATGGCAAAAACAAGAGGTGGCCTTGTTGGACGTGCGCAACAGTGTGGCCACGCCAGAGCACATTAATGATGGCTTTGAAACCAAGCCTTCCAAGCGTTTAGAAAAAATATTGCAAAATCCAAAATACCACAAAACACGGCATGGCCCGTTGATTGCTAGAAACATCACATTGTCAAAAATTGAGCAGGAGTGCTCGCATTTCCGCAGTTGGATGAATCGTTTGCGTGATTTATCTGTTTGAAATTTTATTTTTTAGGTCGCCCATGTCTACCATCACCATTTTGCACGGTTCGCGTGCGTTGTCTGATTTTCGGGTTTCTCGGTTAATCGCTCAGTTTCAGCCGCAGTTTGCGCATGTGACGGGGGTTCAGTCGCGTTATGTGCATTATGTTTGGTCACACAAGGCTTTGTCAGAGGATGAATTATCCACCCTGCAAAGCCTTTTGACTTATGGCGAGGTGACGGTCAATGATTTTGGGGTGGCCGATTTGACGGTGATTCCACGGTTGGGAACGATTTCGCCGTGGGCGAGTAAGGCGACGGATATTGCGCACAACGCGGGTTTGGCTAACGTGCGGCGGATTGAACGCGGGATTGAGTACGCGTTGTTGGCGCGGCGCGACGTGGCGGTGCGCGAGATTGCCGCGCTGATGCACGATCGCATGACCGAATCGGTGATGGTGGGTGCGTTTGACGGCGCTGCGTTGTTCAATGATTTACCCAGCCAGCCGTTGAACACGATTGACGTGCTGGGCAGCGGCAAGCCCGCGCTGGAGCAGGCCAATCGTGACCTTGGCTTGGCCTTGTCGGATGACGAGGTGGATTATTTGCTCGACGCTTACGCCAAGTTGCAGCGCAATCCAACCGATGTTGAGTTGATGATGTTTGCGCAGGCCAATTCGGAGCACTGCCGCCATAAAATTTTTAACGCCGACTTCATCATCGACGGCGAGCCGCAGCCGTTGGGCTTGTTCAAAATGATTCGCAACACCCATCAACTCAACCCCGCGGGCGACGTGGTGGCGTATGACGACAACGCCGCCGTGATGGCAGGGGCGACGGTGCAGCGGTTTTATCCTGACGCGAGCGGGGTTTATCAGGCCAGCGAGTCTTTAACCCACACCTTGATGAAGGTCGAAACCCACAACCATCCGACTGCGATTGCGCCGTTTGCAGGCGCGGCGACGGGTTCGGGCGGTGAGATTCGCGACGAAGGCGCGACGGGGCAGGGCAGCAAGCCCAAAGTCGGTTTGACGGGATTTACCGTGTCCAACTTGCATTTGCCCGACGCGCCCCGCGCGTGGGAAGTGGCGTACGGTAAGCCTGAGCGCATCGCCAGTGCGCTGGCCATTATGCTCGAAGCCCCAATTGGCGGGGCGGCTTTTAACAACGAGTTTGGCCGCGCCAACTTGGCGGGCTATTTCCGTACCTTTGAGCAGCCGATTGGCGAGGTGACGTATGGTTACCACAAGCCGATTATGATTGCGGGCGGGATTGGCAGCATTGACGATAGGCACATTGGTAAAAAAGATTTGCCCGTCGGCGCGTTATTGATTCAACTCGGCGGCCCTGGCATGAAAATCGGCTTGGGCGGCGGCGCGGCGTCAAGCATGGGCGCGGGTTCAAACACCGCTGAGTTGGATTTTGACTCGGTGCAGCGCGGCAATCCTGAGATTCAACGCCGTGCGCAAGAAGTCATCGACCGCTGTTGGCAGCGCGGGGCGGACAACCCGATTTTGAGCATTCACGACGTGGGCGCGGGCGGCATTTCTAACGCATTCCCCGAAATCGTGCACGGCGCGGGGCGCGGCGCGATTTTTGACCTTAATTTAGTTCAGCTCGAAGAATCGGGCTTAAGCCCGCGCGAGATTTGGAGCAACGAGGCGCAGGAGCGGTATGTTTTGGCGATTTTGCCGTCGTCGCTCGATGTGTTTGCCGCGTTTTGTGAGCGCGAGCGTTGCCCGTTTGCGGTGATTGGCACGGTGACGGCCGAGCAACAACTGGTGGTGAACGACAGCCGCGCCGACGTGTGCAACCCGTGCGAACCCGTTGATATGCCGATGGACGTGCTGCTGGGCAAACCACCCAAAATGACCCGCGACGTGACCCGCGTGGTGACGCACGGCGCACCGCTGGACTTGGTTGGCCTTGATTTAGAGCAACTCGCGCTTGAAGTCATGCGCCATCCGACGGTGGCGGCTAAATCATTCCTCATCACGATTGGCGACCGAACCGTGGGCGGCATGACCGCGCGTGACCAACTGGTCGGCCCGTATCAAGTCCCTGTGGCCGATTGCGCGGTGTCGCTGCGCGATTATGCGGGCACGCTGGGCGAAGCGTTTGCGATGGGCGAGCGCACGCCGTTGGCGGTGCTCGACGCGCCCGCATCGGGGCGCATGGCGATTGCCGAGGCGATTACCAATATCGCGGCCGCGCCGATTGAACACATTTCACAAATTAAATTGTCGGCCAACTGGATGGCCGCTTGCGGCGTGGCGGGCGAAGACGCTAAGTTGTACGACACCGTTAAAGCGGTCGGCATGGATTTGTGCCCCGCGCTGGGCATTTCGATTCCTGTCGGTAAAGATTCGTTATCGATGCAAACCAAGTGGGACGACAAAGCCGTGCGCTCGCCTGTGTCGCTCATCGTAACCAGTTTCGCGCCCGTCACCGACGTGCGCCGCGTGCTCACGCCGCAATTGCGCACCGACGCGGGCGCGACCGTGTTGTTGCTCATCGACTTGGCGCGGGGCAAAGCGCGAATGGGCTTGTCGATTTTGGCGCAAGTGACTCGCCAAGTCGGCGACGCTGTACCCGACTTGGACGACGCGGCCACGCTCGCCGCCGCATTTGCTGCGGTGCAAGAACTCAACGCGCAAGGCTACGCGCTCGCGTACCACGACAAAAGCGACGGCGGATTATTCGCTACCGTTGCCGAAATGGCTTTTGCTGCGCAAACTTCGGTGTCAATTAACGCCGACATGTTGACCATCGACCCGCACAGCGCAGACGCGGGCGACTTCAAAATCAGCGGCGTGCAAATGTCGGTGCAGCGCAGCGAACGACTGCTGCAAGCCTTGTTTAACGAAGAATTGGGCATGGTGCTGCAAGTGCGCAAAGACGACTTGAGCGCGGTCATGGCGGTTGTGCGGGCGCACAACTTGGGCGCGTGCAGCCACGTGGTCGGCCAAGTCATCCCCGCCGCGCAAGCCGACTCGCAATTGAGCGTGTGGCAAGACGACCAAGCGCAACTCAAGTTGTCGCTCGCCACGCTGCACGCCGCATGGGTTGAAACCAGTTTCCACATCGCCAAACTGCGCGACAACCCCGCGTGCGTCGAGCAAGAATACGCCCGCCCGCCTGAGCCGCTCACGCCTGTGTTGCACTTCACGCCGACTGCTGACGTACCTTTCGCACACGTTGCGCACAAACCGCGTGTGGCGATTTTGCGCGAACAAGGCGTGAACGGCCATGTCGAAATGGCCGCCGCATTCACCCATGTTGGCTTTGACGCGGTGGACGTACACATGAGCGACTTACTCGCAGGGCGCGTGAGTTTGGCCGACATGCGCGGCTTGGTCGCCTGCGGCGGCTTCTCATACGGCGACGTACTCGGCGCGGGCGAAGGCTGGGCGAAAACTATTTTGCACAACGACGCTTTGCGCCGCCAGTTCGCCGAATTTTTCGCTCGCCCCGACACCTTTAGCCTCGGCGTGTGCAACGGCTGCCAAATGATGAGCAACCTCAAAGACATCATCCCTGGGGCGAATCACTGGCCTAAATTTGTGCGCAACGCCTCCGAGCAATACGAAGCGCGGCTGGTGCAAGTGCAAATCACCGAGTCACCCGCGATTTTGCTCAAAGGCATGGCAGGCTCGGTGTTGCCGATTGTGATTAGCCACGGCGAAGGCCGCGCCAGCTACGCCAACCCAGCCGACATTGCCGCCGTGCAGCCGCAATCAGCCCTGCGCTACGTCGATGCCGCGCACAACCCAACCGAAATGTATCCACAAAACCCCAACGGCGCACCGCTGGGCATGAACGGCTTCACCAGCCTCGATGGCCGCGTACTCATCATGATGCCGCACCCCGAACGCGTCTATCGCCCAGAATTGTTTTCGTGGAAACCAAGCGACTGGAATGTCTCGCCGTGGTTGCAGTTGTTTCAGAATGCGCGGGAGTGGGTGGGGTGAAACCAGTTTGGGCATTGATTTTTAAACATCAGGGAGGTGATTGTGAAATTGTTTGAGTTAGAAATTAAAAATTTTAAGAGCATTGGTAGTCAGGGCTGCACAATTAGGATTGATGATAATGTATGAGTTACCAACCACCATTCACCATTAGCAGCCAAATCATTCATTTGATTGCCAATATTTCCGCACAAATTGAGCGTTATGCGATTCGCCTTGAGCAGCAAGATGGGGTATTGCTGCGCAAAATCAATCGCATTAAAACGATTCAAGGCTCATTGGCTATTGAGGGCAATACCTTGTCAGAGCAGATGATTACCGAGATTTTAGAGGGTAAAACAGTGGTTGCGCCTGTGCGTGAGATTCAAGAGGTTAAAAACGCGATTCAAACATATGATGCATTTTCGGCCTTAAATCCGTATGACATCAAAGATTTACTGAAAGCGCATCGGTTGATGATGAATGCGTTGGTGGGGGATGCGGGTGATTTTAGAGCGGGTGGTGTTGGTGTTTTTGCGGGTGCGCAAGTGGTGCATATTGCACCGCCTGCCCAGCGTGTACCTTGGCTGATGGCTGATTTATTTGATTGGTTAGAATCTTCAAAAGACCATTTGTTGATTAAAAGCTGTGTGTTCCATTATGAGTTTGAGTTTATTCATCCATTTAGTGATGGTAATGGGCGGCTGTGGCAGTCTTTGATATTGAATCAATTGCATCCTATTTTTGCGCATTTACCTGTGGAAAATATGGTCTTTAAAAATCAGCAACGCTATTACGACGCCATTGGCGCGGCGACTCAAGTGGGTGATTGTCAAATTTTTATAGAGTTTATGCTTACTGAAATTTTGGCGACGCTTAAAAGTCGCCAAGGTATTGAGATTGACGCTGTAAATGATGCTGTAAATGACCCTGTAAATGACATGGTTAAGCTAATTAGCCACAATCCAACCATTACGATTAATGAATTGGCTGAACAGTTGGGTAAATCTCGCAGTACGATTCAGCGAGCGATTAAGCAACTGCGCTTGTTAGGGGTGATTTCACGTGAAGGCTCTGATAAAAAAGGGCGTTGGGTGACCCATCTATAAATACTCAAAGTTTTATTGACTCAAATCATTTGCGAGTATTGCATCAATAATTTTTCTAACCATGTTTTAAGTGTGAGCGGATGGTCGCTGCTGCGTTTTTCGGTGGCGAGTTGCTGTTGCCATGCGTGCAGTTTGAGCGGGTCGGCGTGGGCGGCCAGTTGGTGGATGGCTTTGTGGTGTTGTGGGTAGTAGCGCGGTGGTTGTTGGGTTTGCGCGGCACTGGCTAGGTCGTGCGTCCAGCGTTGCAGCCATGTGATGACGGCGAACAGGTCAACGCTGTGCGCTTGGCCTGCGAGGCGGGCTTTGTCGGCGTCTTTGATGTGTTTGTCAAAGGTTTCGGCGATTTTGAGCGCGTTGAGCTGTTTGCCACGGGCGAGTTCGTCGGCGAGTTGGTTTTGCAACGTGAAGTAGTTGGTGTCGTGCAGTTGGGCGACGCGCATGACGGCGTTGTTTTCGGTGCTTAAATACGTGGCCCAATTGGGGTTGGCGCCGTGTTGCTGCGTGAGGTAGGCGCTGGCGGCTTCAAGCGTGGGTGCGGGTGCGGTGAGGCGTTGGCAACGGCTGACAATGGTGGGCAAAATTTGCCGCACGTCGTGGGCGAGCAGTAAAAACAACGTGTTGGCGGGCGGCTCTTCGAGGGTTTTGAGCAGGGCGTTGGCGGCGTTGGCGTTGAGTTTGTGCGCGGGATACAGCACGATGACCCGCTGCCCGCCTCGATGGCTGGTTTGGTTGACCATGTTAGCCAGTTCGCGAATTTGCGCAATACTGATTTCTTTGCTTGGTTTTTCGGGGCGCAACTCTTCAATCTCGTGCTGCACGTCCCAAATACTGGGGCGAACGACGCGAAAATCAGGGTGGCTGTGCGCCCGAATCAGCTGGCAACTGGCGCAAGTGCCGCAGGCTTGCGGCGCGGCGGGGGTTTCGCACAGTACACTGGCGGCCATGCTGTGCAGCAATTGTTCACCGCCCGTGTCTTGCGGTGCGACGACCAAATAAGCGTGCGCGTGCTGCGCCAATTGCCGCCATGTGTCAAATAACGCAGTGTGCCAAGGCAAAATCATAGTTGGATTTCCAATCGGCTTAAAAACGCGGCGCGGATGTGCTCAATGGTTTGCTCAACCGTGCCGCTGCTGTCAATCACCGCAAAGCGTTGCGGGTGCGCGGCGGCGCGTGCCAAATACGCGTTGCGCACGCGGGCAAAAAAATCCAAAGACTCTTGTTCAAATTTATCCAACGCGGAGCGGCCTTGGCTCAAGCGTTGTTGCGCCACGTCAAGCGGCACGTCAAACAGCAAGGTGAAATCAGGCTGCACATCGTGCTGCACCCATGTTTCGAGTTGCTCGATTTTGCTCAAGTCTACCCCGCGCCCGCCGCCTTGGTAGGCGTAAGTCGCGTCGGTGAAACGGTCGGAAATCACCATTTCGCCACGGCTCAGCGCAGGCAGAATCACTTGCGCCAAATGTTCGCGTCGCCCTGCGAACATGAGCAGGGTTTCGGTTTCTAAATCCATTTTTTGATGCAACACAATCTCGCGCAGTGTTTCGCCCAGCGGTGTGCCACCCGGTTCGCGGGTCAGGGTGATGGTGTGGCCTGCGCTTTTTAAACGCTCGGTGAGCCAGTTGAGCGGCGTGGTTTTACCCGCGCCATCCACGCCCTCGACGGTGATGAAAATGCCTGTGTTCATTATTTTTTGCCCAATTGGTATTTTTGCACCGCAGCATTGTGCGCGGCTAAATTGTTGGAAAACTCGCTTGAGCCGTCGCCACGAGCGACAAAATACAGCACGTCGCTCACCGCTGGATTGAGCGCGGCGTTGATGGACGCTGCGCTGGCCGTGGCAATCGGCGTGGGCGGCAAGCCGCCGCGCGTGTAGGTGTTGAACGGCGTGTCGCGGGTGAGATCAGCGCGGGTGAGGTTGCCGTTGAACGATTCGCCCACGCCGTAAATCACGGTCGGGTCGGTTTGTAGGCGCATGTTGATTTTAAGCCGATTGACAAACACCGCAGCGACCAGCGGACGGTCGGCGGGTGTGCCCGTTTCTTTTTCGACAATCGAGGCCATCGTCAAGGCTTGGTACGGCGTGGTGTAGGGCAGGTTGGCGGCGCGTTTGTCCCACGCGGCGGTGAGTTTTTGTTGCAAAGTTTGGTGGGCGCGTTTGAGCACGGCAGTTTCTGGCTCGCCTTTGCGGTATTGGTAGGTGTCGGGGAACAACATGCCTTCAACCGACGGCGCGTCAACCCCTAACACTTGCGCGGCCTCTGTGACGCTTAAATTTTGCGCATCGTGCTGCAAATCGGCTTTGTTGAGCGTGGCTTTGATGTCGCGCCATGTCGCGCCCTCGGCAATGCGCAAACGGGTGGGGGTGATGTCGCCGCGGGCGATTTTGGTCAAAATTTGGCTCAAACTGGCCGTGGCGGCGAACTCATAATCGCCTGCTTTAAAATCGCTGCTTTTGCCCGTTAAAATCGCCAAAATCTGAATCTCAAACGCGCTCAATGTGCCGCCGTTTTTATCGGCTAAGGCGGCCAGTTTGCTGGCCACCGCCGCGCGGCCATCGCCTTTGTCAATCGTTAAACTCAATGGCGCGGTGACGTTGCGCACAAACGGGGTTTGTAAACGCAGCACCGCCCAGCCGACGATAAACGCCAGCCCAGCCAGAGCCAGCCATAAATAAGGGGATTTTTTAAATCGAGTCATTGGGCACAAAGGGGTTAAAGCGCGGTAAAATACGCGCGAAACGGCATTTTATCAGTTTAATCCGCATAGGGCATCAAATGAATATTCAAACATCGGCATTGCCGCATTTAGGCTTGATTCGCGTCACGGGCGCGGACGCGCGCTCTTTTTTACACAGCCAGTTGACGCAAGACGTGTTGGGTTTGGCCGACAACCAAAGCAAACTGGCGGGCTACTGCTCGGCCAAAGGGCGCTTGTACGCGGTGTTTCAGATGTTCAGCGACGCGGACGCGGTGTTTTTAATCACCCAGCGCGAGTTGATTGAGCCTGTTGTTAAGCGGTTGCGTATGTTTGTGTTGCGCGCCAAGGTCGTGTTTGAAGACGTTTCAGACACTTTCGCGATACAAGGCGTGTGCGCGAGCGACGCACTGGCGGCGGATGAATGCCGCAAAACCAACGACGGTTACCGCGTCGGCGTGCTCCCCGCATCGCAGCCGCGTGAGTTGCGCATTGCGCCGCAAGTGGCTGAGCTTGACTCGCCCGCGCTGTGGGATTGGCTCAACGTGAGCGCGGGTCAGCCGCAAGTCACGCTCGCCACCTACGAAGCGTTTGTGCCGCAAATGATTAACTTAGACCGCGTGGGCGGCGTGAATTTCAAAAAAGGCTGTTACCCTGGCCAAGAAGTGGTGGCGCGCAGCCATTATTTGGGCAAACTCAAGCGACGCATGCAAGCGGCGAGCCTGAGTTTTGACGACGCGGCGCAAGTGCCCGCAGTCGGCGTTGACGTGTTGGCGGCGGACGGCTCGCCCGTCGGTCAAGTGGTCACTGCCGCCGCGCATCCACAAGACGCGCGGCGGGTTGATGTGTTGTTTGAGGTCAGTTTGCCCGCTTTGGCCGATGGCGCGGTGCTGACGGTGGCGGGCTGCAACGCTGCCATGACTGCGCAGCCGTTGCCCTATACGTTGAGCGACGCCACGCCCTGATGCTGCGTTGCGTCAATGACGCATCGGTGGTACAGTCTCACATCTATTTTTAATACAGAATACGGGACATCGAAAACAGTAACGTCGTCATTCCCGCGTGCTTTTAGCGGGAATCCAGTGGGGCGCGGAGCGCACCTTAACCTTTAATGAACAAAGGTCAAACAAACGCTTCGCGTTTGGCTGGATTCCCGCTAACCCCATGCGGGAATGACGGATGGTTGACTTAATAGAGATGCCCACAAACCTCATGATTACCAACTTCATCAAAAAAATATTCACCCCCACAGGCTCGCGCGAGGCGAAAAAAAAGGCACTGCAAAAAGCCCGCGCACCCGTGAGCCACAAAGCCAATTCGTATCCTGCCAAAAAGCACGGCATCAATCCCAAATACATCTCTGAAGCGGCCATGATGGTGACCAAAACCTTGACCGAGGCAGGGTTTGAGGCGTATGTCGTCGGCGGTGCGGTACGTGACTTGATGCAAAATTTGCAACCCAAAGACTTTGACGTGGCGACCAATGCGCGACCTGAGCAAATTGTCAAACTATTTCGCCGCGCCCGCATCATTGGCCGCCGTTTTCGCATCGTGCACGTGCCGCACAAGCGCGATTTGATTGAAGTCACCACCTTTCGCGCCAACAACGACAACCAAGAAACCGACTCGCACGGCCGCGTGCTGCGCGACAACGAGTTTGGCAACTTGCAAGACGACGCGGTGCGCCGCGATTTGTCGGTCAACGCGTTGTATTACGACACCAAACGCCAAGTGGTGCTCGACTACCACGGCGGTGTGCAAGATTTAGAAAACCAAATGCTGCGCATCATCGGCGAGCCCGTCACCCGTTTTCGCGAAGACCCTGTGCGCATGTTGCGCGTGCTGCGCTTTATGGCCAAACTCAATTTTGACGTCGACGCAGCCACGATGGACGCGATGGAGGCGTGCAAACCCTTGTTGGCCAATATCCCGCAAGCGCGGTTGTTTGACGAAACGCTCAAGTTTTTCACCACAGGGCACGCTGTGGCCAGCCTTGATGCCTTGCAAGACTATGATTTTACGGCATATTTAATGCCTGTTTTGGCCGATGTGCTCGACGATGACAAAGGCGCGACCTGGGTACGCGCCATGCTTGAGCAAACCGATGCGCGGGTCAACCAAGACAAATCTATTTCACCCGGCTTTTTGTTTGCAGGCTTGATGTGGCCGCAAATCGAAAAACGCTGGGCGTTTTATATGCAGCACGACCCGCAAATGGTCGCGCTCGACCGTGCGATTGTCGAAGTGCTCAATCAATCGAACAGCGGCGACCAAGTCATGATTACCAAGCGGTTTGTCGCCGACATGCGCGAAATTTGGAGCTTGCAGCCGCGCCTTGAGCGACGCATGCCGCGCCAAATCACGGGTTTGGTCGAACATCCACGCTTTCGCGCCGCGTATGACTTTTTGCTCTTACGCGCTCAACTCGGTCACTTGGGCGAGGGTGGCTTGACTGTCGCGACATGGTGGGGCAACTTGTACGACGCATATCCAACCGAGCGCGAACAGATGATTAGCGACTTGCGCAACGCGCCTAAGGGCAACCTTAACCCCATCACAGGCGAGCCAAACGAGCCAGCCAAGCGCAAACGCCGTCGCCGCAAAAAAACCAACAGCAAAGCCAGCGAATCAGCGGAATAAACCATGCCAGTGACCGCCTACATCGCCTTGGGGGCCAACTTGGGCGACGCACCCGCCACGGTGCGCCGCGCATTGAGCGAACTCGCCCAATTGCCGCACACCACACTCACTGCGCAATCGTCGCTGTACCGCAGCCCGCCGTTTGGCGAAAACGCCGACGGGCCGGACTACATCAACGCCGTCGCGCAAATCCAAACCACACTCACCCCGCATGAGTTGCTCGACCATTTGCAACGGCTTGAGCAACACTATGGCCGCGAACGCCACTACCCAAACGCCCCGCGCACTTTAGACCTTGATATTGTGCTGTATGGCGATGTGGTGATGCAGGATGAACGCTTAACCATCCCACATCCACGCATGCACGAGCGGGCGTTTGTGTTGTTGCCGTTGAGTGAGTTGGACGATAAATGGCGTAAGCAAACGGTTTTGCCGCACATTGCTGTGCAAGTGATAGAAAAGGTTGCTTATTGGTAAGTGCAACGCGCTTGTTTACATGTGTCCAAAATCAGCCTATAGATGCATTGTTTGCCATATTTTATCCGCTAGGCTCTTAAAGTCTTTATGCGCTTTTTTTGCTGCGGTTGAATGACTACCTAGTGCACCATCTGCGGCAGTTAAGTTAAAAACAGGCTTGCGTTTTTCTTGTGCCATCGGAATTAGGCTGCGATAGTGTTTAATCGTCGCCAAACAGTACGGATCATGGATTTGTGGTTTTTCAAAATTTTCGTTGATGTTTAATACCGCATGGCGATAGGTATTGGGGATTCGGTTTAACCATTTCTCGTAGGCTTGCGTTGGGCGATTGTTGCGCATACTGCCGTATTGTTGACCTAAGTAGCCGATGGGTTTCATTTGCCCTGTGGGTAAATCTATCCCCGTTTGAGGAGTAGCGCTATTTTTTCGTTCATCCAGTCTTTTTTGCCATCCACTACGCCAATTGCGTAAAGTGGGTCCTAGGTTTTTGAGACCTTGCAATGAAAATAAGTCTGCACCCAGCGGGATGACTACAAAATCTGTGCTCAGAAGAACAGATCTGTTGATAGCACCTAAATTGGGGCCTATGTCTATCATGATTAAGTCTGCTTTAACTTGATTGGCTGCTCGCTGAGCCGTGCGCCAAAAAGCAGAAACCACCCTAAAGGCGCGTTCCATACGTCGCTCATCAAGGCAGTTTGTCCATTCATCTGACAAAGAGTCTTCAAAGGCGGCTAAGCCAACATCACCTGGCAATAAATAAAGGTTTTCGTTGATTTTTTGTAAAATAGGTTCTGCAATATCCCCCACTCCAGTCAAAGGTTTGACGGCTTGGTAAATGGTTGAGCCTTCTTTTGCTTCATCCCAAATGGTTTCTAACTCGGATTCATTTAAAAACGAGCCTGTGAGATTGGCTTGTGCATCTAAATCAATGACGACAATGGTTTTACCCAGTTCCGCATACATCCATGCCAAGTGGTAGACCAAAGAGGTTTTGCCCACGCCACCTTTATTATTAAAAAAAGTCAATACGGGTGTGCTCATAAATTTGCCTTTTTTCTAAAAATACACACAACGGTACTATCATTCACTTCAAATTCTAAGTCTGGATTGCCATTTTCAAGCATCAAATGCTTGGCTGTCGCAATACCGCGCCCAAAAGCTTGTATGAAGCCGTAGGTCTTTAATACATCTGCAATATGTGGGTTGCGATAGTCTGTGATGCCTGGTTTGGCGAAATTGTCTTTAGTGACATTTCCATAAGGACCGCCTGGACTATGAACTTCAATCCGATCGTTATACCAATAAACCCGCACGGGTGCATTTGTGCTCTCATAAGTGCGGTGCAAAACTGCGTTGTAAATGATTTGTTGTAATGCCGCTTGGGGGTAAGCAATTGATTTGATGTGTGTTGCAGCAGAAGTAATGTCTATACTTTCACGATTGTGACTTCTTAGCTTATCATCAATGCGCCTGAGCATATTTAATAAACAACCGTCGACTTCTTCGGCATCTGATACATCATCAGATAGTTCTGTACCTTCAATGCGCAAAAATTGAATATAGGCACCCGATAAAAAATCTCGAGGGCTGATTCCCACTGCCAACAAACCCGTTACAGTTGGCGCAGTCATTTCAGTATTTACAAATCGGCATGATGCCAGTCGTTCCTCAAATGTGCGGCCATTTGCCTCCAATACATCCGCAGCAAAGGCTTGAGGCAAATAATCATTCTCAAAAATGCTTTTAGATAAATCATCGTTAGTTGCTGGCTCCATTGAATGCAAGTCAAAAGGTAGGTTTTTGTAGCGCCTACGTTCATTTAAAATACGCTCCTCTTGCGCATTTGCTTGAGCACGACGAGCACCTGTCCGAATCCAAATGCGCCCGTCGTATTTGACTGGCGGCGCATCTGCTGGCAGAACCATGACGACAATAAAATCATGCCCACCAAGAGTATGCTTCGTTACAGTCATTGCAGGCATGGGTAAAATTTTACCATTCGTTTTAATGTCTGCTATTTGATTGATTAATTTTTCCGTAATTTCAAAGTCCGAAAAATCACCATTATCTTCAATACCAATTAAAACAACGCCTTGCTTTTGGTTATTAGGTAAGTCGTTGGCGAAGGCACAAATGGCTTGATGTACTTTATCAATCGTTTCATTTTTGTAATTGCGTTTGCGTTCAATACAATCGGACTCCAAGTCAGTTAACATGGCACGCAATTGCTCATCGGTGAGTGGCTGCAGTTGCATTTTAACGCTCCAGTTTGCTCAAATCCCGCACCGCCCCCTTATCCGCGCTGGTCGCCAGCATGGCATAGGCTTTCAATGCTGCTGACACTTTGCGTGGGCGTGGGTTGAGGGGTTTCCAGCCTTTAGCGTCTTGTGCGGCGCGGCGGCGGGCGAGTTCTTCATCAGACACTTTGAGGTGAATCGTGCGCTCTGGGATGTTGATTTCGATGATGTCACCGTTTTCAACCAAACCAATCGCACCGCCTGCGGCGGCTTCGGGGGAGGCGTGGCCGATGGATAAGCCTGATGTGCCGCCTGAAAAACGCCCGTCGGTGAGTAAGGCGCAGGCTTTGCCCAAGCCTTTGGATTTGATGTAGCTGGTCGGGTAGAGCATTTCTTGCATCCCCGGCCCGCCACGTGGACCTTCGTAACGCACGATGACCACGTCGCCAGCTTGGACTTTGTCGTCCAAAATATCGGCAACGGCTTGTTCTTGCGATTCAGTCACGTGCGCTTTGCCGCTGAATACGAGGATGGATTCATCCACGCCTGAGGTTTTGACCACACAGCCATCTTGGGCAATATTGCCAAACAAAACCGCCAGCCCACCTTCTTTTGAATAGGCATGTTCTAGCGAGCGAATGCAGCCCTCGGCACGGTCGTTGTCCACTGTGTCCCAGCGGGTTTTTTGAGAAAACGCGGTTTGCGTGGGAATGCCCGCAGGACCAGCACGGAAAAACGTGTGCACGGCTTCGTCGGTGGTTAAGGTGATATCCCATTTGGCCAATGCTTCGCCCATGGTTGTGCTGTGCACCGTTGGTGCGTCGTTGTGCAACAAACCTGCGCGTGACAATTCGCCCAAAATACCAAATACGCCACCTGCGCGGTGAACGTCTTCCATGTGGTATTTGGGGGTATTCGGTGCGACTTTGCACAGTTGCGGCACTTTGCGCGACAACTGGTCAATGTTGCTCAAGTCAAAATCAATTTCGGCTTCTTGCGCGGCGGCCAAAAGGTGCAAAATCGTGTTGGTTGAGCCGCCCATGGCGATATCCAGTGCCATAGCGTTTTCGAAGGCGTTGAAATTAGCGATATTGCGCGGCAAAACCGACTCGTCGTCTTGCTCATAATAACGCTTGGTCAACTCGACAATCGTGCGTCCAGCGGTGAGGAACAATTGCTCACGGTCGGCATGGGTGGCAAGCATAGAGCCGTTACCCGGTAAACTCAAGCCCAGCGCCTCGGTCAAGCAGTTCATCGAGTTGGCTGTGAACATGCCTGAGCATGAACCGCACGTCGGGCAGGCGCTGCGCTCGTACTCGGCGACCGTTTCGTCTGACGCTTTGTCATCAACCGCAATCACCATGGCATCGACCAAGTCGAGTTTGTGGATTTTGCCACCAATCACGCCAAGGCGCGTTTTGCCCGCTTCCATCGGGCCGCCTGAGACAAAAATCACGGGAATATTCAAACGCAAAGCCGCATTGAGCATCCCAGGGGTGATTTTGTCGCAGTTGGAAATGCACACCAGCGCGTCGGCGCAATGCGCGTTAACCATGTATTCGACCGAATCGGCAATCAAATCTCGGCTGGGCAAGCTGTACAGCATACCATCATGCCCCATCGCAATCCCGTCATCAATCGCAATGGTGTTGAACTCTTTGGCCACGCCGCCTGCGCGTTCGATTTCGCGGGCGACCAGTTGCCCCATGTCTTTCAAATGCACATGCCCTGGGACAAACTGGGTGAACGAGTTGGCAACGGCGATAATCGGCTTAGAAAAATCATCGTCCTTCATGCCCGTGGCGCGCCAAAGCGCACGAGCACCCGCCATATTGCGGCCTGAAGTAGAAGTTTTTGAACGGTATGCGGGCATGGGAATCCTTTGAAGTAACAAAATGTAACAATTAGGGGTGGTTTGTCAACCACCCAACGCCCGCCATTATAGCTTGAGTTTGTCGATGACAAAATCAATGTCTTTATCGCCACGGCCTGATAAATTGACCAAAATGCTCTCGTTTGTACTCATTTGGCTGGCTTGGCGCAGCGCGTAGGCCACGGCGTGTGAACTTTCAAGCGCGGGGATGATGCCTTCTTCGCGGGCAAGCGTCATGAATGCGGCGAGGGTTTCGTCATCGGTTGCGGTTTGGTAGTTGACGCGCCCCATGTCTTTGAGTTGACAATGCTGCGGCCCGACACCAGGGTAATCCAAACCCGAAGCAATCGAATGCACTGCCGACGGCGTGCCGTCGTCGTCTTGCAAATAATAGCAATTGAACCCCTGCAAATGCCCAAACCGCCCCAGCGTGAGCGTCGCCGCATGGCGGCCTGGTTTGTCCAGACCCTCACCTGCTGGCTCAACGCCGACCAATTTAACCGACTCATCGTTTAAAAACGCGCTGAAAATCCCCAGCGCATTTGAGCCGCCGCCCACGCAGGCCGCCACCTCGGTTGGCAAATGCCCTGTCATGCTCAAAAATTGCTCACGCGCCTCCGTGCCGACAATCGACTGAAAATACGCGACCATTTCAGGGTAGGGCGCAGGGCCGACCACCGAGCCAATGGCAAACATGCTGTCGTGTGGGTCGTTCATGTACGAGACAAACGCGCTGTCCACCGCCTCTTTGAGCGTACCCGCGCCTGCGCTGACGGGCACGAGCGTGCAACCCAAGATTTTCATGCGCGAGACGTTGGGGTGCTCCTTGGCAATATCCACCACGCCCATGTGGATTTCGCACTCAAGGCCGAGCAGCGCACTGGCCGTAGCCAACGCCACACCGTGCTGGCCTGCACCTGTTTCGGCAATCACTTTTTTCTTACCCATTTTTTTGGCCAGCAGCACTTCACCAATGCAATGGTTGATTTTGTGCGCCCCCGTGTGGTTCAGGTCTTCGCGCTTCAGGTAAATTTGCGCCCCGCGCCGCGATAAGTTGTGGGCATGATAAATCGGACTCGGCCGCCCCACATAAGTGGCGCGCAACCGATTCATATCGGCAATAAATGTCGGGTCTTTGATGATGTCGTGAAACGCCGCTTGGATTTTGGCCATCTCTTGCGCCAAAACAGGATGACCAATTTTCCCACCGTGCCGCCCAAAAAAACCATCGGCATCGGGAACCATAATTTGTGAACGAATATCCAACGACATAATTGACTCCTCTTTGTGATTAAAGCCTGATTATGGATGGATGATGGATGAATATCAAGGGGTGGATGGTTAATGATGAGTTGTAACCAGTACGCAGTCACAATCTCATCATTGTGCCGAAATAAGCAAGCTCAAGTGGCGCACGAAAACGTGATGGATGCCACTCAGTATGTTTCATTTGCCACACGAGTCGTAGGTTATGGATCACGAATGGTGCTCGCTCAAACTTGCTACAAAAGCATATTATAAATACGTAAAAATAGGCAAAATTAATGTAATGCCGTGTAAAATCACACCGTTGTGACAATTCATCCATTCTTGTTAATAAAATTTCATAAAAAAAGTACCAACACATCGTGATGTGCGCCATTCCCCAGAAAGGAAATAACCCATGTTTATCAATTGCTTACATAAAATATCGCCGCGCCGCAGCCTGTGCGTCGCCAGCGTCATCACCGCCAGCCTGCTGCAAAGTGCCTGCTATGTATCGCCCGTCAATGGTGGGCTGGAGTATAAATTCGGCATCGCCCCAAGCGGCCCCACGCAAACTCGCCCTAAAGGCCCACAGCCCTTTACCGCATTAGATGCTGATTATCAAAACAAGCAGTTTGCTCGATTCACCATCTACGCCGCTAAGGCGTATCGCCTGCCCAAAGCCAAGCCCATATTCACATTGGAGCGCATTGGCGAAGTGGCGGGGCATCCTGTGACCGATTTAAAACAGTTCGATCAAATTTATACCAATGGCTCAATAAGTCAGCGACCAGGTTATTTGAGATTTGGCTTCCTTTATCCTGATGGCAAACAAAGTCTGGCATATCGCCCTGATGCCATTCGCTTGGTGTATTTAATGGAAAACAGTTTTCCAGAAAATACTTCTTTCGTGGAATATCACTATGCCCCCCCCCCCCAAGGGCGCTACCGCTTGACGCTTGAAACCAAAGAAGAGTACAGCTACAGATTTGATTCGCGCAGTCGATATCACAAAGATGTGGTCAATGAAATCGCTTATCGTGGCGACAAGCAAAGCATTGAGTTTGATTTAATGGCGGGTGAGATTAAGTTTGTTCGGCTTGATTTTACCGAAGATGAAGCCAAACACATCATGCACTGGACACTGGTTCAGCCCACTTACGAAGAGGCCAAGCAAGAGCTCGCCAGCATTTACACCTTGCCTTAAGGGCTTTATTTTTGGGCGATACGCCCGTCATTGCGGCTCAAGGCGCAATGACGGGGTTTGTCAAACATAGATTTTTTAGCATTTTGATATTTATTGAGGAGCGAAATATGGAACCAATCACCGATTTTACAGCCGAAGAGGCGGAACACTACAAACAAGTCATCGCACAAATGTACGGGCGAAATGCCCGCGACTTTGGCGACAAGCCCCTCTACCCGCCCGTTGGGTTTTACGACAGCTCGTCCGGCCCAGACCGCTACAACAACGCGCACCAGCGTCCGCTGGCCAGCCACATTGCCATGCTTAAAGCACACGGCTTGCGTAGCCCGTATATGAATGCGGATGGCACGTACAATTTGGACGGACAAGTGGCGGCCTATGCGCACAATCTAAGGCGCGTTGAAGACCCAGCGTATGCCAACAATCGCTTGTATCGCCCCAACACCGAATTTGGGCGCATGGCCAACATGCACGACATCAGTTGTTGGTATGCCTCTGACCAGCGGGATAAAGTTCTGAATGGCATTCCAGGCTTTGAAGGTCGTGGCTGGGAAAGCCTCAGCAAAGCAGAACGCGACCAGCCGAATATTCGAGGTTACACACCCGAAGAGCGCAAAGCAGAACTTGCAAAAAGTGGCAAGACCCGTCTTGATGAAACCCCGCTTGAAGCCTACGAAAGAGTCCGCTACGCCACTGACATGGGGATTTACAAAACCGCTCGCGCGTGGGAACCCGAAGGGCCGATTGGTCAAGCCTATCAGCAGCGCGCTTTGGTCGGGTTTGAGTTGCTGGTCAAGGGTTACAAAACCCAGCCCGCCACCCAAAATGCCGATGGCTCATACACTGTCAATGACAGTTACGCCCAAAAGTTTCAAAACGAGCTCAAAGCCATGCAGCAAGCCGACCCGAACCCCGAGTTGGACAGGCGCGTTCAAGATATCGCCCACCGCATGGCCGATAAAATTAAGGCGGGCACGGCGGCTTATGGCGAAAGGTTTGATGTGGGCAGCGACTTTGAGCGCATTGCCACCTTGCCCATGAGTGAGCGCGAGCAAAGCTTTTTTTATCGCAAGCACGAGGATATCGAAGCACTTGGCGTACCGACGTGGATACCCAATCCTGCGTATCCGCCCACGCACCCAGACGCGCCGAATCATGGTCAATTTGTCATCAAAAAAGAAATTGATGGCTATCAAATCAACATGGTGTTGGACATGGACAAAGGCCGTGAATTCAGCAAAACCATCACCGAAAACGGCAAAGTGCTGGTGCAAGAAACCCGCACGCCCACCAGCCCGCTGACCCCTGACAATATGTACACGCCGAGTTACGAAGTGCGCACCACCCAGCATGGTTTGGATTTGCCCGCCATCCTCGCCAACCGCGACGCCAATCCAGACGAATGGCCACGACCCGTCACTGAGTACACCGAGCGCAACAACGAAGTGACGCAACTGCCCGCAGGCAAAACGCAGATACCCGATGCGCAAATGCCTGATTATGAGAGTTTTGATAAATACCGCAAAGCTCTTTTTAAGGAAGACAACGCTTTGCAACACAGCTCAAACGAAGGTGTAAAAGTCCTACGCAATATGATCATTCAAGACGTTGAGCAACAGTGGATGAACAATGCACTGCTCTTGGGCGAGCAAAAAGTAGGGCAAGTGTTTGAGCCCGCACTCGCGCAGCAGGTGCAGCAGACGCGAGCAACCCAACCTGCTCAAACTGCGCAACCCACACTCAGCCCCTCATCGGCAAATGCGCCCGAGCCCGCCGCAGAATTGAGCGCGTGGGACAAGGTCAAACAAGCGAGCCAGAGCGGTGACTTTAACGCATTTTTTAAAGCCATGGAAGCGCACGCCCAAACCCCGCAAGCACAAGCCCATGTGCAAAACATCACCGACAAACTCGCGGAGCAACAAGAGCAAGCGCGTCAACAGGAATACGCCCGCCAGCAAGAACTGGCCCGACAAGCCGAGCAGGAGCGCGAGCGTCAAAGAGAAGCAGAGTTACAGCAACAACACGCCCCCCGCAGCCGTGGCATGAGCCGCTAATTAAAAGGAGTCACCTATGTTCATCTTCAATAAAACGTCAATGCGCCGCAGCCTGTGCGTCGCCAGCATCGCCACCGCCAGCCTGCTGCAAACGGCCTGCTATGTATCCCCCGTCAATGGTGGGCTGGAGTATAAGTTCGGTTTGAGACCCCAACCTGGCTGGTCTAATCAAGCCGTCCCCGCAGACTCCAATCTTTGGCCAGAAATTTCTAAAGGGTACACCAATCGTGAAACGGGTCAATTCATCGGATACCGTGACAAACAGTTCGGGCAATTTAGCATTTATACCAATGATTTCAAAAACTTTGGTAAGGTTCAGCCGAGTTATACGTTGGAGCGCATTGGTGAGGTATCAGGGCGACCTGTCACCAATTTGGCGCAGTTTGAGGGGGTGAGCGGTTCTCGTATTCGCGAATACCTCATAAACGGCAAATTGTCTTATTTAATGTATAAAGAGGATTTTTCGCCCGCAAGGGGGGGGATTGAGTTTATTGCAAAAACGGGACATACCCCCCCCCCCCAAGGGCGTTATCGGTTGACATTAGAAAGCCCGAATGATTCATATATCACGGTTAAACGCTCTAAAGATAATGAGAATGGGCCTATTGAAAAAGTCTACACCACTGTGCCACAGACCATTGAACTGGACATCATTGCGGGTGAGCGTACTTTTGTGCGGATTGACTTTACCGAAGAGCCTGCAAAACGCCATTTAAACTGGCATTTAAAGCCCGTCAGTTACGCTCAAGC
>JBOFII010000037.1:0-111819 GCA_051650085.1 Formosimonas sp.
ATGAAAAACCCCATCCAATTGATTGGCGTTAATTGTTCACCTAAAAATATTAATGACAAAGTCACGCCGAAAATGGGGGTTAGGCACAGTAGAAAAGCGGATAAAGAGACAGAAATGTATCTCATTCCTTGCAAATAAAGCACAAAGGATAATGCATAGGTGACAATGCCAGAAGCAATAATTGGTATGTTTAATTCAGATTCAATATCGAATTTTGGATTGTACAACAACAAAAAAATGCCACAAAAAACAGTTGCTACAAACAATTGCCAAAATATCAGTAAAAAAGGATTGTAATTGTTTGCGATAACTTTGGACGATAAAGTGACATAAAAGGCAGCAACCAGTGTACCTAGCGCAATCCACACAATGCCAATGTTTAGCCCGTCGAATGAGTTGTCTGTCATAACAACTAAAGAGACGCCGATAATGGCAATACAACCTAAGAGCAAAACACGCAAAGAGGTTTTATCTTGCCAAAATACAAAAGAAACACCCACAATCATTAGGCTTTCAAGGGCTTGTACAACCGCAGCTTGAGAGGCACTAGCATGATAAAGGCCTAAAACACCTAAAGAATATGCTAAACCAGGCTCAAGCAGTCCAAGCCATGCGTATTTAATTTCTCCTTGTCTGCTTTTAAAGTATTTTAAACTGATAAAAAACATAAACAAACAGGCGGATGACAGTTGCACGAAGAAAAAAGTAGGACCATCTTGTGCATTTTTCAGTGCGAATTTAGTTAAGACCGTTCCCGCACCCCAACAAAAAGTGGCTAACAAGGTCAAAAGAATACCTTGTATGTGTGAGTTTTTTGTTTGCATCCTGTGCTTTCTAAAAAATAAAAAACGGGCCAAAGCCCGTTGTGATTCACATCCGCGGCACAACCACGCCCGTTTGGCCTTGGTATTTGCCGCTGCGGTCTTTGTAGGAGACTTCGCATTCTTCGTCGGACTCCAAAAACAGCACCTGTGCGCAGCCTTCGTTGGCGTAAATCACGGCAGGCAGCGGCGTGGTGTTGGAGAACTCCAGCGTGACGTAGCCTTCCCATTCAGGTTCAAACGGCGTGACGTTGACGATAATACCGCAACGCGCGTAGGTGGATTTGCCCAAGCAAATGGTCAACACGTTGCGCGGGATGCGAAAATACTCGACCGTGCGCGCCAAAACAAAGGAGTTGGGCGGGATGATACAGGTGTCACCGACGTGCTCGACAAAGCATTTGGGGTCAAAGTTTTTCGGGTCGACAATGCTGTTGTTGACGTTGGTGAAAATTTTGAACTCATTGGAGCAGCGGATGTCGTAGCCGTAACTCGATGTGCCGTAACTGACGATTTTTTGTTCGTTGACAAAGCGCACTTGACCCGCTTCGTACGGCTCAATCATGCCGTGCTCTTGCGACATTTTGCGAATCCATTTGTCTGACTTGATGCTCATCACGCCTCCAAGTTTAAAATGTGCGCCAAACTGGCTTGGTCAACCAGTGCGTGGCCTGCGACGCGTGCGTCGATGCGTTTGGCTAAACCCGCCAACACTTTGCCCGGCCCGCATTCGACCAACTGAGTCACGCCTTTATCTGCCATCGCGGTGACGCATTCGACCCAGCGCACGGGGTTGTAGGCTTGGCGCACCAAAGCGTCGCGGATGTTGGCTAAATCGGTTTCAACCAGCACATCGACATTATTAATCACAGGCACTTGCGGGGCATTCATTTCAACTTGAACCAAGGCTTGCGCCAATACATCAGCGGCGGGCTGGAGCAAACTGGAGTGGAAGGGCGCGGAGACGGGCAGCACCAAAGCGCGTTTTGCGCCTGCGGCTTTGGCCAACTCACAGGCTTTTTCGACGGCGGCTTTGTGGCCTGCAATCACGACTTGCCCTGGTGAATTGAAGTTGACCGCTTGCACGACTTCGCCCGCAACCTCCATTTGCGCGGTTTCGCACACGAATTTAACCGTGTCGTCGTCCAAACCCAAAATCGCCGCCATGCCACCGACGCCCACAGGCACGGCGTTTTGCATGGCGGTGGCGCGAATGCGCACCAAACGCACCGCGTCGGCAAGGCTAAACACGCCCGCAGCGGTCAAGGCTGAATACTCGCCCAAACTGTGCCCCGCCATCATGGTAGGCACTGCGCCACCCGCCGCAATCCACGCGCGATACGCCGCGACGCTGGCGGTGAGCATGACGGGCTGGGTGTTGACGGTGAGGTTTAAGTCCTCAATCGGGCCGTTTTTCATCATGCCCATCAAGTCCAGCTCAAGCGCGTCAGAAGCCTCGGCGATGGTTTCTTGCACAACGACCAAGTCGGCCAAATCGTTGAGCATGCCGATGCTTTGTGAGCCTTGGCCTGGGAATACGAATGCTGTTGTCATGGTTGTCCTTTAAAAATTAATCAATGCCGCGCCCCACGTGAAGCCACCGCCCACGCCTTGCAATAAAATAGATTGTCCGCGTTGAATCCGTCCGTCGCGCACGGCTTTGTCCAGTGCCAGTGGCACGGAGGCCGCCGAGGTGTTGCCGTGTTCGTTGACGCTGACGATGACTTTATCCATCGGCATGTTGAGCCGTTTGGCGGCGGCTTGAATGATGCGAATGTTGGCTTGATGTGGGATGAACCAGTCCAAACTTTCGGGCGTCATGCCCGTGTCACCCAAAACTTCAAGTGCGACATCGCCCAAAACCGTGACGGCTTGCTTGAACACGGCTTGACCGTCCATGCTGATGAATGGGTCGCCTTTAATCGCGCCGTTGTAAATCACCCCAGGGCTGTACAAAATTTTGGATAAATCGCCGTCGGCATGAATGCGGCAGGCTTGAATACCAGGCTCGTTCGAGGCTTGCAACACCACTGCGCCCGCGCCGTCGCCAAACAACACGCATGTGGTGCGATCGTTCCAGTCCAATAAACGCGAAATGACTTCTGCGCCGACCACCAGCGCGGTTTTGATTTGGCCCGAAGCAATCATGGCGTTGGCGGTGGTGAGCGCGTAGATAAAGCCCGTGCAGGCGGCGGCCACGTCAAATGCCGCGGCTTTTTTTGCGCCCAAACGGGATTGCAATAAGCATGCCGCGGATGGAAACATCATGTCGCCCGTTGAGGTGCCCACAATCACGAGATCCAGTTCGGTGGCATCGACGCCTGCCATTTCGAGCGCGTTGCGAGCGGCGATTTCGCCCATTGAACTGGCGGTTTGCTCTTCGGTGGCCCAATAGCGTTGGGTGATGCCTGTACGCTCGCGTATCCATTCATCCGAGGTTTCAATCCCGTTTTTGGCCAAACGCGCCACTAAAACTTCGTTGCTAATCGGCTCGTTGGGCACGTGGCTGCCAGTGCCGAGAATTTTTGAGTAAATGCGGGTCATATATATCCAGTAAATAACAAGTGTTGAGCATGAATCATACGCAAGGCATTCGCAGAATGCAATCTAGACTGTGCAACGGTGGAATTGTGCATTTAAAATGTTAAAATGCATTGAAAAAGCCTCTTGTGCGCTGCAAAAAAAGCGTTTAATATGCGCTCATTCGGCTTTTCGGCCTTTTTTTATCCCGAATTATTCTTGTGTCTTATATAAGTTAGGTGTGTATGTTCAACAACAGCCATGTGGTGGTCGATTCGAAGGTGCGGCGAGCGCGTTTGCGCTGGCGTGCCAAACGGGGTTTGTTGGAAAACGATATCATCATGACGCGTTTTTTTGATGCCTACGACGCTCAATTGACAGATGATGACGTTTATGGGTTGGATATGCTGCTCGATTTGTCCGATGATGATTTGTTCAGTTTATTGATGCGGCGCAAAGAATTACACGAGATAGACTCGTCAGAGCATGTAATGAGCGAGCAAGACTTACATAAAGCAGAGCATGTTTTGGCTTTACTGCGCTTGGTTTAAATTTTTAATTCAATGGAGTTTTTTATGAGTACCACCCAAAATACTGCAACGCTTTCGTTCTCAGATGGCTCACCATCTGTTGAATTGCCGATTTACCAAGGCAGCATCGGGCCGGATGTGATTGACATTCGCAAACTTTATGCCCAAACGGGTAAATTCACCTTTGACCCTGGTTTTATGTCGACTGCCGCATGTACGTCGACCATCACTTATATTGACGGCGACAAGGGCGAGTTGCTGTACCGTGGTTATCCAATTGAGCAACTGGCTGAAAAATGTGATTTTTTAGAAGTGGCTTATTTGCTTATGAATGGCGAGTTGCCCAATGCTGAGCAAAAAGAACACTTTGTTCACGGCAGAATCATCCGCCACACCATGGTGCATGAGCAAATGGGGCAGTTTTTCCGCGGTTTTCGCCGCGACGCGCACCCAATGGCCGTTTTAACGGCGGCGATTGGCGCAATGAGCGCATTTTACCACGACTCAACCGACATCAATGACCCGAACAGTCGGGAGGTTTCAGCCGTGCGCTTGATTGCTAAATTGCCGACCTTGGTGGCGATGGCCTATAAATACTCGGTTGGTCAGCCGTTTATGTACCCCAAAAATGATTTGTCCTATACAGGTAATTTTTTGCGCATGATGTTTGCTGTGCCTGCTGAAGAATACAAAGTCAATCCAGTGCTTGAGCGTGCTATGGATCGAATTTTTATCTTGCACGCCGACCATGAGCAAAATGCCTCAACGTCAACTGTCCGCTTGGCTGGCTCATCGGGCACGAATCCATTTGCCGCCATCGCCGCAGGTGTGGCATGTTTGTGGGGGCCAGCGCACGGTGGTGCAAACGAAGCCGCGCTCAAAATGCTCGAAGAAATCGGCCATGTGGGCAACGTGCCCGCCTTTATCGAAAAAGTCAAAGACAAAAATTCCGAAGTGCGTTTGATGGGTTTTGGTCACCGCGTCTACAAAAACTACGACCCACGTGCTAAATTGATGCGCGAAACCTGCCATGAAGTCTTAAATGAACTCGGTTTGCAAGAAGACCCATTGTTCAAATTGGCAATGGAATTGGAACGCATTGCCCTGTCGGATGAATATTTCATCAGTCGCAAACTGTACCCGAACGTCGATTTTTACTCAGGTATTGTGCAACGTGCATTAGGTATTCCTACGGACTTGTTTACAGGGATTTTCGCCTTGGCACGCACCGTGGGCTGGATTGCGCAGTGGAACGAAATGATTGCCGACCCAGAGCAAAAAATCGGCCGCCCGCGCCAATTGTTTGTGGGTTCAGAAAAACGCGACGTGCCTGATTTGGCTGAACGTTGATGAAACAAAACACCTCGCGATGACCGAGGTGTTTTTTTGTGCATTTTACTGGATTTAAACGCAATAATCGTGTCTAATTGCGTAGTTGCCACTTGTAGTATCCGAGTTTAACCCACTCATTCCCGACATGCAGGTTTAACCGTATGTTGGCTGTTGATTAAGCAGTTTGGCTGCGCGGTCAACGGGAGTGTTCTCCCTAATCTGATTGTGTGTTGCACACAGAAAGACAAGCCCATTATGATGAAAGCGTTTCTAGAAAATTCGTACCTTTTCGGCGGCAATGCGCCGTATGTCGAAGAGTTGTACGAAAACTACCTCAACAATCCTGCCGACGTGAGCGAGCAATGGCGCGCTTATTTTGACAGCATGCAAAACGTCCCCGCCAGCAATGGCGCGGTTGATGTGCGCGATGTGGCGCATGCGCCCGTGGTTGAATCGTTTGCCTTGCGTGCCAAGCAAAATAAATTCTTAGCCGCGCAGTCGGCGAACAACAATTTGGGCGTGGCCAAAAAACAAGTGGCGGTGCAATCGTTGATTGCGGCGTATCGCTTTTTGGGCGCGCGCTGGGCTGAGCTTGACCCACTCAAACGCCGCGAACGCCCCGAAATTCCAGAACTTGAAACCGCTTTTTATGGCCTGACCGAAGCCGATTTGGACGAAAATTACAGTGCGGCCAATACGTATTTTGGTAAAGATACCATGACCTTGCGCGATATTTTGCAGGCTTTGCGCAGCACGTATTGCGGCACTTTGGGCGCAGAGTTCATGTATGTGTCTGACCCTACCGAGAAACGCTGGTGGCAAGAGCGGCTGGAGTCTTGCCGCGCGACACCGCACTTTGATGCGGCGCAGAAAAAAAATATTCTATTGCAATTGACCGAAGCCGAAGGCTTGGAGCGGTATTTGCATACCCGTTATGTCGGGCAAAAACGCTTTTCACTGGAAGGTGGCGAGAGTTTTATCGCCTCGATGGACGAGTTGATTCAACACGCAGGCCGTCAAGGCGTGCAAGAGGTGGTGATTGGCATGGCGCATCGTGGCCGTTTGAATGTGCTGGTCAACACTTTGGGTAAAAATCCATCCGAATTGTTTGCTGAGTTTGAAGGCAAACATGGCGACGACTTGCCTGCAGGTGACGTGAAGTATCACCAAGGCTTTTCAAGCGACGTCTCAACAGCGGGAGGCCCCGTGCATTTGTCGCTGGCGTTCAATCCGTCGCATTTGGAAATTGTCAATCCCGTGGTCGAAGGCTCGGCGCGTGCACGCCAAGACCGCCGCGGTGATGTGAATGGCGACTTTGTTTTGCCTGTTCAGGTGCATGGCGACGCGGCTTTTGCAGGTCAAGGCGTGGTGATGGAAACCCTCAACTTGGCGCAAACGCGCGGTTACGGCACGCATGGCACGATTCATATTGTGATTAACAATCAAATTGGTTTCACCACCTCCGACCCGCGCGACAAAGGCTCAACCACCTATTGCTCTGATGTGGCGAAAATGATTGAAGCCCCTGTGCTGCACGTCAATGGCGACGACCCCGAAACCGTGGTTTGGGCAACGCAACTCGCGCTAGACTACCGCAAAGCCTTCAAAAAAGATGTGGTCATCGACATTGTGTGCTTCCGCAAACTCGGCCACAACGAGCAAGACACCCCCGCATTGACGCAACCTTTGATGTACAAATCCATCGGCAAGCATGCGGGCACGCGGGCGTTGTATGTTGAGCGATTGACCGCGCAAAAAGTCATTGCGGCAGGCGAGGGCGACCAAATGGTGGCCGACTATCGCGCTGCGATGGATGAAGGGCGGCACTTGCACACCTCGGTTTTGACCAATCACAAACACCAGTTCTCCAACGCCAGCAATTGGGACACGTATTTGCACAAAAAATGGGTGGATGTGAACAACACATCATTGCCCTTGACCGAAATCAAACGCTTGGGCGAGAAAATCACCACGATTCCCGACACGTTCACCATGCATCCATTGGTCGCCACGTTGATGAAAAACCGCCGTGCGATGGCCAATGGCGAGCAACCATTGGATTGGGGCATGGGCGAGCACTTGGCCTTTGCCTCGCTGCTGGCCAATGGTTACGACATTCGCATCACGGGGCAAGACTCTGGGCGCGGCACGTTCGTGCACCGCCACGCGGTTTTGCACGACCAAGCGCGTGAACGCTGGGATGCAGGCACCTACATTCCACTGCAAAATGTCACGCCTGATTCGAAGTTTGACGTGATTGACTCGGTGTTGTCTGAAGAAGCCGTGCTCGGTTTTGAATACGGTTATTCAACCACTGCACCCAACACCTTGGTGATTTGGGAAGCTCAGTTTGGTGACTTTGCCAATGGCGCACAAGTGGTGATTGACCAGTTCATCTCCAGCGGTGAAGTCAAGTGGGGACGAGCCTCTGGTCTTACTTTGATGTTGCCGCATGGCTACGAAGGCCAAGGGCCAGAGCACTCATCGGCGCGGATTGAGCGGTATTTGCAACTGTGTGCAGACCACAATATGCAAATCGTGCAGCCGACCACGCCCGCGCAGATTTTCCACATCTTGCGCCGCCAAATGGTCGGTAATTTCCGCAAGCCGTTGATTATTTTCACGCCCAAATCATTGTTGCGCCACAAAGAAGCAGTATCCAATTTGAGCGAATTGACCAAAGGTGGCTTCCAAACGGTCATCGGCGAGTGCGACACAACGGTGGCAGTGGACGACAAAAAAGTCAAACGCGTTTTGGTTTGCTCAGGCAAAGTGTATTTTGACATTTTGGCTGCTCGTCGCGAAGAAAAAGAGCAAAACGTGCCCGTGATTCGTTTAGAGCAAATGTATCCATTCCCGCACAAAGCCTTTGCCAGCGAATTGAAAAAGTACCCGAACCTCGAAGAAATCGTGTGGGTACAAGACGAGCCGCAAAACCAAGGGCCTTGGTTCCAGATTCAACACAATTTGTTTGAAAACTTGATTGAGGGGCAAAAATTAGCCTACGCAGGTCGCCCCGCCTCCGCATCGCCCGCGGTCGGCTACTACGCCAAGCACTATGAGCAGCAAAAAGCCATGATGCAAGCGGCGTTTGGCAAAATCAAATCGTTTTTGAAAAAATAACCCATTGAAAAGAGAATAAACATGGCCATTATTGAAGTTGTCGTTCCACAATTATCCGAATCAGTTGCCGAAGCCACCTTATTGACGTGGCACAAAACCATCGGGCAAGCCGTCACTCGCGACGAGAATTTAATCGACGTCGAAACCGACAAAGTGGTGCTTGAGTTGCCCGCACCTGCCGATGGCGTTTTGGTCGAACTCATTGCCGCCAATGGCGCGACGGTGACCAGCGGTCAAATCATCGCCAAAATCGACACCGCCGCGGTGGCTGGCGCGGCTGCGCCCGTGGTTGAGGTCGCTGCGCCCGCAGTGGCCACACCTGTAGTCGCCGCAGCCAGCAGTGCGGTGGCATCACCTGCTGCCACCAAAATCATGGCTGAAAACAATTTGAGCAATGTCACAGGCTCAGGCAAGGACGGGCGCGTGACCAAAGCCGACGCTTTGGCCGCCGCCAGCGCACCTGTGGCCAGCGGCATTCCCGCACCCGTCAGCGCGAGCAGTTTGCCAGCGGTTAAAGCACCGATTAGCGTTGCCAATATCTTGGCCGACCGCCCAGAGCAACGCGTGCCGATGAGCCGCTTGCGTGCCCGCGTCGCCGAGCGTTTGCTCCAATCGCAAGCCACCAACGCGATTTTGACCACGTTTAACGAAGTCAACATGCAGCCCGTCATCGACATGCGCAACAAATACAAAGACAAGTTTGAAAAAGAACATGGCGTTAAACTGGGCTTCATGAGCTTTTTTGTCAAAGCCGCCGTGGCTGCATTGAAAAAATACCCCGTGCTCAACGCCTCGGTTGACGGCAATGACATTGTGTATCACGGTTACTTCGACATCGGCATTGCGGTCGGTTCACCGCGCGGCTTGGTTGTGCCCGTCATTCGCAACGCCGACCAATTGAGTTTGGCCGACATCGAAAAACAAATCGCTGAATACGGTGCAAAAGCCAAAGATGGCAAATTGAGCATTGAAGACATGACAGGCGGCACGTTCTCAATTTCAAATGGTGGCGTATTCGGCTCTATGTTGTCCACACCCATCATCAACCCACCGCAGTCCGCGATTTTGGGTGTTCACGCCACCAAAGAGCGCGCCGTGGTTGAAAGCGGTCAAATCGTCATCCGCCCGATGAACTACTTGGCCATGTCGTACGACCATCGCATCATTGATGGCCGCGAAGCCGTTCTGGGCTTGGTCGCCATGAAAGACGCTTTGGAAGATCCTGCGCGGTTGTTGTTGGATGTGTGATTAAAACCCGTCATTGCGGGCTTGACCCGCAATCTCCTTATCATGGAGATGCCGCGTCAAGCGCGGCATGACGGAGAGGTTTGCAAGGTGGATTCAAAAAGTCCACAGATACGACATACAAGCGGCTTTTTTGTTTGAGGACATGCAGCGGATTGCTTCGCTACCCACTTGCGAAATTGTTTGTAAAATCACGATTGACTTTAAAGGCGATGGATGTATGGAAGGATTTATATCAATTATTTTTACTGTGTTATTGGCAGTGACAATATATAACGTTTTTTTGTTTTTTTATTTTAGAAGCGAAAAATTTGTTGTGTTAAAAACAAGTGTCAACGAGCATATCAATGATTGTAATGAGTTAAATAACCACATCGAGGAGTTGAAACAGTCTCATGACGGGGTTACCTCTTACGATTATGGGGTTGCTAATTTGCACGATAGCAGTAAATATAAATTTAAAAGACAAGCTTGGGGTGAAAATAGCAGCAATAATAAAACCCATAATTGTTCTGCAGCGGTTGTTAAAAATGCGAGTGACCAGCCGTTTAAGTATCTGTGTAAGTATTTCAATATAAAAACTAACGAGGATGCTCTTGTTGATTTTGAAAGTACTTTAAATGATTTTTCTGCAGTGGAACAAGGAAAGTTTTTATTAAAAGACCAAAGAGATTCAATACTAACCAACATCAGCGGCTCTGTTCCCTCAATAGTGATGTTATTAAGTAAAAATAAATTAATCAAAAAATTAGGATTTCACGATATCAACTTGAGTGACTTGCACTTCCATACCTATACTTTTCAATACGTGTCTGCGGGAGGGAATAGTTCAGTAAGAGCGGATGTAAAGTTAGACTTAGAGAATTTAGATGCGTTTATTCGCTACCTTAGTGAACTTGTTAAGTTTAGAAATAGTGCTGCTGGACAAAGAGCACTAATGACGCAAGGTTTAAGAGAGAAAATTAAATTAAGAGATAATCATGCCTGTAAAATTTGTAACTTATCCGTATTGAATGAACAAAATCTATTGCTGGAAATTGATCATATTATTCCTGTTTCAAGGGGAGGTATGACCACTGAAGAAAATTTGCAAACGTTGTGCTGGAGGTGCAATCGTTCAAAAGGTGCAAAGATATTGTGTGCGTAACTCGTATAAAGTAGCCTGCCCTGAGCCGTAGGCGAAGCGCAGGTATACAGTCCCCGCGATTCGCTGCGCTCATGGCGGGCTACACTAATCAAAGATTAAAAGGAAAAACATGTCACAAATTTTCGACGTTATCGTCATCGGCGCAGGGCCTGGTGGTTATATTGCTGCGATTCGTGCGGCGCAATTGGGGTTGTCTGCCGCTTGTATTGAGGGCAATGCGTACGACGACCCAAAAGGTGAGCCGCGTTTGGGCGGGACTTGCCTGAATGTGGGTTGTATTCCATCCAAGGCCTTGCTGCACTCATCGCACTTGTTTGAAGATGCGCAGCATCAATTTGCCGACAACGGCATTTCGGTTAAGGGTTTGAGCGTAGACCCTGCGCAAATGGTGGCGCGTAAAAACAAAATCGTCGACAAAATGACGGGCGGTATTCAATATTTGTTCAAAAAAAATAAAGTCACTTTGCTTAAGGGCTATGGCGCATTTGTCAGTCAAGCCGATGGTTTGACGCAAGTGAAAGTGACGGACAAATCGGGCGTTGAAAGCATTGTCAGCGCGAAAAACGTCATCATCGCCACGGGCTCTAAAGCGCGGCATTTGCCCAATATTGACGTGGATAACATCACGATTTGCGACAACGAAGGTGCGTTGAATTTTGCGCAAGTGCCCAGCACACTCGGTGTGATTGGTGCGGGCGTGATTGGCCTTGAACTCGGCTCGGTGTGGCGGCGGTTGGGCGCACAGGTGACAGTGCTTGAAGCAATGCCGACATTTCTGGCCGCAGCCGATGGCGCGATTGCCAAAGAGGCCAAAAAATTGTTTGAGAAACAAGGCTTAAAGTTGGAGATGGGCGCGGCGATTGGTGAGGTCAAAACCAGTAAAAAAGGCGTTTCTGTTGCGTATAAAAACGCGGCGGGCGAAGCGCAAACTTTGGTTTGTGATAAATTAATTGTCTCGGTCGGCCGCGTGCCCAATACCGACGGGTTGAATCTTGCAGCGGTGGGTGTGGCGACCAATGAGCGCGGTTTCATTGAGGTCAATCACGATTGTCAAACTAAGGTCAACGGTATTTGGGCGATTGGCGACGTGATTCCCGGCCCCATGCTCGCACACAAAGCCGAAGACGAGGGCGTGGCCGTGGCCGAGCGCATCGTCGGGCAAAAACCGCACATTGATTACAATTGCATTCCGTGGGTGATTTACACCGCACCCGAAATCGCGTGGGTCGGGCAAACCGAAGAAGCGTTAAAAGCGGCGGGGCACAACATCAAAACAGGGCAATTTCCGTTCATGGCC
This sequence comes from Formosimonas sp., assembly GCA_051650085.1. Taxonomy (GTDB): domain Bacteria; phylum Pseudomonadota; class Gammaproteobacteria; order Burkholderiales; family Burkholderiaceae; genus Hydromonas. Next base: position 12,016 of record JBOFII010000037.1, read on the forward strand.
AATGGTCGCGCTTTAGGCATGGGTGCGGCCGATGGTTTTGTCAAAATGATTGCCGATGCGCAAACCGATGAGATTTTGGGCGTGCACATCATTGGCGCGGGTGCGTCAGACTTAATCGCCGAAGCCGTGGTGGCGATGGAGTTTAAGGCCGCCTCAGAAGACATTGCACGCATTTGCCATCCGCATCCGAGTTTGTCAGAAATCATGCGCGAAGCAGCATTGGCGGTCGATAAACGTACATTGAACATGTAATCATGAAAAAAACACTTTTTTCGCGCCGCCCACAAACCCATCGTTGGTTTTATTTAGTGCTTTTACTCATCAGTGTGGGGGCGTTGGCGTTTGCGTGGTATTTGCAAAATGTCAAAGACTTAGCCCCTTGCCCATTGTGTATTGCGCAGCGTTTTGGTTTTTGGGCATTGGGGCTTTTTGCGCTGTTGGGTTTGTTGGTGGGGCGGATTGGCCGAGTGGGTAATGGTTTGGCGGTGCTGAGCGGCCTTGCCGCTACGGCAGCCGCGGGTTACCACAATTGGCTATTGGCACAACCTAAAGCTGAATGCGGCATTGACCCAGTGCAAAACTTTGTCAACGACTTGCCCACGGCGACGTGGTGGCCCGATATGTTTATGGCAACAGGCTTGTGTGGCGCCAAGTTACCATTGTTTTTGGGCTTAGGCATTCCACAATGGTCTTTGCTGTTGTTGGTAGTTTTGACCTTGGGTTTTGTCTGGCGCTTGAAAAAAGTGTGAGAAAAGTTAAAAAAATACTTGCCAGCATTTAAAAAGGTCAGTATACTTCTGTTCTCGGTACAGGGAAGCGTGGCAGAGCGGTTTAATGCTACAGTCTTGAAAACTGTCGTGGATTTACGTCCACCGTGAGTTCGAATCTCACCGCTTCCGCCAACCAAATTTAGTGTCTATTTAACGGACGCGGGGTGGAGCAGCATGGTAGCTCGTCGGGCTCATAACCCGAAGGTCGTAGGTTCAAATCCTGCCCCCGCAACCACAGTGTAATTTGTAGCATAATAAAAAAACAAATGCATTGCTGTCCTACATGACAACCCATTTTTAAACCAAGCAGTGCTTGGTTTTGTCATATCAATATGAATCCTTCCGAGTTAAAGCGCATTGTTGAAGCGTTGATTCTGTGCCATGATGAGCCTATTGCGCTTGCAGATATTAAATCTGCTTTAGATATGGACGTGGGCAACGATTTATTGCGTGCCTTACTCAATGAAATCGCACAAGAATGGTCGACTCGTTCGGTGCATCTTGTGCAAGTCTCTACGGGCTGGCGGTTTCAGAGTGCGCCCGACTTAGCGCCTTATGTTGAACGCATGCGTGCGGAAAAGCCACCCAGCTATTCACGGGCAACTTTAGAAACATTAGCGATTATTGCACATCGCCAACCTGTAACGCGTGGCGATATTGAAGATATTCGTGGCGTGACCGTTTCATCGCAAATCATCAAAACGCTGGAAGAGCGCGGTTGGATTGAAGCGGTTGGTCATCGAGAAGTGGTCGGTCGGCCGACTTTATTTGCCACAACCAAGCAATTTTTAAATGACTTAGGTTTGACTCATGTGCGTGATTTACCCGCTTTGATTGAGCCTGAAGCAGAATATGCGCCACCTGAATTGGATGGATTGGCGATTTCAAACGCGCCAGATGAGCAATCAACCTGAATAAAGAGTTTTTATGAACAACGAAAAAAAAGCCCCTGCGGCGCAACCCAAGAAAAAAAGCACGTTGTTGCGTGGCCCGCATGGTTTGCGCAAACGGCGCGATTCAAATGCTGCGCCCGCAAGTCAACACAAGCCTATTGTTGAAGTGGAGGCGGATTTGCCAGAACAATGGGGTTGGCAAGATGCGCCAGCAGCTGCGCCTAAAGCGCGAGTTGGGCAGCGTTTGTATCGTGCGGGTGTTCGTGCCCAAGCGCGTCACAAGCCCAACGATGCGGCTGAATCTGCAGAGACCAGCGTAGCTGAGACAGTTAAGTTGCAAAAAGTACTGGCCGATGCGGGTGTGGGTTCGCGTCGTGATATGGAAGAGTTGATTTTGTCAGGGCGTGTATCGGTCAACAGCATGCCTGCGCATATTGGTCAGCGAATTGGCTCTGATGACCATGTGCGCATCAATGGCAAAATTTTGCAACGCCAACGTTTAACGCCCACTGTACCGCGCGTGGTGATTTACCACAAACCCGCAGGGGAAATTGTCAGTCATTCTGATCCTGAAGGCCGCCCAACGGTATTTGACAAATTGCCGTTCACCCGCAAAGGGAAATGGGTGGCGATTGGCCGTTTGGACTTTAACACTGAAGGTTTGTTGATTTTGACCACTTCAGGTGATTTGGCCAATCGCTTAATGCACCCACGCTACGGCCATGAGCGCGAATATGCCGTGCGCATCTTGGGCGATGTGACAGATGAACAAATGGCCAAGTTCAAAACAGGGGTTGAGCTTGAAGATGGTTTGGCGACGTTTTCACTGATTGAGCGCTTGGGTGGTGAGGGCGTTAATCGTTGGTTGCGTGTGGTGATTAGCGAAGGGCGCAACCGTGAAGTTCGCCGTATGTTTGAAGCGATTGGTTTGACGGTCAGCCGCTTGATTCGGGTGCGTTTTGGCTCAACTATTTTACCTAGCCAGCTCAAACGTGGTCGTTGGCAAGAGTGGGACAAAACTCAAGTGATGGCTTTGATGCAAGAGTTGGGTTTGAAAATCAATGATTCGGGTGTTTCAAAAACGCGTCAAACCAATGCTCGGCGCGAAGCGCAACCTGCGCCTGATGCGCATTTGCAAAGTGCGTTTGGGGTGTCGCATGGGGCGGATGTGGGATTGACAGGGCATCAATTGCAGCGTAAACCCGCTGGGGCATATGCCAAACGCACGCCGACATCAGCGTCGCGCAATGGTGTGGCCAGCCGCTCAGGTTTGTTTGGCGCGCGCCGCAACACGGGGCGTGGCTCAAAATAAACATCGTTGCGTTTTGTGTAAATTGTCCTTGTGCGTTGAGATGTAACGTCGTATAATGCACACATAAATTTAGGGCGCAGTTCACCACAAATCATCAGCTCAACGATGTTTGAATTGCGCAAGTCAAAAAGGGCGCCACGTGTGGAGCCCTTTTTCTATGGTTAATCACAATGATATTAGAACAGTTAGTAGAGCAAACCCTAGATGGTATGGGGTATGAAATGGTTGATTTAGAGCGCTTGAGCGATGGCTTGATGCGAATTTTAATTGACCATAAAGACCATCAGCAGCACATCATGATTGACGATTGCGAGTTGGTCAGTCGTCAATTGACGTATTTGTTTGAAGTGGACAATATTGCGTATGAGCGCTTGGAGGTTTCATCGCCAGGAATTGACCGTCCACTCAAAAAAATAGCAGATTATCATCGCTTTGCAGGTGAGCTGGTGACGATTAAGTTCAAGCAGCCCATTGATGTGGGTGGGGCGGGGCGCAAAAATTTTTCAGGTCGCTTGCAGTTGGTCAATGAAGACGCGCAAGCAGGGGAACAGTTGGCGATTTTATTTGAACATGAAGGCGTCGAGCAGATTTTAGAGTTTGGTATCAACGATGTGGATAAGGCGCGTTTACAGCCTGTGTACAATTTTAAAGGGAAACAAAAATGAATCGTGAAGTGTTGATGTTGGTAGATGTCTTGGCGCGTGAAAAAAACGTGGAACTTGATGTTGTATTTGGTGCCCTAGAAGCCGCCTTGGCCTCAGCGGCCAAACGTCGTTACAGCGAGGAAGGCGTGGATTTGCGGGTGGCTATCAACCGCGATAATGGTCAATACGAAACCTTCCGCCGTTGGCAAGTAGTGCCCAATGAGGCGGGTTTGCAAGAGCCTGAGCGTGAAATTTTATTGTTTGAAGCACAAGAAGAATACCCCAATATCACGGTGGGTGAGTTCATCGAAGAAGAAGTTGAGTCGGTCGAAATCGGTCGCATTGGCGCACAAACCGCCAAGCAAGTGATTTTGCAGCGCATTCGTGATGCAGAACGCGACCAGTTGTTGCAAGACTTTTTGGCGCGTGGCGACAAAATCATGATGGGCACAGTCAAGCGCATTGATAAGGTTCAAGCGATTGTCGAATCAGGCCGTGTGGAAGCGGTTTTGCCGCGCGAACACATGCTGCCGCGTGAAAACCTGCGTGCAGGTGACCGCGTTCGCGCCTTTATGTTGGTGGTGGATCAAACGGCACGTGGTGCGCGTCAAGTGCAATTGAGCCGTACCGCGCCTGAGTTTTTGATGGAATTGTTCCGCCAAGAAGTCCCCGAAATTGACCAAGGCGTTTTGCAACTCAAAGGCGCGGCGCGTGACCCAGGTGTGCGCGCCAAAGTGGCCGTTCATGCCATGGATATGCGGATTGACCCCGTCGGCACTTGTGTCGGCGTGCGTGGTTCGCGCGTGACTGCGGTGCGCAACGAAATCGGCGGCGAAGCCGTTGATATCGTTATTTGGAATGAAGAGCCTGCTCAGTACGTGATGAATGCTTTAGCACCTGCTGTGGTCAGCTCGATTGTGGTTGATGAAGAGCAGCGCTCCATGGAAGTGGTGGTCGATGAAGAAAATTTAGCGATTGCGATTGGTCGTTCAGGTCAAAACGTGCGTTTGGCCAGCCAATTGACGGGTTGGCAAATCAACCTCATCAGCGAGGCCGATTCTAACGCCAAACACGAAAAAGAAAGCCGCGCTTTGATTCACATGTTCACCGCCAAATTGGATGTGGACGAAGAAGTCGCCAGCATTTTGATTGAAGAAGGCTTCACCAGCTTAGAAGAAGTGGCGTATGTCCCTGTTGCTGAAATGCTCGAAATTGACGCGTTTGACGAAGACTTGGTTGAAGAGTTGCGTTCACGCGCTCGTGCCGCGATTTTAACCGCAGCGATTGCGCAAGAAGAAAATGCCGACGCCAATTTAGAATTGAGCACATTAGAAGGCATGACCGCTTTGATTCAAGCGCAATTGAATGACAACAACATCAATACACGCGATGATTTAGCGGATTTGGGTGTGGATGAGTTGATGGATATCACCACTTTGAGCGAAACCGCAGCCAAAGACATGATTATGAAAGCTCGTGCTCATTGGTTCAACGAAGCGTAAGCCAGCGCACAAGGAAAAAATATATGCAAAAAACAACTGTAAGCTCGTTTGCGTCAGAACTCAAAATGTCTGTCGATACCCTAATTGACCAACTGCGCCAAGCCAATGTGCACAAAACATCGGCTCAAGATGAGTTGACCGAAGGCGATAAAACCGCGCTTTTGGCCTCATTGCGTCAAGCGCATGGCGTGTCTGATGAAGGCAAGAGAAAAATCACCTTAACGCGCAAATCAACCACCGAAATTCGCCAATCTGACGCCACGGGTAAAACCCGCACTGTGCATGTTGAAGTCAAGAAAAAACGCACGTTTGTGGCACGCGATTTGGTTGCCGAAGCCAAGGTAGAAGCCGCACCTGCACCCGCGCCCGTGGTTGAAGCACCCGCACCTATTGCGCACAAATTAGACGACGCCGAAATTGCCAAGCGCGAAGCTGAGTTTGCGCGTACGCAAGAATTATTGGCGCGTCAAGAAGCTGACGCGAAAGCACGTGCGCAAGCTGCCGCGCCTAGTAAACCTGAGCCTGTGAAAGCAGCCGTCAAAGTAGAAGCCAAGGTCGAACAACCCGCTGCAGCGCCTGAAGTGAAACAAACCGCCGAACAAAAACGCGCGGCCAAGTCACTGGAAAAAGCCCGTGCCGACGCAGAGCAAGCCCGTTCAGCCTTAGAATCTGCGCGTGCAGAACGCGCAGCTGAAGCCAACTCATTGGATGCAGAGCGTGAGCGCCGCCGCAAAGCGGCCGAGGCTGAAGTGGCGAACTTAAAAGTCATGATGTCGCAACCTGCCAAAACTTTGACCGCCAAACCAATTGAAGGCACGCTGCACAAACCCGAAAAACCAGAAGGCACGGTGGTTAAAGCCAAACCAGCGGTGGTGGTGCAAGAAGTCGACAGCAAAGGGCGCAAAGTGGTCGCGCCTAATAAAGCCGTCAATGACGGCGGTCGCGGTCGCGGCGGCTTAAAAACCCGTGGCGTTGTGGATGACCGTGGTGGACGTCGTGGCGGTGGCAAAGGCAAACATCAGCGCAATCAAGCCCCAGAAGTGGGTGAATTTGTCGCGCCAACTGAAGCGATTGTGCATGATGTGCACGTACCCGAAACCATTTCGGTGGCCGATTTGGCACACAAAATGTCGATTAAAGCCAGTGAAATCATCAAGGCTTTGATGAAATTAGGGCAAATGGTCACCATCAACCAAGTGCTCGATCAAGACACTGCCATGATTTTGGTGGAAGAAATGGGTCATAAAGCCTTTGCGGCTAAATTGGATGACCCAGAAGCCTTCCTTGAAGAAGCAGGCGAACACCACGAGTTCGAAACCTTCCCGCGCGCACCTGTCGTTACGGTGATGGGTCACGTCGATCACGGTAAAACCTCGTTGCTCGACGCCATCCGCCGCGCTCGCGTGGCACACGGTGAAGCGGGTGGGATTACCCAACACATCGGTGCATACCACGTTGAAACCGAACGCGGCATGATTACTTTCTTAGACACGCCAGGTCACGAGGCCTTTACCGCCATGCGTGCCCGTGGTGCGCAAGCCACCGATATCGTGATTTTGGTGGTTGCTTCAGACGATGGCGTGATGCCGCAAACCAAAGAAGCTGTGGCACATGCCAAAGCCGCGGGCGTGCCTTTGGTGGTTGCTGTGAACAAAATGGACAAACCCGAAGCCAATATGGACAGAGTTAAGCAAGAATTGGTGACCGAGGGCGTGATTCCCGAAGAATACGGTGGCGACACCCCATTTGTCGGCGTTTCGGCCAAAAAAGGCACAGGTTTGGACGAGTTGCTCGAACAGGTTTTGTTGCAAGCTGAAATTTTAGAGCTGCGTGCGCCTGTTGACGCACCTGCTAAAGGTCTGGTCATCGAAGCCCGCCTTGACAAAGGTAAAGGCGCGGTGGCGACGATTTTGGTGCAAAGCGGTACTTTGCGCAAAGGCGACAGCTTGCTGATTGGCAGCGTGTTTGGTCGTGTTCGGGCCATGTTGGACGAAAACGGCAAGGCGATTACCGAAGCGGGCCCATCGATTCCAGTTGAGGTGCAAGGTTTGTCTGACGTGCCGTCAGCGGGTGAAGAAGTGATGGTCATGGCCGATGAGCGCAAAGCGCGTGAAATCGCGCTGTTCCGTCAAGGTAAATTCCGCGACGTGAAGTTGGCCAAACAACAAGCCGCCAAACTCGAAAATATGTTTGAAAACATGGCTGAAGGTGAAACGCAAACCTTGACCATCATCATCAAAGCCGACGTACAAGGCTCGCAAGAGGCTTTGTCGCAGTCGTTGACCAAGTTGTCGACCGACGAGATTCGCGTGCAAGTTGTGCATGGTGGCGTGGGTGGTATTTCTGAGTCCGACATCAACTTGGCGGGTGCATCCAACTCGGTGGTGATTGGGTTCAACACCCGCGCCGATGCGCAAGCACGTAAATTGGCCGAAACCATGGGCGTGGATATTCGTTACTACAACGTGATTTACGATGCGGTTGACGATGTTAAAGCGGCCATGACGGGTATGTTAGCCCCCGAGAAACGCGAAGAAATGCTCGGTTTGGTTGAAATTCGCCAAGTCTTCCGTGCGACCAAAATCGGTACGATTGCGGGTTGTATGGTGCTTGAAGGCACGATTAAACGCGGTGCCATGGTTCGCTTGTTGCGCAACAACGTGGTCATTCATACGGGTGAACTTGAAAGCCTCAAACGCTTTAAAGACGAAGTCAAAGAAGTTAAAGAAGGCTTTGAATGCGGTTTGGCGATTAAAAACTACACCGACATTGCTGAGGGCGATAAAGTTGAAGTATTTGTCATTAACGAAGTCGCACGTACGCTTTAATTGAAGGTAAAACATGGCCAAAAAAGCCCCTACTGACCGTACCATTCGCATCGCGGAGCAAATCAAAAAAGACGTGTCGATTTTGATTGCGCGTGAGCTGCGCGACCCGCGCGTGGGCATGGTCACCATCCAAGACGTGCATTTGACCGCCGATTACGCCCACGCCAAGTTGTATTTTACGGTGCTCGGTTCAGAGTCGGCGCAAGTGACCGAAAAAGTGCTCAATGAGTCGGCAGGCTTTTTGCGCAATCATTTGTTCAAAATGCTGCGCGTGCACACTGTGCCCAGTTTGCATTTTGTGTTTGACCAAAGTTTGGAACGCGCCATGGAACTGTCGGTTTTGATTAGCGCGGCCAACCAAAACCGTGTTGCCGATGACGAGTGATGTGAAAAAGCCGCGCCGCGCGATAGATGGCGTTTTACTGCTCTACAAACCCAAAGGTTGCTCATCCACGCAAGCTTTGGGGCGTGCCAAATGGCTGCTCGGTGCGCTCAAGGGCGGCCACACGGGCACGCTTGACCCATTGGCCGATGGTTTGTTGCCGCTGTGTTTTGGTCATGCGACCAAATTGGCGCATGATTTACTCGATGCGGACAAAACCTATGAGGCGAACATCTTTTTGGGTCAGCAAACCAGCACGGGTGACGCAGAAGGCGAGGTGGTTTTTTCGTCCGAGCAACCCATTTCCCGTGAGCAGTGGGATGCGGTTTTGCCGCAGTTTTTGGGCGATATTTTGCAAGTGCCGCCGATGTATTCGGCCTTGAAAAAAGACGGTAAACCTTTGTACGAGTACGCTCGCGCAGGGGTTGCGGTTGAGCGTGTCGCGCGACCTGTGCGTATTCTTCATATGGAAACGCTGGAATTTGCGTATCCAAAGGTGCGTTTGTCGGTCACCTGCAGCAAAGGCACGTACATTCGCACTTTGGCTGAAGACATTGGGCAGGCTTTGGGTGTTGGCGCGCATTTGCGCGGTTTGACCCGCACGGCGGTAGGTTCGTTGTTGCTTGACGATGCGTTGACGTTGGAGGCATTTGAAGCACTGGATGAGTCGGCGCGGCAAGCGGCGTTATTGCCCCTTGATGCCTTGATGCAAAACACGCCCAGCCTGCATTTATCTGATGCTGATGCGGCGCGGTTTGTGCAAGGTCAGCGTTTGAAAGTGAGTGCGCCTGATGCCAGCAGCGTGCGCGTGTATTGGCAAAATGTTTTGATTGGTTTGGCAGCAGTTGCGCGACACACCTTGTCGCCAACTAAGGTTTTGATGACGGCTTTGCCGTTGATTTGAAGTATTTATTTTTAAAACAGAAAGTAAAAGTTATGACACAACAACGCGCACTGCGTAACGTCGCGATTATCGCCCACGTTGACCATGGTAAAACCACTTTGGTTGACCAATTACTCCGCCAATCGGGCACATTCCGCGACAACGAAAAGGTTGACGAACGCGTGATGGACAGCAACGACATCGAAAAAGAGCGTGGCATCACGATTTTGTCGAAAAACTGTGCGGTTGAATACAACGACACGCACATCAACATCGTCGATACACCAGGTCACGCCGACTTTGGCGGCGAAGTGGAGCGCGTTTTGACCATGGTTGACGGCGTTTTGTTGTTGGTGGATGCAGTTGAAGGCCCGATGCCGCAAACGCGTTTTGTGACCCGTAAAGCCTTGGCTTTGGGTTTGAAACCAATTGTGGTCATCAATAAAATCGACCGCCCTGGTTCGCGCCCTGACTGGGTGATTAACGAAACATTCGAGTTGTTCGACAAACTCGGCGCAACCGATGAGCAGTTGGATTTCCCCGTGGTTTACGCGTCAGCTTTGAACGGCTACGCGTCATTGAACGATGCTGACCGCGCAGGCACGATGAATCCATTGTTCGACGCCATCATCAAACACGTGCCAACACGTGAAGCCGATGCCAGCGCACCGTTGCAAATGCAAGTCACTTCATTGGACTACTCAACGTACGTCGGTAAAATCGCGATTGGCCGTATTGCCCGTGGTCGCGTTCGCGCAGGCCAAGATGTGGTGTTTATGGACGGTCCTGAAGGCACACCGCGCAAAGGGCGCATCAACCAAGTGCAAAAATTCAAAGGTTTGGATCGTTTGACGGTTGATGAAGCCGAGGCGGGCGATATTGTTTTGATTAACGGGATTGAAGACCTCAATATTGGCACGACCATTTGCGCAGTCGATGCGCCCGATGCCTTGCCCATGTTGAGCGTGGACGAGCCAACTTTGACCATGAACTTCATGGTCAACACCTCGCCTTTGGCGGGTCGTGAGGGTAAATTTGTCACCAGCCGTCAAATCCGCGACCGTTTGGAAAAAGAACTCAAATCCAACATGGCTCTGCGTGTTGCGCCAACTGACGACGATACGGTGTTTGAAGTGTCAGGTCGCGGTGAATTGCACTTGACGATTTTGATTGAAAACATGCGCCGCGAAGGCTTTGAATTGGGCGTGTCGCGTCCGCAAGTGGTGTATCGCGAAATCGACGGCGTGCGCCACGAGCCGTACGAAATGCTCACGGTGGATATCGAAGAAGAGAACCAAGGCGCGGTGATGGAAGAATTGGGTCGCCGCCGTGGTGACTTGCAAGACATGCAACCCGATGGCAAAGGCCGCGTGCGTTTGGAATACCGCATGCCCGCGCGTGGCTTGATTGGTTTCCAAGGCGAATTCATGACCTTAACGCGCGGCACAGGCTTGATGAGCCATGTGTTTGATGCCTACGAGCCAGTGGATGCCAAAAATGAAATGCCAGGTCGTCGCAACGGCGTGCTGATTTCGCAAGACGACGGCGCAGCCGTGGCTTACGCTTTGTGGAAATTGCAAGACCGTGGCCGTATGTTTGTTTCGCACAATGACCCCGTTTATGAAGGTATGATTATCGGGATTCACTCACGCGACAACGATTTGGTGGTCAACCCCATCAAAGGCAAACAATTGACCAACGTGCGTGCTTCAGGCACTGACGAAGCGGTGCGCCTCGTGCCACCCGTTCAAATGTCGCTTGAATACGCGGTTGAGTTCATTGACGATGATGAGTTGGTTGAAGTCACGCCTAAGTCGATTCGTTTACGCAAACGTCATTTGAAAGAGCACGAGCGCAAACGCGCTTCTCGTGAAGCGTAATTCTTAACAAAAGCGGCCATGCCGCTTTTTTGCATTGCATTGGGAGCTGAATATGTTTCATCGATTACATGATTTATTGACCCGCGAACAAGCGCGGTTTCGCGTGATAGAGCATCCCGCCGAGGGCGTGTCTGACAAAGTCGCGCAAATTCGCGGCACGCACCCTGCGCAAGGCGCCAAAGCCATGTTGTGCACGCTTAAAGGCGCGGCGACGGACTATGTGCTGGCGATTTTATCGGGGGATGCGCGGCTTGACTTTAAAAAAGTCGCCGCCGTCATGCAAGCCAAAAAAGCCAGTCTCGCCTCGCCCGAGCAAGCCATGGCGCAAACGGGCTGTGTGATTGGCGCGATTCCACCGTTTTCGTTTGATGCCAATCTGCCGCTGATTGTCGATGCAGCCTTGCTCAATCGGTTTGACGAAATTGCGTTTAATGCAGGGCGGCTGGACGCGTCCATGGTTTTGAGCAGCACCGATTATTTGCGCATTGCCGCGCCGATTTTGGTTACAATTACGGCTTGATTTTTAGGACAACCATGACTCGTTTAAGCACAACACTCGCCGCCAACCAAACGGCTGGGCGCAAAAATTTGGTGGCGTTCATCACCGCAGGCGACCCCAACTTACAGACTTCGTTGCCGCTGATGCACACTTTGGCCGCATCGGGCGTGGATGTGATTGAGCTGGGCGTGCCGTTTTCTGACCCAATGGCCGATGGCCCTGTGATTCAACGCGCCAGCGAACGCGCGGTCGCCAATGGCGTGGGTTTGCGCGATGTATTGCAATTGGTGCGCGAGTTTCGCGCCAGCAACGCGCATACGCCCGTGGTTTTGATGGGCTACGCCAACCCGATTGAACGAATGGGGCAGGGCGCGTTCATTGAACAAGCCGTCGCTGCTGGGGTTGATGGGGTTTTGGTGGTCGATTATCCGCCTGAGGAGTCGGGCGATTTTGCTGTGGCGGCGCAACAAGCGGGCTTGAACGTGATTTATCTCGTCGCACCGACGTCCACCGCCGCGCGAATGCACGACACCGCGCAAGTGGCCAGCGGGTTTATTTATTATGTGTCGCTCAAAGGCGTGACGGGTGCGGCGACGCTGGATGTCTCGGATGTGGCGCAAAAAGTCGCCGCTTTGCGCACGCACACCGATTTGCCGATTAATGTTGGCTTTGGTATTTCGGATGCGAGCAGTGCCAAAGCCGTGGCCAGCGTTGCCGATGGCGTGGTGATTGGCAGCAAACTCATCACTTTGCTTGAAGAGGCAACGCGCGACGGGCGCGATGTTCACGCGGTTATTGGCGCATGGCTGGGCGAGATTCGCGCGGCTTTGGACGAAATTTAAGTTAAAATACACGCTTAACGAGGAGCAACAAATGAGTTGGTTAGAAAAAATTTTACCGCCGCGCATTCAGACGACGGAAGCAAAAAAATCCATGCCCGAAGGTTTGTGGGTCAAATGCCCCTCTTGCGAAGAGGTTTTGTACAGCGCGGATTTAGAAAACAATCAGCACGTGTGCCCCAAGTGCGACCATCATTTGCGCATCAAAGCCCGTGCCCGTTTAGATAAACTGCTCGATGCTGATGGCCGCGTTGAAATCGGTCAAGAAGTCAAACCCGTTGACACCCTCAAATTTAAAGACAGTCGCAAATACACCGATCGCTTATCGGAAGCTACCAAACAAACCAGCGAGTCTGACGCATTGGTCGTGCAAGCAGGCTCGATTATGGGGCAAGACGTGGTGGTGGCCGCGTTTGAATTTGAGTTTATGGGCGGCTCAATGGGCTCGGTGGTCGGCGAGCGGTTTGTGCGCGGCGTGCGTTACGCGCTTGAGCACAACTGCGCGTTTATTTGCTTTACCGCCTCAGGCGGCGCACGGATGCAAGAAGCCCTCATGTCGCTCATGCAAATGGCCAAAACCACCGCTGCGCTCACGCTGTTGGCCGATAAACGCTTGCCATTCATCAGCGTGTTGACTGACCCGACCATGGGCGGTGTGTCGGCCAGCTTTGCCTTTTTGGGCGACGTGGTCATGGCCGAGCCCAAAGCGCTCATCGGCTTTGCCGGCCCGCGCGTGATTGAGCAAACCGTGCGCGAAAAACTGCCCGAAGGCTTTCAGCGTTCAGAGTTTTTACTCGAAAAAGGCGCGTTGGACATGATTGTCTCGCGGCTTGAAATGCGCGAAGAACTCGCCCGCGTGATTGCGCTATTGCGCCGAGCGTCGGATGCGAGTTTTAACTGATGTTGCGTAGGGGCGATTCACGAATCGCCCCTTATTTAATCTTGACGGCACACGATTTATGAATAATTTGCAAGACTGGCTCGCGCACCTTGAAACCGCCCACATCAAGCCGATTGATATGGGTTTAGCACGGGTGAGTGAGGTGAAAAACCGCCTTGTCGCCAATGGTGTTTTGACGCTCAAATGCCCCATCATCACGGTGGGCGGCACGAATGGCAAAGGTTCGACTTGTGCGTTTTTGGAGCAGATGTTGTTGGCGGCGGGCTACTCTGTCGGCTGTCACACCTCACCGCACATTATGGCGTTTACCGAGCGGGCACGCTTTGGCGGGGTTGAGGCGAGCGAAGAACAACTCTTGCCGTATTTTGCGACGGTTGAAGCGGCGCGAGTGCAGGCGCCTGAGGTGTCGTTGTCGTATTTTGAGTTTACGTTGTTGGCGATTGTCGTGTGGTTTGAGTCGTGCAAGCCCGATGTCATGGTGCTTGAAGTCGGTTTGGGCGGGCGTTTGGATGCGGTAAATGCATTTGAACCTGTGGCGTCGATTGTGACCAATGTCGATATTGACCACGTCGGCTTTTTGGGCGATACGCGCGAGGCGATTGGCTTTGAAAAAGCGGGAATTTTCCGCGCGGGGCGGCCTGCGATTTGCGTCGACGTGCAGCCGCCGACGAGCTTGGTTGAGCATGCACGGGCGATTGGGGCGGATTTAAAATTGATTAACCGCGATTTTTCATATGGTGTGATGCAAGATGAGCAGCGTCGTCAGTGGCGATTCAAAGGCGAGCACACCACGCGCAACAGCCTTGCCATGCCTGTAATGCGCGGTGACTATCAGTTGAATAATGCCAGTGCGGCACTGGCTGCACTGGATGCGCTGCATGATGTGTTGCCTGTTTCGCAACAAGCGGTGCGTTTGGGCTTGGCTAACGCACTGGTGCGGGCGCGTTTTCAGGTTTTGCCTGGGCAACCCGTTACGATTTTGGATGCGGCGCACAATCCGCACGCGGCGAAAGTTTTGGCACAAAACCTCAACCAAATGGGTTATGCGCCCTACACGCACGCGGTGTTTGGCGCGATGGCCGATAAAGACGTTTTGAGTGTTATGCGCATCATGTTGCCGCAGATTGACCATTGGCATTTGTGCAATTTACCTTTGCCACGCGCGGCGAGCAGTGCGCAATTGGCCGAGAGTTTACAGCAGGCGGGCTTTGTGAATGATGCCGAACACAGCGTTATGCAGCATGATTCTGTCGCACAAGCCTTGGCGCATTTGGCCACAACGGCGGCGGCCAATGATAGAATAGTGGTCTTCGGTTCATTTGTGACCATAGAGCAGGCATTGCTCGGCAATATTCAAGCAAAGGTTGACCATGTGGTTCAATAAAAAAGACAAATCTGATACCCCAGCCCAACGGCCAACGCCGCGTGGACGCACGGGCGACATGCGCAGCGAGCTGGGCTTGGGGTCAGAAAGCCCAGCAACAGTGGTGCGCCGTGTCGGTGCGAGCAAAACCGTCAAGCAAGACATTGCAGGACACACTTATACCGAAGATGTGTTGCTGCATGATTTAAAAGTGCGTGCCCGTCGTCGTTTGATTGGCGCGGTGGTGTTGTTGGGTGCTGCATTTGTGATTTTACCGTGGGTGTTTGATGACCAACGCAAACAAGCTGCGCCTGTGGTGACGGTGGTTGTGCCTGAGCAAAAAATTCAGGTGGAGGTACAAAACCCACGTGCCAGTGCGCCAGAGCCGACTAAACCTGTTGCTGAAAGCAAACCTGTCGAGGCCGTGAAACCTGTGGTGGCGGCTGAAAAAGCAGTTGAAAAGCCCGCTGAAAAACCTGCCGAAAAACCCGCAGAACCTGTGAATAAAGCGACAAAATATGTGGTGCACATTGGTATTGTCTCAAGCAAAGCCGAGTTAGATGAGCTTAACAAACGCCTCGCCGCCAAAGGTGCACGCGCTGTGACCGAGGCGGTCAATGTGGATGGTGCGAGCAAAACCCGTGTGCGTTTAGGCCCGTTTGACTCACAAACGGCGGCGCAAGTGGCGGCCGATAAAGTCAAAGGCGCGGCTAAAAATCCAGTCGTGATTGAATTGAAGTAATCCATGCGGGCACAGACCCGCATGTTTGTTTTTTAAGGAACTGTTATGTGCGGTGTCATTGGCGTAGTGGCCACAACTCCTGTTAATCAGCTGATTTACGATGCACTTTTGCTGTTGCAGCACCGCGGGCAAGATGCGGCGGGCATGGTAACGGCCGATGCCAAGCGGTTTTTTATGCACAAAAACAAAGGCATGGTGCGCGAGGTGTTTCGCACCCGCAATATGCGTGATTTATTGGGCAATGCGGGGATTGGGCATGTGCGTTATCCGACTGCGGGCAATGTTGCTGCGCTCGAAGAGGCGCAACCGTTTTATGTCAACGCACCATATGGGATTGTGTTGGCGCACAACGGTAATTTGACCAACACCGAAGAGGTGCGCGACGCGCTGTTTCGCTTGGACAAACGCCACATCAATACCGACTCGGACTCTGAAGTGCTGCTTAATGTTTTGGCGCATGAGTTGGATTATGCGATTAAGCGCTTCAACGACTTGACTGCCGAGGTGTTTTTTGAAGCCATGTTGCAGGTCAATCAACGGGTGCGTGGCGCGTATGCGTGCGTGGGCATGGCGGCGCGGCGCGGTTTGTTTGGTTTTCGTGATTTAAACGGCATTCGCCCGCTGGTTTTGGGTGAAAAAATTGACGAGATGGGCGCAAAGCACTACATGCTCGCCTCCGAGTCGGTGGCTCTTGAAGGCGTGGGCTTTAAAACCGTGCGCGACATCGCCCCTGGCGAGGCGATTTGGATAGGCTTTGATGGGCGCATCAGCAGCCGCTTGTGTGTGCCCGAAGGAATGCAGGCGCAATTGGTGCCCTGTTTGTTTGAATACGTGTATTTTGCGCGGCCCGACTCGACTATGGATGGTACATCGGTGTACGCCGCACGTTTGGCGATGGGCGAGACGCTGGCCGATAAAGTCCGTGCGGAAATGGATGTGAGCGAGATTGACGTGGTCATGCCGATTCCCGACACTTCGCGTCCGTGCGCCATGCAATTGGCCATGAAATTGGGCTTGCCGTACCGCGAAGGCTTCATCAAAAATCGCTACATTGGGCGCACCTTCATCATGCCAGGGCAAGAAACCCGCAAAAAATCCGTGCGCCAAAAACTCACGCCGATGCCCAGTGAGTTTGCAGGTAAAAATGTGCTCTTGGTGGACGACTCCATCGTGCGTGGCACAACCAGCCAAGAAATTGTGGCTTTGGCGCGTGAATCAGGCGCGAAAAAGATTTACTTCGCCTCCGCCGCGCCCGCGGTGAAGTTTCCCAACGTCTACGGGATTGACATGCCGACCCGCGCCGAATTGATTGCCAACAACAAAACCCCAGCCGAGGTGGCCACACAAATCACCGCCGACAAAGTGATTTACCAAGATTTAGCCGCTCTTGAACAAGCGGTTATCCAGTGTAGTGCTGCTCGATTGTCGGCATTTGATGCCTCTTGTTTCAATGGCGAATACGTCACAGGTGACATTGACGAGGCTTATTTGGATGCACTGGCTTTGGGGAAATATAAAAAAAATGGCAAACTCAAGTTGAGTAATGATGCGTAAGGGCTTTGTATTTGTCGCTATCGCGTTGATTTTTGTATGGGCTATGTTGCCGATTGAGCCAAAAAAATCAACCTATCAGTCTGCTGTTGCACAGTTTAATCATTCTGCGCCTGCTTATTTTAGCAGTCACTTTGCGTCATCTAAAACCATGGTTGCGGTACACGCGGCCTCGTCGGTTGAGTTGAGTAACGGCGATATTCGAGCATTTTGGTTTTCTGGCTCAAAAGAAGGAGCGGCTGATGTGACCATCAACAGTGCGGTATTCCAAGCAAGTGACAACAAATGGAGCGCAGAAACCGTTGTGACCAGTCGAGAGGTGACTCAAGCAGGTGTGCAGCGTTATGTGAGCAAATTGGGTAATCCTGTGGCGATGCGTGCACCCAATGGTCAATTATGGTTGTTTTATGTCACCGTTTCGCTGGGTGGCTGGGCGGGCAGTTCAATTACGCTTATGCGCTCCAATGACGATGGGGCGACGTGGGGCGCACCACAGCGTTTAATCAGCTCGCCTTTTGGCAATGTTTCGACGCTTATTAAGGGGGCACCTTTTTTATATGCGGATGGCACGGTTGGTTTACCTGTCTATCATGAGTTCATTGGTAAATTTCCTGAAGTTTTACGCATCAATGCGCAAGGGCAAGTGGTTGATAAACAGCGTCTTGCCGCCGCTGGATATGGAGCGATTCAGCCCGTTTTTTTTATTCAAAATGCCAGCCGTGCAATGGTATTGACTCGAAACTCTAGGCAAGAGTCACCGCGCCAAGTCAAGTCTATGCGTACAGAAGATGCGGGTGTGAGTTGGGCTCCGATTCAAACCACATCACTTCCCAATTCAGATTCTGCCTTGGCCGCATTGGTGCTCGACAATGGTGACTGGCTGCTGGTTTTGAATCAACAAGAACAGGGGCGCGATAGTTTATCGTTGCTGCGCTCGCAAGATGCGGGTGCATCATGGCATGTATTGCGCGCTTTGGAAGATGAACGCGATTTTCGGGCGCAGAAACCGATTGAGTCGGCCTGCGTGCAAGAAGCCCGTAGCCTGCTGGTTCATTCCGATGCGCAATTGGCTTCAAACCCGAAGCAACTGGCCGATTATGTGACCTCAAGTCAAAAGTATTTGGACGCTAAAGATTCGTGCAATTTTGAGTTTTCTTATCCATATTTGTTACAAAGCAAAAATGGCGATATTCACCTGTTGTACACATGGAATCGAACGTTCATTAAGCATCTGCAATTTAATGTCGTATGGTTGAACGAGCAAGGGAGTAGGCCATGATGGTGGATTTTGGATTGTTGAGTATGGCCTTGGCGGGGTCATTGCTGGTGTCGAATGTGTGGCATTGTTCTGCTAAAGTACGTTGGGCGAGTATGGTATTGGGTGTGCTTGCGATGCTGTTGCCGCTGGGGCATTATCCATCCTTGGCGATGTATGCGCGGGGTTATTGCGGCGACGTGAGCATTGTCACGTTGGGCGTGTTGTTAGCTTGGCGTTTGAATATAGCTAAAGCTCAATGGCGGCATTTGTGGTTTGGCTTAACGGCATTGGCTTTGGTTTTTTATCCACTGGCATTGGGTTTGGGGCGATTTGACCCCTATCAATTGGGTTTTTCACCCTTGATACTTTTGGCCGTTTTAGCGGTTTTAACGTTGTGTTTACTGCAACGCCAGTATTTTTTTACAGCAGGATTGATTGTGCTGGCCGTTGTGGCGTGGCGGCTGGAGTTGAAAGAATCCGTTAATTTATGGGACTATTTGTTAGACCCACTTTTAGCCATTGTCGCTTGCGGCAAGACTTTGAAACATTTTTTGTGCAAATCATGAAACACTTACAAACACAACTTCTCCATTCTGATCGCAAATTAGGTACCGAACATTCGGCCAGCCATAAGCCAATTCACAAAAGCGTGCAGTGGGCATATGCTAGTTCACAAGAGATTGCCGATACTTTTCAAAACAAACGCGCAGGCTACACCTACGCGCGGGGCGGTAATCCGACCACGGCAGCGTTGGATGCGCAGATGAATTTACTTGAGGGCGGCGTGGGCACAGTCACTTTTGCCACGGGCATGGCGGCGATTGCGACGGTGATTTTGGCCTTGCTTAAAGGCGGTGACCATTTGATTGCCAGCCAATATTTGTTTGGCAACAGCACCAGCTTGCTCAGCACATTGGCCGAGTTGGGGATTGAGGTGAGTTTTGTCGACTCAACCGATGCGAGCGCAGTTGCTGCGGCGCTGCAGCCGCAGACCAAAATGGTGTTTATCGAAACAATTGCCAATCCGCGCACGCAGGTGTCTGATTTACACGGCATTGGCCAAATCTGCCAGCAGCACGGCGTGTTGTATGTGGTGGACAACACCATGGCCACGCCTGCACTGGTTAAAGCCAAAGATTATGGCGCGTCGCTGGTGATGAACTCGTTGAGCAAATCTTTGGCGGGGCATGGCGCGGTTTTGGGTGGTTCGTTGACCGATACGGGGTTGTTTGACTGGAGCACTTATCCGAACATTTTTGCGGGCTATCGCAAGGGCGACGCCAAAAATTGGGGGCTGACGCAATTGCGTAAAAAAGGCTTGCGCGACATGGGCGGCGCATTGTCAGCCGACTCGGCGCAACACATTGCGCTGGGGCTTGAAACCTTCTTTTTGCGGATTGAACGCGCGTGCAGCAACGCCTTGCAATTGGCGCAGTGGCTGGCGCAGCATCCGCAAGTCGAGCAGGTCGATTATCCGGGTTTGCCGCAGCACCCGCAGCACGCGCGTGCGTGTGAATTGTTTGGCGAGCGCGGCTTTGGCACAATGCTGTCGTTTACGGTCAAAAAGCCCGCCTTTGCGGTGATGGACGCGCTCAATGTGACCATGATTTCAACCCATTTGGGTGACAATCGCAGCATGGCGTTGCCGATTGCGCAGACGATTTTTGCCGAAATGAGCGAAGAGCGGCGCAGACAGTGGGGGATTGACGACGAGTTGATTCGGGTTTCGGTCGGGATTGAACACATCAACGATATTATCGACGACTGGGCGCAAGCACTTAATTGATGGAATACGAAATGACATACGAAGAATATTTAGACGAAGTGACCACCTTGATTTATGAGTTGTTTGAGGTGGATGAGCAAACTGCCATCCGTTGGGTGATGGCGGCGCAGGACAATGATTTTTTTGTCGCTCATGATGAACAGCCTGCTTTGCGCACGGCAGAGCAGGCTGAAGTTGACGCGCGGCAGATTGTGGCGCAGCGCAAGGCCAAGTGATGTTTTAGCGTTTAAAGCGTTTTTTCAACCACTTTTGTACATCATCCATCATGATGTACACCACGGGAATCACCAACAAACTTAAAAAAGTTGAGGTGATTAGCCCGCCAATCACCACCACCGACATCGGGGCGCGGAAACTCGGGTCCGCCCCCATCCCCAGCGCATTGGGCAACATGCCCGCCGCCATAGCGATGGTGGTCATCAAAATCGGCCGCGAGCGTTTGTGGCAGGCATCTAAAATCGCATCGACTCGGCTCATGCCATTGTGGTAGGCAATAATGGCGTAATCGACCAGCAAAATCGAGTTTTTGGCGACAATCCCCATCAACATAATCAGCCCAATCATGGCGGGCATGCTGATGGAAAATTGCGTGATGAACAACGCGCCAAACGCCCCACCAATCGACAGGGGCAGGGCGGCCAAAATGGTGATGGGCTGCATGAAGTCGTGGAACAACAAAACCAGAACGATGTAAATCGCGCCAATCCCAGCGGCCATGGCGAGTAGGAAGCTTGCGGTCAACTCGTCATTGGCCTCCGCATCACCTGCGGGGCGCAGCGTGATGCCTTTGGGCAGGGCTTTAACGGCGGGCAAGGCTTTGACTTGCGCGGTCAATTCGCTCAATGGCACGCCGTTCGGGTCAATGGTGAACTTGACATTGCGCTGGCGGTCAAGGCGGTTGATTTCAGCCGCGCCCGTGCCCATTTGGACACTGGCCACCGCCGATAACGGGAGGAGTTCACCCGTGTTGCTGCGTATTTTGAAGTTTTCAATTGCGCTTAAATCATGGCGTTCTGCATCGTTCATGCGCACATTGATGGGGATTTGTCGTTCAGGTAAGTTGAGCTTAGACAACGCTTGGTTGTAATCACCTGAGGTGGCGACGCGAATGGTGTTGGCCAAGTCGGCGGTGCTCACACCTGCGGCGGCGGCTTTGGCAAAATCGGGCTGGATAATCACTTCAGGGCGCAGTACGCTTGCGCTTGAATTGACTGTGCCAATGCCTTTGATGGTGCGCATGTCGCGCTCAATTGCATTGGCTGCCGCGCTCAAGGCTTGCGCATCGTCGCCCGTTAAAAAGGTTTCAAAGTAACTGGTCGACTCGGCACTGCCCACGGTGACGCGTGCGCCCGCAATGTCTTTGACCTTGTCGCGAAACTCGGCTTCAATTTGCGGTTGCGTGCGGCTGCGCTCGCCGCGCTCGGTCAGGGTGACGTGAATGGTCGCTTTGCGCACATCAGATGTGCCCGCCACAAAACCATTGGTGGCTTGGCCTGCGCCTAGTGCGGTGTAAATCAAGGTGATTTCGGACGTATCTTTAATGGCTTGTTCGACTTTTTGCGCCGCCGCTGCGGTTTGCTCAATCGTGTAACCTGGTGGTAACTCAACCGAAATTGCGGTGCGGGCAATGTCGCCTTGTGGAATGAATTCACCCGGTAAAGTCATGCCCAAACCAATCGCCGAGAAAAAGAATGCGCCTGCGGCCAGCGAGGTTTTCCACGGGTGGTTTAAACACCATTTGACCGTGCGCATGTAAGTTTGCATTATGCGGCCATCTTCACCTGTGTGCGGCTCATGGGTGTTTTTGAGCAAATACGCACTCATCATGGGGGTGAGCAAACGCGCGACCAGCAACGAGACCACTACCGCAATCGCCGCAGTCCAGCCAAATTGCACAAAAAACTTGCCCGCCACGCCGCTCATAAAAGCGGTGGGCAAGAATACCGCGACCAAACTGGCCGTGGTGGCAATCACCGCCATACCAATTTCATCCGCGCCTTCCATCGCCGCTTGGTAGGCGGTTTTACCCATTTGCATGTGGCGGACAATGTTCTCGACCTCAACAATTGCATCATCGACCAAAACCCCAATCACCAGTGACAACGACAGTAAAGTCACGGTATTGAGCGTGAAGCCCATTAAATCCATGGCCCAAAAAGTCGGCACAATCGACAAGGGCAGGGCGACCGCGGAGACCAATGTGGCGCGCCAATCGCGTAAAAACCACCACACCACCAAAATCGCCAATACTGCGCCTTCGACCAAAAGCAACATGGAGCCTTTGTAATTGTCTTCAACGGGTTTGACGGTTTCTTTGATTTTCGTAATCTGCACATTGGGATGATCGGCGATGAACTGAGCCATTGCTTCGCGGACGTTTTGTAGCACCGTCACTTCACTGGCACCTTTGCTGCGCGTGACATCAAACACCACCGCGCTCTCGCCATTGACCAGTGCGCCATTGGTTCTTTCACTGGCGGTGTCACTGATGGTGGCCATGTCGCCCAAACGTGCAAAACCACCTGCAGTCAGAGGAATTTGTAAGTCGCGAATGTCGGCCACGCTTTTGGCCGAAGCCAACACGCGTACGCTTTGCTTTTGTCCACTGACTTCCGCTTGCCCACCTGGGGCATCGGCTTGCACGCTGGCCAGCGCACGCGAGACATCACTGGCGGTCACGCCCAAACCCGTCATTTGCGCGGTGTTGAGTTCAATGCGCACTTCACGATTTAAACCACCAGCACGGGCGACTTGACCAACGCCTTTGACGTTCATCAGCGCTTTGCTGACTTTGTCATCGACAAACCACGACAAATCAATTTCGTCCATGTTGGTTGAGCGAATCGAATAAGTGACCAGCGGCGAGCCTTCTAAACTGGTTTTGGAGACAATCGGTTCTTCGACCGCAGAAGGAAAGCTGCCGCGCACGCTGGAAACCGCGCTGCGCACATCGTCGGTGGCTTCCATGATGTCTTTTTCAAGCTCAAACTCAGCCGTGATGCTCGCACTGCCTTCGTTGACTGTGGTGTAAATATGCTTGAGGCGGGTTAAATTGACCAGCGAGTCCTCGATTTTACGCGCCACTTCGGTTTCTAGCTGCTCGGCAGATGCGCCAGGCCAGCTCACGCTGACCACAATTGTCGGCAAGGCAATGTCGGGAAAATTTTGGATTTTGGTTTTTTGAAACGAAAGCAATCCGACAATACTCAAGACAATGAACAGCAGAATCGACGGAATCGGTTTGCGAATGGCCCAAGAGGAAATATTCATAGCCGCACCTTTTATGGGTTTACTTTAACGGTATCGCCGTCTTTTAAAAAGTCGGTGCCGCTGGCGACAATCGCATCGCCATCGTTCAAGCCCGAGATGATTTCTACCGAGTCAGCATTGCGTCGGCCTGTCTCGACTTTGACTTGCACGGTGCGTTTTTGTTCATTGACCTTGAACACATAATTGAAACCATCGCGCATCACCACGGCGGTGCTCGGCACCGTCATGGCGTTGTTGGCGGCTAAATCAAATGTCCCTTTGGCAAACATGCCTGCGCGAGCGTTGCCGTTGCTTAAAATATCAACAAACACCGTCGCGCTGTTGGTTTTGTCGTTGAGGGTGGGAGCGACTTGGCGCACCGTGCCTTTAATCGTTTCGCCATCGGCCAGATAAATCGTGGCGGTCGCGCCATTTTGGACATTTTTAATCGCATCCGCGCTCAATTCGGCGCGCCATTCCAAGCGATTTTTGAGCACCATGCGGAACAACTCTTGCCCCGCTTGCGCCACTGAGCCGACGGTTGCACTGCGCGCTGAAATCACGCCGTCGTCAGGGGCGAGCACTGCCGCTTGCGCCACGCGCACCGCGCCGACGTTTTTGGCCGCAATCGCCGCATTGAGACGCGCTTGTGCGGCTTTGTAATTGGTGTTGAACTGCGCGATTTGCTGCGCACTCATCGCGCCGCTGGCTTTGAGGCGATTGGCGCGTTCGGCATCCATTTTGGCTTGCGCTAAGTTGGCTTGCGCTTCTAACACATTGGCGTTGTACTGCGCCCATTCGGCGTTGACCGAGTCGGTTTTGAACTGCGCCAAGACTTGGCCTTTTTTGACAAAATCGCCGATGTTGACTTTGACTTCACGCAGCTGCAAACCATTGACCTGTGCGCCAATCACGGCTTCTTGCCACGCCATGATTTTGCCGTCAGCAGGCACGCTGGCCGCCAGACTTTGCTTGCTCACTTGCACCAAGTTGACGACCAAGGCAGGTTTGCTTTCAGTCGTTTTTTCGGTTTTGTTGGGGTGCGTTACTGCATAAGTGATGCCCGTAATGGCCAACACAGCGGCCAAACCAATGATGATTTTTGAATTGGGGCGTTGATTATTGAGTTTCATGGGGTTTCTCGTTGGGGTTGACCAAATGCCACGAGCCGCCGACGGCTTTGTACAGCGCAATCCAGTGGCTGGTGTATTCGCGTTTGAGGTTGATTAAATTTTGAGTGGCCGACAATTGATTGCGCCGCGCCTCTTCAAGTTCGAGCAAACTCGCGCTGCCCTCGCGTTGCCGTGCGGCTGTGGCATTGAAAAACCGTTCAAATTGTTTTTGCGCCACGTGCGCATCGCTTAAGCGTTTTTGCGCGGCAGTCACTTGCACCAAAGCCGATTCGACCTCTTGCACGGCTTGCGCCACGCTGGCGCGATAGGCGGCGAGGGCTTGCGCATAATCGGCTTTGGCCACATCAGCTTGTGCGGCGCGTTGACCCGCATCCAACAGCGGCACGGATAAACTCGGCCCGAATGACCATGTTTTGCCGTTGCTTGAGGTGTCAGAGCCTGACAGTTTGATGCCAAAAAAACTGATGTTGCCCAACAAGGCCAAGCGCGGTAAGCGATTGGCTTGCGCCACGTTGATTTGTGCGCTGGCCGCCGCTAAAGTGCGCTCGGCGGCGGCGACATCGGGGCGTTGGCTGATGACCACAACGGGCAGGGCGTTTAACTCAAAAGTAGGTGCGTTTGGCTGGCCGTTGGCTTGGCTCAGTAGTTCGCGCACCGCTGGCTCGGCTAGACCTGTGAGTGTGACCAAGGCCTTTACATTCAAATCACATTCGGCGCGGGTGGCGACTAAACTTTGTCGCGCGGTGGCGGCCGATGCGTCCGTCAAATAGCCCTCGGCGGGTGCGCTAAAGCCGACATTGACCAATAAACCTGTCAAACGAGCGGTTTCTTCACGCGAGGTGAGGTCTTGTTGTAGAGCGTTGGTTTGCGCCATGCAGGCACGGTATGCGACGTAGGTGCTGGCGACTTCGGCGGCTATTGAGGTGCGTGCGGCGTGCCAGTCGAGCGTTCGTGCCGAAAGTTGAGCATCCGCCGCTGCGCGGCCTGCGCGTTGCCCACCCCACAAGTCGATTTCCCAACTGGCATCCAAAACCCCTAAACGGTTGCGGCGAATCTCATTGCCGCCATCCGAGCCATTGTTGCGGGTTTGGCTGGCCGAGCCATTGACGCTCGGCCATGCGCTGGCAGAGCTGATGCCCGCTTGTGCCCGCGCCGCGTCGATGCGGGCGAGTGATTGGGCTAAATTGGGATTGTTGGCTTCGGCGGATTTTTGCAACTCAAGCAGTGGCACATCGTTGAAGCTTTGCCACCAGTTGAGCAACTCAACATTTTGTCCGTTGTGCGGTAAAGCAGCGTACCACTGCGGGGCGTTGGCGCTGGTTGGCGCGTGGTAAGTCGGGCCGACTGTGCAGGCAGTTAAGCTTAAAGCTAAAGCCAGTGGGATGTAGTGACGGTTGAATAACATGACAGCATCCATTTGTAAAGGTTCGTGATTATGCCATGAACCCAGCGTTTTTAAGATGGCTTATGCTAAAATCTCACTTTATTCAATCTATAAATTTATTAAAAATGAATACTCTTTTATGGCAACGCCTGCGTGATTCAGCACAATTTTTGGGGCGACGCATGTATGCGCACCGCTTGCCGCAGGTGGCGGGCAGTTTGAGCTTCACCACGGTGTTGTCCTTGGTGCCGTTATTGGTGGTGATGTTGTCGATTTTGACTGCTTTTCCCGTGTTTGATACCTTTCAAAACGAAATTCAGCAGTTTATGTTGGATAATTTAATGCCCGAAAAAATGAGCAAAGTGGTGATGAAGCAAATCAGCCAATTTGCTGAGCAAAGTTCGCGTTTGTCTTTGGCGGGTAGCGCATTGTTGATTGTTTCTGCTTTGCTGACGATGGGGACGATTGACCGTGTGTTCAACGACATTTGGCAAGTCAAGCGGCGTGGCTTGTTGCGCAAAAATGTGCTGGTCTATTGGGCGATTTTGACCATGGGGCCGTTGATTTTCGGGCTGGTGTTACTGTTCGGCTCGCATTTGGTTGACACGCTTAAAACCGCTCCGTTTTTACAATCGACGCTGTCGATTATTGTGCCGCTTGTGTTTTCAACGTTGGCATTTACCTTGCTGTATGTTTTTGTACCTAATCGTAAAGTTGCTTGGAAAGATGCGTTGATGGGCGGTTTATTGGCCGCGCTGTTGTTCATTGCATTGACCAATGGCTTTGCCTTGATTTTCAAGCGATTTCAAGTGTATGCGGTGATTTATAGTGCGTTTTCGGTTTTACCTGCGTTCTTTTTGTGGTTGTATATTTTTTGGTTGATTATTTTGCTCGGCGCATCGGTGACGGCGACTTTACCAATTATGAAATATGAGCGTTGGCGTAAAGAGCCGCGTGTGGGCGATGATTTACCCGAAGCTTTGATGATTTTGTATATTTTATATCAAGCTCAACACTCCCCCGCTCGCATGGCCAGTTGGCACGCGATTCAAACGCAGTTGCGTTTAAACAGCGAAGACTTGGCGAAAATTATGCGTAAATTGCAAGACAATGGCCTGATTGGCAAAATCCGTCGACCTGATGATGGCACGGGTTGGGCTTTGATTTGTGACTCAGGCGCGGTGACTTTGGCACAGTTGTACGATATTTTTGTTTTCGATTCGCAATACTTTGCCGCGCAAGCACAAAAGCGTGATTTACCGTGGGCGGCGCGTTTCACACAGTTGCACCATTCCAATTACCATCGTATCTATTTGAGCGAGTTGTTTGAAAAAGGCTAAAAAATCGGTGCAAAGCCTGCGCCTTATGGTTACAATGCCTTTCATTAATGATTGCACCTTGTGGAGACCCGTATGAAAATTGCAGATATTTTAAAAACCAAAACCTTCGCCTTGTTTACGACGTCCCCCGACACTGATTTACAAGTGGCCGTGGACTTGATGGCTGAAAAAGACATGGGGTCTTTGGTGGTATTGGACAGCGGTAAATTGGTCGGCATGTTGACCTTTCGAGAAATCAATGCGGCGTTGAGTTTTTCACGTGGTTCAATCGTAGGGATTAAAGTGGCGCAAGTCATGGATAAAGCGCCTTTGATTTTGACTTCTGAAACCAGCGTGAATGACACACGTCAACAAATGCTGGAGCGTCACGCGCGTTATGTGCCGATTATCGACAATGGCGATTTAATGGGCGTGGTGTCGTTTTACGATGTGGCCAAAGCCATGCTCAATGCGCAGCAGCTGGAGAATCAAATGCTCAAGGCCTACATTCGAGACTGGCCGACTGAAGAAGAATCAAAATAAACCAAAACGGGCGATTGCCCGTTTTTTAACATTTGGGAGTTTGGCGTGAAAACTTTAGTATTGGCTTCAAATAACGCAGGCAAGTTGGCAGAACTCAACCGATTGCTTGCGCCGATGAACTTTAACGTGCAGGCGCAAAGTGCACACCATGTGCCCGATTGCGACGAGCCATTTTTTACCTTTGTAGAAAACGCATTGCACAAAGCTCGCCACGCCGCGCGGCATACAGGCTTGCCTGCCTTAGCTGACGATTCAGGGATTTGCGTTCCCGCGCTCAATGGTGCGCCAGGGGTACATTCGGCACGTTTTGCGGGTGACCGAAATGATGCGAGCAACAATGCCAAATTGATTGAGCAACTGCGCCAGCACAGCGATAAACGCGCGTATTTTTACTGTGTTTTGGTGTTGGTGCGCCATGCGGATGACCCGCAACCCCTAATTGTTGATGGCTTATGGTGGGGGGAAGTGCTGGATGCGCCACAAGGCGAGGGTGGCTTTGGCTACGATCCGCACTTTTATGTGCCTGAACTGGGCTGCAGCGCAGCCCAGCTCAGCCATGAACACAAAAATCAAATCAGTCATCGTGGGCAGGCGGTACAAAAGCTGTTGGCCAGATTGGGTGAGGTTTAAATGAGCTGAGTACTGGCTACAAAGTTGGTTTCAGAAATGATAAGATTGTGACCAAAAGAGTGGGGCAATATCCCTTGTTTGACAAAAGCCAAAATTAAATAGCTGTTGAGCCGCTCTAAGAGAAATCCGACGCTGCGGCGCTGGTAACCTTCTCTTTGGATAAAATACTCCGAATGCAAAAACTGGGCGGCTTTTTCTAAAATACTAAAAATGGCTTTGAAAGTTGGGATTTTGAATACGCCAATATTGCAAGCAGGGATTAATATGAATGACGAGAAAAAATCCTGTACTTCTTCAGGTGACAAAATGCATTGCTCGGCCAAAAATCGACCAAAATGCTCCATGTCTTCTAAAACATGCACACCCGCATAGCAATTGACCATATTGGCTTCGAATTGCACGACTGTATTAAAAAGCTCTTGATTTTTGTGTTTGTAGAACTCGTTTTCAAAATGAATTAAGTCAGCTTCTTGGATGGCAAAAGACCAAGGGTTGTTCTCTGTGGCTTGACCCACGGTTGCGTGGGTAGCGCAAAAGCGTCTGTACTGAAAAATATGCAAGTATTCTTTGTGTTGGGCAATGGTGTCGATGTTTTTGTACAGCCACAGTAATTGCGCGTATTCAGACAATGCGCTGCCACTGGCACCAAAAGTTGAATCGGGAATTATCGCGAGATGGCCATCCGTGTCCACGATTTTAGGTGCGAGCATTAAATCAATTGGGTTTTTGATGGATTGTGGAAAAGGACGGTGCCCTAGACAGATATTTAAAGTATTCATGGGTATTGTGACGTTGTTTATCGTTTGAACAGCACATGCTTAGGGTCGGTTAATTCATGGTTGTTTTGCTGAGTGTGTTTGAGAAAACTTATTTTTTCAGGATGAACCACGCGCGGGTCAACCCACCAATCTTCAAAGGGGATCAACTCATTTGAAATGGGGGGAAACAAAACGCCTACGTTAGGGCAGACCAGCTCGTAGCCGTACGATGTGAGTATGGCTCGGCTTTCATCGCGTGCGGTGAAGTCGCCTGCATAAGCATCTGTCTCAAAAGTAATGACTGAAAAACGATAATCGTCCAGAGGCAGTTTTTTTAAAACATTGAGTGTGTTGAGGCTCGGATCAATGTCAAGTTGTAAGTAATCAATTTGCAACTGCTCGCCATACCATACGCGCATGGCCTCGTGGTAATCCAGTGCCAAGGCATCGGCGATGATGAGCCGCGAATTGGGTCTTTGTTGCGACCAAGCATAAAAATGCGCGGGGTCAATTTCAATTGAGGCGCCCGTCCAGCCAAATTGGCTGTGCAATAAATAGCTGTTGTTATTGTTTACGGGCACTTGAGCGCCAACTTCAAGATAACGGCCATTTTTTTTCCCGCCAAGCATGGATAAGACAAATAAGTCTTGCCATGATTGTGAGTAGGTTTGTGTTATGGCATGAGCATTCTCAAAAGGGAACTTAAGCGCATGGATGTTTGGAATGGCTGGCACGGCAGTCTCTGGTTCGATTAAAGTTGAGTGGTTGATTTGGGTAAAATCAAATAATTTTGCCCATGAATTTCTTCTGCAATATAGTAACCAATGCTCTGGACAAAGTCTGTGTATTCTTGAAAGTTCAGATTGAGTTCTTCCTCAAATAGATACTCATATTCAAAAATAATTGGCATTTGATGCTTTGCAATGGTTTTGACAGCACCTTGCATGGCAAAAAGATCGCCGCCTTGCACATCAATTTTCATGAAACTAATCGGCAATGAAAACTTGATGTCATCAATGGCAAGGGTTGGTACAGGGCGGCCACGGCCATGAATATAATCGATGCCGTATGAACCATAAGTGCCAAATCGTTCAAAGTCTTGCACGGGGAAGTAAAGCAGTTCACCGCCTTCATTGTGCACCGCGCCAAAGACGGACACAATATTTTGGGCGTTAAGAGCGGCATTTTTTGACAGAATGGAAAAAACAAAATCATCTGCTTCAAAAGCATAGACCATGCCTGTTGGCCCCACGCTGTGTGCCATTAGGACTGACATTTGCCCAAAATTTGAACCCACATCCAAAGCAATTGTGCCTTCTTTGATGTATTTTTTGGCTATATCGACAATGTGGGCGTCAAAAACAGCGTTGGCCTTGATGTGATTGGCAATGATATCGTCGTGCGCATCTGTGGGCAAATAGTATAACCCCGTGGCGGTTTCGTAAAGGGTTAGGTCGTAACTTCTGACAGAGTTATAAGTCATGATATGCTCTGATTAAATGATTTCAATTTCGGGAAATGGGAAAATAAATCGCCCACCATTGGCAAGAAATTCTTTTTCACGCTTGAGGATGCCTTCCTTGAAATGCCATGGCAACACCAAGAAGTAATCAGGCTTCATGGCTTTAGCATCTGCTTCAGAAACAATGGGAATGTGTGAGCCTGGGGTGACGTGGCCGAATTTTTCAGGGTTCACTTCAGCTATGGCAGGAATGTCGGCGGCGGTTAAACCACAAAATTGCAGCACGACATTGCCTTTGGTGGACGCACCATAACCCAAAACTTTTTTGCCGTCGGCATTTAAGGCACGAATCAGGCGCGTTAAGTCATCGCGGTGGCGAAAAACACGCTCTTCAAACTCACGATAGGGGCGAGGCGTGTTCAAACCCATTTTCTCTTCTTGTTCGAGTAACCAGTTGATGACGGCATGATTGGGGCGTGTGGTTGTGTTGTTCAGTTTGGCGGCCGTGACCGCAAAGCTGCCGCCGTTGATTGAATTCATCACCACATCAATCAGTTGCAAGCCTGCTTGGTCTAAGATTCTTTTTACTGCGGCAAGGGAGTAGTACTCTAAATGTTCGTGGCAAATGGTGTCGTATGAGTTCAGTCGCAGCATGGCGGGCATATAGCTTTGTTCAAAATGCCAAATGCCATCGTCGGCCAAAATGGATTCAATTTGTTTAGCAAACTCAATCGGCGCTTCTAAGTCGTAAAACATGGCAATTGAGGTGACTATTTGCGCTTTTTGACTGGCAACAGAATGATAGGCTGCGGCAGAAAAAAAATCAGCAACCAGTTGAACCTCTTTCGGGTAGTAGTCGGCAAACTTGTGTCCTGTTGGGTCTATGCCGATTCGACGAAGGCCATTGGTGCGATAGGCTTTGAGTGTGGTGCAATCGTTGCTGCCAATATCCAGCACCACATCATTGGCTTTGAGTGGTTTTAGCTTTTCGAGATAATCCACTTTGTGGGTCAGATGATCCACCATGGATTGATTTAAGCCTGAGCGATAGCCATAATTATCGCCGTACATTTCGCTGGCTTCAAAGGAATGTTTCAGTTGCAATAAGCCGCTGTCTGGGCACCAAACCAGTTCTAAAGGGCCTTTGGCGACGTCTTCCTCTGGGGTGTGCGGAAATACCCCAGTCAATACCTGCATCCCTAAATTCAGTACGGATACTAAGTGCTTGCTTTGGTCGATTCGGCAGTGCGTTATTTCATGATATGGCATGGCGTGTCCTTTTTGGAGTGCTTTGTTTTTTTAAAAATTAAGAGGCGTTCGCGTGGTGCAACATCCAGCGTAACGTGTCTTCAATGGTATAGCTTGTTAAGTTGGGGAGCTGTTTGTTAAGCCGTGTTGGATTTCCGACTAAGGTTTTTAACTCATTTTCACGAACCAGATGAGGGTTGATGTTGATTCTCATGTCTTTGTAGCCTGTTAAGCTCATGCAGGTCTGAATGACCTCTTGCAGTCGATAGCCTCGTCCTGTGCAAATATTGAATGTGTTACCTGCCGCTGCAGTTTGCATTAACCCCAAATAGGCTTGTGCGACCATACGAACATCGTTGAACTCCCGTTCAACATGCAGGTTGCCCAACTCAATGACGCTGGCTCGACGCGCAAAATGCGCAACAATTTTGGGAATTAAAAAATGGTTTTTTTGCCCTACGCCAGTGTAGTTGAATGGGCGTGCCAATACAATGGGTAGCCGATCCAGCCAAGTGCGAGCCATGTGCTCCATGCCTAATTTGCTGACGGAGTAATGGTTAATCGGGGCAGGTGGCGTGTTTTCGTCAATGCTGGATGTGGCTGGATTGCCATAGATGTTGGCACTGCTCGAAATGACAATATTTTTAACCGCTATTTTTTCGTCATATAGGGCTTGCAAGAGATTAAGTGTGCCAAAAATGTTGGTGTCGTAAAACTCTTTTAGGTCATTGTTGAGAATTGACGAGTAGCTTGCAAGGTGGATGACATAGTCAGGGGCGGTTTGAGCGACAATGGTTCGCAAAGCAGCCAAGTCTGAAAGGCTGACGGCAACCTCATTGGGTTGAGCATTTGCCCTCACCAAACCGATGACCTCAAATCCGTTGTGTTCCAAAATAGAGCGGACATGCAGGCCTGTAAAGCCTCTGGAGCCTGTTAATAAAACCGTTCTTTTCATTTTAAAAGGACAGACCCGTTTGATTGCGCCGTAAATCTGCTTGCACCATCATTTGGCACAGTTGCTCTAAAGTAATGGTTGGTTTCCAGCCCAAAATGCGTTCAGCATGAGCAGGGTTGCCAATCAACAGTTCCACTTCAGCAGGGCGATAAAATTTTGTGTTGATGCGCACCACAGTTTTGCCTGTTGCCGTGTCAATGGCGATTTCATCAATTCCTGTGCCCCGAAATTCGATGGCGATATTCACTTCATCAAACGCCATTTTGACAAAGTTTCGGACGCTTTCCGTACGGCCTGTCGCGAGTACAAACGTGTCAGGCTGTTCCGCTTGTAGAATTCGCCACATGCCTTCAACGTATTCTTGGGCAAACCCCCAATCGCGTTTGGCCTCCAAATTGCCCAGTTCTAAACAGTCTAATTTGCCCAGCTTGATTTTAGCGACTGAATCCGTGATTTTTCGTGTCACAAACTCTCGCCCTCGCAAAGGAGACTCATGATTAAACAAAATGCCGCTTGCACCAAAAATGCCATAAGACTCGCGGTAATTCACCGTCATCCAATGGGCGTACAATTTGGCAATGCCGTATGGACTGCGAGGGTAAAACTGAGTGGCTTCGGTTTGTGGGGTTTCTTGCACCAAACCGAACATTTCTGAGGTTGACGCTTGGTAAAAACGAATTTTAGGATTGATAATCCGAATGGCTTCTAATAAATGCACCGCCCCCAAACCTGTGGTGTGCGCAGTGGCCAACGGTTGATCAAATGACACGCCAACGAAACTTTGCGCCGCCAAATTGTAAATTTCATCGGGTTGAATTTTGGTGACCAAGTGAATGCTGGCCGCGGCATCGATGAGGTCGTATTCTATTAAATGAAGATTGGGGTGCTCAAAGACCCCCAACTCCTCTAAACGCCAAAAGTTGATTGAACTGGTTCTTCGGTACGTGCCATAAACGAGATAACCTTTATTTAATAATAGTTCTGCAAGGTATGCGCCATCTTGCCCTGTTATGCCCGTAACGATTGCTTTTTTCATAGGTGTCCAAAAAATTGAGTAAGTTTACTTATATCAAGTAAAACGATACTTGATTGTGCCCTTAAACTCAATGGGCAGCCCCATGCTATTTATCCAGTTTATTTTTCGACAAACGCCCGTTCAATCGCATAATGCGCAGGTTCGCCCATGCGCGGGGATTCGATGAAGCCCATCTCATCGAGCATTTCGGATGACTCTTTGAGCATTGACGGTGAGCCGCAAATCAGCACGCGGTCGGTTTCGGGGTTCATTTGTGGCAGACCGATGTCGGCGGCGAGTTTGCCGCTTTTGATTAAGTCGGTCAAGCGGCCTTGATTGCGAAACGCCTCGCGGGTGACGGTGGGGTAATAAATCAGTTTGGCGGCAACTTCTTCACCAAAATATTCGTTGTTGGGCAACTCGTTTTCGATATAGTCTTTGTAGCCAAGTTCGCTGACTTCGCGCACGCCGTGAATCAAAATGACTTTTTCGTAGCGCTCGTACACTTCGTGGTCTTTGATAATCGACATAAATGGCGCCAGACCCGTGCCTGTGGCGAACAAATACAAATGTTTGCCAGGTAATAAATTGTCTTGCACCAAAGTGCCTGTGGCTTTTTTGCTGACCAGAATCTCGTCGCCGACTTTAAGGTGTTGCAAACGCGAGGTGAGTGGGCCGTTGGGCACTTTGATGGAGTAAAACTCAAGTTCTTCGTCGTAATTGGCACTGACAATCGAGTAGGCGCGCATGAGCGGACGGTCGTCCACCATCAAGCCAATCATGACGAATTGACCATTGATAAAGCGCGTGCTGGCGTCGCGCGTGCAGGTGAAACTGAATAAGGTGTCGTTCCAGTGGTGAACGCTGGTGACGGTTTCGTGGTTGATATTGGACATAATTTAAGCTGGGTCTTTGATGAGGTATTGGAGTTTGTCGGTTTTTTTTGCCCATTCGTCGGCGTCGGGCAGGGCTTCTTCCATGCGGGTGATGGTCGGCCATTTTTGCGCGAGTTCAGCGTTGAGCGCAATCATGTGTTGTTGATTGGCGGGCACGTCTTCTTCAGCGACAATCGCCTCGGCAGGGCACTCAGGCACGCAAACGGCGCAGTCAATGCACTCATCAGGGTCGATGACCAAAAAATTAGGGCCTTTTTTAAAGCAGTCAACGGGGCAAACGTCCACACAGTCGGTGTAGCGGCATTGAATGCAAGATTCGAGGACGACGTAAGTCATAAGGATTCCTTGTGAAAGCGTAGCGGTAAATATAATCCGTCATTTTACCGTATTTATGCTGCATTGCGTTAGAAAGAAAACGCATAAGCATATGTGGCGCGTTACAATACGGCTCTTCAATGAAAGGGTGAACATGACACAGGCAGTGGTTTTATTTGCCCACGGCTCGCGCAATGCGGCGTGGCGCGAGCCGTTTGAGGCAATTGCCAACAAAGTACGCGCACAAACGGCGGCGCGGGTTGAATTGGCTTTTTTGGAGTTGATGCAGCCGAGTTTGCCTGATGTATTGCGTCAACTGGCGGCAGATGGTGCGTTGCACATCAGCGTTGTGCCGCTGTTTTTTGGCTTGGGCAATCATGTGGCGAACGATTTAACCGCGCTGATTGCTGCGTTTGCCGCCGAATGCCCTGCCGTGCGCGTGCAGGTTGCGCCGCCGCTGGGGCAGTCAGAATCAGTGCTGCAAGCCATGGCCGACTACGCGGTGCTTAACTCAACGCCAAACCAACCATAAGCAAACAAGGCGCGTCGCTCGCACTCAACGCCCAGTCGGGCAAATCGGCCAGCATCAAGCGTTGACAATCTTGGTTCGACCAACTCGCGCCGCGCACAATCAAGGCGGGTGTGTGCGCTGCAAAGCCGCCTGCCAATAAACGCAGCCCAATTTCGCGCAATTGCTTGCCCGCCATATAAAACACCATGGTCTCGGTAGGGTCAAGCGCGGCATCCCACGTGTTGAGCGGTTGCGCCGTGCCGACGGTGGCGGTTAAAAAGCGAATGCTGCGCGTCACGCCACGGCGAGTGAGTGGCGTTTGCGCCGCCGCCGCCGCGGCCAGTGCAGCGGTCACCCCTGGGACGACTTCAACCGCCAAGCCTGCTTGCTGCGCCGCGCTGATTTCTTCGTCCAGCCGCCCAAAAATCGACGGGTCGCCGCCTTTAAGGCGCACCGTATGGGCGTATTGCGTGCCGTATGCCACCAGCAGCGCGTTGATGTCGTCTTGCGGCTTGGCAGTGGTTTTGGAGCAGCGTTTGCCCACATCTACCAAAATCACGTCGGGTGCGCAGTAGGTCAGCAAGCCTTCATCGAGCAGCGCGTCAAACAAAACCACTTGCGCACGTTGCAATGCGCGTTGGCCGCGCACGGTGATGAGGTCAGCTGCACCAGGGCCTGCGCCGACAAAAGTGATGGTGTTCACGCACGTGCCTTGACTGCAATGTAAATCGCCACGTCATCTTCATCGACATATTGCTCAAAATCGGTGCTGTAGGTGCGCTCGTGGGTCGCATTACTTGACGCAAAATACGCCCAAACCGCTTGCCAACCGTCAATGATGCGCTGGGGCATTGCGCCTGTGGTTTTGAACACCATGTAGTCGCCCGCCTCAATCTTGACGGTTTGTAAATGTGTGTTTGGCGCGGCGTTGACTTTAACGCCTGCAATCACGTCGTACGCGCCTTGGTCGTCTGATTCGTAGTTGACATACGCACCGTAAGCGGGCGTGCCTGCAATTCGCTCGTCAATGCCGAATAAGTCTTGCGCAAAAAAGTCTTGCCACAGTTGTGGGATTTTACCGTTGGGGCTTTGCTCAACGGCGTTGGTGGTGCGAATCGGTAAACCTGCTACTTGAAATGAGTCGATGTGAACAATCGGAAAAATCATAAATCACCTGTTGGGTTTCGAGTGGTGGGTATGATAGCGCATTTTGTGCTTAATTTTCATTGAGTCGTTCGCGTGTGACCCGTTTTTGCAGTTTGCCACCGACTCGGCGACTGGTTTCTTCAATGCTATAGCCGTCTGCGCCCAAGTACTGACGCCACGTACTTAACAGAAACATTTTGCCATTTTTGAATGTGTAAGTTTCAGAGCCATGGTCGCAGCAACTGCCGCGCCATGACGATGTGATGGTTTTGCGCTTGCTGTCGATGGTGGTTGCAATCAAATTGGACAAGGCTTCGTGGTAGTCAAATTTTTGGGTTTTGGGGTTGAAGATGAAGAAAAAATCACCAGAATTAGGCCCTGCGCCGCCATCGTGGGCAAAGATGGAAAAGTCTAAATGACCGTCAAAACTCACATCGACCAGTTGAACCTGATTGTCACACGCTGAAAACGTATACTCGCCGTTGTAGCCCAAAATCAACTGGTGCAATTGGCTTTGCCCCTTGCGATACACCGCAATCCCATCGGTCGATGGGCGCGGGTCGTTGTTGATGCACGACACTTTGAAATCAAACAATGGATGCTGCGCCACTTGATTGACCCACACGCCCGTGGTGGTGTCGCTGGTTTTGACGTATGCGCGGTCTTCGCGCACACGAGAGCCGTACAATGGGAAGCTGAAAATCGGCTCAGCCTCAGGCGAAATCAATCCAGGGGGCAAAAGGATAAGTTGCCAATTGTCGGGTTTGGGCAGCCGAGGGTCTTTGAGTTCAACCATAAACGGTGCCTCGGCGGGCAAGGTTTGATAGGGAATGAGGTCTTCAGGATTGTGATAAAGCGGCACAGGATGCGGCAAAATGAGCAGTTGCTCGGCGTTTGAACTATTAAAACGATTGAACTTGAGCTGCGGCTCACGCTGATGAATCACCGTTTGTGCATTGAAATCACATTCACCCAAGGCTTGACAGCGCGGGTCGTCTTTGAGTGGAATGCTTTCCTGCTTGACCTTAACCACAGGTGCGCTGATGATGAGGTTGCGTGAATTGGGCGCGGTTTCTTGAACGGTGTATTGATAATCTAAATTGGGGCACAACTCAGGATTGTTGAGCAGCTTTAAACGATTGCGACCGCTCAAATCATCGGTAAACGCTGGGTAACGCGGCATGCCATTGTCAAAGCGTTGACACAAGTTCGGATTGAGCCAAATGTAACCCAACGGCAATAAGCCGCCTTGTGCTTTGATTTTTTCATCTGATAAAAACATATTGGGGTTAATCAACCACAGTATTTCAGGGATTTTTTCCTTTTCAAACAACGGTGGATGCTCAACAATCGTCGTTGTCTGCGCTGAATCGGGCGAATTGATGTGCTCTGCCAAACGCGGCATCCGCTCAACCGCATAAGTCCCTGTTTCGGGTAAATCATCTCGTTCAAGGGTTTTGCCCATTGTGGTGAGTGACGCCAAACTGCCCAAAATGAAGATGAGTTTTTTCATGATTTGCCTCCAATAAAATTGGAGTGTGCGACAGGTTTGTGTGCGGATTGTGAAGTGCTAAATCAAGCGATGTAAACGCAACAAACCAAACGCCGCAACGCTCACCGCGTCTTGAATCACGCCGTCGATTATCATCCGCTCCACTTGCGCAATTTCAAATGGCTGGGTGCGCAAACCGTGCTCCGAGGCTTCGAGTTGTTGCCCAACATGGGTTAAATCCGTGGCTAAAAACACCTCAAAACTCTGCTCGGCGTAACCATAAGCCTCAAATAATTGACCAACACGGATGATATTTTGTGCGGTATAACCCGTCTCTTCGCGTAACTCAATGTGCGCGGTGCGCAATAAGTCGCCATCGGCCTCATCAGCAACGCCTTGCGGAAACTCCCAAAAACGCCCTTGTACAGGATAACGATACTGCTCCACCAAATGCAATTGGCCGTTAGCCAACGGTACAATCACCGCAAAATTCGGCTTTTCAACCACGCCATAAACGCCAGTTTGGCCGTTGGGATGAACCACCGCGTCTTCACGAACGGTCATCCAGTTGTTTTGATAAACCACTTGGGTGGCGGTGCGGGTGGTTTTGGGCATGATTAGCATTAGTTCACTGTGTTTTAATGGGGTGATTTGTATTTTTTTGATAAAAAGCAGTTATACATTGACTTACTTGGTCAAGAGATGATTTATCTTGGGAGTTGTAATTATCCCAGCAGTTGTACGGTCCATGAACTATTTTCTCTGCAAAAATATCTCCTTGTTTTGCTTTTTCAGATAGGATTTGCGCAACTTCTGGATTAGTTAAAATTTGTTTTTTTACTAAGTTCCAATTTGGTTCTAGAAGCAAAAAATCAGCAGTTTTTAAGAATATCCAGCGAGCATCTTCAAATTGAGTTTGGGTCGAAATTCTTCTAGTTGCGGCTAAAAACCAATTGGCTGCTTTTTCAGGGTCTTTAGGGATTTGTTCTCCTGTAGCGAATCGTTTGGCTAATTCAAGTTGTGCATCTACATAACCTTGTTTGGCAGCCTCGATTTTTAAATTTAGTGCTTTCTCAATGTTTATATCAACACCTTCTATCCCTTTGAAATAAATATTTGATAGGTAATTCTGCGCTTTGGGGTAGCTTTGAGCTGCTGATTGTTCGAGCAAGCGCAGGGCTTCGGTTGTGTTTTTCAGCACAAAAACACCGCGAAAATACATTTTCCCCAAGTTGTATTGCCCTTTGGGATTGTTTTGCTCAGAAGATTTCTTTAACCAATGAAAAGCTTGTTCTTGGTTTTTGGGTAATAAACCATCTGCGGCAGAAAGGTAAAGCGCGCCAAGATTGTTTTGGGCATAACTATGGCCTTGATTGGCGGACAGCAGATACCATTTTGCGGCATCAATACTACCATTGCTTTGTAATGTGCCTTTTTCATGAAGAACGCCGAGCAAATATTGAGCACGGCTGTCGCCAGAGCTTGCTGACTTAAGTAACCAGTGTTCAACTTCTTGAAATTTTGGAAAATGTTGGAGTGCAACAAAAAATTGAGCAGTGGGGTGGCCTTGTTCTGCAGCAAGTTTTGTAAGTTGTTCGTTTTTAGAAGGATTTGTTTTTACATATTTTCGCGCGAGTGCAAAACTTGCATTGGCATCGCCTTTGCTTGACAACCTTTCAAGTTCTTTGACGGGATGATTGTCTCCTTTTTCATTCTTGCCTTTATCTATGGCTTGTAACATAACATCGAGTAAAGGTATAGACGCTCGTGGCGAGTCTTCTTGAGCTAATGCAATATTGAATACCGACACGAGTGAGTAAATTACAAATCCAATTAATGATTGTTTAATCGACATACTGGTTTTTCTTTGTTATCAATAGTTGACTCACAGTGCAACTGCTGTGTGTACTGTGAGTCCAAGTGTTTTTTAAACCATCATCCCAGCCGCCAAAGTTTGATTGCTCACTTCATCAATCACAATAAACTGACCGCCGATTTTGGTGGTGCTGTACGCGTCGGTAGGTAGGGCGTGTTGCAATTGCAGGCCGACGCGGGCGATTTCGTTCATGTGCAGGTCACTCGCCTCGGTGCGGGTTTCGAGGCCGTGAATGTCGAGTTTGTAGGCTACGCTGTTGATGCGGGCGGCGATGGTGCGTGTGCCGTGCTTAATCAAGTATTTGCGCGAGGTGCTCAACGGCTCGTCGGCGAACCAGCACAGGTCGGCTTCGCGGGTTTTGGTCACATCGGCGGCGGCCCCGCCTGCGTTAATCCAATCGCCGCGCGAGATGTCGATGTCATCTGCGATGCTCAAAGTAACGGAGTCACCTGCAAATGCGGCTTCACGCTCGCCGTCAAAGGTGTGAATGCCGGCAATCGTGGTGCTGCGGTTTTGTGGCTGAATCGTCACGGTGTCGCCGACGCGCACGGTGCCCGACTCGACGCGGCCTGCGTAGCCGCGAAAATCATCGATTTTGCTGCCGTCGTGGCGCACCACGGTTTGCACGGGAAAGCGCAGCGGCTGGGTCGACTCATCAGGCACAGGCAGGGTGTCGAGCAGTTCGATGAGCGCAGGCCCCGTGTACCACGGCATGTGCTCGGAAGCGTGCACGACGTTGTCGCCTTTCAAGGCCGATAACGGCATGGGCACATAATGCTGTACGCCGACACGTTGCGCCAAATTGGCGTAGGCGGTCAAGACGCGCTCGTATTTGGCTTGGTCGTAGTCAATCAAGTCCATTTTGTTGACTGCAACAATCACATGCGCCACGCCGAGCAGCGCGAGCAAAGCCGAGTGGCGTTTGGTTTGGGTCAATAATTCAACTTCGCCGTCGTGCGAAAAATCCAATTTGCCCACATCCACCAACACAATCGCGGCGTGCGCGGTCGACGCGCCCGTCACCATGTTGCGTGTGTATTGCTCATGACCTGGTGTGTCGGCAATGATGTATTTGCGACGCGGCGTGGCAAAATAACGATACGCCACATCAATCGTAATGCCTTGCTCACGCTCGGCTTCAAGGCCGTCGGTGAGCAATGCCAAGTCAACGCTGTTGTCGTAACTGCGGTTGTGCTTGGAGTGACTCACGGCGTGCAATTGGTCGACAAAAACGTTTTTAGAATCAAACAACAAGCGGCCAATGAGGGTCGATTTACCGTCATCGACAGAGCCTGCGGTGATAAAGCGGAGGAGGCCTTGGTTGTGGGTGGTGGTCATATAAATTCCTTTAGTCAAAAATGGTGTTTAAATAGAGTGAGATTTAAGGTGTCGATTGTGCCAATGGCTCAAACATAAGATGCCGAACAACGCGCCAAGCAGGGCAAAACCCATGTCAGATTGAGTGTCCCAAACGTAGCCTTGTGTGCCTAAAAATTCATCCGCGCCTTGGCCGATCAATACCGCGGCCAGCCACTCAATCAGCTCATACACCGCGCTCACCGTCATGGCCACGCAAACGGCCAAGCCGCTGGCCACGCGGGTTGACGTCACCCAGCCACGCCGCCACAGCCACTCGCGTGCGGCCAATGCGGGAACAAAACCTTGCATAAAATGGCCGATTTTGTCATAAGGATTGCGCGAATCACCCAGCACGTCTTGCAACCAAAAGCCAAATGGCACCCGCGCGTAAGAGTACGTACCGCCGACAATCAAAACCAATGCGTGCAACATGATGAGTGCGTAGAGTAAATCAGTCCACACAAACGCTCGCCGCGTCAACCACAGCCACGGATAAATCAATAACACAGGCGCAACCTCCATCCACCACGTGGTGCGGTCATACGGCGCAAGGCCTGACCACAGCAAGGCCAAGGCAACGACGCAGGTGCTGAGTGTTAAAAGAGGGGCGGTTTGAATGTGTTTATTCATCATTTGGAATTAAAGCCACAAAATCTGTCACGCCAATATCAACGCCTTGCTGTGACAACAAAGTACTGACTTGCCCTCTGTGGTGGGTTTGGTGGTTGAAAAAATGCAACAGCAAGGCGGTGAGGTTTTTGGTGCATGCTTCATCGCGCATTGTGTGGTAATGAACAGATTGCTGTAAGACCTCATCATTTAACGATGTCACAAAGCGCACAATAACATCGTCTAAAAATTGACGATGCGCATATAAATCATCTAAGTTGTCAAACAGTGTTGCATTCAAAGAACTGGGTCGAGCTTGCTCATGCATAACGCTTAAAGCCGTGTTGTTGGGCATGGCCACCGCAAAACGCTTGAGCCAAATGGTATCGCCAACGGCAATGTGGTTCAAAGTGCCCAAAATAGAGCCAAAAAATGCGCCAAGAGGGGCATTGTGCTGCTCAATAGGTAAGGTTTGAGCCGCAGTATAAACCTGCTTATTCATGCGCAAATTGTATTGTGCCAATAATTCAAAATGCGCTTTCATACCTTAACCTCTTTGACCTGCCACTCATACACCTGCACAAGCGAGGATTGGCTGGTGTGCAATGGGTCTTGCTGAGCGATGCTTTGCGCTTCAGCCAAATTATGGGCGCGAATCACATATGCCCCACCCGATTTGTCGGCAAACCCGCCAAAGCAAACCAGTTGGCCTGACTCTTGCAACGCGTCCAAGAACGCGTAATGTGGCGCAATCATAGCAGGGTCAAACTGTGGTGTGCGTAGGGTTAGGATGAGGTATTGGGTTTGCATAGTGGAGTAGCCTGTCTTGAGCCATAGGCGAAACGCAGGTATGTGTTATGGTTAAAACGCTCGCGATTCGCTGCGCTTATGGCGAGGGACGAGTGCCTGTTATGGGGTGTGCTGCTTTAAAAGCGTCATTATTGAGTAAATATATTCCCTTGCTTGCCCACAACTAATATCCAATTCCTTATAAGGTTTGAAAAATCTGTAACTAATGCTAATGGTTGAACGATGGTCATATGTTCGTCCTGTACAATTTTGTAAATCAGATATTTTTGATATGTTTTGATTGATATCTTCCCAATTTTCATCAGTTAGTGTTACTGATTTTCCGTTGTACACCACAGTTTTTTCGTTATTGTTGATTTCCAATGTGGTCAAGCAGTTTTGATCAAGAGCGCAAATT
Source organism: Formosimonas sp. (assembly GCA_051650085.1). Taxonomy (GTDB): domain Bacteria; phylum Pseudomonadota; class Gammaproteobacteria; order Burkholderiales; family Burkholderiaceae; genus Hydromonas. The sequence continues at coordinate 55,156 of JBOFII010000037.1, forward strand.
TCAGAGCCTGAGCGATAAAACACTTCGTTCCAACTGGTTAAATACCTAAATCCAAAAACAATAAATCCTATAGCTATAACTATTTTAATCAATAAATTTTTCATGAAATCCCTACAAGTTTATAGCGTTACGCCTATACGTCATCGGTCGGTGACACATCAGGCGCATTTTTTAAAATAGACAAAGCATGTGCGCGTGATTCATCTTTTTTGCCCACGTCCTCAAAAAAATAACGCTCTCTCTGGTGCATGACAGTAGCAATCAGTACCGTATCCGTCACGTGCTTGTATTCATAAAACGCCAAGTAACCACTTTCGCCGAATTGAATCACCAACTTTCGTATATCTTTTCGTCCTGTGACCAGTGAGGCTGCTAAGGGCATTTGCTCAAGCAGCGTTAATGCATTGATGATGGTGTCGATGGCATTGTCGGCGATGTGGGTGTCGTGTTTGGCCAAAAACTCATAAAGCCGCGCCAAGTCGCTGCGTGCTCGCTCCGATAAAATCACTCGTGACATGCTGGGATTTTTGCTTCGCGGTTGGTTTTGAGTGCATTTGCCCAAGTTTTGACTTCATCAAGCGTGACGTGCAGCCCTGTTTGCTGATAATGCGCAATTGATGCCGCAGCGATTTGGATGGCTGTTTGTTCGGCTTCTTCATCTTCGATATAACGCTTAATCGCTTCTTTCATCAAAAAATGTGAGGTGCGATTTTTGGCGACGGCCAAATCTTTGAGGCGTTGGCACTCTTCGACATTTAACTTGACAGTCATATTAATGGCGGTTTGCATGGTATTACCTCGTAATGATTCGTATTGAAAACATCATAGCATGTCAGTTTGCAGGATGCCGCACAATCGTAGCCACAGTGTGTACGGAAGATTGCGGGGCAAACCCGCAATGACGGGGTGTTTTAGAAATAGCCTTCTTTTTTGCGCTTCTCCATTGACGCTTCGCTGGTGTGGTCGTCCAGTCGGGTTGCGCCGCGTTCGGTGACGGTGGTTTCGGCGGTTTCGGCCAAGATGGCTTCGACGGTGGCGGCATCGGACAGCACTGGGCTGGTGCACGAAATGTCGCCGACGGTGCGAAAGCGCACGGTGCGGGGGGCGACGGAGGCTTTTTCGGCGTCGGTGACGGGTGGGGTGAGCGGCATGACGGAAACGATGAGGCCGCTGCGCTCAAAGGTTTGGCGTTGGTGGGCGAAGTAAATCGGTGGTAATTCGAGTTTTTCGCGCGAGATGTATTGCCAAATGTCCATTTCGGTCCAGTTAGAAATTGGGAACACGCGCATGTTTTCGCCTTTGTGCACGCGGGTGTTGTACAAACTCCACAATTCGGGGCGTTGCGCTTTCGGGTCCCATTGGCCGAAGTCGTCGCGGAACGAGAAAATGCGCTCTTTGGCGCGGGCTTTTTCTTCGTCGCGTCGTGCGCCGCCGATGCACGCGTCAAAGCCATGTTCGGCGATGGTTTCGAGCAATGTCACGGCTTGCGCGGCGTTGCGGCTGTCGGTGTCGGGGTTGCGCAGGCGCACTGTGCCTTTTTTAATGGATTCTTCAACGCTGCCGACAATGAGTTTTTCACCGATTTTATCGACCATGTAGTCGCGAAATTCGATGACTTCGGGGAAGTTGTGCCCTGTGTCGATGTGAACGAGCGGGAAGGGCAGTTTGTTGGGGCGAAAGGCTTTGAGTGCCAAGTGCAAAACGACCAGCGAATCTTTGCCGCCCGAAAAAAGAAGAGCGGGTTTTTCGCATTCGGCGGCCAGTTCGCGCAAAATATGGATGGATTCGGATTCGAGCCAGTCGAGGTGGGCGGAGTTGAATTGGTGGTTGAAGTCGGTCATGGTTAAACTCAATTGTAAAAATTCGTCATTCCCGCGCAGGCGGGAATCCAAGGGTGGGCGTAGCCCGCCATGTATTGTCCAAACAAATGCTGCGCATTTGACTGGATTCCCGCATACGCGGGAATGACAGGCAGCGTTTAATCTACTTTGTCCTCATGCGTCACATGTTCGCCATGCTCGGCGATGTGTAGGCCGCATTCTTTGGAGTCGGCCGATTCCCACCACCAGCGGCCTGCGCGGACATCTTCGCCTGCTTTGATGGCGCGGGTGCAAGGCTCGCAGCCGATGGATGGGTAGCCTTTGTCGTGCAGTGGGTTGTAGGGCACGTTATTTTGCGCAACATAAGATTTTACATCATCGAACGTCCAGTCGGCCAGCGGATTGAATTTATCCAAGCCGTTGGCTTCGTCAAACTCATGCGCTTGCAAAGTGGTGCGGGTGGTGGATTGCTCGCGGCGTTGGCCTGTAATCCACGCTTTTTGCCCCGCCAGTGCGCGTTGCAGCGGCTTGACTTTGCGAATGAAACAGCAGGCTTTGCGCAATTCGACCGACTCATAAAAGGCGTGCTTGCCGTGTTCGCTCACGTATTGCGCCACGTCCGACTCGTCGGGCGTGAATTCGGTCACGGTTAAGCCGTAGTGCGCGGCAATGGTGTGCACCATTTGGCTGGTTTCAGGGTGCAACATGCCTGTTTGCAAGGTAAAAATCTCAATTGGCAATTGTGCTTTGGCGATTAAATCGGTGAGCACCATGTCTTCGAGCGCGAGTGACGAGGCAAAGCGGGCGGGTGAGTAGTGCTGTGCAATGTGGGCAAGTTGTGTTTGGGTGGCGGTGATTTTGTCACTTAATGTGAAATGGGTGTGCGCAATCGGTGCAATGACGGCCAATTCTGCCGCATTGCGGGCAAAAAACGGCCGCGCGTCGTCGCTTGAGCCTTGGTAACTGGTGCTGAAAATCTCGTTCAAACCGCGCAAAGCCGACTCGATTTTTTGGTCTTCGCGCAAACTGAAGGCGTTAAAACCGACGCGGCTCATGTAATACAACTGGTCGACCAAAACCTCGCCGATGGCGCGTAGTTGTTGGGTAAAGCCGCAACGGTTGCGCAAAACATAAGCGATGGAGTGGCTGCGCCCGTCGGTGAATTTGGGGTAGTCCAGCGCAATGACGGGGAACTGATTCCAGTCAAGGTCAAATTGTTCAGGCTCGGTGGTGTTCTCCAGCCAAACGCCAATGTCGGCGCGGCCATGCAAGGCGGTTTGCGCTTGCCACAGCGCAAAAGGCACGATGCTGTTGGGCGCAATTTCGCCCGTGGCTTCGCGGATGAGCGTCCAAGTGTCGGTGGCGGCTTGTTTGTTGAGGATAAATGGGGTCATGGTCTTCTCAATGTTTGGGCGGATAAACGGCTTCTTTGAACGGGGTAATCCCGATGCGCTGCACGGTGTCGATGAATTTTTCGTCGCCTTCACGCTGCGCGACAAACACGTTGACGATTTTTTCAATCACATTGGGCACTTCGTCGGCGGCAAATGATGGGCCGATGATTTTGGCGATTGCGGGTTTGGCCCCGCCAATCAAGTCGCCCGCTGAGCCACCCAGTGAGATTTGATACCATTCAGAGCCGTCTTTGTCCACGCCCAAAATCCCGATATGCCCAACGTGGTGGTGGCCGCAGGAATTCATGCAGCCTGAAATATTGAGTTGAATATCGCCTAAATCGTACAAATAATCAAGATTGTCGAATTTGTCTTGAATCGCATTGGCAATTGGAATCGACTTGGCGTTGGCCAGCGAGCAAAAGTCGCCACCGGGGCAGGCAATGATGTCGGTGAGCAAGCCAATATTCGGCGTGGCCAAGCCGTGCGCCTTGAGCGCGAGCCAAACCGCGTGCAAGTCGCTTTGTGGCACATCGGCCAAAATCAGGTTTTGCTCATGCGCCACGCGAACTTCGCCAAAACTGTATTGGTCGGCCAAGTCGGCGACTAAGTTGAGCTGCTCGGTGGTCGCGTCACCAGGGGCGATGCCGTTGGGCTTGAGCGAGACCACCACGCTGACGTAGCCCGCCACTTTGTGCGCACGGGTGTTGCGTTCGCGCCAGCGCGTGAAGGCTTTGTCGGTCTCGTCAAACGCCACGTTGGCGCGGGCAGGGTAGTCGCGTTGCGTGAAGCATTGGGTTACGCGGTCTAACTCGGTCTGGGTCAACGTGGCGGGGCCATTTTTGTTGAACTCAAATTCAGCATCGACTTGGCGGGTGAACTCTTCCGCGCCCAAGGCTTTGAGCAAAATTTTAATCCGCGCTTTATACATGTTGTCGCGCCGACCGTGGCGGTTGTACACGCGCAGAATCGACTCAAAATAAGTCATCATGTGCTGCCACGGCAAAAATTCTTTAATCACCGTGCCGACAATTGGCGTGCGTCCCAAACCGCCGCCGACCAAAACCTTGAGGCCGAGCTCGCCCGCGTCGTTTTTGACCAAAAACAAGCCAATGTCGTGTACCGAAGTGGCGGCACGGTCTTCAAGCGAGGCCGAAACCGCGATTTTGAACTTGCGCGGCAGCGCGGCAAACTCTGGGTGAAACGTGCTCCATTGGCGGATGATTTCGCAAAACGGGCGCGGGTCGATGATTTCATCGGCGGCCACGCCTGCAAATTCGTCGGATGTGGTGTTGCGGATGCAGTTGCCCGAAGTTTGAATCGCGTGCATGTTGACGTTGGCCAACTCTTGCAAAATATCGGCGGTGTCTTCGAGGCGGGGCCAGTTGTATTGTAAGTTTTGGCGGGTGGTGAAGTGCGCATAGCCACGGTCGTAGCGCTGGGCAATGCTCGCCAAAGCACGCAGTTGCGTGGCTGAGAGCAAACCATACGGAATTGCTACGCGCAGCATCGGCGCGTGGCGTTGGATGTACAGCCCGTTTTGCAAACGCAAAGGGCGAAACTCTTCATCAGACAACTCGCCCGCAAAATAACGGTTGAGTTGGTCGCGATATTGATTGACGCGTTGCTGCACAAGGGTTTGGTCAAAAGCGGTGTATTGGTACATGGTGAATCCTCAATGAGTTAAGCCAGTAGTTTATAGCCTGAAACCGATAAAATCACGCACAATAAAATGCGCAGGGTTTTATCTGAGGCTTTTGTGGATAAATGACTGCCCAGCCAAATGCCGGGAATCGAACCCATCAGCAACACTGCCAAAAGGTTAAAGTCAACCGAGCCAATGCTGGCGTGGCCTAAGCCCGCAACCAACGTGAGCGGCACCGCGTGGGCAATGTCCGAGCCGACCAGTCGCACGGCGGGGCTGCGGCTGTATAGCGCGTACAGCGCGACCATGCCAATCGCACCAGCGCCGACCGAACTGAAGGTGACCACAAAGCCCAAAACCATGCCCAACAAAACGGTTAACACTTGCCGCTTGACAGGCACTTGCTCGGTGGGCTGGTTGTGTGTATGGCGAACCACGCGTTGTTTGCGCAGAATTTGTGTGACCAAAATCGCCCCTGCGGTTAAAAACAACATCACGCCGAGGGTTTTTTTCATGTACAAATTGATGACTTCGGAGTCAATATTGGCACCATGCAGCCACCACAGCGTCAAGGCGGACACAGGCAAACTGCCCACCGCCAATAATCCCGTGATGCGCCAGTCGATGTTGCCGTGTTGCTGGTGTTTGACCGCGCCTGCGGCTTTGGTGATGGCGGCAAACAGTAAATCGGTGCCAATCGCCAGCGCGGGTTTGACGCCAAACATGAAAATCAACATCGGCGTCATGAGCGAACCGCCGCCCACGCCTGTTAAACCGACAATCAAGCCGACCAAGAAGCCAAGTCCGATGTACAAAGGGTCGAAAAACATAAAAGCCCATAAAAAAATTGAAGTTCGTCATTATAGAGGCAAGGTCTTATATCGCCAAAATACAGATTGTCGATAACAATATATTCAAAATCAGATATAAGAATGCACGCATATGGTGCAAAAGCACCCGATTGAACGCTTTTTTTCGGCGTTAAATTGTGGCACAATCAAGCCGTATAACTTGCGCCGCACGGGCGGCATTTATTCATTTTTTTGTCGAGGGCATCATGAAAGAAATCACCGCAATCATCAAACCATTTAAACTCGACGAAGTGCGCGAGGCTTTGGCTGAAGTCGGCGTCAACGGTTTGACCGTGAGCGAAGTCAAAGGTTTTGGCCGCCAAAAAGGCCACACCGAGTTGTACCGTGGCGCAGAATATGTGGTCGATTTTTTGCCTAAAGTCAAAATTGAGTTAATTATCTCGGACGAATTGCTCAATCCTGCTGTCGATGCTATCATTAAAGCCGCTTATACGGGCAAAATCGGCGACGGTAAAATCTTTGTCAAAAATGTCGAAGAAGTGATTCGGATTCGCACAGGCGAGACGGGAGCCGATGCAGTTTAAGCTTTATTGTGTAAAACCAGTCGATTGACTGGTTTTTTTATGGATTCATGATGAAAAAAAACAATCAAGACCTCGCCATGATTTTGGCTTGTTGCCTGATTTTGATGGTCACAATGGGTATTCGACAAACCAGTGGTTTGTTTGTGCAGCCATTGGTGCTCAATACGGGCTTGTCGATTAGTACCGTCAGCCTTGCCATGGCGATTGGGCAGTTTATGTGGGGTTCGGCGCAGCCTGTCGGCGGATTGCTGGCCGAGCGGTGGGGCTCGCGGCGGGTGGTGATGTTGGGGTTGTTGTCCGTATCGTTGGGGATGCTGCTCATGCCTTGGGTGTCGGGGCGTTTGGGGGTGTTTGCGATATTTGGTTTTTTTGCGGCTGTCGGGGCGGGTTTGGCGAGTTTTTCGGTGCTTATGGGCGCGGCAGCGCAGGCTTTGCCTGAGCAGCGGCGCGGCTTTGCGTCGGGGGTGATTAATGCGGGCAGTTCAATGGGGCAGTTTGTGTTTGCGCCATTGACGCAGTTTGTTATGGCAGGTTGGGGCTGGGTGACTGCGGGCGTGGCTTTGGGGGTCATTGCTTTGTCTGCCTTGCCGCTTACGCAATGGGTCACGGGCAAAGCTATGCCTGCTGCGGTCGGTGCGCCAGCACCTGCCGAACGAGTCGCATTCAAAAGTGCGTGGTGCTCGCCCAATTACAAATTATTGCATGTCGGGTTTTTCACCTGTGGCTTTCACATTGCATTTTTAATCACCCATTTACCAGGTGAAGTTTCGATTTGTGGCTTGCCTGCCAGCGTTGCGGGTACGGCCTTGGCTTTGATTGGTTTGTTCAACATCATGGGCAGTTTGGCAGCAGGGTATTTGTGTGGCCGTTTGCCCATGCCATGGGTTTTGGGCAGTTTGTATTTGATTCGCGCCGTGGCGGTGGTGGCTTATGTGTTTGCGCCGAAAACGGAGTTCACATGGTATGTGTTTGCCGCGGTTTTGGGCACAACGTGGCTGGCGACCGTACCGCCGACGGCGGGCATGGTTGGCGGTTTGTTTGGGGCGCGTAACTTGGCCACGCTGTTTGGCATGACCATGTTTTCGCATCAAATCGGTGCATTTTTGGGCGCGTATTTGGGCGGTTTGGCGGTCGAGTACACCGCCAGTTACGCGTGGATGTGGTGGGCGGATGCGAGCTTGGCGTTAATCGCGGCGTTGGCCAGTTTCGCGGTGAGGTTGCCCGCCAAAAATTAATCGGACTCGTTGCCCAACGCCGCAAGTAATTCGGCTTGGTATTCGGCAGCCATGGCGTTGAACATATCGTCCAGATCGCCGTCGAGCATGGCGTCCATTTTGTACCACGTGAGGTTGACGCGGTGGTCGGTGATGCGTCCTTGTGGGTAGTTGTAGGTGCGGATGCGCTCGGAGCGGTCGCCTGAACCAACCAGCGACTTGCGCGTTGCCGCTTCGGCCTGTTGTTGCTCGCGCACTTGTGCGTCGCGAATGCGGGTGACCAGAATTTTCATGGCGGTGGCTTTGTTGCTGTGCTGCGAGCGGCCTTCTTGGCATTCGACCACCGTGCCTGTCGGGATGTGCACAATCCGCACCGCTGAGTCGGTTTTGTTGATGTGCTGGCCGCCTGCGCCAGAGGCGCGGAAGGTGTCGATGCGCAAATCGGCGGGGTTAATTTGCACGTCGCCGATTTCGTCGGCCTCAGGCATGACGGCAACGGTGCAGGCCGAGGTGTGAACGCGGCCTTGTGATTCGGTCACAGGCACGCGCTGCACGCGGTGACCGCCTGATTCAAATTTCATTTTAGAGTAAACATTCAGCCCTTCGATGCGCACGATGACTTCGCGGTAGCCGCCAAGGTCAGAGGCCGATTCGCTCATCACTTCAACGCGCCAGCCGCTGCGCTCGGCGTAGCGCGTGTACATGCGCAACAAGTCGCCCGCAAATATCGCCGATTCGTCGCCGCCCGTGCCTGCGCGGATTTCGAGCACAATGTTGCGCTCATCATTCTCGTCACGCGGCAAAAGCATGGTTTGCAGTTCGTCTTTGAGAGCTTCAAGGCGGGCTTTGCCTGCTTGAATTTCTTCTTGCGCAAAGGCTTTGAATTCAGGGTCGGCAAGCATTTCGCTGGCCGATTCAATGTCTTGCTCGGTTTGCACAAACTGGTTGAACGTTTGTACCACAGGCGTGATTTCGGCGTGCTCTTTGGAGAGTTTGCGGTAGTTGCTAATGTCGTCGGTCACATCGGGCTGCTGCAGCATGGCGTCAATTTCGGCTTGACGCATGTCCAGTTGAGCGAGTTTTTCGCGCATGGAGTTTTTCATGGAGGTCTCTTTAATTAATCAGTGCTGTCATTGCGGGCCTGACCCGCAATCTCCTGAGTTAGGAGATGCCGCGTCACGCGCGGCATGACGGCGGGATTTTTTAAGCCAATCTTGGCTCACAGTTTGCCATGCTTGGCGCGTGGCGGGTTCGGTGCTTTGAATGCCAACCGTGGGCGCGTGTAAAAATTTGTTGGTCAGGCGTTTGGACAGTTGCTGCATAGCGGCGATGACCTCGTCGCTGGCGTGCGTGCCAAGGCTGCCAATGGCGCGGTCAAGCTCATTGGCGCGAATGTCTTCAAAGTGGCCACGCAGTTGCGTGACTTGCGCGGTGAAGTGGCGACGGTTTTGTTCTAAATCAAACTGCGCGACGTGCGCATCAACGATAACTTGTGCGTCGTGCAGCGCGGCGGTGCGCTGGGCACTGTTGTGCTGCACGATGTTGGACAAATCATCGACGGTATATAAATACACATCATCAAGTTTGGCCACCGCCGCTTCAATGTCGCGCGGCACACCCAAATCAACCATGACCATTGGCCGATGGCGGCGTTGCTTGAGCGCGGCTTCAACCATGCCTAGGCCGACCATCGGCAGCGAACTGGCGGTGCAGGTGACAACTAAGTCAAATTGCGCGAGTTGTTCAGGCAGTTGCGCCAAGCGCAAGGTGTTGGTGGCTAGGTGCGGGTAGGGTGCGAGCAGTTGCTGGGCGCGTTCCATCGAGCGATTGGCGACGCTCAGGCGGGCTGGATTTTGCCCCGCAATGTGCGCGGCGACCACTTCCATCATCTCACCCGCGCCCACCAGCAGCACGTTGAGTTGCGCAAAATCGTCAAACACGCGCCGCGCCAACTTCACCGCCGCTGCGGCCATTGACACCGAATGCTCGCCAATCGCGGTTTGCGTGCGCACTTGTTTGGCCACCGCAAAGGTTTTGTCAAACCACTGCTGCAAATGTGTGCCGCTCGTGCCTGCATCCAATGCCAAGCGCATGGCTTGTTTCATTTGCCCCAAAATTTGTGGCTCGCCCAACACCATCGAGTCCATGCCGCTGGCGACTTTGAACGCATGTTGCACGGCGGCTTGTTGCTCGATGTGGTAACTGTGCGTGGCTAGGTCGGCGCGGCTGATTTGATGGTAATCGGCCAGCCAGTGCAGCGCATGCTCGGCGGTGTGCGACTCGTCGGTCACGGCGTAAATTTCGGTGCGATTGCAGGTCGAGACCAGCGCAACTTGCGCGTTTTTGTGCAGGCTGCGGCGCAGTTGCGGCAAGGCTTGCACAATTTCGGACGGCGCAAACGCCACCCGCTCGCGCAAAGCCAGCGGAGCGGTGGTGTGGTTCAGTCCAATCACAAATAAAGGCATAAAAAATCAGATTCGCTTAGAAAATAGCGGGAAACTTGGTATTATACGCGGCAATTCACATGCGTTCAAAGGCTAAATATGTTTGTGCAACAAGAACTCTGGCTCATCCTCGTTGGCTTGATTGTCGCCTGGGTGGTCAAGTCATCCGCTGGCTCAGCCGCGCCGTTCAAACGCGTGGCGTTGTTTGCCATCGTCGCCAGTTTGCTCACGGGCTGGTTTGGCATGGCGGTCAAAGGCATTGTGCCGCAACTGGCTTTTTTCCCCACCGACGTGCGCGGGTTTTTAATTATTGTGGCAGCGGCGTTTTTGGCGGCGAAGTTTGTGGTGCGCCAACGGGTGAGCAGTCGGCGGAAATCGTAAAATAACGCGGCATCTCCTCGTTTGGGAGATTGCGGCTCAAGGCCGCAATGACAGGTGGATAAATTTATTATATGGAGGCTTGAATGAGCAATTGGGTTAATGACGCTCACCCCGATTTATCGCAAGATGAGCGGCTGATTGAGGCTAAAAGTTTAGCCAGTTTGAGCGCGATTATGCGCTACGGCTCGCAGTATTGGGGCGGTGTGGCGGCTTGGTTTGTGGTGGCGGCTTTGCTGGTGGCCTTGGTGTATTTTGTCACCAACGAGACTATTTGGCAGGCGTGTGTGAATTGGATTGTTGCGTTCAAAAATCATGACGCAGATTCAAAAGTTTATCTTTATACGCCTGTGGCGATTTTGGCCGCGGGTGGTTTGGCGTATTGGGTGGCGCTCAAAAAGTTCAAGCATGAGTTCATCCGCGCATGGGGCTTGACGGTTTTGGCGTTTGTGTTGGCAACCATGATTGTCAAACTCAATGTGACGTTAGCGGGTTGGTCGAAAGATTTTTATGACGCGATTCAGGCCAAAGATTACGCGGCGTTTGTGGCGCAGTGCTGGATTTTTGCCCAATTGGCGACGCTGTGGGTTTTGGTCAACACCTACAACACTTTTTATCGACAAATGTTGCAAATTCGCTGGCGTACGTGGTTGACCGAGCGCTTGTCTAATCAGTATTTACTGTCGGGTCGGTTTTATTTTTTGACCCATGTGCGCTCGCAAGAGAACCCTGATCAACGGATTTCGGAGGACTTGAACCGCATCACCACGCTGGCGGTGAGTTTGTTTTTTGGCGCGTACATTGCGATTTTATCGGTGTATGAGTTCTCGGTTTTGATGCTCAAAATTTCGGGTGATTGGACGTTTGAGGCTTTTGGCAGCAGCTACACCGTGCCGTATTACATGTTTTGGGCTGCGGTGTTATATGCTATTTTTGGGTCATTTTTGGTGCATTTTGTCGGCCGCCGCTTGATTAAACTCAACTTTTTGAGTGAACGCTATAACGCAGATTTTCGCTACCATCTGATTCGAGCACGCGAATACGGTGAGGGGATTACCTTTTTAAAAGGCGAGGCCAATCACGCGCAAGGCGCACGCGACTTGTTTGCCATCATCCGCAGCAACTGGCATTTGCGCATGTGGCGCAACAAATTGCTTGGTTTTACCAGTTTTTCCTACAATCAAGCCTCAGCACTGTTTCCATATGTGGTGGCTGCGCCACGTTACTTCACCGAAAAAGGCTTGTCGTTGGGCGACTTCATGCAAATTGGCCGCACGTTTGGTGAGTTGCATGAGTCTTTGTCGTGGTTTGTGAACAGTTACGACACGATTACCGAATTGCGTGCATCGGCCTCGCGGGTGTTTTTGCTCGAATCGGCCTTGGCGCGAGTGGATGAGTTTAAGGCGCAATCGGCTTTGAATATTGACTCAAATCACGTCGGCGGTGTGGCCTTAACCCATGTGTCGCTCAATCGGCCTGAGTTTGATGCGGCAGGGCAGTTGCACGAAAAAGCGCAGGTTTTGGGCTTGGATTGGCAGATACACAAAGGCCAGCGTTGGCTGGTGACGGGTGCGTCAGGTTCGGGTAAAAGCACGATTTTGCGCTCGATTGCCGCGCTGTGGCCATTTGGCAAGGGGCAAATTGATGTGCCGCAGCAGGGCAAAATTCAGTTTTTGCCGCAGCGGCCGTATTTTCCGCTGGGCTCTTTGCGCGAAGCGCTGGCTTATCCTGCCGCGCCGAGTCAGTATCAAGATATGGCGTATGAAGCCGTTTTAGAAATGACGCAGTTGTCGCACCTCAAAGCACGCTTGGCTGAGAGTGGCAATTGGGGGCAGATGTTGTCGGGCGGCGAGCAGCAACGCTTGGCGTTTGCGCGGGTGTTTTTGCAGCGGCCTGATTATGTGTTTTTGGACGAAGCGACCGCCTCGTTGGATGAGGCCAATGAGGCCAATTTATACGCCACGTTGTTGTCGTTTTTACCGAATATCACGCTGGTTAGTGTGTCGCATCATCCGCAATTGGCGGCCTACCATGACCATGAGCTGCATTTATTGGCCGATGAGCTGGGTGGTTTTAAGGCAAAGGCGCACGCGCTCTGATAAAATGCGGGTTTTAATGCCATTCTCGCATGTCAATTCCGCGTTCAGGAGATTGCGGCTCAAGGCCGCAATGACGAATGTTTTTATGTTGGATGACGCTATTCACAAGGACTTTTTATGACCACTCCGTTGTACGCCATTTCCCCATTGGATGGTCGCTATGCGGCTAAAGTTGAGGCGTTGCGCCCGATTATGTCGGAGGCGGGGTTGTTGCACCACCGCGTTGAGGTTGAGGTGGCGTGGGTGATTGCGCTGTCTCGCGCGGGGTTTGCCGAGTTGCCTGCGTTTTCTGACGACGCGGTGGCGTTTTTACACGCGGTGGTGCGCAATTTTGGCGAGGCGGACGCGCAGCGCATCAAAGAGATTGAGCGCACCACCAACCACGATGTGAAAGCGGTTGAGTATTACCTTAAAGAAAAAATGAGCGAGCGGGCGGACTTGGCCAAAGCCAGCGAGTTTGTGCATTTTGCCTGCACCTCGGAGGACATCAACAACACCTCGCACGGTTTGATGCTTAAAAAAGCCCGCGCCGATGTATTGCTGCCTGCAATGGATGAGTTGCTCGCTAAATTCAAAGCCTTGGCGGTTGAGCACGCGGCGCAGCCGATGCTCTCGCGCACCCACGGCCAGCCTGCGTCGCCGACCACGGTCGGTAAAGAGTTTGCCAACATTGCCGCGCGACTGGAGCGGGCGCGAGCGGCTTTGGCGCAGATTGAGTTATTGGCCAAAATGAATGGCGCGGTGGGCAACTACAATGCGCACTTGTCGGCGTACCCTGATTTTGATTGGCAAAATTTCTCCACAAAGGTCATCCAAAATGACCTCGGTTTGACCTTCAATCCCTACACGATTCAAATTGAGCCGCACGATTACATGGCGCAGTATTTTGATGCATTGGCGCGGTTTAATACAATTTTGCTTGATGCGAATCGCGACATTTGGGGTTATATTTCGCTGGGGTTTTTCAAACAAAAAACCAAAGCGGGTGAGATTGGCTCATCGACCATGCCGCACAAAGTCAACCCAATTGATTTTGAAAACTCGGAGGGCAATTTGGGCTTGGCCAACGCATTGCTGCGCCATTTGTCTGAAAAACTGCCTGTGTCGCGCTGGCAGCGTGATTTGACCGACTCCACGGTTTTGCGTAATATGGGCGTCGGTTTGGGCTACGCGCTGATTGCTTATGATGCGGCGTTGCGTGGTTTGAACAAGCTCGAACTCAACGCGGCGGCTTTGAACCAAGATTTGGACAACTGCTGGGAGGTGCTCGCCGAGCCGATTCAAACCGTGATGCGCCGCTATGGGATTGAAAATCCGTATGAGCAACTCAAAGAATTAACGCGCGGCAAAGGGATTACCCGCGCCGCATTACACGATTTTATCGGCACTTTGGCGATTCCAGAGGCCGAAAAAACCCGCTTGCTGACTTTAACGCCCGCCAATTACATTGGTTGTGCGGTAGAATTGGCACGCAATATTTAACGAAACGAGGAGTAAAAGATGCAAAACGTACAAAAATACCCAGTGGCTATGCGATTGTTTCATGCGTTGGTCGCCATCATGATGATTGCCACTTTGTTGGTTGGCTGGCAGTTGGAAGGCAACATGGATTTAATGATGTTGCACAAGTCGCTCGGTGTCGGTGTGTTGATTTTGGTGGTGCTGCGTTTGGCGAACCGCTTGCGCTCAAGCGTGCCTGCCTCGGTCAATACCAAAGGTTCTTTGCAATATATGGCTGAAAAAATCGTGCATGGCTTGCTGTACCTGTGTATGTTGGGCTTGCCAATTATGGGCTGGTTGACCAGCAATGCTTATGGCTATCCTGCTGGCTTTTTTGGTTTGTTCAACCTGCCCACTCTGATTGGCAAAAATGAAGGCTTGGCTGAGCAGTTGGGCGAATTGCATGAATTTGGCGCGAATGTATTCTTTATTTTGTTGTTGGTGCACGTTGCAGGTGCGTTGGCGCACTTGGTGATGCACAAACAAAATATTTTCAAACGCATGATGTAAACGTCAAACCCCAGCGATTCGCTGGGGTTTGTTTTTGGGCGATGCGTAAAGTGGAACTGTTTTTGTGGTGGGTTATCCATTAAGGTTGCAATTTTATTGAAAAAGTTCACCATGAATCCATCTCGCATCCCTTCATATTACGCCGCCACCGTCGGCCATGACACTGATTTTGACGCACTTAATGGCGATTTTGGCGACTTGCGGGTCGATGTGGTGGTGATTGGCGGTGGGTTTACGGGCGTGAACACTGCGCTGGAGTTGGCCGAGCGCGGCTTAAAAGTTGCTGTGGTCGAAATGCACAAAATCGGCTGGGGTCAATCGGGGCGCAACGGCGGGCAAGTGACGGGCAGCTTGTCGGGTGAGGGCGCAATGCGCAAGCAACTGCGCCGCTTCATGAGTGAGGCTGAGGCGGATGATTTCATCTGGTTTTTGCGTTGGCGCGGCCACGATGTGATTAAAAACCGTATTGAAACCTATGGCATTGACTGCGATTTGAAGTTTGGGCATTTGCATACCGCATATAAGCCGAGTCATCGCCAAGAATTGCAGGCCGAATACGAGTTGGCGCAAAAACGCGGCATGGGTGACGTGGTGCAGTTGATTGAGCGAGGCGACGTGCCGCAGTTTGTCAATACCTCGATTTATCATGGCGGCTTGTACAATCAAAAAAATATGCATATCCATCCGCTCAAACTGTGCATCGGTGAGGCGCGGGCTGTGCAAAAACTGGGCGGTTTGATTTTTGAAGGGACGACGGTTGAGCAAATTGTGCATGGCGATGTGCCGCAAGTGGTGACCGATAAAGGCACGATTACCGCCAATCAAGTCATGCTCGCAGGTGATGTGTATCACAAACTGGAGCAAAAAAAACTCGGCGGTCTGATTTTTCCCGCCGCAGGTGGGATTGTGACCACTGAACCGTTGGGTGACTTGGCGCACAGCATCATACCGCGTGATGTGGCGGTGTATGACTGCCGTTTTGTACTTGATTATTATCGTTTGACCGCAGATGGGCGCTTGCTGTTTGGCGGCGGGGCGAACTACACAGGCAAGCCGTCGCGTGACATTGCCGCTGAACTGCGTCCATGCATCGAAAAAACCTTTCCACAACTCAAAGGCGTGGCAATTGAGCATGAGTGGAGTTGCAATATGGGCGTGGTGATTAACCGCGTACCGCAACTGGGTAAACTGTCAAACAACGTGTGGTTCGCGCAAGGTTACTCAGGTCACGGCGTGGCGACCTCGCACGTGGTGAGTGAGGTCATGGCCAATGCGATTACGGGGCATATGGAACGCTTTGATACGTTTACCCGTTTCAACCACATCAAAGTGCCGCTGGGCGACTGGCTGGGCAATCAAATGTTGGCGTTGGGCATGCATTATTATTTGTTTATGGAGCGTTTTCGCTAGGACAACTGGCGCGTGGTCGCGCCTTGGTTTACAATGCGGGTAGTACTGAATGCACAAGTTACTTGTGCATTTTTCACAATAGACTCAGGAATACGTATGAACCCCATCAAAATCGGTATTGCAGGCACTGGCGTTGTGGCCAGCGGCGTGGTCAACATTTTAAAGCGCAACCAAGCAGACATCGCGCGTCGTGCTGGGCGCGGCATTGAAGTGGTGGTGGTGGCCAGTCGCACCCGTGCCAAGGCCGAGGCTTTGGTTGACTCAAGCGTGCAGATTGCCGATGACATCATGGCGGTGGCACGTCACCCTGATGTGGATGTGGTGGTTGAAACGATGGGCGGCTACGAGCCTGCCAAGTCGTTTGTTTTAGAAGCGATTGCCCACGGCAAACATGTGGTGACCGCGAATAAAGCCTTGTTGGCCGAACACGGCAACGAGATTTTTAAAGCCGCACAAGACAAGGGCGTAACGGTGGCGTTTGAAGCGGCGGTTGCGGGCGGGATTCCAGTGATTAAAGCCTTGCGCGAAGGTTTGTCGGCCAATCGCATTGAATGGATTGCGGGCATCATCAACGGCACGACCAATTTTATTCTCACGCAAATGCGCGAAAAAGGCTGGGCCTTTGCCGACGCGCTCAAAGTGGCGCAAGAATTGGGCTACGCCGAAGCCGACCCGACTTTTGACGTGGAGGGCGTGGACGCGGCACACAAAATCACCTTGATGAGCGCGATTGCGTTTGGTGTGCCGATTGATTTTAAGGCCGCGGCTATTGAGGGTATTTCAACTTTAGCCGCCACCGACATTGCGTATGCCGAAAAATTTGGCTATCGCATCAAGTTGCTGGGCATTACCAAACGCACTGACGACGGGATTGAGCTGCGCGTGCATCCAACCCTGATTCCTGAGTCGCGCCTCATCGCCAATGTCAACGGCGTGATGAATGCGGTTTTGGTCAAAGGCGATGCGGTCGGCGCGACGCTGTATTACGGCGCGGGTGCGGGCGCAGAGCCGACTGGTTCATCGGTTGTGGCTGATTTGATTGACGTGACCCGCACGATTACTGCTGACCCTATGCACCGTGTGCCGCATTTGGCGTTTCAGCCTGATTCGTTGGCTAATATTCCGATGTTGCCGTTATCCGCCGTCAAAACCCGTTATTACTTGCGTTTGACGGTGCAAGATCGCACAGGCGTTTTGGCCAACATCACACGGATTTTGGCCGACCATGATATTTCCGTGGATGCCATGCTGCAAACCGAGGTGGACGATGTGACGGCGCAAACCCACATTGTCATCATGACCCATGTGTCGTTGGAGTCGGGCGTGGATGCAGCGGTGGTGCAGATTAAAGCATTGGATACCGTGGCGGGTGAGGTTGTGAAACTGCGAGTGGAAGAATTGGGTTAATCTTAAAAACGAGCAATGCGCTCGTTTTTTGTTTACGAAAGACGATAATGCCAACAGATATATTGCATGCTTTAATGGTTATCGCGCTATTTGGCACGATGTTTGTGATACTGATTGCTTGGGAGGCGTGGTATTGGCGCACGCGTGATCGCCATGATGTGTACAATTTTAAAGAAACGGTGAGCAATATAGCCACGGCATTGTTGTATAAAGTGACTGATGGGCTATTGGTTGCATTTTTTGCCTCAACAGGCTTTGCTTGGGTGCAACAATTTAGCCTTCATTTGCAGCCAAGCAACCCATGGGTTAGCGCTGTAGTGTTGTTTATTGCGGTTGATTTGACGTTTTGGTTTTACCATTATTTTTTGCATAAAGTGCGCTGGGGTTGGGTTGGACACTCCATTCATCACAGTTCTTCGCGGTTTAATTTATCTACTGCGTTGCGGCAAAATTTTTTGATTGATTTTACATTTGTCGCAGCGGTGTGGTGGTTGCCTGTGGCTTGGCTGGGGTTTGACAAAATGTCGGTGATTGTGGCGATTGAGTTGAACCTGTTTTATCAATTTTTTATCCATACTCAAGTGATTGAACGTTTGCCGCGCTGGGTGGAGTTTGTGTTCAACACCCCATCGCATCACCGTGTGCATCATGGACGCAACTCGACGCAAATAGACCGCAATTTTGGTGGCGTGTTGATTGTTTGGGATAGATTGTTTGGCACATTTGTCGATGAACGTGACGCAGGGCAGATTGATTATGGGATTGGCTTGCGTCAGCCGAACTCACTCAATCCATTGTGGTTGAGTGTGGCCGAGTTCTGCTATATGTGGCGCGATGCATGGCGTTACAAAGACCTACGCGTATTGTGGAAAAACCCCGATTGGGTTGAACAAACTTACCTTGTCTCTAAAGGAGATGCATGAGTCGTACCACCACTTGGCTAAGTTGCTCTGACTCTGTGCAATTGCACTTAACGCATGATGCAACAAGCTCGTCGTTGCCGCCCATTGTGTTGCTGCACGGTTATAGTGAGCACGCGGGTCGTTATGCGCATGTGGTGGCATGGTTGACCCAGCATGGATTTTCTGTTTGGACATATGATGCACGTGGGCATGGTTTGTCGCAAGGTGCGCGAGGGTTTATTCCATCTGATGGAGCGTTGGTGGACGATTGCGTTACGGTGTTTGAATACGTGGCGCAGATGACGCACCGTACGCCGATTATTTTGGCGCACAGTATGGGCGGCTTAACAGCTGCGCTGGCGGTGACAACACGTGGGATTAAGCCGCATGCACTGGTACTGTCCTCGCCTGCCTTGCGTGTGCGCATGACGCGCTCACAAAAATGTCTGCTCCATCTTGGTTTGAGATTGTTTCCCAATCGACCGATTCGTTCGCCAGCGGTGATGACCGAGTATTTAACGCACGATGTGCAAATGGTGCGTGATTACTGTGCTGACCCGTTGGTGCATCGCATGATAAGCCCTCGTTTGGCACGATTTATGCGTGATGGTGGTGATGCAGTGCGTGCGCACGTCAAACAGTTGAGTATGCCAACTTTATTGTTGTACGCAGGGAATGACCAAGTGATTGACTCGTCAGGCACTGACGACTTGGCGGCCATCGCACCAGCAAACGTCACGGTCAAGCGTTACGCGCAGGCGTATCACGAAATATTCAATGAAGCTGAGCCTTTACGCAGTGAGGTTTTGCACGATTTAATCAATGGATTGACAGCATGAACTACGCAGATTTTGATGTCATCATCATCGGTTCGGGTTTTGGTGGCAGCGTCAGCGCGTTGCGTTTGGCCGAAAAAGGTTATCGAGTCGCGGTGATGGAGCAAGGGCGACGCTGGTCGCCCGAAAATCTGCCGCCCAGCAACTGGCATGTGCGTCGCTATATTTGGCGGCCTGCCTTGGGTTTGCGCGGTTTTTTTAACATGCGTTTTTTTCGCCATATGGTGGTGGTGCATGGTTGCGCGGTGGGCGGCGGTTCAATCACCTATGCGCAAACCTTGTGGCAACCCAAAGACAGTATTTGGCAAGCTGGCGAATGGGCGAGTTTGGCCGATTGGCGGGCGTTTATGCCGCAGCATTATGCCACTGCCAAACGCATGTTGGGCGCACAAATCAACCAGCGCCCCGCTTGGGCAGATGCGCAGTTGCAAGCGATGGCACAGGCATCGGGTGTGGCGGAGCAGTTTTACCACACCGAAGTTGGGGTGTTTTTTGGGGACGGTACTCGACCGCAGGGCGCAAGTTATCCCGACCCGTATTTTGACGGCAAAGGCCCGCCGCGCAACAGTTGCATCGGTTGCGGTGGCTGCATGGTCGGTTGCAAATACAATGCCAAAAATACATTAGACAAAAATTATCTGTACTTGGCCGAACAACTGGGCGTGCGCGTGTTGAGCGAAACGCAAGTGGTGCAGGTTTCACCGCTCCAAAACTCCGATGGGCGCGATGGTTACGCGGTACACACGCGTTCAAGCCGCTGGGGACGACGCGCACGACGGGTGTGGACGGCAGATAAAGTGATTTTCGCCGCAGGCTCGCTGGGCACACAAGAATTGCTGTTCAAGATGAAAGATGCGGGGCATTTGCCCAAAATTTCCAACCAATTGGGGCATAAAGTGCGCACCAATGCAGAGTCTTTGATTGGCGTACGTTACTTAAACGCCGCGCCAGAGCAAGATTACTCAACTGGGGTGGCGATTGGTTCGGGTGTGTTTATTGATGAGCACACGCACATTGAAGCGACGCGTTACCCCAAAGGCTCGGATGCTTTGTATGCATTGATTACATTGATGCACGCAGGGCGCAGTCGAGGTGGGCGAATCGCCAATTGGTTGAGCGCTTTTGTGCGTTATCCTGTGCATTTGATGCGATTGTCTTGGCCGTTTGGTGCGGCACGAGAGACCATGATTTTGCTGTGCATGCAAACGTTAGAGGGGCATTTGACCATGACCTATCGTGCACCGTGGTACTGGCCTTGGGCTAAAAAAATGCAAACCACAGGGGCAAAAATCCCCACCCGTATAGACAGTGCCAATGAGTTTGCACGCAAAGGCGCCCAGGTGACGGGCGGCACTGCGGTGATGACTTTGGTTGAGTTGTTGTTGGATGTACCGATGACTGCACACTGTTTAGGCGGTGCGGTTATGGGGGCGGATGCCTCTGTGGGGGTATGCGACGCACAACTGCGCGTGTTTGGCTATGAAAACTTATGGATTTGTGATGGTTCGGTGATTGCTGCTAATTTAGGCGTGAATCCGAGTTTAACCATAGTGGCATTGGCAGAATACGCCATGAGCCAGATACCCAGTAAGGAGCGGACATGAAAACGCTTTTAAACGAGCAACGGCAATATTGGGCGCAAAACGCACCGCGTTCATATGAGGTTCGTATGGACATGCTCAACCGTTTGCGCAGCATGGTTAAAAACCATGAGGCTGATTGGATTGCGGCATTGCATCAAGATTTTGGTCGCCGCGCCACGGTTGAGACACAGTTGCTCGAACTGGCGCCGTTGCTGGCCGAAATTCGCCACTGTCAACGCCACCTCAAACGCTGGATGAAACCTAAGAAAGTCGCGGTGGATTGGTACTTTTGGCCATCCAAAGCACGCATCGTCTATCAGCCATTGGGTGTGGTCGGGATTATGGGGGCGTGGAATTACCCCATTTCGTTGGTGCTCACGCCATTGGTCAATGCGCTGGCGGCGGGCAATTGCGCCATGATTAAGCCGTCTGAGCTTGCGCCTGCCACCAGTGCGCTATTGGCGCGTTTGTTGCGTGAGACTTTTTCGCCGCTGGATGTCGCAGTGATTGAAGGCGGAGCAGATATCGCCGCGCAGTTTTCGGCGTTGCCGTTTGACCATTTGATTTTTACAGGCTCTGGGCGAATTGCTCGCCACGTCATGGCCGCCGCTGCGCCTAATTTGACCCCGCTCACGTTGGAGTTGGGCGGTAAATCGCCAGCATTGATTCATGAGTCGTACGATGTACACGATGCCGCCGATAAAATCATCACCAGCAAGTTGTGGAACGCAGGGCAGACCTGCATCGCGCCCGACTACGTGTTGGTGCATGAGTCACAACGCGACGCTTTTGTTGAGGCGGCGTGGCAGGTGTTGCAGCGGCGTTATCCATCGATTGTCGCTTATGCGGATTACAGTCATATGGTCAATGCCGCGGGTTGGCAGCGCATGAGCGACTTGGTGGCCGATGCGCGAGAGCAGGGCGCACAGGTGATGACCTACAATCCACAAAATGAGCAAATCATTGCAGGCGAGCACGTGTTTTTCCCAACCTTGCTTTTGGATGTGACCGATTCAATGCGGGTGATGCGTGAAGAATTGTTCGGGCCGATTTTACCGATTGTCACGTACAGCACGCCCGCATCTGCGCTTGAATACATACGTCAGCACGAGCGTCCATTGGCACTGTATTGTTTTGATAACAATGAACAACGCGTCAACGCTCTGTTGGCACACATCCCAACAGGTGGCGTGTGCATCAACGACTGCATGCTGCACTATGCGCAGCACAACTTGCCTTTTGGCGGTGTGGGTGGCAGTGGCATGGGCGCTTATCACGGGCAGGCGGGTTTTTTGCAGTTCAGCAAAAGCACGGGGGTGTTTGTGCAAAGTCGGCTGGTTGCATTGCTGCTTAAGCACGCCATGCGCCCGCCTTATGGGCGTTGGACGCAAAGGTTGCGTGCATTGTTGATGCGCTAATTTACAACACACCACGAGCGAGTTTGAGCTCTTCGCGTCGCTTGAGTAGTTTGAGGTATTGTGTTTTAGCGGACGTGTCGTGACTCATTTGTTGGGCGAGCGTGTGTAGCTGGGTTTCAATTTGCTCACGTTCGAGTTGATTTTGATGCGCGATAAATGCTTCTTGTGCGGCGGCTAAATCAGTGGCAATCGGTTCGCGCAATTGCTTTTGCAAAATGTGTTGATACAACTCAAAAAAATCACTGCTCTCCAACTGATGTTGTAGTGCTGCGCCAGCCAAGTTCGGCTGGCTTTTTAACAACTCAAGCAAATGGGTGAGCGCATGGTGCTGCGCGGTATTGAGCCATAAATCCAACTGCGCGTTTTGCGCGAGTTCGGGATAGGCCAAAACCAAATCCAACGCCCGTTCAATCACCGCTGGTGGCGGGCTGCGGCGCGACTTGTCGCGGCTCATTTTGCGTGGCCGCGTGTTGAGGTTCAACTCGCAATACTCCAAAACATCATTGACCTGCACGTTCAACTGCGCGGCGAGCGCGGTGATGATTTGCGTGCGCAACGCGCCGTTGGGCAGGGCGAGCAACAGCGGCTTGGCAAGGTGCAGTTGCCGTGCGCGGGCTTCGGCTGTGCCGTCAGGTGCGGCTTGTTGTAGACCAAACAGCATGAATTGTGACAGCGTCATGGCCGATTGGACCTGGCCGTTAAAGCCGTCTTGGCCGAATTCGCGCACATACGTATCGGGGTCGTGCTCGGTGGGTAAAAACAAAAATTTAAGCGTGCGCGTGTCGCTGGCCAAGGGCAGGGCGTTGGTCATGGCACGCCAAGCCGCTTTGCGCCCCGCGGAGTCGCCGTCAAAACTGAACACGATGTGGTCGGTGAAGCGAAATAGTTTTTGCACATGCGCCGCGCTGGTGGCCGTGCCCAGCGTTGCCACTGCATTGCTCAAGCCCGCTTGCGCGAGCGCGACCACGTCCATGTAGCCTTCGACCACCAGCGCATATTGCGCTTGCGCGATGCTGCTGCGTGCCTCAAACAAACCATAGAGTTCTTGGCCTTTTTGAAACAGCGGCGTTTCGGGGGAATTGAGGTATTTCGGCTCGCCTTTGTCCAATACGCGGCCACCAAAGCCGATGATTTGGCCTTTGGTGTTGCGAATCGGAAACATGATGCGTTCGCGAAAAAAGTCGTAGCGGCTACCGTTGTCGCGCTGTTTGCACAAGCCCGCATCGATTAAACTGGTCGAATCTTTGTAATCGGCGAACACCTGCGCCAGCGTTGGCTCAAACGGCGCGTAGCCCAAACCGAATTTTTGCGCCACTTCGCCGCTCAAACCGCGCCGTTTGAGGTACGCAATCGCATGCGGATTGTCTTTGAGTTGCGCTTTGTAAAAAGTCGCCGCTTCGCTCAACACTTGGCCGATGTTTTGCGTGCGTACTTTTTGTTCGACCTGCTGCGCGACTTGTTGCGCCGACATCGGTGCGCTTTTGGGCACGGTCATGCCCGCACGTTGCGCCAAGTCGTTGACCGCTTCGACAAAGGTCAAACCGTTGTGTTCCATCAAAAAGCCCAACGCCGTGCCGTGCGCACCACAGCCAAAGCAGTGGTAAAACTGCTTGGCTGCACTAACGGTGAATGACGGGCTTTTTTCGTTGTGAAACGGGCACAAGCCCTGATGATTCACGCCCGCGCGTTTGAGCTCGACGTACTGGCCGACCACGTCAACCACGTCAACGCGGGACAGCACATCATTGATGAACTCATTGGGAATCAGGGCCACGGTTACTTGTTGTTCAACGCGTTTTTGACCAAGGCGGAGACTTTGCCCATATCGGCTTTGCCCGCCAATTGTGCTTTGAGCACGCCGATGACTTTGCCCATGTCGGCAGGGCTGGACGCGCCCGTGCTCGCCACGGCGGCATTGACGGCGGCGGCAATGTCGTCGTCGGACATTTGCGCAGGTAAGTAGGCTGAAATAATCTCTAACTCGGCTTTTTCAATGTCGATTAAGTCGGTGCGCCCCGCCACTTCAAACTGGGCAATGGATTCTTTGCGTTGTTTGCAGGCTTTTTCGATAATCGCCAAAACCGCCGCATCATCCAAAACGCTTTGGCTATCGACTTCGCGCTGCTTGATGGCGGCGGATAACAAACGCAAAGTGGCTAATTTGGCCGATTCACGGGCTTTCATCGCCGCAATGACATCGGCTTGGATTTGTTCTTTGAGGGTCATAATCGTTTCCATAAAAACCCTCATTATACTGGCTTATGGCATTTTGAGAATGTCTTGTTGGGCGTTGTAAACTGCCGACTCAATTTCGAGCAGCCCCAGAACGGTGTGAAATAAGTTGTCGTGCGACAACGCCGCTTGTTCTTTTTGTTTCAACTGAGGCTGATTGATTTCGTCAATGTTATCCGACAGCCACATCATTGCACCCACGTGAGTTTGCGCTTCGGGCGCAATCGCGTACGGCATGCCGTGCAAATAAACCCCTTTTTCGCCCAGTGACTCGCCATGGTCGCTCACATAAAACATGGCGGCTTCAAATTTGGGTGCATTGTTTTTGAGCAAACCGATGACTTTGGACAAAAAATAATCGGTATACAAAATGGTGTTGTCATACGCATTGCTAATCTCTTCAGGCGAACATTGCTCCAATAAGTTGTTTTGACACGCGGGTTTGAACTGCTCAAATGCCGCAGGATAACGCTTGTAATACGCCGGCCCATGGCTGCCCATTTGGTGCAACACAATCACAATATCGCCCGTTGGGTGCTGATTGATGTAGTCTTGCAAACCGACCAACATGCCTTCGTCGCGGCACTCCACGTCGCACACCGTGTTGTTTTTGGGGTCTTTGTAATCTTGATAAAGCACGTTGTTTTGTCGAATCGCCACGCCTTTGGAATCAGAATTATTGTCGCGCCACAAAATGTTCACGCCCGCGTGGGCGAGCACATCGAGCAGGTTTTCGTTGTTTTTGAATTTGTCTTCACTGTAATCTTTGCGACCAAATGGTGAAAACATGCACGGCACCGAGACTGCCGTGCTCGTGCCGCATGAGGTGAAATTGCTGAAATTGATGATTTTTTCTTGCGCGAGCAGTGGGTTGGTTGGCTTGTTGTAGCCGTTGAGCGAAAATCTATCCCAACGTGCGGTTTCGCCAACCACCAAAATCACCAATTCGCGGTGTGTGTCGGTTTGCGCAATTTGCGCGTCAACGCCCAAAGGCGTAATGGCTTTGTGGGCTGTTTTAAATTGCTGTTTTAAAAAACCGACCGCGGAGTTGATGGGCGTAAGAGGGTTGACGTAATAACGCAGCGTTTTGTGTTCACGAAAAAACGACGCGTAATTTTTAGAAAACAACAAGACTTGACTGCCCGCCAACAGCAGCAAAATACCCATCAAAACCACGCGTTGAACCAGAGCCTTGCGCCAAGTGGTTTTGGGTATGGGCTGGTGATAGACCCACACACTGGGTAAAATCGCAAGTCCCGCTATGTAGGCCAATAGCTTCAATGTCAATAAATCACGGGTTTCTTGGACGTTGGTTTGACTGATGTTTTGAATCATTGCTTTATCAATGACGACATCAAACGTATCCATGTAATACGCAGCAAATGCAGCCACCCACAGCAAAACAATCAACACGGGCTTAGTGCCTTGGCGAATGCACAGCACACTCAAAGTCAGCGCAATGCTGCAAAAAGCCAAAATCGCCACAGAAACAACAAAAGCCGCATTACTGGCAATAGGATAAACCTGTTGCACATGCCGAAAAAATGCCCAGTTGGCAAAAACAGTCAAAAACGCCGCAACGGTTAAAATAATGCGATTGGCCTTGATGCAATGGATGAAAAACATAAAATCTCGCAAAATGAGCAAAAAGAGACTGTACCGCAAAGGACTGGGAATGTAAAACTATCGTAGCCGTCATGCCGCGCTTGACTCGGCATCTCCTCATTCAGAGGATGGGGTGTCTATGCATTTGTGTAAAAACTCAAGCGCTTGATTTTGTTATTGGCTATGTTCTAGTTAATTGTTGAACATCCATTCCAAGTGCAGCACGAATGATGTTTTTGGGAGTTAAACAAGAGTCGAACTGTTCAAATAGTCGCCGCCAGTCCAAATAATGCGGTAGATATTTGGTAGCCACGCCATGAAACTGAACCATCCAAGTTTTCAAACGACTGCCATAAGCATTGGCATTTTGCATATGGTAAATCCCAGCCAATATACGAATGCCTGCGGATAAGTTAATTGCGCGATGAGCGATGTGCAACTCTTTGGCCGCAGCACAAATAGCCGTACCACTGTCGGTACACAAAATGGCATCAGTAGCCACAATGGGTTGGAGTACTTTGACAATACTGGCTTTGTCGTCTTTGGGTAAAACAAAGTCAGCCGTTGCGCCCGAACGGTCACGGCAAATTAGGGCGGGGATTTGTTCGTCAGACATGCCGCGCTTATTGGCTTTGTCGCCGCGGTGCCGTGCTTTTCGGGGCATGTCTCGCTTTTGCCCTTTGTAGGAGTTGAGAAATACGGTTTCATCGGCCTCGGCAATGCCGTTGAGGCGCGAAGCTTGCAAATGTTCAGGCTGAACAAGGATGCGGTGTCGCCACAAAAAGGCGGTTTTTGGATTGATTGACAGGCTTTTGCACTGGCGCGAATGCTTTGGCTGTTGGTGAGTTGTTGGCTATAGTGGAGCCATTTGCCTTTGAGGCGCAAACGGGCAAGTGCTGTGCCAGTTAGGGCATTGAAACTGCGGCGGCAGGTTTTACAGCGGTAACGCTGCAATCCTGATGCTTGCCCCCAGCGGTTGAGTTGAGTGCCGTTGCAGTGCGGACAGGCGTGTAAACGGCTTTCAATCAACTCAACTGTTGTGCTGTATTGCGTTTGCTTGTGGAGTTCGCTTGATAATTGGCACTTTTGCTGCGCTGTGAGTTGAGCGAGACCTCTCATCAACCGCTGAAAGACTGTTTTTTTTCATGTCGTTCTCCTTCGCAAGGCGTATGATGACTACATTTTTATCATACGCCAACAATTAACTGGAACATAGCCTTGTTGTTCAAATCATGCACGATGATTAACCATCGTCAAGATAGTTTTTCTTTTACTGTGCATCCTTTGATTTTTTGACAATGAAGTGGGTTGAGTAATGCATTTAAATTTCATAATAAATATATTGAATGGAAAAGAAAGTGTAAAATTTATTTGCAATGAATGCTGCTTTTAAAGTAAAATTCGGAAAAATAAATAAAATTAGGCTGTTAAGCAAAAATATATTTATTTTGATTTAATTTTAAATGGTGGGTAAATTTATTAAATAAGCGAAAATTACTGTTTGTCAAACATAAAGGAATAAAGGAGTTTACTGTGAAGATTGAGTTGTTAAAATAGTTGGCTTTTTTATTTTTGGATTTATTGCTTTCTTTGCTATTTCTATAGCAAATCGAATTTTTTAGTGAAAATTTTAGATGATAGATTGTATTAGCACATGAAAGGGGTTAGAAGAACGGATACTTTTTAGAAAGGGGTTTAAAATGAACAGGAAACTAATTGTTTTATGCTTAATAAACTTGCTACTTACCTTGGTGTTAATAATACCAATTAGCAAGTATTTTTTTAGCGAAGCTTGGTTGTATTTGGCATTTGTAGGTGCTGCATTAACATCGTATTTTTTAATCAAAATTTATAGGAAAATTTTAAAATGAAAGAGTTAAATATCCAAAGTCAGAAACAAATAACTGGTGCTGGTACATTTAAAGTCAGCTATGAAACTATTGGATGCGTTGCTGGAGGAACCATTGGTGGTGTATTGGGTAGTAAAGTTAGTGATGCAGCTGCAATCGCAGGGACGGGAATAGGCTGTTTAATTGGAGGTTCTCTTGCAAACTGGCTAACTTCCTCAGCAAGTACAATCCCTGGATACCAACCAATCTCAACATACAGTCAATCAGGCAATGATGGTCGTCACGATTCTTATGGCGGTAGTGGCGGCACATACGCAGGGGGAACTTTTGATGGTGGTAACCATCCTTCTTCATACTATTGCTGATTAATTTGCTGATGAATCATTTGTTTCGCAAAGAGGTTCAAGCTCACCAAAAGCAGTCGTATCAAGGTCGAATTTTTTTGACTCAACCCGTGAGTGCGTCGGTGCTCACGGGTTTTTCTGTGTTGTTTGGTGGTCTGCTGGTCGGTTTTTTGGCCTTTGGGACTTATACCAAAAAAGAGCGTGTCGAGGGTGTGCTGTTGCCCGATGTGGGGCTGGTGCGGGTGGCCGCGCCGCAAGCGGGGGCTTTGGTTGCGGCTAAAGTGGTGGATGGGCAGCACGTGGCGGCGGGTGATGCGTTGTTTGTGTTGACCAGTGAGCGGCAGACTTTAGACGGTCAGGCCCAGCAAGCGGTGCGGGCGCAGTTGGATGTGCAAAAAACCAGCCTTAATGCGGCATTGCTGCGCCAGCGGGACATGACGCACATCAATGTGTTGACCGAGCAGCAAGCGGTAGGCAGTTTGCGCCAGCAGTTGCTGCAATTGAGTGGTGAGTTGTCGCTGTATGCCGAACAAGTGCGGATTGCAGCGGATGCTTGGGCGACGCACCAGGCACTGGCGGCGGAGGGCTTCATTTCACAGGCGGCTGTGGCGCAAAAGAAAAATGATTATTTGACCCAATTGGGCAAACAAAAAGAAGCGACGCGGATGCACACAGCAGTGCAGCGCGAACTGGCAGCGGCGCAAACGCGGCTCAAAAACGCGCAGTTGCAGGGCGATAATGAAGCGGATGCCATCAAGCGCGGTGTGTCAACGGTTGAGCAAACCATTGTTGAAAACGAAGTGAAACGCGAGGTGGTTGTGGTCGCGCCCACCGCTGGCGTGGTGACGGCGATTCAGGCGCAGGCGGGGCAGCAAGTCGGTTTTGATTCGCCTTTGCTCAATATTGTGCCGACAGGCGGCGTGCTGGAGGCGCATTTATACGCGAGCAGTCGCGCGATTGGGTTTATTCGCGTGGGGGCGACGGTTTTGCTGCGTTATGCGGCATTTCCTTATCAAAAATTTGGACAACACACGGGGCGTGTGGTGTCGATTTCGCAGGTCGCACTCAGTGTGGGCGAACTCAAAGCGGCTGGGGTTGACGCGAAAGAGCCGCTGTATCGGCTTGTGGTGCGCCCAGATGCGCAAACGATTACGGCGTATGGCAAGTCAGAGCCTTTGCAGCCCTCAATGCGGCTTGAGGCAGATGTAGTGCTGGACGAGCGGCGCATTTATGAGTGGCTTTTAGAGCCGTTGTACAGCATTTCTGGAAAACTATAATGAGCATCATTGAGCGTTTGAACTTTGGCTGGGGCAATAAATTGCCGATGATTCTACAAACCGAAGGGGCTGAATGTGGCTTGGCGTGTTTGGTAATGGTGGCAGGTTGGCATGGTTACGTGACTGACTTACCGACTTTGCGTTCACGTTTTAGCCTGTCGCTCAAAGGCATGACACTGCATGATATGACCCTTGCTGCGACACAAATGAAGTTGACTTCCCGTGCGTTAAGCCTTGAGTTGCACGAGTTGGCCTTGCTCAAAACCCCGTGCGTTTTGCATTGGGACTTGAATCATTTTGTGGTGCTCAAAAATGTCGGCAAAACTTGGGTGGAGATTCACGACCCTGCCCGTGGTGTGCAAAAACTCACTTTAGATGAGGTGAGCAAGCATTTTACGGGCGTTGCGCTTGAGTTGATACCTGCTTTGGACTTTATCAAAGAGAAAAAACAGCAAAGTATTCGTTTACGCGATTTATTTGGGCAAACGGTGGGTTTGCGCATGGCGTTATTCAAAATATTTGCCTTGGCTTTGGTGCTGCAATTGTTTGCTTTGGGTACGCCGTTTTTCAGCCAACTGGTGTTTGACCAAGTTTTGGTGACGGCAGATAAGGATTTGCTCACCATTTTGACGTGGATATTTTTGATATTGATGTTGATTCAAGTGGCGATTTCGACTTTGCGCAGTTGGATTTTGATGCAGGTGAGTGCGTCGTTTAACTTGCAGTGGGCGAGCAATGTGCTGTCTCATCTATTGCGTTTGCCGATGGAATGGTTTGAAAAACGCCATTTGGGCGATATTGTGTCGCGCTTTGGTAGCGTGAACAGTATTGAGAAAATGCTGACCTCGCAGTTGGTGGCGACGGTTTTAGACGGCATAATGACCATTGGCACATTCACGATGTTGATGATTTACAGCACGCAATTGGCAATGGTCGCGGTATTGGCTTTGGTTTTGTATGCGTTGATGAGTGCGCTGTATTACCGTCGTTTGGAACTGGCGACAGAAAGCGAGTTGGTGTACGCAGCCAAAGCGGATAGTTATTTTTTAGAAACTTTGCGCAGTATGCAAACCATTCGCCTGTTCAATGCCGCGCCACTGCGCCACGCCGCTTGGTTGAACCATGAAGTTGACCAGCGCAATGCTGGGCTTAAAATGCAAAAAATCAATTTAATCAGCAGTGTGGCCAATGGTGTTTTGTTTGGCGTTGAGGGGATTGTGATTTTGTGGCTGGGCGCGAACATGGTGATGAGCAATACGCTGTCGATTGGTATGCTGGTAGCCGTTTTGTCGTTCAAAGACCAATTTTCAAGTCGAGCGGGCAATCTCATCAATCAAGTGGTGGCTTTGCGCATGATGCGCTTGCAGGCTCAGCGGTTGTCCGATATTGTCTTAACCCCTGTTGAGGCGGACAACAGCAACGTTTTACAAGACTATGCGCATCTTTCTGGTAGTTTGGAGTTGCGCAATATTTCATACCGTTATGCCGATAATTTGCCGTGGGTGATTGAAAATTACTCGATACAGATTCACGCGGGTGAATCTGTGGCAATTGTCGGGGCGTCGGGGCGTGGCAAAACCACACTGATGAAAATCATGCTCGGTTTGCTTGAGCCTGTGAGCGGTGAGGTTTTATTTGGCGGCGTGCCGATTGGGCAAGTAGGGTTGTCACACTATCGCAATCAAATTGCAGCCGTGATGCAAGATGACCAACTGCTTTCAGGCTCAATTGTGGATAACATCAGTTTTTTTAGCGCACCTGATATGGAGCGCGTGCGTCAATGTGCGCAATATGCGGCGATTCACGCCGATATTGAGGCCATGCCGATGGGCTATCATTCGCTGATTGGTGATATGGGGGCTTCTTTATCGGGCGGACAAAAGCAGCGTTTGTTGCTGGCGCGGGCGTTGTATCGACAACCCAAAATTTTGTTGCTCGATGAGGCCACCAGTCACTTGGATGGCGACAACGAAACCCAAGTCAACACCGCTCTCAAAAAGCTACCGCTCACCCGCATTGTTATTGCGCATCGCGATACGACTATTGCTGCGAGTGAGCGGGTGATTGAACTTTAGTTTTGGAACAGGTGCCGTTAATCGCAAAAATGCTGTTTGATAAACAAACAAATGGAAAAAGGCGAGATTTGCTGGTAAAATTGCCGTTTGCTGTTTTCGGATACTCGGCCGCTTCAATGAAGTGGCTTTTTTGTTGAATATTCACCTGATTGATTCTCATGTCTGCTGATTTGAACCGCCTTCGCCACGAAGTTGAGCACCGCCGCACGTTTGCGATTATTTCCCACCCTGATGCGGGTAAAACCACGCTGACCGAAAAACTGTTGTTGTTTTCGGGGGCGATTTTGCAAGCAGGGACGGTGAAAGGCAAAAAAACGGGTAAATTTGCCACCTCAGACTGGATGGACATCGAGAAGCAACGCGGGATTTCGGTCGCCTCCAGCGTGATGCAGTTTGAGTACAAAGCCCATACGGTCAACTTGCTCGACACACCAGGTCACCAAGACTTCTCCGAAGACACCTATCGCGTGTTGACTGCTGTGGATTCGGGCTTAATGGTGATTGACGCGGCCAAAGGCGTGGAGGCGCAAACCATTAAATTGCTCGACGTGTGTCGTTTGCGCAACACGCCGATTGTGACGTTTATGAACAAATGCGACCGCGAAGTGCGCGACTCGTTGGATTTGCTCGACGAAGTGGAAAGCGTGCTCAACATCAATTGTGCGCCGATTACGTGGCCGATTGGCATGGGGCGCAGCTTTAAAGGCGTTTACCATTTGCTGCGCGACGAGGTTTTGTTGTTTGAAGCGGGCGGTGAAACCATTAATTTGGATGTGGAAACCATCAAGGGTTTGGACAATCCGCGCTTGGATGAATTGTTTGCTGACGAAGCGGCGCAGTTGCGCATGGATATTGAGCTGGTCAAAGGCGCGTCGCATGAGTTTGATGTGAACGAATTTTTGGCGGGTAAACTCACGCCCGTGTTTTTTGGCTCGGCGATTAACAATTTTGGCATTCGCGAAATTTTGGACGCGCTGATTGATTGGGCGCCCGCGCCGCGCGTGCGTCATGCGACGATTCGCGACGTTGAGCCGACTGAAGAGAAGTTTTCGGGCTTTATTTTCAAAATTCAAGCCAATATGGATCCGAAACACCGCGACCGCATTGCGTTTTTGCGCGTCTGTTCGGGGCAATTTGAGCGCGGCATGAAAATGCGCCATTTGCGTTTGAACCGCGACGTGGCGGCCAATTCGGTGGTCACGTTTATGTCGCACGACCGCGAAATCGTCGAAGAAGCGTTTGCGGGCGACATTATCGGGATTCCGAATCACGGCAACATCCAAATTGGCGACACTTTTAGCGAAGGCGAAAAACTCGCGTTTACGGGCATTCCTTTTTTTGCGCCCGAATTGTTTCGCGTCGCGCGGATTAAAAATCCGCTCAAACTCAAACAATTGCAAAAAGGTTTGCAGCAGTTGGGTGAAGAGGGCGCGGTTCAGGTGTTTAAACCCATGAATGGCTCAGATATTATTTTGGGCGCAGTCGGTGTGCTCCAATTTGAAGTGGTCGCGCATCGTTTGATGTCCGAATACGGTGTGGATGTGGTGTTTGAAAGCTCAAGCATTTACACCGCGCGTTGGATTAGCTCGGACAACCGCGCCAAAATGGCCGAGTTTGAACGCGCCGAAGTCAATGCGCTGTCCACCGATGCAGCGGGTAATTTGACCTATTTGGCAGGCCATCGCGTCACGTTGGATTTGGCGGAAAAACGCTGGCCCGAAATTGTGTTTCACAAAATTCGCGAGCATGCGGCCAATTTGACCGATGATTGATTTTGCATTGCGTCATAAATGTTGCTTTGCAAAATTGATGCTGTTAAAGTAATGGCACAACTACTTAATACAGGAGATTGACCATGCGCAAGCGCAGTGAAACCCGCATCATCAAAAAGTACCCCAATCGCCGCTTATACGATACACATACGTCCACTTACATCACCTTGGCCGATGTCAAACAAATGGTTTTGGGTAACGAGGTGTTTGAGGTGGTCGATGTCAAAACCAACGAAAACCTCACGCGCAGTATTTTGTTGCAAATTATTTTAGAAGAAGAGTCGGGCGGCTTGCCGCTGTTTTCCTCCACCGTTTTGTCACAAATCATCCGCTCGTACGGTAATGTGATGCAAGGTATGTTGGGTTCGTACCTTGAAAAAAACCTACAGGCATTTTCTGAAATTCAAGCCAATTTGGCTGATAAAACCCTAAACAACGATGTGATGCAGCAATTGCTCTCAATGCAAGCCCCAATGATGCAAGGCATGATGGGCAATTACATTGAGCAGAGCAAAAATATGTTTTTGCAAATGCAAGAGCAGATGAACCAGCAAACATCAGCCATGTTTGGTGGTCTGAAAAGCAAAGACAAGCCCTAAATCACATGAGCGTTGATTTTCACTTCCACTCCAACTGTTCCGACGGCGCGTTGTCACCACGCGCCGTTGTTGCGCGTGCGGTCAGCCACGGCGCGACGATGCTCGCCTTGACCGACCACGACCAATTGGCTGGCTTGCCCGAAGCACGGGCTGCGGCCGACGACTTGGGTGTGCGCTTCATCAATGGGGTTGAAATTTCGGTCTCGTGGCGTGAGTTGACCGTGCATGTGGTGGGGCTGAACTTTGATGAGCGCAATGCAGCATTGCGCGACGGTTTGGCACAGATGGCCAACAGTCGTGCTGCACGTGCACAAAAAATGGGCGAGCAGTTGGCGCAAGTCGGCATTCATGGCGCATACGAAGCCGCGCTGGCTTTGGCCAATGGGCGAGTCGATTTAATCTGCCGCACCCATTTTGCCCGCGACTTGGTTGCACGGCGCAAAGCGAGCAATGTCCGCGCGGTGTTTATGGATTATTTGGTTGATGGCAAACCAGGGTTTGTGCCGCATCAATGGGTCGCTTTGAATGATGCGGTGGCGTGGATTGTCAATGCAGGTGGTGTGGCGGTTTTGGCGCATCCAGGTCGCTATGCACAGTCGGATGACGACGAATTTGCCTTGCTCAACGCGTTTAAAGCCGCAGGTGGGCGTGGCATTGAAGTGGTCACAGGCAGTCACAGCAAAAAGCAATACAAAAAATATGCACAACTGGCCTTGGATTTTGGTTTTTACGCCTCACGCGGCTCGGATTTTCACGCAAAAGACGAGTCAAAAATGGACGTGGGTAAAGTGCCCGTATTGCCGCAAGGTTTGACGGCGGTTGAGTCGCTTTGGCTGGTATAATGCGCCATTCTCAAAATTAAGGTGAGCACATGGATTTTAGTGAAATTATTTACAAATTGTCGTACGGCATCATTCCGATTATTTTTGCGGTGGCCTTTCATGAAGCAGGGCATGCTTATGTGGCCAAATGGCTGGGTGATGATACCGCACATCGTTTAGGGCGAACGACTTTGAATCCGATGGTGCACATTGACCCTGTTGGTACAGTGTTGTTACCTTTAGCGACTTTCACTTTGACGGGGTTTGTGTTTGGTTACGCCAAACCTGTGCCTGTCAACGCTTCTCGTTTACGCAATCCTGCGGCGGATATGCCCGTAGTTGCATTGGCAGGTCTGGCTGCTAATGCGCTCATGGCATTGATTTGGGCGATTTTGGGGTTGGTTTTTACGGCGTTTTTGCCCAGCGAAGTGTTTTTTCAAAAAATGGCTTCAGCGGGGATTATCATTAATTTATTGTTGTTCGCGTTCAATTTATTACCCATTTTACCGCTGGATGGCGGGCGGATTTTGTCGGGCATGTTGCCCGCACGCATGGCTAAGGCTATGGAGCCGCTGGAGCAATACGGCATGTGGATTATCATTTTTTTGGCGGTCTCAGGCAGTAATTTCATAGGTACATATTGGGTTTGGCCCATTATGGACATCATGCATGGTTTGATTAGAACCATGGTTTCACCCCTTAAATCATTACTTGGATTATAAAAAAGAGTTGACTATGTTTCCAGAACGCGTTTTATCAGGCATGCGCCCCACAGGTGCTTTGCATTTAGGTCATTATCATGGGGTTTTAAAAAACTGGGTGCAGTTGCAAAATGAGTACCCTTGCTTGTTTTTTGTCGCCGATTGGCACGCGTTGACCACGCATTATGACGATCCGAGCGGGATTGAGTCGGCCACTCACGAAATGGTGATTGATTGGCTCGCCGCAGGAATTGACCCATCGCAGGCCACGTTGTTTGTGCAGTCTAAAGTGGTTGAGCACGCTGAATTGTTTTTGTTGCTCGCCATGTCCACGCCGCTGGGTTGGCTTGAACGCGTGCCGACTTACAAAGAGCAAATCGAAAAATTGCGTGAAAAAGATTTATCCACTTACGGCTTTTTGGGTTATCCGTTGCTGCAAGCGGCTGATATTTTGATTTATCGTGCCCAACACGTGCCTGTGGGCGAAGACCAAGTACCGCATTTGGAAATGACGCGTGAAGTGGCGCGTCGTTTCAATTATTTGTATGGACGTGAAATTGGTTTTGAAGAAAAAGCCCTTGAAGCGGTGAAAAAATTGGGCAGCAAAATGGGGCGTCAATACACCGACTTGCGCAATCGCTACCAAGAGCAAGGCGAAGACGAGGCATTAGAACAAGCCAAAGCCTTGTTGGACGAAGCAAAAAGCATTTCATTGGCCGACCGTGAGCGTTTGTTTGGTTATTTGGAAGGCAGTCGCAAAATCATTTTGGCTGAGCCGCAGGCCTTGCTGACTAAAGAATCGCGCATGCCGGGTTTAGATGGGCAAAAAATGTCGAAAAGCTACGGCAATACGATTGCAATGCGTGAAGAGGCCGATTCAATCACCAAAAAAATTCGCACTATGCCCACCGACCCTGCTCGTGTGCGCAAAACCGATGCGGGTGAGCCAACGAAATGCCCCGTTTGGCCGCTGCATCAGGTCTACAGCAACGCCAACACGTGTTTGTGGGTGCAAGACTCATGCCGTGGCGCGAAGATTGGCTGCTTAGAATGCAAGCAGCCGTTGATTGATGCGGTATTGCATGAGCAACAACCGATTTTGGAGCGAGCACAGCAGTTTGTGGATGACCCAACTTTGGTGCGCAACATCATTGCCGATGGTTCTGAAAAAGCCCGCAAAATGGCGCAAGAAACCATGCGTGACGTGCGTGAGGTGATGGGTTTGGGTTGAGTTTGACGCAATAAAAAAACCTGAACAAACGTTCAGGTTTTTTTGCATTCAAGCAGAAGTGATTAAGCTTCTTTGATGTTTGCAGCTTGCTTGCCTTTTGGACCATCAGTGATGTCAAAAGTCACGCGTTGTTCTTCGCGCAAAGATTTGTAGCCATCCATCGCGATAGACGAGAAGTGAGCGAATAAGTCTTCGCCGCCGCCATCAGGAGTGATAAAGCCGAAGCCCTTGCTGTTGTTAAACCATTTTACTGTACCGGTAGCCATAATACGAGCCATCTTTCTAAAAACTAATCATTAAATTCATCCTCCGCTTATTCTTAGATTTGAATCTAATCAGAAGCCTTGAGAACCACTTCTGCGCATTGTTAGATACGCATGTACATGATTGTTGTCTCTTTTACAGGGCTTGTCAAGTTAAAAACTTGTTTTTATGGGCATAGCCCTCATTTAGTGTCTAAATCATGCTGCGCGTGGCATAAATATGACTTTTACGTTAATATTGGGTCAATAATATTAGATGGATAGTCAAAATGAGCAAGCAAAAAAATACGCCACGTGAGCCGAAAACCCACGATCATGGCGAGGTTTTAGAATTGGAACGTGAGTTAATGGTTGAGCCGCCACCACTGTATAAGGTTTGGTTGCTCAACGATGATTTTACCCCGATGGATTTTGTGGTAGAAGTGCTGCGCGATTTTTTTTACAAAACGGAAGAAGAAGCCGAGCAGATTATGTTAAGAGTGCATCACGAAGGACGTGCCGTGTGCGGCCAATACCCACGTGATGTCGCAGAAACGAAGGTGATGCGGGTGTTGCGCCATGCGCGTGCACACGGTCACCCCTTACAATGTGTGATGGAGAATGTATGATTGCGCAAGATTTAGAAGTGACATTGCACTTGGCTTTTGTGGAGGCGCGTAAATCGCGTCATGAGTATTTGACGCTGGAGCATTTGCTGCTGGCATTGCTGGACAATCCGTTGGTGATTGACGTGCTCACCGCATGTAATGCCAAGATTGAGGACTTGCGCCATGAATTGAAGCGGTTTATTTCGCAAAATATCCCGTTTGCTGAGGGTACAGAAGAGGTGGATACTCAACCAACTTTGGGTTTTCAGCGCGTGATGCAACGTGCCATTATGCACGTGCAATCGGGTGGCAACGACAAAAAAGAAGTCACGGGCGTTGAAGTTTTGGTCGCATTGTTCAGCGAAAAAGACTCACATGCGGTGTATTTTTTAGCGCAACAAGGGGTTGAACGGTTGGATGTGACGCAATTTATTGCGCATGGCATTCGTAAAGATGATCCATTTTCGGCGGGTGTGCATCATACACCAAGCCCTGAAGAAGCTGAGAATATACGCCTGATGCAAGAGGCGCAAGAGAACAACACCGCTTTGGGGAAATACACCCAAAACCTGATTAAGTTGGCTGAAAAGGGCAAACTGGATCCTTTGGTGGGGCGTGAAAATGAAATTTTGCGTACAGTCCAAGTGCTCTCGCGCCGCCGCAAAAATAACCCTGTGTTGGTCGGTGAAGCAGGCGTGGGCAAAACCGCGATTGCTGAAGGCTTGGCGTGGAAAATCGTGCAGGGCGACGTGCCTGAAGTTTTGGCCAATGCTCAAGTTTATTCGCTAGACATGGGCGCGTTGATGGCGGGTACAAAATACCGTGGTGATTTTGAACAACGCCT
Organism: Formosimonas sp.; assembly: GCA_051650085.1. Lineage (GTDB taxonomy): Bacteria > Pseudomonadota > Gammaproteobacteria > Burkholderiales > Burkholderiaceae > Hydromonas. The sequence goes on from JBOFII010000037.1 coordinate 93,313, forward strand.
TAAAGACGTGATTGGCGAGTTGGGCGAAAAAGACAACGCGATTTTATTCATTGATGAAATCCACATGCTGATTGGTGCGGGTGCGACGGGCAACAGCGCAATGGATGCGGGCAACTTGCTCAAGCCTGCTTTGGCCAGCGGCGCGTTGCGCTGCATTGGTGCGACTACGTTTGATGAGTATCGTCGCGTGTTTGAAAAAGATGCGGCACTGGCGCGGCGTTTTCACAAAGTGGATGTGGTTGAACCGACTGTGGCGCAAACCATCACGATTTTGAATGGCCTGAAAAAGCAATTTGAAGAGCACCACCATATTAAATACGCCTCATCGGCGATTGTCGCCGCGGCAGAGTTGTCGGCCAAGTACATGAACGACCGTTTTTTGCCCGACAAAGCGATTGATTTAATTGACGAGGCAGGTGCGGCGCAACGGATTTTGCCGCAGGCGGAGCGCAAAAAAAGCATTACTAAAGTCGATATTGAGGAGTTAATCGCCAAAATCGCGCGAATTCCACCCAAAAATGTCAACTCGGACGACCGCAGCACGCTCAAGCATTTGGAGCGTGACCTCAAGGCCACGGTGTTTGGGCAAGACAACGCGATTGCATCGGTTGCCGCAGCGATTAAAATGTCACGCGCGGGGTTGGGCACGGTTGATAAGCCGATTGGCTCATTTTTGTTCAGCGGGCCGACAGGGGTCGGCAAAACCGAATTGGCCAAGCAACTGGCGTTTGTTTTGGGCATTGAATTGATTCGGTTTGACATGTCCGAGTACATGGAGCGCCATGCCGTGAGTCGTTTGATTGGTGCGCCACCAGGTTATGTTGGGTTTGACCAAGGCGGTTTGTTGACCGATGCGGTGACCAAAAAACCACATGCGGTGCTGTTGCTCGACGAAATCGAAAAAGCGCATCCTGATATTTTTAACGTGCTGTTGCAAGTGATGGATCACGGTTCGTTGACCGACAACAATGGCCGCAAAGCCGATTTTCGCAATGTCATCATCATCATGACCACCAATGCGGGCGCGGCTGCGGCACAAAAACATTCGTTGGGCTTTACCAAGTCATCGGTCAGCCAAGACGACTCCGAAGAAATCAAACGCGCGTTCAGCCCAGAGTTTCGCAATCGTTTGGATGCGATGGTGTCGTTCACCGCCTTGGATGAAGCGATTATTTTGCAAGTGGTCGATAAATTCCTCATGCAACTGGAGCAGCAACTGCATGAGAAAAAAGTCGATATTCACTTTACCGATGCGTTGCGTGAGCATTTGGCACGCAAAGGCTTTGACCCATTGATGGGCGCACGCCCGATGTCGCGCTTGATTCAGGACACTATTCGTCGTGCTTTGGCTGATGAATTGCTGTTTGGCAAATTGCTGCACGGTGGTGTGGTGACAGTGGATTACGATGCGGTTGAGCAAAAGGTGGGTTTGACCATTAAATCGTCGCGCAAAAAAGCTCAAGAACCTGTTGAGGAAAACGCTGAAGCATAAAAAATCCGCTGCATTTGCAGCGGATTTTTTTAGGCCGCAATCATGCGGTGCGGGTCAATCACAAATTTTTTCGGTGCGCCTGCGTCAAATTCGCCATAGCCTTGAGGTGCGTCGTCCAAGCTAATCACCTGCACACCAACAATTTGCGCGATGTTGAGGCGGTCGTGCAAAATTGCTTGCATCAATTGGCGATTGTATTTGATGACTGGGGTTTGCCCTGTGTGGAACGAATGCGATTTAGCCCAGCCCAAACCAAAGCGAATCGCCAAACTGCCGCGTTTGGCGTTGTCGTCCACCGCGCCTGGGTCATCGGTCACGTACAGACCAGGAATCCCGATTTTGCCTGAAACGCGAGTCACTTGCATGAGTGAGTTGAGCACCGTGGCGGGGGCTTCGACTTGTGCGCCCTCCGAGCCGTGACCACGGGCTTCAAAGCCGACGGCATCGACTGCGCAATCGACTTCGGGTTCGCCCAAAATCGCGGCGATTTGCTCGTGCATTGGTGTGTCGATGGATAAATCGAGCACTTCAAAACCCTGCGCTTTGGCGTGAATCAAGCGAGCAGGATTGACGTCGCCAACGATGACCACCGCTGCGCCAAGGAGGCGCGCCGATGCCGCTGCGGCCAAACCGACAGGGCCTGCGCCTGCGACATAAACCGTGCTGCCCGCGGTGACGCCTGCAGTGACGGCACCGTGAAAACCCGTGGGCAAAATGTCCGACAAGCAGGTGAGGTCGCGGATTTTTTCCATCGCGCGGTCGCGGTCGGGGAATTTGAGTAGGTTGAAGTCAGCGTAAGGCACCATGACGTATTCGGCTTGACCGCCAATCCAATCGCCCATGTCGACGTAGCCGTACGCGCCACCTGCACGAGCGGGGTTGACGGTGAGGCACACGCCTGTGTGCTGCTCTTTGCAGGAGCGGCAACGGCCGCAGGCGACGTTGAATGGCACGGACACCAAGTCGCCGATGTTTAAGCTTTCGACGTCGCGCCCTTTTTCAATCACTTGGCCCGTGATTTCATGCCCCAAAACCAAGCCGACGCTGGCGGTGGTGCGGCCACGCACCATGTGTTGGTCTGAGCCGCAAATATTGGTTGAAACGACTTTGAGAATCACGCCATGTTCGGCGATGCGCCCGCGCGGGTCTTGTAATTTAGGAAACGCGATATTTTGCACCTCAACTTGACCTGCGCCGACATAAACGACACCACGATTTTCACTCATTTTTAGTCTCCTTGATGTTCTTCATCGGTCATGTACCCAAGCGGGCGCGCAATGAAGGGGTAAGCGTGAACACGTCACCACATGACTTTTTGATTCTAAGCACAAGCAGGCATACGCATCGCCTGCTGACGACATAAAACGACATAAATACGAAGTGGCTGACCTGTTGGCTTAAAGCATGCTTAAGTGGTTCTGTTGTGGCTCAAAATAATCGCGCATAATGCGCCCATTCTCTTAACTATAAGGACAGTCATGAACAGCATCGGTCATTACATCAACGGGCAACACATCAGCGCGGCGGCTCGCGTACAAAATGTATTCAATCCCGCCACGGGCGAGGCGATTGCGCAACTGGCTTTGGCCGAAGTGTCTGACGTCAATGCGGCCGTCGCGGCGGCCTCAGAAGCGTTTAAATCTTGGTCGCAAGTTTCGGTGTTGCGCCGTGCGCGGGTGATGTTTAAGTTTTATGAATTGCTTAATCAAAACGCCAGTGCCTTGGCCGACATCATCACCCGCGAGCATGGCAAAGTGCATTCTGACGCGATGGGCGAAGTGCAGCGCGGGATTGAAGTGGTTGAGTTCGCCACAGGGATTCCGCAGTTGATGAAAGGCGAGTACAACTCGCAAGTGGCCACGGGTTTCGATTTGTACAGTTTTCGCCAACCGCTGGGCGTGTGCGCGGGCATTACGCCGTTCAACTTTCCTGCGATGGTGCCGATGTGGATGTTCCCGATGGCGATTGCCTGCGGCAACACCTTTGTACTCAAACCGTCTGAGCGTGACCCATCGGCCAGTTTGTTTTTGGCTGATTTATTGAAGCAAGCAGGCTTGCCCGACGGCGTGTTCAACGTGGTGCAAGGCGATAAGGTCGCGGTCGATGCGCTGCTCTCGCACCCCGACGTGCAAGCGGTGAGTTTTGTCGGCTCAACCCCAATTGCGCACTACATTTATGAAACCGCCGCACACCATGGCAAACGCGTACAAGCCTTGGGTGGCGCGAAAAACCACATGGTCATCATGCCCGACGCTGATTTAGATGCGACGGTTGATGCGCTGGTCGGCGCGGCCTACGGCTCGGCGGGCGAGCGCTGCATGGCGATTTCGGTCGCCGTGGCGGTCGGCGAGGTGGCCGATGAGTTGGTTGCACGCTTGACTGATAAAGCGCAAAACTTAAAAATCGGCAACGGCACGGACAACAGCAATGACTTGGGGCCAGTCATCACGCAAGCGCACAAAGACAAAATCAGCGACTACATCGCGCAAGGCGTGGCGCAGGGCGCGCGTTTGCTGGTTGATGGGCGTGCTCATCCTGTGGCGGCGCAAGCAGGTTATTTTTTGGGCGGCTCGTTGTTTGACCACGTCACGCCTGATATGACGATTTATCAAGAAGAAATTTTCGGTCCAGTTTTGGTGGTCGTGCGCGTGCCCGACTTTGCTGCTGCTCTGGCGTTGGTCAATAGCCACGAATACGGCAACGGCACAAGCATTTACACCGCCGACGGCGCAGTGGCGCGTGAATTTGTCGCAGGCGTGCAAGTCGGTATGGTCGGGGTGAATGTGCCGATTCCTGTGCCATTGGCGTTTCATAGCTTTGGCGGCTGGAAGCGCAGTTTGTTCGGCGATCAACACGTGTATGGCCCTGAAGGTGTGCGTTTTTACACCCAAGTTAAAGCCGTTTCGCAACGCTGGAACGCGCCGCAAAAGGGCAATGCGTTCACCATGCCGACGATGGGCTAAAACTCAAATAAATAGTTGACTGATTTACTCGAATTCGTTATAGTTCGACTATTCTTTGGGGAGTAGCTCTCTATTGTACTGTCGTCATTACGAAATGAAACTTCATTTCCGGCATACAAGCATTCATTAAATTGAATGTCAGCAAGACCTTAGAACTGTGCCACGATTGGTGTGCGGTTCTAGGGTTTTTTTACGTCCGTCGCACACCATGACTTTGTAAAATTTAAAAAAGAGGTGGGTTATGGAAACGATAGGAACATGGTGGATGTGGTTAGGCTTTGGCATTTTTGTCATAGCCGCCATTGCAGTGGATTTGCTGGTCATGGAAAAACAAGGGGCGCACAAAGTCACCATGAAAGAGGCCGCATGGTGGAGCGTATTGTGGTTTTCGCTCTCTTTTGTGTTTGTGGCCTTGCTGTGGTGGTATTTGGATGGCAGCCAAGGGCGCGAGGTGGCCAACACGGTTTCCATGCAATTCATTACAGGTTATTTGGTCGAAAAAAGTTTATCGGTCGATAACATTTTTGTCTTCTTAATGATTTTCACCTATTTTGCCGTGCCCGCTGAGTCGCAAAAACGCGCACTCATCATCGGCATTATCGGCGCGATTGTGCTGCGGGCGATATTGATTTTGGCGGGCGCGTGGTTGCTGGCGAAATTTCACTGGTTGCTGTATGTGTTTGGCGCGTTTTTGGTGGTCACGGGCGCGAAAATGTGGTTTGCAGCGGGCAAAGAGCCTGATGTTGAGTCTAACCCTGTGCTCAAGTTTTTGAAAAAGCGCATCAAAATCACCATGCAGTTTGACGGTGAAAAACTCACCTCGATGATGGGTGGCGTGAAATATTACACGCCGCTGTTTGTGGTCTTGATTTTGATTGGCACAACCGATGTGATTTTTGCGGTGGACAGCATTCCTGCGATTTTCGCGATTACCAGCGACCCGTTTATCGTGTTGACCGCCAATATTTTTGCGATTTTGGGCTTGCGGGCTTTGTATTTCTTGCTGGCTGACTTGGCCGACCGCTTTCATTTGTTGCCATACGGCTTGGCACTGGTTTTGGTGTTCATCGGTACCAAAATGCTGCTGATTGATTTTTACAAAATCCCAATTGGCATTGCTTTGAGTGTGACGGCGTCGTTGATTGTCAGCTCGATGTTGCTCTCGGTGTGGAGCACTCGCGACAAAAAACTGCCGTCCAATGATTAATCGGCTCATCTGAGCTTATTTAAACCAAGCGCGGAACGAATGTTTCGCGCTTGTCACATCATCTATTCACTTGAGGGTTTATGAAAATCAAACATTGGTTTCGCAGTTTAGAGCCTCGCGCCATGGCTTTGCTACACAGTTTACTCGGCGATAGGCTGCACTCTTGGCTTGACCAGCACGATGTGCTTAATTTTGGCCGTCATCCTATGGCCAAAGGGGTGGCTTTTGGGCTGTTGTGTGGTTTGTTGCCATTAGGCCCCGTTCAAATGGGTGCGACGCTGCTCATGTGCATCCGCTGGCGTGGCAATGCCATGATTGGCGCGTTGACGACGTTGTACAGCAATGCCTTGACGATTGTGCCGTTGTATATGCTGGCCTTTCAAATCGGTCGCTGGGTTTTACCAGGTGACTACCCGATGCCCGATGTGGCAGCCATGACTCAATCGCAAGGCTGGCTAAGTGGGACGTGGGATTGGCTCATGGCTTTGGGCTGGCCTTTAATCGTCGGCTTGCCTGTTTTGGGGCTGGCGTTGGCAGTGCTGGGCTACGCGCTGGTGCAATTGGTGTGGCTGTGGCCTGTCTATTGGCGGGCGAGACGCAGGCGTGTTGCGGCTTCAGGCCAATAAAAAGCTCTGTAGCCGCTGTGACTCGCGCGTTTTAATGATGGGATTGGCAAAAAATTATTTTTTCCCAATCCCATCAAAAAAATGCTCAACAATGTACTGGTCAAAACTATCTATTGTTTGGATAGAACAAATTCTTTCAACACCGATTTTCTGGAATTTTTCAATAATATTTCCAATTTCAATTGGATTTTCAGTAGTGCTATTAGGTTTTAAATCGATTATTTTACTGGCATGAATTTTATTGGCAATCATACGCGGCAAGCCATATTCTTCTAATTGATAAATAATGGGGTGCAAGAAAGCGAATGATGCGCGGGTATAAAAATGCGAGATATTGACTGTTTTTTTTGGGTGCATGAGATTGTAGATGGTTTCAATGTCTTGGGCTAAAGTCGCTAGATTGAATGAAACTTTTCTTTCCCAATCAAAAATTTCATTAATGGCTTCATCGATTGAAAGATTTTGCTCTTGAGACCAAAAAGCAATTAATTCTCTAATCTCTTTATCTTGGTGATTAAATAGAGCGCACGTGAAATTACAAAATTTTTGCGACTCCCCATATTGCACAATTTTCCCATGCGCCAAATAAATCATTTTTTTGATGAAACGCTCCCACTCAGTTGGATTTTCATTGTTTAAATTGGATAAGCCATTCCACGAAGTGACATCGTCGCGCATATCACAAGCAATTTTTCTAATAAACTCTTTATCTGCGGTTTGAAACACGCCATCACGAATCAGCTGCTCAATTAGCTTGCCGCCAAACAATTGACTCATTTCCTCTTTGTAACGAATTATTTCAGAAATTTGCTCTTTCGTTCTTGTGGTTTGCTCATCGTCTACGGTTAACGATAAAGTTGAGTTCTCATCAAGACTTAAGTCCAATTGCTTTTCAACGCTTTCTTTGAACTGCTCCATTACATAAATATCGCCCACAAAATACTTAAACATCCGCCCCGCTCGTCCCATGATGTTTTTGTACTCAAATGTAGTGATTGTATTACGACCATTTTTATTGCTCCAAATAACAACTTGCTCAGCTTGGGTATTAACACCTTCAATCACGGATGAGGTGCATAAAATAGCCCGCAAGCCGTCTTGCTCTTCAAATAATTTAATTTGAATTTGTGCTAAAGAGCGATGCAAATGACCGTTGTGCCAACCAAAGCCTTTTTGTGCCAACTGAGCCAATCCCCAGTCCGCGTGGTAATTTTGCGACACCCAAGTAAAAAAGGCATTTAATTTTTCAGACGAATCGGTTGGCATCCTTTCGTTTATGAGTTTTGACAAAACATTGATTTGCGCGTATGAACCCGCATAAATCAGCGTTTTTTTGGTGCTTTTGTTTAAAATATCATTAATTAAATAGTTACTTTTAGCTTCTAAATCAACATTTTTTGACTTGTTACCTGCTTTGGTTTTTCCTTTGGGTAATAACTTGAAAACATCAGTTTTGTTTAAAAAAACCGTGCTGAAATCCAATTTTTCAATGAATTTCATATCGGTTGTAAAAAAATCATTACTCGAACGTTCTTTAATATTAGGAGCTAAAAAATAACGTTGTTGAGCAAACCCACCAATTCGATTAACCAGTAGTTGTAACGAATTTGCACGTTCATCTTGAGTTGAGTCGATTTTATAAAACTCATCCACAATCAATACCTCCAACCCTTTTGCTTGCAAAGCATTCACGTAGTGCAAAGCCCGCTCGGCAGTTAGTACCAAAATATTGCGTTCACCTAGCGCACAACCTGCGGTGCTGATGATTTTGTAGGATGAAGAAAATTTCTTAAATATTCTGCGTCGGCATTCGTCAAGCAAGGCGATTGTTGGCACTATAATCAGCACATTTGTAGGTTTTTTGATTGCGATGAGTGCATCGATAATAAAACTTTTGCCAAAACTGGTCGGCGCACTGAGCAGTAAATTTTCCCCATTAAGCAGCTCTTTTAAAACGGCTGATTGCTCTCTGTGCAGGGGCATGGGTTGTTCTTCGCCCACGTCAACGGTGAACAATTCTTTTACCAGCTGATCTTGCCATATACACTCACCTTGCAAATAAGGGAATAAACCCGTTTGACGAATTAAGTGGTTGACCAATGGCGTATGTTCGCCGTGTTCTCGCCCATTGGCAAGCAACTTGATTAGATGCTCACGCGCCTGCGCGTCTTGCCCTTGGTTGAGGTAGGTGTTAATGGTTTGGCATTGTTCAAACAGGTCATGTGACATTGCGAACCCCTAAAAATGATTTTTGATACCAGTCAGTTAAGGCGGATTTATTCGGGATGGGTAGCAAAATCAAGTGAAAATGGATGCAATCAATTTTGTTAATACCATTTAATGTTTCAATTTTTTTTACGAAAAATTTTATTGCATCTTGACTGTGCTTGTCCTCTAACTTTCCTTTGTACTCATCTGTCAACTCTGTGGCACTTTTTGTGATGCCGCATTCATGCATAATAAAAATAGGCACGTGCAATTTTGGTTTGAATTTATCAATGCAGCGTTGACTGTCGCCTAAAAATGAAATAATTTTTTCTTTGACCTCATCTGTGAGTTTCGGATTTTCTTGTTGTAACTCATTAAGTTCATTTAAATTGGCAAGGATACTGTTTTCTTTTTTGAGTTTATTTGTTGCAAGCAACTCACTCACTGAACTCAAAGCCTCGTTGAAGGCTTTATTTAAATCAGAGTAAAACTTGCTTTCACCCATCCATATTGAGAAATCATTATCTTCAATAGTCAAATGCACACTATCTGCGCCTTTTGCATAATCTCTTGAGTTTTGTTTGTAAAAAATCTTAGGTACTATGGGCAGAGCGTTATAGTGCCTTTTCATAATGCCGTATAGGCAGATTTCAGCAAGCTCAGAGCCTTCTGCTTTTGAGTCGGAAGAAGAGTGACGTAACTTGCTTTTTGATTCTTCTGTAAGCGAGTAGGGTTCGTCAATGAGAGCATTTCGTTCCCTAGCCGACAACGCAGCTTCATGCACGTGATTTCCAATAAACCGTTCAATGTTTTGTTGCTTCCAAGAACCATCTTCAAAAATATTGGATAGTGATAGAAGTTTATGGGTCGGTGTATCCGCAATGATTGCATCAACAATGATTTCAATACCTGATTTGTTCAATTGATTCCCTCCAGTTTGTGTATTTTATCTTTAAGTTGATACAAAAAGGGGAGAGTTCAAGTGTTTTTATGATTGCGTAAAAAATCCGAGCACCCGCCGTGGCAGCCAGCGCACATCAGCTCGGGTATGGCCGTACAAAAATCCGACGTGGCCGCCGTGCGGCAGGTATTCGAGCGTGACGCTGGGGGTGACTTCGTGGGGTTGCGCGAGGCTGTTGGCGGGGACGAACGGGTCGTTGAGCGTGTTGAGGACTAAAGTCGGGGTGGCGATGGTTTTGAGGAAATTTTTACACGAGGCGCGTTGCCAGTAGTCGTGCGCGTCGCGGTAGCCGTGCAGCGGGGCGGTGATGGCGTTGTCGATGTCGTTAAAGTTGCGGGCGGTGCGCACTAATTCGGCGTTGATTGGGGCGCTGGGGTGTTGTTGGCGTTTGTGCAGGGCTTTGCGTTTGAGGGTTGCGAGGAAATTTTGCATGTAAACGCGTTGGTTAAAGCCGCTGGCCAGTGCCACTGAGCCTGCTTTGAGACAGTGCGGGGCGCAAATGGCCGCCGCGCTGTGCACGATGGACGCGCTGGCCGTGCCTTGTTCGCCGAGCCACTTGAGCAGGGCATTGCCGCCGAGCGACACGCCTGCGACGTGGCGTGTGGTGTTGGGGTAACTGGCGGCGAGGCGGCGCAAAATCCAGTCGATTTCGCTGCTAAAGCCCGAATGATAAAACACCGCTTGCCGATTCATTTCGCCGCTGCATGAACGCCAATGCACCACCGCGCCTGTGTGCTGGGCGGTGGCGCATTCATTCATCAAGGTGCGGGCGTAGCGGCTGTGGCTGGAGCCTTCAAGGCCATGAAACAGTACGATGAGCCGCTGATTGGGGCGGGTCAATAAGTCGCGGTTGACCCAGTCGATGTCAATAAAATCATCGTCAGGCGTGTCCCAACGCTCGCGCTGGTAAGCGGGCAGGGCGACGGGCAGCAAAGCGGGCACAATGGTTTGCACGTGGGCATTGGCTGCCCACCACGGGGCGTGATATGGAGTTAAATCGTGCATACGCGCATGAGTTCGGTTTCGAGTTGAGCGGCAACGGCGGGGTTGGCCAGTTGCTCGGATGAAAGCACAAACACGTCTTCGAGCCGCTCGCCCAAAGTCACAATCCGTGCGCTGATGAGTTGGATATTCATGTGTTGCAAAATATATGCAATGCTGTACAGCACGCCAGAGCGGTCGGTCGCGGCGAGTTTGAGCACATATTCATGAGTGGCGGCGGGCGACAAACTCATGCTGGGCACAATTGGGAAGTTGCGCGAACGGGCGGTTAGGCGGCCTAAATTGGGTGCGCGCAGCGGTTGATTACTGCTCAAACTGCTCGCCAATTCGGTTTGCAGCGCGTCGATGAATTCGGGCGTGGCGGTTTGTTGTGGTGGCAAGGTGATTTGGAAGGTGTCCAGTGCCATGCCGCGCAGGCTGGTGTAAATCTGCGCGTCGAAAATCGACCATTGTTTGCGCTGAAAAAACGAGCACAGGCGGGCGAATAAATCCCGCGCATCGGCGGTGTAGACCATGACCAATAAACTTTGCGCATCGTCAAATGGCCGCGCGGCCACCACGGTGCTGCGTTCAGGCTGCGCCATAATCTGTGCGCCGTGCCACGCAATGGTGGCGGTGTCGTGGCGCAAAAAATACTGCGCGGCAAAGTCGCGCCACAACGTTTGCAAGGCGTCGTGTTGGGTTTCGGGCAGGGTTTTGAGCGCGTTGTTTTGTGTGACTTGAATCAAACTGGCTTTGGGCATGCGTTTTTGCCCTGATAAAGCGTGCAAGGTCAGGTGGTACAAATCGGCCAGTAGTTTGTCTTTCCACGCATTCCATACTTTGGGGCTGGTGCCGCGAATATCGGCCACAGTGAGCAAATACAAAGCTTTGAGCCGCGTTGCGTCGCCGACGATACGGGCGAATCGGGCAATCACATCGGCGTCGCTCAAGTCTTCTTTTTGCGCAAAAGTTGACATGGTCAAATGCTCGCGCACCAAAAAAACCACTAAGTCGGTCTGCGCCGTGCTCAAGCGATGTTGTTTGGCAAACCGCGCCACGTCTACCGCGCCCAAGTCCGAGTGGTCGCCGCCACGTCCTTTGGCGATGTCGTGAAACAAACCCGCAATGTACAGCAACCACGGCTGGTTGAACTCCATCATGACTTGGTTGGCCAACTCGTGTTGATACATGTGTTCGGGCAGCGTGAAACGGCGCAGGTTGCGCACCACGGTCAAAATGTGTTGGTCAACGGTATAAATATGAAATAAATCATGCTGCATTTGTCCAATGATTCTGCGAAACGCGGGTAAATAGCGCCCCAAAACGCCCGTTTGGTTCATCAGACGAATCGCGTGGGTGATGCCGTTGTCGAGTTTGAGAAAACGGATGAATTTGTCTTGATGCAGCGGGTTGCGTCGAAACTGCGGCGTGATAAGGTTGCGCGAGCGCAAAATTGCATCCCACAACCGCGCCGAAAAGCCTGTCAGACCTGAGGTTTTGCCGTACACATAAAATACATCAATCAACAAAGATGGTTTTTGGATGAACGCATTGTCGTTTTTGAGGTCTAAAATGTGATCCACTTCGATGAAGTCGGGAAAGCCTGCAATGCGGTTGTGCAAATGCTGCGCCGATGGTGGCGCAAGGTGCGATTCAAATTTTTGCAAAAACAGCGTGAATTGCTGATGAATTCCCCGCGCCGACAAATAATAACGCTGCATGAGCCATTCGCTGGCGCGTTTGCCGTCGGTGTCGGTTAGGCCAAACGCTTGCGCCATTTGGCTTTGTAGGTCAAATAAAATGCGGTTTTCCATGCGGCGGCTGATGATGTGCAGATGCGCGCGCAGGGCGAGCAAACTGTTTTCGCAACGGGTGATGAGGCGCAATTGACTGGCCGACAGCCAGCCTGCGTGGTGCAAATCGGCCCAGTTTTGCCCGATTTGAGCGGCTTTACTGAGCCATATCATCAGGTGTAAATCGCGCAAACCACCGGGGCTTTCTTTGCAGTTGGGTTCTAAACTGTACGGCGTGTCGTCGAAGCGGGCGTGCCGCGCCCGCATTTCGGCGACTTTGGCGCGCCAAAATTGATTGAGGTTGAAGTGGCGGTGAAACCCTGCGTAAAACGTGCGGTGAATATTCGCCGCGCCCGCTAAAAATCGCCCCTCTAAAATTGCGGTTTGCGTGGCCAAGTCTTCTAAACTATCGGCCACCGCTTCATCAATCGTGCGTAGGCTGTGGCTCAAGGTCAAGCCCATGTCCCACGACGCGCTGACCCAGCGTTCAATCGCCGCGTTGATGAGCACACGCTCATCCGCGCTCAAGTCTGAGGCGAGCAGTACCAATACATCAATGTCGGAGCAGGGCAACAGTTCGGCGCGGCCATAGCCGCCAATGGCGGTCAGGCAAATTTTGTCGTGTAGTGATTCGGGCAACTGCGCGGTGACGCAGTTGTGCCACAGGTTTTGGGTGCAGCCGTCGACCAGTTGGGTCAATTCGCGCATCAAGCGGCGCACCGCGCGGGTTGGGTTGGCTGCGCAGTAGCGCTCTAAAATGGTGAGGCGACGGCTGGCGTAACTCATTTAGGCAATGAAATCAGGCAAGGCTGGGTAGCCGTCGGATAAAGTCAAGACTTCGTAGCCTGTGGGCGTGACCAAAACAGTGTGCTCCCACTGTGCGGACAGGCTGCGGTCTTTGGTTTTGACCGTCCAGCCGTCGCTCATGGTGCGTAAATCGCGCTTGCCCGCGTTAATCATCGGCTCAATCGTGAAAATCATGCCCGCTTTGAGCGTTAAGCCTTGGCCTTTGATGCCGTAATGCAGCACTTGCGGCTCTTCGTGAAACACTTTGCCAATGCCGTGGCCGCAGTATTCGCGCACCACGCTCATGCCGTTTTTGTGCGCGTGCTCGGCAATACTCGCCCCAATATCGCCCAAGGTCGCACCTTCGCGCACCTGCGCAATTCCCTTCCACATGCACTCATAGGTGATGGCGCACAGGCGTTTGGCGATAATCGAGCCTTCGCCGACGATGAACATACGCGACGTATCGCCAAAATAACCCGCAGGGGTGATGACGGTCACATCAATGTTGGCGATATCGCCGTTTTTGAGGATTTTGTCGTCCGACGGCACACCGTGGCAGATGACATCATTGACCGAAATACAACACGATTTTGGATAGGGCGGATAGCCAGGGGGCTGATAACCCAAAGTCGCAGGCACGGTTTTTTGCACCTCAACCATGTAGTTGTGCGCCAAACGGTCCAATTCACCCGTCGAAATGCCTGCCACCACATGCGGGGTGAGGTAATCGAGTACTTCGGAAGCCAAGCGGCACGCCACGCGCATGTGCGCGATATCGGTTTCGGTTTTGAGGGTTACGGTCATGGTGATGGTTTAGGCAAAAGCATAATTATAAGCGATAGTGAATTGAGTCTTGATTTTTATTTGTTTCATAACTTGGATTGAAATTGAGCAAAGTTGTTATTTTTGAGTTTTTAGATGATTAATTTATTCATATGACTAATTCTTTCGTGATAAAAAAACAACAATAGATATAAAGATTTAATTTATCCTTAAATCAGACCTATAATAAAAGCGTTTATTGATGGTTCTTTATATGAAAAGAGGATTTTTATGAATAAATTGTACAAAACGGTTTATGACGTGTTGCGTGGGGTGTGTATTGCCGTGTCAGAACACAGCAAATGCCGTGGAAAACCCAGCAAAAACAGCACCGTTGCGGTGCTGGTTGGGGGTGTTGTCGGCATGGGTGTGTTGAGCACTGCGCAAGCGACGGTGTATAGCGGAGACTTGGTTGGTGATTGCGTGATTTGCTCGGTTCCAGCCGATGGCATCATCATCACAGAAGGCAATATCACGTCAACTGGTCATGCGATTTTTGCAGTGTCAAACCAAGAGGTTCGCGTAACAACTGCAGCGGGCAAAGTATTGTCGTCACCTTTTCATGCCATTCATTTACAAGGCACTGGCGGGGGAACTGCTCCTTTTGATTTGATTGTGAACAATCATTCTGATATTTATTCTGGCGATGCGAGTATTATTGTGGAGAATCACCAAACAGGAGGTGTAGTGATTAATAACAGTGGTAATGTGACGGACACCGTGACTAATGGCTTATGGGGCATTAGCAGTGGGTTGGGCAATGTGACTATCACCAACAGCGGTCGTGTACGAGCAGTAGTTGACGGTATTTATGGTGGAGCTGAGCATGGGGACGTTGCAATCAGCAGTCAGGGCAGTGTTTTTTCTGAATCCAGGGGGATTGCGGCTGAGGTGCACAATGGAAAAGTCACCATTGATGCCAATGCCTCAACGATTGGAGGGCAATACGGGATTGAGGCTTTGGCAGTAGAAGGGCAAATTGTCATCAATACGACGGAAAGTGTCGGGGCTAATGCCGCTGATAACTACTACAACTCTTATGTCAACATTGCTAACCCTAGAGCCAATAGTCATACGCGACCTGCGGCTATTTTTGCACACTCAAACTTGGCTTCAATTGATATCCGTACCGCAGCGGGTAAAGACATCACTTCGGTTGGCAATGGCATTGAAGTCATGGGGGACACAAATGCTGTGAGGATTAACAATGCATCGAACATTACCACGACATCGTATATTCGTGACCACTACAACTGTGCGCAGGGTTTGGGGTGTGACTTGGTCAATGCCGCAGAGTCGGTAGCGGGGAATGGTATTGATGTTTCTACCGCATGGGCAGGCAGCACGATTGTCAACTCAGGTAATATCAACGTTGCCACAGGTGGTCTGGTTATTCAAGGTGGTTATGCTGCTGATAAGGTCACGTCCAATGCGGGTGTCTTAAATGGCAATCTTGACCTTGGCGCAGGGCAAGACTCATTGCTTTTAAGTGGTGGTGCTTTACGTGGTTCTGTATTGATGGGGGCTGACGATGACACGTTGACGGTAAAAGATGCGATTGATATGACGCAAGCTGTCTCGCTCAGTGGTGATTCAAACCTTGCCAGTTCAAGTAACCAAGATGTTTTGAATATGGACAATATTACCTTGCACGGTTACACCGCCACCCAGAATGCCCAAAATAAAGGCACTAATCTTGTGGGTTGGGAACAGGTCAATGTGCAAAATAAAGGGATGTTTAAACTGACAGGTGACTTATTCAAATCAAGCAACACAGGCACGCTTAACATTGACAATACATCCACCGTTGATGTGACCCCTAATTTATCCAACGCCTCTAGCATTTTTGGTGATGTGCGCAATGCGGGTTTGATGACCATGCAAGAGCGTACACCCAATGATGTAACGACTATCACGGGTCAGTACACAGGTGTGGCGGGCAGCCGCTTGGCATTGGATACGGTGTTGGGTGATGATGCGAGTGCAACCGACAGATTGTTGGTCAATGGCAATACCAGTGGCACAACAGCTTTGGCCATCAACAATATAGGCGGTACTGGCGCACAAACCGTCAACGGCATTAATGTGGTGCAAGTCAATGGCACGTCTGCCGCAGGCTCGTTTACTTTACCTGCGCCAATACAAGCGGGTTCATACGAATATGTTTTGCGGCAGGGCAGTGCTGTGGATGCGAATGACTGGTATTTGACCAGCACCTTAATTCGGACGTGTGCCAATACGCCATCGTTATGTCCTGTAGACCCGCAGCCACCTTATGAGAAACCGATTTATCGCCCACAAGTGGCCAATTATTTAGCCCCACGTCCAGCCTTATTGTCGACCTTGCATCAGCGCATGGGTGAGCAGCGGAGTTTGACCACCGATAAAGCGCAAACATGGGGGCAAAAATGGTTGAGTGGCGAAAACAGCAAGGGGCATGACCGTTTTGAATATGAGCAAAATCAATTCGGTGTACAGTTTGGTCGCGACATAATGCACACCACCAATGCGGCAGGGCGTCAGCAGCGTTCAGGTGCAACCATTCAATACGCGCACAGCAACATCAATGCCAGCGACCGAGTGCGCTCTGGCGCAGGCTTGAGTACTGGCACGGGCAGTGTGCAGACCAACACCATTGGTTTGGGTGGCTATTACACCAGTGTTGCCCAAGATGGTGCTTATGTGGACGGCACGGCGCAGTTGAATCGCGTGCGCAGCAAGTTTACCGATAGTTATGGCGGGCGTGCATACGATACTGCATGGCAAGCCGCCGTATCGGCTGAAGTGGGCAAACCCGTGGGCAAATGGGGTGATTGGTCGGTTGAACCTCAAGCACAGTTGAGTTACACCTATACCCAAGGACTTGATTTGACGGACAAATATTCACACGTGAGCAGCAAAGACAACCAACAACTGCGTGCGCGTTTGGGGCTGCGTCTGCACAAAGAGGTGCTAAATTCAGTTTATGGCGATAAACGGTCGCAGTATTACAGCATTGTGAATCTGCAACACGACTTGCTCAAACCTGCTGCCGTGCATTTACACAATCTATCTGGCACGGAATCGGTACGGGTGCGTGAGAAGTTTGACCGCACCAGTGTTGAGCTCGGTTTTGGGATTCAGGGGCAATGGGGCAAAACCACCTTCATCCATGCCGATGCGCGTTACGCGCAGTCGTTGCGTGGTGACAAACACGAGGCTAAGCTAACGCTGGGCTTGAAGTCAAGCTTTTAAGCGTGCGCAGTAAACAGCCCTGAGCTTTTGCTCAGGGCTGTTTCTATGAATTGGCTGTCGCCAATGTAAGATAAATTACTTTGCTTTTAATTGACGAACCACGCCCATCCAATCTTCTAAATGATTGGTGTGGCTGATTTTATTGTTTTTTATGGTGTGAATGTCGATGCTCATGGCTTTGTAGCTTTTGCCTGTATGAGGTACGCCCAAAAACTCGCCTGCTGGTGTGCCAGTGAACTCATTGCGCACCACGATTTTATTGCCCCGTGTAATGACTTCTTTGATGGTGAGTTGCATGTCAGGAGTCGCCTGTGCGTATCCAATGAACTGTTTGATGGACTCTTCTTGACCACGGCAATTTGTGTTATTGACACATGATTGCCAGTCCGTTGTGGTGCTGTTTTTTATGTTGGTTGCTACATCGCCTTGCGGTACGCTTAAGTTCTTGTAAAACGGCGCGATGATGCTTCGAGCTTGTTTTTCGGTCATGTCTTTGGCCATGACGTTATTGACGGTGAATAGGCCAATAGCAGCCACAATAATGGAGCGAGCTGCTTTTGTATTAAGGTTTTTCATGATGGTGCTTCCTAAAGTTGAATTATCGATATTGAGGGTTATGGTACAGAGATGGCTTTGCTTGGTGTTAATCCTGGGTATCCTGCAGAAGAGTCACCTTTAACCTCGCCTAAAATCATGGTGATTTTTTGGCGGAACAACTCCACCGCTTCACGATTGCTCATGAACTTTTCAAATTCATTGACATCGTAGTTTTTGTAATCCCAAAGGTGTTTGAGACCTTTGGGAGCGGCCACATCAGTGCGTACTGGAAATTGATACCATTGGCTTTGAAACTCTTTGCTGAGCAACCAATTGAAAAACAGTTTGGCCGCGGCAGGGTTTTTAGCATCTTTAAAAATAGCACCGTACTGTGGCCAGGCCGTGATGGGGCCATCTTTAGGAATCACTGTTAAAGCGGTTGCGCCTTCATAGGGCACGAGCGCATCACCGGTTGCAAATGAAGCGACTGCTTTTCCCGCAGCGACATCATCAAACGGTGCTTGAGTGCCACGTACGTAATAACCATTTTGGGTTTTAAATTGGTGAACATAGTCCCAGCCATGTTGGTCAACGGCTTTTTTGAACATGAATAACACGGCATCGTCGTCATTGGGGTAGGCGGTTACAATTTTGCCTTTAAGTTCTGGCTTTAAAAAGTCTTGCATGGTGACTGGCGCTTGACTTGGAGCCAGCATTTTTGGATTGTATGTGCTGCCAAAAGCGAAAACAAACAGGGCCTGTAAATTATTCTGTGTAAACGCACGAGTGCAAATTAGTTCAAAGGCGGCACTCTATCGCCAAATTCAATGGTAAACCGATTCAAAGCAAGTTTCCAATCTCTAATGGGCATCGTCCATTTTTGACTGGCTT
>JBOFII010000038.1:0-12970 GCA_051650085.1 Formosimonas sp.
AGCCAGTCAAAAATGGACGATGCCCATTAGAGATTGGAAACTTGCTTTGAATCGGTTTACCATTGAATTTGGCGATAGAGTGCCGCCTTTGAACTAATTTGCACTCGTGCGTTTACACAGAATAATTTACAGGCCCAACTAGCAGTGTCTGAGTCTAATTAAATTGAAATTCCTACACTGTTACTTTGATTGATGAGAAACCCTATGCAAACTTTTTTATGGCACGACTACGAAACCTTTGGCAAAAACACCCGAACTGCGCGGCCTGCGCAGTTTGCGGGTATTCGCACCGATATGGATTTGAACGAAATCGGCGAGCCGCTGGAATGGTTTTGCCGCCCCGCGCCTGATTTTTTGCCTGAGCCTGAAGCCTGTTTGATTACGGGCATTACGCCGCAGCATTGTTTGCGCCACGGCGTGCCTGAGCATGAGTTTGCCGCCTTGATTGAAGAGGCGTTGGCGCAGCCGAACACGATTGGCGTGGGCTACAACACGATTCGCTACGACGATGAAATCACGCGGTTTATGTTTTGGCGCAATCTGATTGACCCGTACGCCCGCGAGTGGCAAAACGGCTGTTCGCGCTGGGACATCATCGACTTGGCGCGGGTGACTTACGCGCTGCGCCCCGACGGGATTGTGTGGCCGAAAAACGAGCAAGGCAACATCAGTTTCAAACTCACCGATTTGACCGCCGCCAACGGCATTAGCCACGAGGCGGCGCATGATGCGCTGTCGGACGTGCGTGCCACCATTGCGTTGGCGCGGCTCATCAAAACCCATCAACCCAAGTTGTTTGATTTTTACTTCAAACTGCGCCAAAAAGACGCGGTCAATGACGAAATCGCGCTGCATGTGCAACCGCGCCAAGCGTTTTTGCATTTGTCGAGCATGTATTCTGCACAGCGGGCGCACATGGCACTGGTTTACCCATTGGCGCAGCATCCGACCAATAAAAACGAAGTCATCGTGTGGGATTGCGCGGCTGACCCGCGCGAATTGGCGGGCTTGGACGCGGCCAGCATTGCGCAGCGCATGTTTTCCCGCGCCGAGGATTTGCCCGACGGCGTGACGCGCTTGCCGATTAAAACCATTCACATCAATAAGTCGCCCGTGGTGATTCGCAACCTCAAAGTGCTGGATGCCAACGCCCAGCAACGCTGTGGCATCGACCTAACGCAGCAGTTGGCGCACGCGCAGGCTGCGCAAAGTTTGCCTGCACTCGATTGGGCGAGCGTGTTTGCGCGTGAATTTGCGCCCAGCGACGTGGATGAAGCACTGTACAACGGCTTTGTCGGCAACAACGACCGTCGCACGCTCAACCAGTTGCGCACCTTAAGCCCGCAAGACTTGGCGCAGGCGCGGCCGAGTTTTGTCGATGCGCGGTTGACTGAGTTGTTGTTTCGCTATCGGGCGCGTAATTTCCCCGATACCTTGAGCGAAGAAGAATTTGAAACGTGGCAGCAGCATTGCGCCGAGCGTTTACAGGGCGGGGCGTTGAACTTGAATGAATTCATGGCGCAACTCAACCATTTGGCGCAAAATGGCGCGGATGCGAGCCTTTTGCAAGACTTACACGACTACGCGTATTTGATTGCGCCGTAACGAAAGACGGACATGACCCAAGACCAACTCAAACGCATGGTGGCGCAAAAAGCCATTGAATACGTGCCGCATGGCGCCATCATTGGCGTGGGCACAGGCTCGACCGCTGACTTGTTCATCGACGAATTGGCGCACATCAAGCAGCACATTCAAGGCGCGATTGCCAGCTCCGAGCGCAGCAAAGCCCGCTTAGAAGCGCATGGTATTCGGGTGTTTGACGTGAATGAGGTCGAATCCGTGCCCGTGTACATTGACGGCGCGGACGAAATTGACCCGCAAGGCAATATGCTCAAAGGCGGCGGCGCGGCACACACGCGGGAAAAAATCTGTGCCTCGATTGCCGAGCAATTCATTTGCATTTGCGATGCGAGTAAACAAGTGGCGGTTTTGGGGCAATTCCCTCTACCCGTTGAAGTCGTGCCGCTCGCGCGAGCGGCGGTGGCGCGGCAGTTGGTTGAATTGGGCGGTGCGCCCGTTTGGCGGATGAATGCCGACGGCACGCCGCTGGTCACCGACAACGGCTGCCACATTTTGGATGTGCATGGCTTGCAGATTGACGAACCGCTCGCATTAGAAATGCAGCTTACTTTGATGGCAGGCGTGCTCACGGTGGGGATTTTTGCGCAAAACCCCGCCGATGTGGCCTTAATCGCCAGCAGCCAAGGTGTAGATGTGTTGAACTACTGAAAAATAGTGACGGATTAAAAAATAACGGAACTATCGCACTGCAGCATTATTTTTCACCAAAAATCCGCGCTTATACGCGGGTTTTTTCGTTGTTTTATGGATTTAAACGGGTTAGAATGGCTGTAGTTTTAAAACATAAGTGTCACCGACTAAAACAGTGACAGATTAATTTGCACGCAAAAGGAGTCCAAATGGCTTACGCAACCTTAGATGATTTTTTGGCTTACGTTGAAAAACGCGACCCAAATCAACCCGAATTTTTACAAGCGGTTAAAGAAGTGATGATGAGCCTGTGGCCGTTCATCGAAAAAAATCCTAAATACGCCGATTTCGCGATTTTGGAGCGTTTGGTTGAGCCTGAGCGCGTGATTCAATTCCGCGTGAGCTGGGTCGATGACAAGGGGCAAACCCAAGTCAATCGTGCGTTCCGCATTCAGCACAACAACGCGATTGGCCCTTACAAAGGCGGTATGCGTTTTCACCCATCGGTGAATTTGTCGATTTTGAAGTTTTTGGCGTTTGAGCAAACCTTCAAAAATGCCTTGACCACGTTGCCGATGGGCGGTGGTAAAGGCGGCTCGGATTTTGACCCGAAAGGCAAATCGGACGGCGAAGTCATGCGTTTTTGCCAAGCGTTGTTGAGCGAATTGTATCGCCACATTGGGCCGAACACCGACGTGCCCGCAGGTGACATCGGCGTGGGTGCGCGTGAAGTCGGCTACATGACGGGTTACATGAAAAAATACTCGAACGACACGGGTTCGGTGTTCACAGGCAAAGGCATCACCTTTGGCGGTAGCTTGATTCGTCCAGAAGCCACGGGCTACGGTACGGTGTATTTTGCAGATGAAATGCTCAAACACAAAGGCGACTCATTTGCGGGCAAAACCGTTTTGGTGTCAGGCTCAGGCAATGTGGCGCAATACGCTGTTGAAAAACTCATTCAATTGGGCGCGAAAGCCATCACCATGTCGGATTCTGAAGGCACGCTGTACGACCCAGCAGGGATTGACTCGGCTAAATTGGCCGCGATTATGGAGTTGAAAAACGTGCAACGCGGTCGCTTGTCGGCCTACGCTGCGGCCAATGGCTTGACCTTTGAAGCGGGCAAACGCCCATGGCACATCAAAGCCGACGTGGCTTTGCCATGCGCGACGCAAAATGAGTTGGATGCGGCAGATGCCGACATGTTGTTGGCCAACGGTTGCATCTGCGTGGCCGAAGGCGCGAACATGCCATCGACTTTGGAAGCGGTTGAAAAATTCTTGGCCGCCAAGATTTTGTACGCACCAGGTAAAGCCTCTAACGCAGGTGGCGTGGCCACTTCAGGTTTGGAAATGAGCCAAAATGCATTGCGTTTGTCGTGGACGCGCGAAGAAGTGGATGCGCGTTTGTCAAACATCATGAAAGACATTCACGAAAACTGCGTTAAACACGGCACGCAAGCCGATGGCACAGTCAACTACGTGGATGGCGCGAACATTGCGGGCTTTGTTAAAGTCGCTGAAGCGATGATTGCCCAAGGCGTGTATTAATCGACTTGGCTGAATAAAAAACCGCTCGTTTACGAGCGGTTTTTTTGCGCCACACGCTCGGTCAGCGCGGCGTGCAGTTGGTCGATAATGGGTCGCCAATCGTCAACGGTTTGTTGGCGGAAATAGCGAGTTTTGCTGTACCAATAACTGTGCTGGCGGCTGTCGAGGCCATGCCGCCAATCGGGGCGTACCATCAGTGGCACCCAGCATTCCACGTCCATACCGCCTGCTAAATGCGACACGGAGGTGTCGACGCTGATGACCACGTCCAAGTTGCGCATCAGCGCGGCGGTGTCGTAAAAATCGAGTTGGTCGTGGCTGAAATCAATCATTTGCAGTTGCGGCACGAGCGCGGCTTCTGCGCCGCGTTCGTGGTTTTGCAGACTGATGAATTCAACGTCGTCAATTAAACTGGCCAGCGGCGCGAGCAGTGTGGGTGCGATGCTGCGTCGATTGGCCGAGATGACAAAGCGGCTTACCGACTCATTGGTGACCGTGCCCCACATCAAGCCGACGCGCAAGCGGCGTTTGCCGTCCACGGCTTGGCGGCCTTTGTGGATGATGGCTTGCTCATAGTAAGCGGCACGTTGTTCATCGGCCAATAAATAAGGCTTTTGGTGTTGAATGAAGTCGTCAATGCTGTGGCGATAGCGGGCGATTAAATGCCCCATCGGCAGGTGCGTTGTGATACTCAACGAGGTGATGTCCATGGGCTTTTCAAAACTATGTGCAAATACCTGCACATCGGGAAAACTGTGTTGGAATAAGCGAACCAGTGGGGCTTTGCAGCCGATGATGACTGTGGCTTGCGCCGTTTGCGCTTCTTGAATCGCGTCGGTTAAAGCGGAGGCGAACATCATTTCATCGCCCAAACCTTGTTCGCCATGCACCAAGAGCGTCATGCCTTTGTGCCATTGACCATCCCAAAACGGTAATTTGAATGGGTAGTGGTACGCATTGTTCAACCAACTGCATTCAAAACGGCGGTTGTAGTATGCCCAGCCGACGGGGACATTTTCACGGGTCAGTTGTGTGGTCGCATAACCCCAGCCTGTGACGGGGTCTTGCGGGTCTTCTTTGAACAAAATCTCGTACATGGCATCGGTTTTGGCTTCCCAACGCAACGACTCATAAGCGGCGGCCAAACGATTGTAAATCCGCGGGTAGGGGTGTTTCAGTGCTAATAATTTTTCGAAACACGCGACGGCCATTTCCAAGTGCCCTGCCAAACGCAGCAGCTCACCATAGTTCCATAGGGTGTCGGTGTGGTTGGGGTTTAGGCGCAGTGTGTTTTGATAATACAGCATGGCACGTAACTCACCATCGGGGTGGCTCGATTGCGCTGCATATACGGCGGCGTTGAACTGATAATGTTCATTGTTGGGTGTCAAGTGTACCGCTTGAGTTTGATACGCCAAGGCCTCATCGGCTCGTTTCAATTGGCTGCATGCAAATGCGGCAAAAAAATAAAATCGGTCATCTAAGGGTTCTTTGGCGATTTCTGTCTGAGCCAATGCCAAGACTTGGGCGAATTCGTTGTGCTCAAGCAGGGTATGGATGCGCTGAATGCTGTGTTGAGTTGTCATATTATTTGAGTGTGTTGGCCATGAGTTGGGCTTGTTCATAAGCCATGTGGGCATCTTGAGCTTCGACCATGACCCGAATGAGCGGTTCTGTACCTGAAGCGCGAATCAAAATGCGGCCTGTGTCGCCCAGTGTTTGGGCGGCTTGTTGTTGCGCCGCTTGCAAGGGGGCGTGATTTTTCCAGTCAAAGCCTTTTTGAATGCGCACATTAATCATGGTTTGTGGATACATGGTTAAGGGAGCGACCAATTCTTTGAGGCTTTTGTTGCTGCGACGTATGGCGGCTAACACTTGCAGTGCGCTGACCAAGCCGTCACCGGTGCTGTGTTTGTCTAAGCACAAAATATGCCCAGAGCTTTCCCCGCCATACAACCAATTGCGCTCTTTGAGTTGTTCGAGCACATAGCGGTCGCCGACATTGGCACGGGCAAAGTCAATGCCCAGCGTGCGCAAGGCTTTTTCAAGCCCTAAATTGCTCATGAGCGTGCCGACCACGCCGTCAATGGGGGACAAGCTGTGCTGTGTGGCGGCAATGGCGTACAGCAATTGGTCGCCGTCGTAAATGGTGCCGTCTTTGTCCACCATCACCACGCGGTCGGCGTCGCCATCTAACGCAATGCCTAAGTCGGCATGGTTGGCACGTACCGAGAGCACCAACGCGTCAGGGTCGGTCGCGCCGACTTTGTCGTTGATGTTCATGCCGTTAGGTGCCGCGCCAATGGTGATGACGTCGGCACCCAGCTCGTGTAAAACATGTTGGGCAATGTGATAGGCGGCGCCGTGAGCGGTGTCGACCACAATCGTTAAACCGCGCAAGTCTAAATCGGTTGGGAAGGTGGATTTGCAAAACTCAATATAACGCCCCGCCGCATCATCAATACGTTTGGCTTTGCCTAGTTTGTCTGAAGAAACGCATCCCATGGGCAAATCCAACTCGGCTTCGATTTCGAGTTCTTTTTCGTCGGGCAGCTTGTCGCCTTGGGCGGAAAAAAACTTAATGCCATTGTCTTCAAATGGATTGTGCGAGGCCGAAATCACCACGCCCGCTTGCAGGCGCAAGGTACGGGTCAAGTAAGCGATGGCAGGGGTGGGCAAGGGGCCGGTCAAACGCACATCAACACCTGCGGCGGTAAAGCCCGCGACCAAAGCCGCTTCGAGCATATAACCTGAAATACGGGTGTCTTTACCAATCAGCACACAAGGCCGTTCAACCACGCCATCGTGCGCTAAGGCTTGCCCTGCGGCATAGCCTAGACGCATGACAAAGTCGGGGGTAATCGGGGCGACGCCCACACGACCACGCACGCCATCGGTGCCAAAATATTTGCGAGTCATGATTGTCCTATGTGTTGAGTTGTCGATAAAGAGTGCCAAACCTTGAGCGCATCGACTGTCGCCGCTACGTCGTGCACACGCACAATATGCGCACCTTGCGCCACCGCATAGAGCGCACCTGCGACACTGCCTGCCATACGCTCATGCACGGGTTTGCGGGTCAGATCGCCAATTATTCGTTTGCGCGATAGACCCACTAAAATCGGGGTGGCGGGTAAATGGGGCAGTTGTTGCAAAATTTGAATGTTGTGCGCCAATGTTTTGCCAAAACCTATGCCTGGGTCAATACACAGCCGTTGTTTGTCAATGCCTGCTGATTGTAAACGATTGACTTGGCGTTGTAAAAAATCTGTGACTTCGGCAGGAGCATTTTGGTAAATGGGCGCATTTTGCATGGTTTGTGGTTCGCCTTGCATGTGCATAATGCACAACCCGCAATCGCTATCGGCCACCGCATCAATCGCGACGGGGTTGTCAAATCCACAGACATCGTTGATGATGCTTGCCCCCGCATCCAAAACCGCCCGCATGACATAAGGTTTTTGGGTATCGACTGAAATCGGTTTGCCACAATCACGCAGTGCTTTGAGCACAGGCATGATGCGCGACAATTCGGTACAGGCAGATACTGGCTCAGCATTGGGGCGACTCGATTCACCACCAATATCAATGATGTCAACCCCAGCCTCAAGCATGGCATGAGCTTGCGCCATAGCCGCCTCGGTTGTGGCGTGTTGTCCGCCGTCCGAAAAAGAATCTGGGGTCACATTGAGAATGCCCATGACCAACGGGCGATTGAGCACCAGCGTGTGGCTGGCGCATTGCCAAATCAAATCGTGCATCGTGAACCTACTGTGTTTGAAGTGGCGAGATTATAGCGTGACTGCGTCAAACCTGCTGATGTGCCGTGAATTACTGCTGATTGGGCGAGGCTTGCAATAATTTTTGGGCTTCTGTTTCTGTCAATGGATTGAAGGTAAATTGACGATTGGGCAAGGTTGTCCATTGTAGGTAGCGCCAAGCCAGCTCTTTGTTGTTGGTCAGCGCGTTGAGCATGTTGATGAGTGATTGAGCGGTTTTGATTTTGTCGCACAGCTCAATCTTTTTCAGCTCACCGCTGCCCAGCTTGGCATAGCCAGTGACACTGATGGTGTTTTGCGCAGGCCCTACGCGGTCTAAAACCACGCTGATGCTTTGCCAGCCCACAATCGGCTTGGCGGTGGCACAGGTATAGATGAAGCCTGCTTCTTGCTCGACGACGGGGTTGGTCGGCTGGGCGGGTGTGCTGGTTTGTGCATGGGTAACAGCGTGCCACACACCTGTGATTAAAAGGGTTAATACTTGTTTTTTCATGGGATTCATAACGTACGAAGCGAAAAAGCGTTGACCTTATAGTGCGTCAATAATTGCTGCAGACGAATTGGCTTGGTTGAGTGTGTAAAAATGCAAGGCAGGCGCACCCAGTTCAATCAGGCGGCGGCACAGCTGGGTCACCACTTCTTGACCAAACGCGGTAATGGCGGCTTTATCGTCGCCAAAACTGGCCAATTTTAAGCGCACCCAGCGCGGCAACTCTGCGCCGCACACGTCAGAGAAACGCGCCAGTTGGCTGTAGTTGGTAATCGGCATGATGCCAGGGACGATCGGCGCACTCACGCCCGCTTTAACGGCTTCGTCGCGAAAACGCGCGTACGCATCGGCATTGTAAAAATACTGGGTAATCGCCGAGTTGGCACCCGCTTGCATTTTGGCCGCGAAATGCTTCATGTCATCGGCTGGGCTGCGCGATTGCGGGTGGTATTCGGGATAAGCCGCCACTTCAATGTGAAAATAATCGCCTGTTTTTTCGCGGATGAACGCCACCAACTCGGCGGCATAATGAAATTCACCCATGCCACCCATGCCCGATGGCAAATCGCCACGCAAGGCGACAATGCGTTTGACGCCCGACTGCTTTAATTCATTCAAAATTTCTAAAATATAATCGTGTGTCGCGCCTACGCACGACAAATGCGGCGCGGCATCAAAGCCTTGGGCGCGAATCGCGTTGACTGTGCTGAACGTGCCTTTTTGTGTTGAGCCGCCCGCGCCGTAGGTGCAGGAAAAAAATTCAGGCTGGTACGTCGATAAACGCTGCACCGCCTGCATGAGTTTGTCGTGGCCTTCGGGCGTTTTGGGTGGGAAAAATTCAAAACTGACGGGAATGTTGAGGCTCATGAAAAAATCCTAAATATGGTATTGCGCGAAAATAAAAAACTCTTTGTTGCCATCGCCACCCTCAATCGGGCTGGCAAAATAATCCAAAACGCTGAACGAATGTTCAAGGCAAGCTTGCAAAATATTGGCTTGCACAATCGCGTAATCGGCGGGGTTTTTGACAATCCCCGCCTTGGTCAGCGCGTCGGCCGACAGCTCAAATTGTGGTTTGACCAGTGCGAGTAAATACGCGCCGTTTTTGAGCAGCGGCGTGGCCTCAGCGTTGGGCGCGAAAATCGGCAATACTTTGGTCAACGAAATAAACGACAAATCGGCGACGATGAGGTCAAAATCATGGGTGATGGGCGCGTCAGCGTCGGGATACACATCGCTCCATGCGTCGCTTAAACTTGCTTCATCCAAATAACGTGCATTGATGTTTTCAAATAAACTCAAGCGCGGCTCACCGTGCAAACGTTTGTGCAACTGCCCCGAACCCGCATCCACGCCAACCACGTGGCGTGCGCCATGCTGCAGCAAACAATCGGTAAAGCCACCCGTGCTGATGCCCAAGTCCAAACAGGTGAGGTTTTGCACCGCAAGGCGGGTGTGTGTCAACGCACCGAGCATTTTGATGCCCGCGCGTGAGACGTATTTGTCGGTGTCCGACGGCGCAACATCCAGCAGCGCGTCATCGGTGATTTCGTATGCAGGCTTGGTGATGAGTTT
Organism: Formosimonas sp.; assembly: GCA_051650085.1. Lineage (GTDB taxonomy): Bacteria > Pseudomonadota > Gammaproteobacteria > Burkholderiales > Burkholderiaceae > Hydromonas. The sequence continues at coordinate 9,672 of JBOFII010000038.1, forward strand.
CCACTCATGGCCTTGATGCATGCGCACGCGTTTATCCGCAATCATGCGCTGCGCTTGGCTGCGCGATTCGGCAAATTGTTGTAACACTAAAACGCTGTCGATGCGGCTCATGAAGACCTTTTAAAAGAAGGGAGTAAAACAGTTGCACCCGCCCAACTGATGAGGCTGTACAGCACAGAGGCCATAATCGCGGTGACAAACGTGTCAATCGTAAAGCCTGTAATCAAACGGTCGACCAGCAGCATAAAACCAGCATTAATCACCCACGTGAATAAACCCAAGGTGATGATTTGTAGTGGTAAAGTCAGCACTTGCACAATCGGTTTGATGAATGTGTTGAGCAAACCCAGCGCGGCCGCAGCCAGCAAAGCCGATGACCAGCCGTTGAATTGAATGCCATCAAAGAAAAAAGGCAAAGCCATTAAGGCCGCCGTGTTGATGAGCCATAAAATCAGCCATTTGAGCATGTTGTGCTCCTGTTGGTGGTTGTTATTATGTGCCGTCATTCCCGCGAATGCGGGAATCCAGTGGGGCGCGAAGCGAGCCGTTGATTTGTAAGGTGTTTGTGTTGCTTACAAATGCTACGCATTTGTTGGATTCCCGCCTGCGCGGGAATGACGACGCTAATAGATTAATAACGATAATGCTCAGGTTTATAAGGCCCGTTTTTATCGACATTGATGTATGCAGCTTGCTCGTCGGTCAGCACGGTGAGTTTCGCGCCGATGCGCTCTAGGTGTAAACGCGCGACTTTTTCGTCCAAATGTTTGGGCAACACATACACTTCGTTTTTGTAGTTTGCACCGTTTTGGAACAATTCAATTTGCGCCAGCGTTTGGTTGGTGAACGAGTTGCTCATCACAAACGATGGGTGACCCGTGGCGCAGCCAAGGTTAATCAAGCGGCCTTCGGCGAGCAAAATGATGCGTTTGCCGTCGGGGAATACGATGTGGTCGACCTGTGGTTTGATGTTGTCCCATTGCAAGTCTTTGATGCCCGCCACGTCGATTTCGTTGTCAAAGTGGCCGATGTTGCACACAATCGCTTGGTCGCGCATTTTGTCCATGTGCGCACGGGTGATGATATTGAAGTTGCCCGTGGTGGTGACAAAAATATCCACTTGATCGACCACGTCGTCCAAAGTCACCACGCGGTAGCCTTCCATCGCCGCTTGCAAGGCGCAAATCGGGTCGATTTCGGTGACCATAACGGTCGCGCCCAAGCCACGCAACGATTGCGCCGAGCCTTTGCCCACGTCGCCGTAGCCGCACACGAGGGCAACTTTGCCCGCAATCATCACGTCGGTGGCGCGTTTGATGCCATCGACCAATGATTCGCGGCAGCCGTATAAATTGTCAAATTTAGATTTGGTCACCGAGTCGTTGACGTTAATCGCGGGGAATGGCAATGCGCCTTGTTCTTGCAGCGAATACAAGCGTTTCACGCCTGTGGTGGTTTCTTCAGTCACGCCCTTAATGCTCGCCAAACGGGTCGAGTACCATGTCGGATCCAGCGCCAATTGCGCCTTGATGGAATTGAACATGATGATTTCTTCGGCCGAACCTGGGTTGGCCAATGTGTTGATGTCTTTTTCGGCACGAGAGCCGACAATCAGCAGCATGGTGGCGTCGCCGCCGTCGTCCAAAATCATGTTGGCGTATTGGCCGTTGCCCCAGTCAAAAATCTTGTGCGTGAACGCCCAGTAGTCTTCCAAAGACTCGCCTTTGTAAGCGAACACGGGCGTGCCAGTTTCTACAATCGCCGCAGCGGCGTGGTCTTGGGTTGAGAAAATATTGCACGACACCCAGCGCACTTGTGCGCCCAAGGCTTGCAGCGTTTCGATGAGCGCGGCGGTTTGGATGGTCATGTGCAGCGAGCCTGCAATTCGTGCGCCTGAGAGTGGTTTGCTCGTGCCAAATTCGCGGCGCAAGGCCATTAAACCAGGCATTTCGGTTTCGGCGATATTGAGTTCTTTGCGTCCCCAAGCGGCCAATGATAAATCCGCAATATGGGCATTTTCGGTGATGTAAGCCATGATCTGTCCTTAAAAGTGCGTGGGCAATAAAAAACGACGCTCACGTCTAATGTTAAAAAATTAGAAGTGAGCGTCGTTTTTAAACCAACATCGAGCCTGGCGAAATGAATCGTCGCAACGCTCCTCGATGAAGCGGGGCAATTATATCACAAGCCGCGCAGCTGTTGCGCATGATGCGCCAAGTGTTCTTCAATGAAACTTTGAATAAACCAGTATGAATGGTCGTAATCGCGGTGGCGACGCAACGTGAGTTGCTGGCCTGATAGTTGCGCCGCCACCTCAAGGTGGTGCGGCTGGAGTTGCGTGTCGATGAACGTATCGGCCAAGCCTTGGTCGACCAAAATGTGTGCGGGGTGAGCGCGTTGTGCCATAAGGTGGCTCGCGTCGTAAGCTTGCCACGCGGTGTGGTCGTCTCCCAAATAGCGACTGAACGCTTTCTCGCCCCACGGCACCGCGCATGGGTGGGTAATCGGCGCAAACGCCGAAACCGATTGCCAGCGTTCGGGGTGGCGCAAGGCCGTCACCAACGCCCCATGACCGCCCATCGAGTGGCCGAAAATCCCGCGTTTGTCGCTGCATACGGGGAAGTTGGCCTCAATCACCGCGGGCAACTCAAGGTTGACATAGCTGCCCATGCGGTAATGCGTGCGCCACGGCTCTTGCGTCGCATCCACATAAAACCCCGCGCCCACGCCAAAATCCCATGAATCAGCGTCACCGTCGAGATTCAAACCGCGCGGACTGGTGTCGCACGCCACCAAAACCAAACCGTGCTCGGCCGCGTAGCGTTGTGCGCCCGCCTTAATCATGAAAGTCTCTTCGGTGCAGGTTAAACCCGCCAAAAAATACAGCGCAGGTAGTGGGCGCGTAGCGGGCGGCACAAACACCGAAAAACGCATCTCAGACTGGGTTTGCGTGGAAAAGTGACTGTAAAAACCCATAGTGCCGCCAAAATAGGCGTGGGTGGAGCGGGTGGTGATGGTCATAATGAGTTCAAGTGAATGTTGTCATTCCCGCGCAGGCGGGAATCTAGATAATGTGCTGATGTATTGAGCCGTCACAAATGCTGCGCATTTGACTGGATTCCCGCATTCGCGGGAATGACGGCGTTGCCGTCAAAACACTACCACGCTGCGAATCGACTCGCCTTTGTCCATCAAGTCAAACCCTTCATTGATGCGCTCCAGCGGCAAAGTATGGGTGATTAAATCGTCAATGTTGATGCGGTTTTCCATGTACCAATCCACGATTTTGGGCACGTCGG
>JBOFII010000039.1:0-39424 GCA_051650085.1 Formosimonas sp.
TCACTTGCCCATCAATCGAACCGCCGCCTTGTGAGGCCAACTCTTTAGCATAGGCTTGCACATCCTCACGCAACGAGCGGCGCAATGCCTTGATATTGCTAACCACGTGCTCGATGAATTGCACGCCCGCCACCCCGTAGCATTCTTTGCTGTATTGATTGAGGTCGTGGGCGAAGTCGTGCCCGCTTGTGTAGCCGTTTAGCGTGTCAAACAGCCCCAGCCCTTGGCCTGCATCGGCGGGAATGTTGATTAAACGCGCTTCTTGCCCCGCATTTATCTTTTTGCCTGACTCCTGCATGATGGTGGACAAAGTTTTTTCACCTGACGATAAGTACAAAAGCCGCCACCTCAGCGTATGACGCAGGCCAATGCCCACATTGCCGCGCCCTTTGCCCGTGCCATTCCCCAGCATATAGACCACATCGCCTACAATCTTGCCATCGACTTCACCAATCTCATCTAATACCAGTGTCGAATCACAGTACTGTGCAGCCATTGCCTCCATTGCCGTGCCCGTGGCTTTCCACGACTTTTTAAACTCACGTGAGCCGTACACCGAACAGGCCACATGCAAGGCGGTGGACTTGCCCGAACGACTGCCACCCATGAAATGAAACCCCGCCGATTCAACCCCTGACGGCTCGACCAACACGCCCGCAAACGCGGTAGAAATAACCATGATAAGACGCGAATTGCCCACGCTTAGCATGGCTATCAACTCCTGCCAATCGGCCAGCGTCCCGTTTTGTTTGAATTGGGATGGAATGGCCGCCACCGATTGAAATAGCACCCGCTCGCTATTGTCGTTGCCAATCGAACCATCGGGCATAACGTACGTATCCTCAAACCAGCCCACCGTTTCGGTGCAGCGTACCCATTCATCAACCTGCACGCTTTGAATGTATTCGTGAAGTTTGTTTTTGACCTCATTACCCGCGCCAATCCGCAACCCCATATCGTACAATTCTTTGCGGTAGGATTGCCCGTCACCGCTCAACATGTGGGCGGCATAACCCAGCGTTTAGCCACATTGCGGCGGTCGGTGAATTCCAGTAAATAACCTTGGCCACCGATTTCATTAGCGTACGTGTTGGCCGTGACGTGCAGCGGGTCACACAGTTTTAGGGGTGGTTTGGGGATGAATTCGCCATTACTGCCTTTGGTGTACCCGTGATACCAAACCCCATCATCATCCACGGTGAAGCCTTTTTCCAACTTTTGGAATTTACCGCTTGCGCTGCGCACCTTGGCGGTTTGCTCTGTTTTGGGCGCATCTTGGCTAGAGGACTGGCGCGATTTATGAGAATGCGTCTCATTCTCACAATTTGCATCCGTTCTCTGCCATGCGGCTTCAATCTGCGCCCGTACCTGTTCAAGCCCGCCGCCATGATTGGGATGATTGGCCAAGTCGTTGAAGTCGCTTTTATCCGTGGGCAAGCCTTGCGGCCATGCCACGCTTGCGCCCGCCGCCTCAGCCGCTTTGTGGGCGGCGGCCAGCCCTGCATTTGTGCCCGTTCGTTCTTCTGTGGCGCGGTCATTATCGGCGCATATCAGTATTTTGGCGTTCGGGTATTGCTCGCGCAGTGCCATGCACACGGGCTTGAGATTGCCCGCGTTAAAAGCCACCACTACAGCCGCGCCAGTCGCTTCATGCAGCGTGGCCGCTGTAGCGTAGCCCTCAGCCGCCAAAACCCAGCCAGCGGGCTGTGCTTGGCTTATTTCGCCTATTGTGTGGTATAGACCACTCACGCGGGCGGCTTTCATGAACATTTTTGTACCATCGGGCGCGATTCGTTGCAGATTCCACAATTGCCCCGTTGCATCGCGCAGGGGTACAAGCACCGTAACAGCATCGCCCGCCACCTCAAAGCGCACCCCATGCGCGGCCACCCCTTTAATACCAAGATAACGGCTTGAGGCGTTTGGGGTGGCTGCATCCCATGCGGTTTGTGCTTTGTGAGCGGCTGCTTGCTGGTTTTTGAGCGTTTGGGCGGCCTCTTTTTCGGCCTCGATGCGGCGTTTTTCGGCGGCTTGCGCACGGGCTTGCGCGGTCAATTCATTGGACGGGGCGTTTTTACCCTCGGTTTTGGGGTCAAAACCGCGTTGTTTGGCCATGTAAATCAACGTACCAATAGTGACTCTACCGCCCGCCTTAAAACCGCGCCACGTGGCGTTTACAGCCTTTGCGTCGTAATTGCTCGCTTCGCTGCTCCACTGGTCGAATAAATCGAACCCCTCTTCACCGAACTCGGATTTTAAGGCTTGGCCGCTTTTAATCCAAACCTCACGGTCGGACGCGTCAAGGTGCGACAATGCCGCGCGGGCAGTGTCAAGGGTTACAGGGTGCTTGGCCATGATTACCCCCTTGCTTCATGCGACTCACGGCCATATTCAACGCTCAACCGCGCCACGATTGCAGCGGCGTGGGCGATAATATCGTCATCGCTCAAGGCCACCACATCCACCGTCACGCCGATTTCAACAGGCGCGGCGCAGTGGCTAAAGTATTGCAGGGGTTTGGTTTGTGGGCGATAGCGGGCTAAATCAACCTTGGCGCGTGCCACGGCGGCCACGTGGCGCAGGGCTTCAATGATGTGGGTGCTGTGCTCAATCACGCCTTGCGGGCGTTCAGCGGTGCAATGTAATACCAAAGAAACCACGCCGTGCAACTCAATGCGCCCCGCCAATGAAATGGCTGGGTTTGGGGTGGCGTGGGTAGATGTGTGCTTTGGAGCGGGTGAAGTGTGAGCCATGACGGCCTCCATTGGTTTTAGATTGAGGTTCACCTGTAAAAGGTGGGGGTGCTCTAACTGCCAATGACAGCGGGGGGCTTGCGCCTTGCCCACACCCCCAAAGACATGCAGCCACGCGCCACGGGCGGGCGTTTGGCAAAATTGGGGCATTAAAAAACAGCGATTCAGTCGCTGGGTGCTGCATTGGTTTTTAGAAATTAAATTGTACAACATGATTAAACCTTTCTTGTGGGTTTTTCTGTAAATGTTTGAATCAAAATGGCCGCAATTTGTTGCCAAAATAAACTAATTACGGCTATTGGGTTACTCAGGGCTTTTGCATTCACCCACAGTAATCCCCAGCACGGCGGAGAGTTGATTGAGTGCGGTGGTCAAGTAAGCGTGTAAAAGATTAAATAAATCGCCGCAATTGGCATAAATGAATTTAGATTCATCTTGCGAGACATCCAATTTTTTAAGCCAACCATCAATAACGAGAAATTCGCCAAAAGCCTGATTAAACTCAGGGGTCTGGCTGTGGTATTCAAACCATTCATCCTTACGCAAGTGTTCGCAACAATCCTGCATAAAATCAAAAGGCTCAACACGCTCAGGGCAAGGCTTCGTTTTTTCCGTCATTTCAAAGGCTGGTTTTCCCGCCGCCTTGCGCTGCTTTGCATCGGCGGCCATGACGGCTTTAAGACGTTTCGATAGGCATCCAAATCGCTCAATAATTACCCTCGTAAGGCTTGCGGTTTGCTCACAACTGCCATCTGAAAAAATCCCACGAAATTCCCTCGCGTGCCGAATTTCTTGACGCAGGTAAACGGTTAAATCGCCCAAAGCCTGTACCTCGTAATCCGTCAATTCAAACCCATCAAGTGACCCCGCTCGCATGGCGGGGGGCAAGCGATTAATAAAGGTTTTGCTATCATCAAGCGTACCAAACAGCCAATAAAAAAGGATATTGGGTTCTAACAATTTCATGTTGCGCTTTCTTCCGTAAATGTTTCAATCAAAATGGCCGCAATTTGTTGCCAAAATAAACTAATTACGGCTATTGGGTTACTCAGGGCGCGGGTAACTGGCCTCGATTTCGGCCAATGTGGCGGCCTCACGCTTAGCAATTTCGGCTTCTGTGGCGGTTTTTAGGCTGTGGTGCAGTGCTTTGATTTGCTCATGCGCTTGTCTCACAATGCGCAGCGTTTTTCTTGCCTGTATTTCCAACAAAGGAATGACAAGATTTTCAACACCAAGTTTTAGGCCACCACCACGGTGGATTTCTTCAGCCCCCGCATGGGTTTCTTCTAAGGTGTAATAAAACTGCTCGCCGAATTTAACGGCCGCCTCTATTTTGAAGCGCAATTCAAAAGCGGCTTGCGCTTGGTCTTCGGTCAACACAAGTTTGTCAAATACACCCATCTGCATAGCAGGGTGCAAGCGTTGAATAATGGCCTTGGTTTCATCTAATGAATCGATGAATCCAGCGATATCTGTTACAAATTTCATGAGTTCCATAATGTTCTTTCAATTTCCATATTTCGCGGGGGGTGGCGTAATGCCAATGATTCGGCGGTTGCCTTGCGTTGCCTCAGATAGCAGGGGCTTGATAGTCCAGCGGCGCGGCCAGCCATTTGTGAATTTCTTCGCACCGATACATGGTGCAGCGCAGTGAGAACCGCAATGGCGGCGGGAATTTGCCCTTGAGTGCCAATTTACGAGCGGTTTCTTTGCTGATTGGCATTAATGCTGCGATTTGACTCCAGCGCACCATGCCAGCGGCTGGGATTTGGTTTGGTTGATGGCTTTGGTGTTTCATGTTTAACAATCCTTTCCACATGTTGCCGCTATGCACCTTACATAGCGAATGTGTGGATTGTGGCCATGAAAAAAGCCCCTGTAAATTGGGGCTTATGGGACTAAACATAGTTAATGGGATAAGGGGTGTTTAATCTTTTCGGCGGTTGCCCGCTTTTAATGGAATATCAGGCATGGCCTCTTTGTACCATTTTTTGAGCGTATCCCAGTTATAAAACAACCATTCATGATTAGGTATATTCTTCAAGTACAACAAGTCCCTTATTTGCTCGATAACGATATTTTCGCTTTGAATCCACTCCATGAAGGCTTTTTTATCCTTGGCTTGTGGCCTTTTTTGATACGCTAAGCGCGTTTTGTCTAATTCCTCATTGAGTTTTTTAATGTTTTGGCGGGCTTCGTAAACCTCCTGTTGAAGTTGCTCTAACGCCATGCCTGAAAACTCAATCACCCAGCCCGTGTACTCGCTCAATGCCTCGATAGGGTTTTCTGCCTCACTAATGTGCTTATTGCCCGCTTCAATGGCTTCGTTATATTCTTCAATATTACCGCTGCGTTGCGCATCAACCGCTTGCGCCGCAATCGCCCGCAACCAATCGAAGTTTTTAATTAAATCCCCAATCCGAACCAACGGCTCTTTGAGTTGCTTGAACATGGCTTCAGTTTTTTCGTTTAATCCCTTGAGCATGTCTCCAATAAAATTAGGCCTTTTCAATGACGAAATAGGCAACCAAGGGGGCGTGATTGCTTTGTCCATTCGTTCCATTGCTGTGCGCTGTGCCTCGTTCAATTCGGGGCTTTCATGGGTAAAACCTTGTTTTTTGAGTTCTCGTAACTCACGTACAGTCATTCGATTTTGTGTTTTTGATTGGTGTGTCATTTTGCCTTTCAATGCCAAGGTTTGCCCATGTTGTGGTTTTAGAAAATTTAAACGCCCATATTCTAACGCTTTAAAGTGTCCAAGGTTTTCAAATAATCCCAAAGCAACAACGCAAAAAACCACCCAAAAGACCGCAAAACGACAAGCAGAATGGGGTGGTTTGAGATGTACCAAGGTTGTACCAGACTTGTACCAGTTATTAGTTAAGGTTTTTAAAAGTCTTTTTTATATAAAGCATTGATTTTATTGGTACGTTTATTTTTTGTACCAATGTACCAGTGTACCAAACGCAAAAACATGTTTTCTAGATTTTCTACTATAAAAAACACAAACCCAGTAAATACGGGGCTTGTAGAGACAAAATGCCCGCTAGCCATGATATTTACTGGGTTTATCGCATTCAAAGTAAAGTAAACCATCGCATTTTTTCACACAGCGAGAGCAATTTTGGGGGTTGGTCGACCCTCACTGCCTAAAAAATAAGCAGGGTCCCCCGCCGCTTTCACAGACCAATAACGCGGCTTTTATCTGCATTTCGCACCTCGCGGCTCAATCAAGCCCGCATCATTCATACGGTACAACCCCTTTAGGCCGTCCATCAAATAGCGCGGCGCGGGGGTGCGAATTACCCGTGAAAACGGGGCTTGTGGAAGTACCTTAATAGGGGGGGTATGGTAGGCATTGCCACGACTCAAAGCGCAACAGCGGGGCGTTTAAGGTGGAATTAAAGGGTTGTTGATGGTGGGCAATCGCTTTGAGTGGCTTGCTCCACCCCGCCCGTTTGTGTACGGTGAAAAAAAACGCATCAATAGATGCGTTTGGATTGTTGGCTGTGGTGCTGTGGCTAGGCGCGTCTCATTGGGATTACTTTCCCCTTGCCGCGTTGTTCATCCAAAAAATCAGCCCATCGCTGCATCATCTCGGTACGTTGCTTAATGTACTTGGCATGGTTGTATGCCGCCACAACCTTGTTGCGCTCCATGTGGGCTAACTGTAGTTCTATGTGTTCTCTAGGATAGCCCATCTCACTAAGCGCAGTCGATGCCATGCCCTTAAAACCGTGCACGGTATGGCGGCCTTTAAACCCCATCAACTCAAGAGCCTTGTTCATTGTGCCCATGCTCATTACTTTGCCCTCACCTTTCACGCTGGGGAATAGATGCACCCGCCCGCCGTTGATTGCACGCAACTGCTCTAACACGGCCAAGGCTTGACGCGACAATGGCACAACATGCGGGGCTTGCGCACCACGCACTTTCTTCATGCCATAGCCGCTATTGCCGTGCTCATCGCGTGATTTAATGGGGATTGTCCAGAGGTTGTGCTCAAAGTCAAAATCACACCACCGCGCCCCAATCAATTCAGAATGACGCACAAACACCAAAGCCATCAATTGCAATGCCAGCCGAACCAGCACGCTTTCATAACTATCAATCGCCCGCATCAACGCTGGGATTTCTTCAGGGTTAACCCGCTTCTGATTCTCAACTTGTGGCGCAACCATCAATAAATCACCGCGCCGAATATTGGCGCATGGGTTGTTACTCATAATCCCATGCGCACAGGCATAGCGAAATACCTGACCACACGCAATCCACGCTTTTTCTGCCAATGACGGGGCGCGTTGCTCAATGGCTTTCAACACAGGCGTGAGGTGCTTTAACTCGATGGATTGAACGGATTGCATACCAAGGGCTGGGAATACATCGTTTTCAAGGCGGCGCAGCGTGGCTGTGGCGTGGGCTGCATCTATGCCCTTGCCCTTACTCCAGTTGCTATGCCAAAGCAATGCAACGGCTCTAAACGAATCTTCAGGCTCAACCAATGCGGCGGCCTTTGATTCTTGCACCGCTGCTCTTTGCGCATCACGATACGCGGCGGGGTCTTTGCCCTCTTTTTGCAATCGTTTAACTTCATCGCGTTGTGCTCGCGCTTCTGCAAGCGTGGTGGCTGGGTAGTGCCCAAAAGACAGCACATTCTCTTTACCCTCAAATCTATAGCGGTAATGCCATACCCAATTACCACTATTAAGCCGCTTTAAACCCAAACCACCCCCATCGGGGATTCGGTTGGTGGCTTTTTCACCAAGAATCAGGTTTTTTTCACAATCGGCTATTTTTTTCTTCAGCCCTGTATCAGTTAAGGGAATGGTAGGCATGGCAAGACCTCGCGGGTGTTTTGTGGGTAACGTGGTTCGAATTTTATGAGCGATTCTATCATTACCCACAATATTACCCACATTTTAATTTGCAACCCCCGTTGCCTAGCGTTGCCCACAGATGACAAAAAACCCACGAAACTTAATGTTTACGTGGGTTTGTTTGCTAACCGTGGGTAACGCTGGTTATCGTTATGGTGGCGAATCAGGGATTCGAACCCCGGACCTGCGGATTATGATTCCGTCGCTCTAACCGACTGAGCTAATTCGCCGAAAGATTGGCATTATGGGGAAATTTGCCCAGCCTGTCAAGATTTTTTTGTGCTGTTGGTTAAAATATTGTGATAACTGGTAAAAACCAAGGCAAACACAAAGCCGATGAGGAGAAAAACAACGGGTAAGACAATCCACACAGCCAAAAGCGGTACGAGAGCGACCAGAAAAAACAACAGATTGACTACCACGAATACCGTGCCCAAAATCAACAACAGCAATGCGCCAAGCGGTAAAACATTGCGCCCAATCGTCCAAAGCGACAAACCAATGGCCTGTACGGGTTGCGCCTTTTGCCACGCAACAAACAAAGGCGCGTAGGCCAACAATGTGATGATGCCCATATTGATGAGCGTAAACGTATTGACAATCTGCGCGGCTTGAGCAAACTCTGGGTTGGCTAATGCGGCTTCAGTGGTTTGCAACAGTTTAACCGTGTCGAACTTTTCGCTTTGATTGAGCAAATTTTGTGAAAACTGCATCAACGGGCTTAAGTCAAATTGGCGCATCAACATGAGCGATGCGAACAGCAACACGGCCAAAAATGCGCCAACTGTCAACAATTGCAAACGATGCGCAGGATGAAAGCCAACAAACACATCCAGCGGGCTGACGGGGTTTTGCAAGCGGATTTTTTGACTGACTTCAGCCATGCCAAATGACAAAACGGGCCAAACCAGCGCGGCGAGCATTGGCCCGACAACGGGCACTTGCATGACCAACAGCAAGGCGAGCATCAGCCACGCGGTGGTGATGCAAAGGGTTAAAGGCTGCGCTCGAAGCATGCGCAAGCCATTTTTAAACCACAACCACGCGTGGCTGATGGGCGAACGAGCAATGCTGATTTCAGTCATATCAATTCATCCAAGGGGTTCGGTTTTGCGCATCCAAAGCGCGGCGGTTTTGCAAAATGCGTTCAAAATGCGTGGGGTCTTTGGGGGTGAGCATTTCCGCGTCGCGGGTGCGGTAAAAGTCAAACAAGCGCGAAATCCAAAAACGCAACGCGGCGGCACGCAGCAACTTGGGCCAAGCGGCTTTGTCGTTGTCGTTCAGCGGGTTAACCGCATGATACGCCTGCAACATGGCGTGCAAGTGCTCAGGCAAAAACTCGCCCGTCGCCCGTTCAATGCACCAGTCATTGACCGTCACCGCCAAGTCAAACAAAAAGGTGTCGTGCCCTGCGAAATAAAAATCAATAAATGCAGGCGAGTCAGGCGTGGAAAACAGCACGTTATCAACAAATAAATCGCAATGCCCTGCCCCGCTGGCCAAACTGCGATACAGCTCGGTTTGCGCAAAGGCTTGCTGCTCTTGCACCTCATCGCGCAGCAGTTCGGCGATTTTATCGGGCAAAAACGAAGCGACTTGATTTTCCATGTTCACCCACCAGTCCAAACCACGCAAGTTGGGCTGTGTGTTTTTAAAGTCACGCCCCGCCAAATGCATGTGCGCCAAAGTGCGCCCAACGCTGGCGCAGTGCGCGGGCGTGGGTTGCGCGGTGTCGCAGCCATCTAATTTGCTGACCAAACACGCGGGCTTGCCCGCCAAAATCCTGAACAAATAGCCGTCTTCATCGGCAAACGGGCGCGGCACGGGAATGCCTTTTAAGGCCAAATGCTGCATCAAATTAAGGTAAAACGGCAGTTGCTCAGGCTTGAGCACTTCAAAAATCGTCAACACATAATCGGTCTGCACACCGTTGTCGCTCAAGGTGACAAAAAAATTCGAGTTTTCAATGCCGCTGGCAATGCCTTTGAACGCCACCAACTCGCCCAAATGCAGCGGGCGCAGCCAGTCGGTCAATTCAGATTCGGTAATCGGGGTAAAAACGGCCATGATGAACTTTGTAAAAAACATAAAAACTGCGCGTAAAGCAAATTACGCGCAGCGAGAATGCGGCATTTTAGCAAAATACGCTTACAGCTGCATCATTTGTGACCGCTCCTCGTCGCTCAAGGCAAAGCCACGTTTTTCGTAAAAATCAAAAATCGAATTGACGATGAACTGCGGGTCATCGGTGATTTGAACAAGGTTCAAATCTTCCGCAGAAATCAGTTGGTTCGACAATAATTGATCGGCCACCCAGTCCCACAGCCCTGTCCAAAATTCTGTACCATACAAAAAGATGGGCATTTTTTTGGCTTTGCCCGTTTGAATCAAGGTGAGCGATTCAAACAACTCATCCAACGTGCCCAGCCCACCAGGCATAACCACGTACGCGGTGGCGTATTTGACAAACGCGACTTTGCGCGAGAAAAAGTGACGAAAATTCACCGAGACGTTTTGGTACGGATTGCCCGTTTGCTCATGCGGCAGCAAAATATTCAAACCCACGCTGGGCGATTTGCCCGCAAACGCGCCTTTGTTGGCCGCCTCCATAATCCCCGGCCCGCCGCCTGAAATGACCGAAAAACCAGCGTTGGACAGCATCAAGGCCAGTTCTTCGGTTTTGTGATAATACGGGTTATCGGGCTTGGTGCGCGCGCTGCCAAAAATACTCACGGCGGGGCGAATGTTGGCCAATTGCTCGGCAGCATTGACGAATTCTGACATAATGCCAAATATGTGCCACGACTCTCGCGCTTTGATGAGGCTGGCTTTTTCAAGGTCAAGCAAATGGGTTTCGCTTAAGGTTTGGATTTTTTCTTTGGCGTTTTGATTCATGGTGTGGCCTCCTAAAAATGTGCCTTATTGTACGATAGATATGAAAAAAATAACTGATTTCATGGCGCGCGCGCCGCAAACCCTCTTGCTGGTGGACGGCTCTAGTTTTTTATACCGCGCGTTTCACGGCCTACCCGACTTGCGCAGCCCCAGCGGCGCACCTACGGGCGCGTTGTACGGCATGATTAATATGCTCAAACGCTTACAGGCGCAAGTGCCAACCGCGCACGCGCTGTGCGTGTTTGATGCCAAAGGCAAAACTTTTCGCGACGAGTTGTATCCCGATTACAAAGCCACGCGCTCGGCCATGCCTGATGATTTGCGCTTGCAAATTGACATCATCAACCAAGCCGTGGCCGCGCTGGGCTGGCCTGTTGTGGCGGTTGAAGGCGTTGAGGCCGATGATGTGATGGGCACGTTGTCGGTGCAAGCTGCCGCACGCGGTTGGCACACCGTCATGGCAACAGGCGACAAAGACCTCACCCAACTGGTCAACGAGCAGGTATTGTGGTTCAACACCATGAGCGACGATATTTTGGACATTAAAGGCGTGACCGAGAAGTTTGGCGTGCCGCCTGAGCGCATCATCGACTACCTCACGCTGGTCGGTGACACGGTGGACAACATCCCTGGTGTGGCCAAAGTCGGCCCCAAAACCGCCGTCAAATGGCTGACCGAGTTCGGCACGCTGGACAACATCGTCGCCTCAGCCGCGCAAATCGGTGGCAAAGTCGGCGAAAACCTACGCGCCGCGCTCGATTGGCTGCCGCAAGGCCGCGCATTGGTCACGGTCAAATGCGACGTGGCGCTGCCTGCGCCGTTTGACGACATTGCCACCATCAAAATGCAGCCCGCCGACAACCCGACCCTCAAAACGATTTATGAGCAGTCAAACTTCAGAACGTGGCTTAAAGCAGTCAATGCCGAACTTGAAGCCGCCGCCAATGGCGATTTATTCGCCGCCGCGCCCGCGCCTGCCGTTATTGAAACAATTGACGAACCAGACGACACGCCCATCGCGCTGACCGCCTACGACGTTCAAATCACCATAGTCAATACACCCGAATTGCTGCAACAGTTGTTAACCGCCATTAACGCCGCTCAACTGACCGCATTTGACTGCGAAACCGACTCACTCAACCCCATGCAAGCGCAACTGGTTGGCCTGTCGTTTGCGGTGGATGGTCATTCAGGCTGGTATGTGCCCGTCGGTCACATCGGCATGCAAAACCTCGCGCAACTGCCGTTGAACGAAGTACTCGCCGCGCTGCAACCGTGGCTCGAAAACCCACACGCGGCCAAAATCGGCCAGCATCTCAAATACGACCAGCACATTTTGGCCAATCACGGCCTGACCTTGCGCGGGATTGCGCACGACACGTTGCTGCAATCGTATGTGCTTGACTCGCAAGCACGGCACAACTTGGGCGCAATCGCCGAGCGGTATTTGCATGTGTCGAGCGTATCGTACGAGGAATTGTGCGGCAAAGGCGCGACGCAAATTTCATTTGCGCAAGTGGAGATTGAACTGGCCGCACGCTACGCCGCCGAAGATGCCGCACTGTGCCTTGCATTGCACGAAATTTTGTACCCACGCATTTGCCGCGACTCAGGTTTGCGCACGATTTATGAGCAGATTGAGTTGCCCACATCGCAAGTCTTGTTTGGCATGGAGCGCACTGGCGTTTGGCTCGACGTGCCCGAACTGCAAGCCCAGTCGCATCATTTGGGCCAGCAGCAGATGAGCCTTGAGCACACCGCGCATGAGTTGGCGGGCCAACCGTTCAACCTCAACAGCCCCAAACAATTGGGCGAGATATTCTTTGACAAACTCGGCTTGCCCGTCATCAAAAAAACCGCCAAAGGCGCGGCCAGCACCGACGAAGACGTGCTGCAAAAACTCGCCGAAGACTACCCATTGCCCAAAGTGCTGCTCGAGTACCGAGGTCTGGCCAAACTCAAATCGACCTACACCGACAAACTGCCGCTCATGGTCAACCCGCGCACTCAGCGCGTGCACACCCACTACGCGCAAGCCGTCGCCGTCACGGGGCGACTCTCATCGAACGACCCTAATTTACAAAACATCCCGATTAAATCCGAGCAAGGCCGTCTCGTGCGCAAAGCGTTTGTCGCCGCGCAAGGCTGCGTGCTGATGTCGGCTGATTATTCACAAATCGAGCTGCGGATTTTGGCACACTTGTCGCAAGACTCAGGGCTATGCGCGGCGTTCAAAAACAACGAAGACGTGCATCAACGCACCGCTGCACAGATTTTTGGCTGCGCCTTAACCGACGTGACCAGCGAGCAACGCCGCATGGCGAAAATGATTAACTTTGGCCTGATTTACGGCATGAGCGCGTTTGGCTTGGCCAACAACCTTGGCATCAGCCGCACCGCCGCGCAGCAATACATGGACTCGTATTTCACGCAATACCCATCGGTGCTGCAGTACATGGAATCGACCAAACAATTCGCCCGCGAACACGGCTACGTGCAAACCCACTTTGGCCGCCGCCTGTACTTGAGCGACATCAACCACAAAAACCAAGGCAAACGCCAAGGCGCAGAGCGCGCCGCCATCAACGCACCGATGCAAGGCACATCCGCCGACCTCATCAAACTGGCCATGATTGCGCTGCAAAACACCATCGACGCGCAAAATTTGCGCAGCCGCTTGATTTTACAAGTCCACGACGAATTGATTTTAGAAGTGCCCAGCGACGAAGTCGAACTCATGCGCGTTTTAGTGCCGCAAACCATGGCAAGCGTGGTTTCATGGGACATTCCGCTACTGGCCGAAGTCGGCGTGGGCAGCAACTGGGATGAAGCGCATTAAAAAACCACCTGTCATTGCGGGCCTGACCCGCAATCTCCTTGCATGCAGACTGCTGGTCAAGCCCGCAGTGACAATAATCAAGGATTTAAGGTGCGCTTCGCGCCCCACTGGACTCCCGCTAAAAATGCGAGTTGTTTATAGTTAGAAGTGCCCACATGATGATTGCAGGCTGCGCATGGTTCATCGACGGGCGCACCTTATCGCGCAAGGTCTGTGGCGTATGTGCTTTGTGTGACTTTCAAGAGATTACATTAGACGCCGCGCAACAACTGCCGTTGTCCGCGACCAGCGGGCGAGGGTTTAAATGGTTTTGGGGATTGGGGCGGTATGAACAGCGTTTAAAATCGTCATAATTGCCAATCAACAACTCCACATTCCCAAGCCCAATTGAGCGCAACGGTAGATTCATCCAGCTCACATTCCAATAAGTTTATTTCACCGCATGTACATGAATTCATCCAACATGCGCTTGCCACGCAGACTATTCGGTACTCAAAAATCTCACCCCAAGCGAAACCCCTACGTTTTCCTCAATTAAATTTTATAACAACTTTTTAAATCCAAAGCCCAATCCTGCAACTGGCAGTCCAGTTGTTTTTAATCGCAAAGACCTCTAAAAACTCATTTTTGAAAAGCATGATGGACTTAAAAAAACCGCCCTCCATTCACGCATGAG
Source organism: Formosimonas sp. (assembly GCA_051650085.1). Lineage (GTDB taxonomy): Bacteria > Pseudomonadota > Gammaproteobacteria > Burkholderiales > Burkholderiaceae > Hydromonas. The sequence continues at coordinate 14,041 of JBOFII010000039.1, forward strand.
TGTAACGAGACCCTGCAAAATGCAAAGTATTTTTTTACTGTTACCAATCAATGGCTTAAGGTGCGCTAGCTCCACTGGATTCCCGCTAAAAACACGCGAAAATAACGGTACGGGCTACTTTTGATGGACGGATGATGCTGATACCAATTTTTAGAGCCTGCCTTGATATTCATTTATAACATTTACAGGTTTTTGTTGTAAATTTGCACTTAAACGGTTCAAATCCGCCTCTCATGCTGTAAGAGGCATAAGTTGCTTGGAACCATAAACTGTTCTTTACAGAGGGTCGTGAATTACAAAAACCCAGCGAGTTTAAGTAAAAAAACTTATTTTTCATTAGTATTAATACTATTTAAGTTTATGGCAATAACTTATAACCTTAAGGAAAACAAACTTAATTACACCCAAAAATCACCTGAAAACTAAATGAATGCGCTAAAAAAATCTTTTTAAATAAGTAAAAAAACTTAGTAAAATTTGAAAAAAAACTGCAAAAAAAATCTTGTTTGGGGAAAATATGAGATAATACTTATCGTTTTTGAATGCGCATATATATCTATGCCATTGCTTTAACGCAGTATGTTGAGCGGCGGTCTTGCCTTTAATAGAAAGCTTTAAACACTGCTTTTGCTCAGCAAAAATTAAACTCTTCGAGGAAAAATCATGAATAAAATACATCAAATCATTTGGAGCAAAGCCCGTCAAAAATGGGTTGTGGTTGCAGAAACATGCACCAAAACCTCACCTCAAGACAGCACTGTTGGCTCTGTATCAAAAGGGTTGAACATTAAGTGGGCTTTGGCTTTAGTGGCTGCATTAGGTGCGGCGACCCCACAGTGGGCGATGGCGGCATGTACACTGACAAGCGGAACAAATTATGAGTGTACTGGTGCGACAACCTCTGGTCAGGGATTTGCAGGACCTAACGCAACGATCACAACACAACCTGGATTTAGTTTAACCACTTCTGGTATTGCCCTTAATTTGACCAACAGCGGTGGTTCGGGCAGCGTTAATTACACCGACAACAACACATCTCCCATTGTCAGCACGGGCGACCGTGGCGTATTTGGCGGTGTGACGGGCAATCTTAGCATTGCAACCACAGGTAGCATCACGGCGCAAACCAATGGCATTGAAGTGTATGTGGTTGATGGGGATTTAAATATTGATGCCAAAGGTGCTATTCAGGGCAAAAATCAGTACGGGGTTTTTGCAGACATGAATGGTGGGTCTGCAGGCGCGACCAATATCAGTGTCGCTGACGTCACAAGTGCTCATTCGGCCATTGCCGTTTTGCACCGCGGGACGGATCTCACCGTGCGAACGACAGGTGACCTAACCAGTGGCTATGATGCGTTGGCGATGACCAATAGCGGAACAGGTAATACACTTGTAGAGGTTCAAGGCAGCATCAATGCTAATCGCAACGGCATTTGGATTATCAACGGAAGTTCTGCGGGTGCTATAGAGGTCAAAACGGCTGATATCACAGGTAACGGAGAAGGAATTAAACTCGAACAATTCGGTAAAGGCGGTGTGACGGTCACCAGCACAGGTACTGTCACGGGTGGTGCGACTGAGCAGGGTATGGAGTTGCTCAATAGTGGCGCAGGTGCCATTGTTGCGAACGCCAACAATGTAACGGGTGGTAATTTTGGCATTATTGCCAACAATGGCTCCAACAACGCTACGGGTTTAAGTATTACAGCCAACCAAGTTTCATCAACCAAGTCTGGTGATGCCATTTATGCATATCACCGTGGCACAGGTAACCTGTCTGTAACGACAAAAGGCGATGTCATTGGTATTGAAGACGGTATGGAATTACGCAATGAGGCCACAGGAGCCATTGTGGTCAATGCAAATAATGTGCAAGGACGCCAATTTGGGATTTATGCCAACAATGCCGCTACCGCCTCAGGTTTAAGTATTACAGCCAACCAAGTTTCATCAACCAACTCTGGTGATGCTATTTATGCGGAGCACCGTGGTACAGGCGACCTGTCTGTAACGACAAAAGGCGATGTCATTGGTATTGAAGACGGTATGGAATTACGCAATGGCGCCACAGGAGCCATTGTGGTCAATGCCAATAATGTGCAAGGACGCCAATTTGGGATTTATGCCAACAATGCCGCTACCGCCTCAGGTTTAAGTATTACCGCCAACCAAGTCACAGCATCAGGTTCAGCTGATGCAATTTATGCAGAACATCGCGGCACGGGTGATTTGGCTGTGACAACGACAGGCGCGGTTTCAGGTGCGCGTTCGGGTATTGTTTTGAGCAATGCCTCTAAAGGCAACACGACTGTGAATGCTCAAAATGTAGAGGGCAAAGCAAGTTATGGGGTTTATGTCGCTTCAGTCAGTGGAGCGACGACAGTTAAAGCTGCTGATGTCACCAGTGTTAATGAAGGTGTTCGCGTTAATCACACAGGCAGTGGCGATGTGAGCATCACAACCACAGGTAAAGTGGCCAGTAGCCAGCAAGAAGGCCTGTATGTGGAAAATGCAGGCCAAGGCAACACCAATGTGGTCGCCCAAGGCGACGTGACTGCAGGTGGGAACGGTATTCATATCGACTCTAGAAATACAACGGGCGGTGTCGCGGTCAGTTCAGGCAATGTCACAGCGGCATACGATGGGATTTATGTAGCGCATGCGGGTAAAGGTGATGTGGCGGTGAGTTCTACAGGCAATATCACGGCAACAGGCCAGCAAGGGATTGAGGTTTATAACACTAGCGCGGGCGGGGCCACTACTGTTAATGCTGCGAATATCAATAGCAATGAACATGCAATTTTGGTTCTGCACGAAGGCACAGGTGATGTGAACGTGAGTGCATCAGGTAATTTGACCAGTAGCACGCAAGAAGGAGTTTGGCTTCGCAACTTTGGCAGTGCCAATGCAATAGTTGATGTACGGGGCGATATTGCCGCTGCTGGAACAGGTGTTTATGCCGAAACCGCTGGCACTTCAGGTGATATAAGCGTCAAAGTCGCCAATGTTGCTGCTGATTATGATGGCGTTTTTGTCAACCAAATTGGCGCAGGCGATGCAGTCGTAACCGCAACAGGAAGTATTGCTGCTGCAAATGGAAAAGGTATACTTGTAAACAACTCAACTGTAGGCGGCTCAACCACAGTCACGGCCACAAATATTGCCAGCAATGAACATGCCATTTCAGTTCTTCACGAAGGTACTGGAGATGTGGGTGTTACCGCTACAGGCAGTTTAGCAAGCACCGCCCAAGAGGGCGTTTGGTTGCGCAATTTTGGTCAAGGTAAAGCAGCAATTGATGTACAGGGCGACATTGCAGCAGGTGGTTCTGGCATTCAATTTGAATCAACTGCGAGTTCAGACTCAGTAGATATCCGTGCCGCCAATGTAAATGGCCAATATGATGGGATTTATGCTGAACACAAAGGTTCTGGCGCGGTTAATGTCACCAGCACAGGAGCGGTTCAAGGCGTTACACAACATGGTATTCGTGCGCTTGGTTTTTCGGCAGGCACAAATGTTAATGTCACAGCGCATGATGTGAGTGGCGCGTTGAACGGCATTGAGGCACGTAACGACGGCACGGGCACGACTCAGGTGACGGTAGATGGCGTGGTTAAAGGCGGCACTGGTGCAGGGATTACAACACATGACACCGACACAACTGTGGGTAATAATCGCGCCACTGTGGTATTGAACTCAGGTGCAAATGTCAGCTCAACCAGCGGTATTGCTATTTTGAATGACGAGGGTGACTCCAGCACAACCGTCAACTCAGGCGCAATTGTGCAAGGTGAAATCCGTCTAAATAATGGCTCAGATGATTTAACTTTAAGTGGTTCGGATTTTAGCGCATTGACGGTCGTTGATGGCGGTGATGATGCAAGCACTGCCGATGGCTGGGTGGACACTTTAACATTCTCAGGGGTTGGCTCAACAGGCAATTCGGTTGCATTATCTCAACTGGGTGGCGACTCTAAAAAATTCGTCAATTGGGAAGCATTTAAGTTTGTTAACTCAAATGTGACCCTGACAGGAGCTAAATTGAACTCGGTGAATGCTTGCGGCGGTTCAACAACCTTGGTAGACTCAACGATTGGTACAGGTGGTATTTTGGGCTGTGTGAGTCCTGATACACTGATTGTTGCGGGAACAACAACTGTTGCTGGCAATATCGAAGGCGCAGGCGGCGATGACGTGATTGAAGTTAAAGACACCGCTGTTGTGACAGGCGAGATTTTGGGCGACGCTGCAGGTCAAGATGGCTCTGGTGCAACCAAACCAGGGAATGACACCTTTAAATGGAGTGGTGGCTCTATCACCAAGTTCAATGGTGGCGATGGCTCAGATCAAGCACTGGTTACAGCTGCTGGCTTTAACGGCACGCAAACACTCAACGGCGGTGACGATGTCAGTGGCGCGGATGGTTATGTAGATGCTTTGACCTTGAAAGGTTACGGCAATTTGGCAACCAGCAGCTCCTCGTTAATCAACTGGGAACGCATCAATTTAGATCAAACAACACTTAGCTTGAATGACAACACGTTGACGGTTGGCTCTGGCAACGGAATGGGCTTATTTTTAGGTAATGGTTCAACATTAAATGCAGGCCAAACCATGGCATTGAATGGCGATTTGAATATTGATGGCACATCTAAAATGTTGGCCTTTAATGCAGGAAAAGGCGTTTACACGGTCAATGGCCATGTGAACAATGCAGGTCTTATCACCAACAAAGATGCTAGTGTGGGCGATGTCATCAACATCAACGGCAACTATACCTCTGCAGGCGGTCGTTTGGAGTTGGACACCACTTTGGGCGGCACTGATGCTCAAACGGATAGACTGAATATTTCAGGCACCGCCAGCGGTTCCACTCAACTGTTGATCAATCCTGTTGGCACGACAGGTGCTAACACGGCTCAACTTTTGGTAACCAGTGGCGCACCTGCGGGTGGCGAATTTGCCTTGGCTGCCCCAGTACTGAGTGGTACTCAAGAGTTTGTGTTAAAACCTATTGGTAACAACTGGTATTTAACGAGCCAAGTGGGGACGCCAGACAATCCTGTTGTGCCAGTCAATCCTGTTGTACCGACGCAGCCATTGATTTTGGAGGGAGGCGAGATTCTTTATCGCCCTGCGATTGCGGGTTATGTTGCAGCACAGATGGCCAATAGTGAAGCCACCAACAACATTCAGTTAACGACCTTGCATCAACGTTTGGGTGAGTTGCGTAATGGTACTGTGGGTAAAGACCAAACATGGTTGCGTCCATTTGCCAGCATGGTTGACTCCAAAGGTAAAGATCGTTTTGAGTTCAAACAAAACACCTTTGGCATGCAGTTGGGTCGAGACTTGCACTTCTCAAGCACAAAAGACAGCAGTCAACGAGCTGGGGTTATGGCTTTCGCGAGTCAGTCAGATGCCGACTTTAAAGACCGTGTGCGCCCCTTGGCAGGCTTGTCAGAAGATACGGGTCGCATGAAGAGCCTGGCTTATGGTTTAGGCGGCTACTACACCGTGATGCGTGCAAATGGTGGCTACCTTGACGCGACAACTCAAGTTTCTAAAGTACGCAATCGCTTTACAGATGCTTATGGTGTAAAAGCCACGCAAAATGGCACACAATTTGCGGCTAGCGTTGAGGTGGGGCAACCTGTGTTGCAATTTGGCCAAGGTTGGTCTGTTGAGCCGCAAGCTCAGTTGACATATGCACATACGCACTACAATGGTTTTTCAGATGCGTATAGCGATGTGTCCAGCATGAACAACAATCAGTTGCGTGCTCGTGCTGGTGTTCGCGTGGGCAGTAAACCTGTGGTTGTTGAAGAAAAAACAGGTGCGCAATATTATGCTATTGCGAATGTTGTTCATGACTTTATCAAACCTAAAGCGTTGGATACTGGGCTTGAAAAACTTCATGGCTCATTTGACCGTACTTTGTTTGAATTGGGGGCTGGTTTAGATGCAAAAGTGGGGCTGAACACTCAAGTGTATGGTGATGTTCGTTACCAACGCAGCTTCCGTGGCAACAAATCTGGCGCACAGGCCAATGTCGGCATTAAAATTAAGTTCTAATGTTGCACCAAAAAAACCGCACAAATTATTTGTGCGGTTTTTTTTAATCTTTACTCAAACCGCCCGCGCAACAAATACTCCATCACCGCTTTTTGCACGTGCAGGCGATTTTCGGCTTCTTGCCAGACCACGCTTTGTGGGCCGTCAATCACCTCAGCATCGACTTCTTCGCCACGGTGTGCGGGCAGGCAGTGCATAAATACCGCATCGGCTGCAGCGACCTGCATCATCTCGCTGCTGACTTTGAACTCTTTAAATGCGGCCATTCGCGCGTCGTTTTCGGCTTCAAAGCCCATGCTGGTCCAAACGTCGGTGGTGACGATGTGGGCGTTGCGGCACGCGTCCAGCGGATGTTCAAACACGGTAAAAAATGCTTTATCGGCCTCGTTAATCATGGCAGGGTCAAGCGCATAACCTGCGGGGGTGCTGATGTTGAGATGAAAGCCCAAAACCCGCGCGGCTTGAATCCACGTGTAGCTCATGTTGTTGGCATCGCCAACCCACGCGACGGTTTTGCCCGTAATATCGCCGCGCTCCTCAACGTAGGTGTAAATGTCGGCCAACACTTGGCATGGGTGGTATTCGTTGGTCAAGCCGTTAATCACAGGCACGCGCGAGTTGGCGGCGAATCGCTCGATGATGTCTTGCCCAAAGGTGCGAATCATGATGATGTCGGTCATGCGCGAGATAACTTGCGCCGCATCCTCGACAGGCTCGCCACGCCCCAGTTGGGTGTCTTTGGTGTTCAGATAAACCGCGTGGCCACCCAGTTGGTGAATCCCTGCTTCAAACGACAAGCGCGTGCGCGTGGAACTTTTTTCAAAAATCATCGCCAGCGTACGGTCGTGCAGCGGATGCCATGTTTCATAAGCCTTAAAGCGACGTTTAAGCTCAGTCGTTCGCGCCATGATGTAGGCGTATTCGTCGCGGGTGAAGTCGGAGAATTGGAGGTAGTGTTTAACAGTCATATGGTTTACTCAAATAAAATAATCTAAAAAGCCCTCTCCCCCAACCCCTCTCCCGCGCACGGGAGAGGGGAGTTGGATGGGTTAGTCACCCCTCGCCCGCTTGCGGGAAAGGGGCTGGGGGAGAGGGCTGCGGCTCTTGTAAATCCTGCAACGCCAAGCGAATCGCCTCTAAAACCGCTTCGGTTTGCTGCATAATTTCATGATTCCAAAAGCGCAAAACGGTAAATCCTGCTTGGCGCAAAACAGCGTCTCGCTCAATGTCCGCGCCATCAGCGTGCTGCCCACCATCGGCCTCAATAATCAAGCGGTGGCTCAAACACGCAAAATCAACAATATAGCGGCCAATTGGTACTTGCCGCTTAAATTTCACATCAAACGTGCGTTTGGCGCGTAAATAGTACCACAACCTATTTTCGGCTTCGGTTGGGTTTTGGCGCATAAATTTGGCGAACTCTCGGCTCATCAAAGCGATGCTAAAAACGCCTTAATCAACGCACTCAACCGCTGCACCAATTCGGCAGCCTCAACGTCGTTCATCACCAATGGCGGCAATAAACGCACAACAGTGTCGTGGGTGACGTTAATCAGCAGACCCGCATCGAGGGCAAGGCGCACCAATTCGCTGCACGGCAGGGCCAACTCAACGCCAATCATCAAGCCGCGCCCGCGAATCTCGCGCACTTGACCTGCGTTTATCGCAGCGGCCAGCTCGGCGGTTAAGCCCGCCACAATGGCGCGACCTTGGCGTGTGGCGTTGCTCAATAAGTCTTCAGCTTCAATCGCAGCAATCGTCGCCAAGCCCGCGCTCATCGCCAATGGATTACCGCCAAAGGTCGTGCCGTGTGCGCCGACGTGAAACACGTCGTTGGCTTTGCCATGCGTGAGCAACGCGCCGACGGGCACGCCTGAGCCGAGGCCTTTGGCCAGCGTCATCACGTCGGGCGTTACGCCTTCGTGTTGATGGGCGAACCATTGGCCTGTGCGCGCCACGCCTGTTTGCACTTCGTCGATGATGAGCAGCCAGTTGTTGGCGTCGCACAGTTGTTTGATTTGCGTCAAAACACCGTCGCCCAAACAGACAATCCCGCCCTCGCCCTGAATCACTTCGAGCATGACGGCGGTGATTTGCGGGTCGTCGGCCAAGGCGGCAATCGCGGCCACGTCGTTGAACGGCACGCGCACAAAGCCCGTGACCAGCGGCGCGAAGCCTTTTTGTACTTTTTCGTTGCCCGTCGCGCTCAAGGTGGCAAGGGTGCGGCCATGAAAAGCGTCGCTCATGACGATGATTTTGGCGTTATCGCGCCCGTTTTTCGCCCCAAACAGCCGCGCCAATTTAATCGCGCCTTCGTTTGCCTCCGCGCCACTGTTGGCAAAAAAGACTTGGCTCATGCCCGCGCGGCTCGCCAATGCGTCTGCCAGTTCGTGCTGCTGCGGCACGTCGTATAAATTGGAGACATGAATCAGTTGCGTCACTTGCTGTTGCAGCGCGGCGACCAAGCGCGGATGGTCGTGCCCCAAACCATTGACCGCAATCCCTGAAAGCGCGTCTAGGTAGCGTTTGCCGTTCACATCGGTCAACCAAACGCCGTCGCCTTTGGCAAAAGCGACAGGCAAGCGGTTGAATACGGGCATGAGGTGGGATGAGTTGGGCATGACGGCTCCTTAAAATAAAACAGGCGACCCGTGTCGCCTCGATTTTTAAAGCACCATCATAGTTAATCTGGTGGACAGATGCAAGTTTTGTCCACATTATCAAAGGCTCCGCCCAAAGCCCGCACCTGCGCTTGCAAATCTTGCCAAGCCGCAGCCACAAGCGCACTGGCCGCGCCGCTGGCTTTAACGCCCAATTCAATCGAATAACGCGCCCCGATTTTGGGCAAGCTAAAAGTTTGCACCCCTGCAAAACGCGCTTCAATCGACAGCATGGCTGGGGTGATTTGCGACTCTTGCAAGTTGTAAATCATCGCCGACTGCTGCGCATGCGCTTCTTTAAAAACATCGCTCTGATAATAATTATCGAGCACCCATTCCATCATCGGATGCGCCATTTCGGGAAAACCTGGGAAAAAATAATGCCCGCGAATGCTAAAACCCGCCACTTGGTTGTATGGGTTGGGGATTAAATCTGCCCCTGCAGGGAAAAATGCCATTTGCAAGCGTTGCTGATGCAGCGCACTGTTCAAATCGGTTTCATGCACACGAGCAGCCACCACAGTGTTGATGAGGTGCGCAGCCTGCTCATGCATCTGCAACTCAAGCCCCAAAGCTTGCGCTGCAGCTTGCCGCGTGTGGTCATCAGGCGTCGCACCAATCCCGCCCGTGACCAAAACAGGCAAGCCTGCCGCAAAACTGCGCTGCAAACGCGCCACAATTTCGCTGCGCACGTCGGCCACGTATTCGACCCAAGCCAGTTGCAGCCCACGCTGCAACAAAGCTTGTTTGGCAAAGGCAAAGTGCGCATCGGTGTAGCGACCGTTTAATATTTCATCACCGATAATCATTAAACCAAAATTCATGCCAACCTCATTAAAAAAGCCCAAACATCAATGCGGGCTTTGACGGAATCACAAACCCATTTGTTTGCGCATATTGTCTGCACGTTTTTTTGAAGAGGGGTGGCTGGACATCACACCGCCGCCATCGCCCAATTCGGCCAGTTTTTCTAATGCACTAATTGCGGCTTTCGGATTGTATTTTTTGGATTTCATCAAATTCAAACCATACGAATCGGCTGAATTTTCATCGGTTTGCGAAAATTGTGCCTCCAAAAAACTCTTCAGCAAACCTGCCAATTGACTGTCGGCCAACTGGCCAACCGTACCACCTGCTGACGATAAACCTTGTAAAAAACCTGAGGTCAATAAAGATTTGCTCAACTGTGATTTGCTGTGCCCTAATTTAACATGCCCCACTTCGTGCCCCAACACAAAACGCACCTCATCGTCGGTCATCATATCCAACAAGCCGCTGTTCAAACGAACCGTGCCGTCGGCCATCGCAAATGCGTTGACTTCTTTGTCTTGGTACACTTTAAAATTCAGTTTCAAACCATCGGTATTTTCCCAGCCTTTGATGATTTTATTCAAACGTTTGCCATATGCGGTAGAAGGCCCTGCAATGGTGTTGTTTTTGTCTGATTGCAAGGCCATTTGTGATGCGTAGGCTTTGACTTCAGCATCTGACAACGTCGCCGCTTTCAACACAGTGACACCCGCACCAATTGCTGTACCTAAATCAAAGGCATAACTCGGTACACCCCAACCCAAACTCAATGCGACAACAGAACCCAAAATTGCTTTTTTCATAAACACCTCCAGTTGATAACCGCGCCACTCTAGCACAAATCAACGGTGCAAGTTATCCCAAACCTTATATAAACGCTTGACCGACACGGGCATGGGCGTGCGCAACTCTTGCGCAAATAGGCCGACGCGCAACTCTTCGAGCAGCCAGCGAAATTGCGTCACGCCGTCATCGATCACTTCGGCACGCGCCAAGTTTTGCAACAGCGGCAACATCTCGCGCATGAGCTGTGCGTCGCGTGCGGCATCGTTTTTGAGTTTGTCCACGCGCAAGCCAATCGCTTTGAAGTAACGCGGATAATGCAATAGGTGCGCGTAGGCGGTTTGGCTGATGAAGCGTTTGGGCGTGAGTTTGTCGATTTGCGTACTCATGTCTTGATGCGCCGCGCCGTGGGCTTTGACACTGGTCACTTTTTTACTCGCGGCCAACCATTCGGCAAGCACACTGTGCACCAATCGCGCGACTTCTTGCACAATCAGCCCGACCCGACTTTTGGCTTGCGCCAACATGGCGCTAAACGCGGCTTCGTCGCGCGGCACAGCATCGTCTAAATTGGCCGCGCGTTGCAGGGCGAGCGAAACGATTTCGCTTGTAAGCGACTCCAAACTGTCTTGCGTCAAACCCGTGTAGAGCATGCCCATGTTGACCGCATCGGGAATGTTTTTTTCCAAATGTTTGACCGTGTCTTTGAGCTGCAAGCGCAGCAAACACAACACGCCTTGCCGATGCACCGCGCGTGCCACGTCCTCTTCGTCCCACACCGACCATTCGCAATGGGTTTGGCAGTCTTGCAAGGCGGGGTAGCCAAACATTTTTTTGCCGTTTTTTTGCAACTCCATTAATTCAGGCAATGCGCCAAAATCCCAGTTGGTGATGGCTTGGTTCGGGGCCACCACTTGATTTTGCGGCGCGGCTTCTTGAAAGGATGAACGCGCTTGCCCGCCAAAATGGGTGCGCAACAAACCCAGATTGCGGCTCATTTCCAATTGGCGACCATATTCATCAATCAGTTTAAAATTCATGAACGCGTGGTCGGGCAAGGTTTCGGGCTTAAAATCAGTGCTTTGAATCAATTGCTGGGTGTGCAAACGATAAAACTCAATCAATGCCTCAATCAGTGTTTTTTCAGAAGGCTTATCGGCCTCAAATGCCCACGCAACAAAGTCATCGACAAAATCAGGCAACGGCACGCAATGCTTGCGCAGTTTTTGTGGCAAAGACTTGAGCAAAGCCTGCGCTTTGGGTTTAATCATCCCCGCCACCAACCATTCGACCTGCTGCGGTGAGACTTGATTGAGCAAGGCAATCGGCACGGTCAGGGTCACGCCGTCGCGCGGTGAATTTGGCTCAAAATGGTAACTCAACGCGCAGTCCACGCCGCCGACCGCCATAGTTTTGGGAAACACGTCCGAGGTCACGCCCGCCGCTTCATGGCGCATCAATTCGTCGCGCGACAAATACAAAATTTTCGGATTTTGCCGCACCGCTTCATCGTGCCATTTTTGCAATTGACGCACGTCGGTGACCTGCGCGGGAATCACCGAGTCGTAAAACGCCACAATCAATTCATCATCCACCAAGACATCTTGGCGGCGCGATTTGTGTTCAAGGTTTTCAATCTGCGCAATCAACTGGCGATTGTGGGTCACAAACGGAAAACGCCCTTCAATCTCGTGCGTGGCCACACCGTCGCGGATGAACACCTCACGCGCGTGCGCCGCGTCAATTCGCGCATAACTCACGGGACGCTGCGCATAGACCACCAAACCATACAAAGTGGCGCGCTCGTCGGCCTGAACTTGCCCTGCTTTTTTGCGCCAACGCGGCTCAGAGTAGGTTTTTTTGAGCAAATGCTGCGCCAGCCGCTCCAACCATTTCGGCTCGATTTTGGCCAAGCCACGGGCGAATAGGCGCGTGGTTTCAATCAATTCAGCCGCCATCACCCACTGCGCGTTTTTCTTGGACAAACTTGAACCGGGCCACAGATAAAACTGAATCCCGCGTGCACCCAAATAATATTGGCTGCTGCGTGGACTGGTTTTGCTCTTGTCGGTGGCAACGGGTTCTTTGTCGTTTTTATAACCAATATTGCCCAACAGCCCCGTGAGCAACGCGCAATGCAGTTGCTCATGGGTCGGTTCAACCTCGTTGATGCGCCAACCTTGCTCTTTGACCATGCTGGACAGTTGCGTGTGCACGTCGCGCCATTCACGCAAACGCATGGGTGACAAAAAGTTGCTGCGGCATTTGTCGGCCAGTTGTTTGTGCGACTTTTTATGCGCCAGTGCGTCGTCAAACCACGCCCAGATTTTAAGGTACGTCATGAATTCAGACTGCGCATCGTTGAACTTCGCATGTGCCGCATCGGCCTGTTGGCGCAGTTCAACAGGGCGGTCGCGCACATCTTGCACCGACAACGCGCTGGCGATAATCAACATTTCGCGCAGCGCACCTTCGTCGCGGGCGGCCAAAATCATCCGCGCCACTTTCGGGTCAATCGGCAGCTTGGCAATGCTGCGCCCAATCGGCGTGAGCGCGTTGGCCTCGTCAATCGCGCCCAACTCTTGCAACAAATGATAACCATCGACCATCGCGCGGTTGAGCGGTGCTTGTACAAACGGAAAGTCTTCGATGTTTTTTAACCCCAAGGCTTTCATGCGCAAAATCACGCTGGCCAAAGATGAACGCATGATTTCGGGGTCGGTGAATTCAGGTCGCGCCTTAAAATCATCCTCAGAATACAAGCGAATGCACACGCCCGCTGCCACCCGCCCGCAACGCCCTGCCCGCTGATTGGCCGCCGCTTGCGAAATGGCTTCCACTTGCAATTGCTCGACTTTTTGGCGATACGAATAGCGCTTGACCCGCGCCAAACCGCTGTCCACCACGTAGCGAATACCAGGTACGGTGAGCGAAGTTTCGGCCACGTTGGTCGCCAAAACAATCCGCCGCGCGTTGGATGGCTTGAAGATTTTTTCTTGCTCTGCCGCCGTTAAGCGGGCAAACAGCGGCAAAATTTCAACATGCGGCGGATGGTGTTTGCGCAAAGCCTCGGCGGCCTCACGGATTTCGCGCTCACCCGGTAAAAACACCAAAACGTCGCCCGAACCCTCTCGCGCCAACTCATCGACCGCATCGACAATGCCATCGTACAAGTCACGCTCTTTATCGTTGGCATCGTCTTGAATCGGCCGATAACGCTGCTCGACAGGATAGGTGCGCCCGCTGACATTCATAATCGGCGCACCGCCAAAATGCTCGGCAAATCGCGTCGCATCAATGGTGGCCGAGGTGATGATGAGTTTTAAATCAGGCCGTCGTGGCAAAATCTCTTTGATGTAACCGAGCAAAAAGTCAATATTGAGGCTGCGCTCATGCGCCTCGTCAATGATGATGGTGTCGTATTTTTTGAGCAACGGGTCGGTTTGCGTCTCAGCTAGTAAAATCCCGTCAGTCATCAACTTCACCGACGCGCCATCGTGCAAACGATCTTGAAAACGAATTTTATAACCGACCACTTCGCCCAGCGGCGTATTGAGTTCTTGCGCAATCCGCTTGGCCGTGCTGGTCGCCGCCAAACGACGCGGCTGCGTGTGCCCAATCCAACCCGCGCCACCCGCGCCCAAACCACGCCCCAACGACAAACACATTTTGGGCAACTGCGTGGTTTTGCCCGAACCTGTTTCACCGCAAATAATCACCACTTGATGCGTGCTGATGAGGCGACAAATGTTGTCGCGCTCCGCGCTGACGGGCAAAGCATCGGGAAAAACAATATTTTGAAAAGAATTTTGCAACATAAATAACCGTATGACAAAAAAGCCTTCGCATGAACGAAGGCTTTTTGAGGAGCACTTTAAAATTAACCTGCTTGAATAAGGCGGTTTTGACTGCGTGAGATGGTTCCTGCGCCGCCAGATTCCAGCCAACTCTTGATGCGCACCGCATCAGCCACGCGCGAATCTGAGCTGCGTGAATCGAGCAAAACGATGATTTTGGGCGAACCATTGATGACCGCCTGAATCACCACGCACTTACCCGCTGCACTCAACGTCCCTGTTTTTTGCATGCCAATATTCCAGCCCATATTGCGCGAAATCAAGCGATTGCTGTTGTGGTACACCAGTTCTTTGCCATATGGCGTGTACACCGTTGCCAACTCGGTGGTCGACAGCTGACGAATCGTGCGGTATTGCGACGCGGCATTGACCATTTTGGCCAAATCCATTGCCGAGGCTTGATTAGACGGCGACAAACCACTTGGATCGACAAACTGCGCATTGCTCATGCCCAACATGGCGGCTTTGGCGTTCATGGCTTGAATAAATGCCCCCATACCACCTGGGTAGGTGCGCCCCAGCGCATAAGCAGCACGATTTTCAGAGGACATCAACGCCAACAACATCACATCGCGGCGCGGTAAAGTCGTGCCAACCGCCAAGCGTGAACTGCGGTAATGCGCGGCTTCTTCTTCGCTGATGGTAATAGGCTCGTTCATGTCTAAGCCCGCATCCAAAGTGACCATGGCGGTCATGAGTTTGGTGATGGACGCAATCGGCAAGGTTTGCCGTGAATTTTTTTCGTATTGAGTTGTCCAGCTGTTTTGGTCAACCACCAAAGCCACACTGGCACGCAACTCCAATGGGTCAAAGGCTTGATCCAAACCATATTGACGACCGTAGGATGTCTGTGTGACTTTATAAACGGGCTTGGCTTTAACCACTCGCGGCGCAACTTCTTTTTTCACAACGGGAGCGGCTTTGGCCACTTTGGCCGTTGTTTTGGGCACTGGTTTCACAGGCGTTTTTGCCTGAGCAGGCAAAGCAAACAACATTGCCGCTAAACTGAGCAAGCTCAATTTGAGTGTTGATTTCATAAAATACTCCATTTTATAAATGTACCTTCACTTGATAAAAATCACCAAATGGATTGCACTGACCAGACATCAACCCTAGCCACTGCGCATCATAGCACTTTTACTGTTAAATCATTAAATTAATGCTAAATATTGAACTTTTGTGATTTCCAAAACATCCACACCTGTGGGCGTATGCAAACGCACTTCATCGCCTTCGTGGGCTTTGAGCATGGCTTTGGCAATCGGGCTGTGCCAGCTGACCCAGCCTCGTGTTGAATCGATTTCATCGCGCCCAACAATACTGATGGTCGCCTCAGTGTCGTCGCTTTCGCGCCAATACGTCACCGTTGCGCCAAAAAAAATCTGCGTGCCATGGTTTTGTGCCAACGGGTCAACCACCACGGCACTTTCAAGCGCTTTGGTCAAAAAGCGCATACGACGGTCTATCTCACGCAGCCGTTTTTTGCCATATAAATAGTCACCGTTTTCGGAACGGTCGCCGTTTTTGGCCGCCCATGACACCACTTGCACCACTTCAGGGCGCTCAACATTCATCAAATGCAACAGTTCTGCACGCAAACGCGCGCAACCTGCGGGCGTCATGTAGTTTTTGGTCACGAACTCAACCTCTTCACACAAAGCATAAACCGTTATTATACAATAAAGTATGACAGAGCATCGGGTTGACAAAAGTTAGCTTGCTCGAACAAGAAAAGCATGCGATAATAAGCAGCTTTTTATTTTGGCGTGTGATGGGGTGCTTTGCGAATGGTTCGCCGCCCGATTGGCTGCCGCTCAACTGTTAGGATAAATCATGAAACCAGGCATTCACCCAGAATACCGCGAAGTCGTTTTCCACGACATGTCTATCGATTTCAAATTCATCACGCGCTCAACTGTAGCGACTCGTGAAACCATCGAATTTGAAGGTGCAACTTACCCATTGGTTAAGTTGGAAACGTCATCAGAATCTCATCCGTTTTACACGGGCACACAAAAAATCATCGACACCGCAGGTCGCGTTGAGAAATTCCGTAACAAATACGGCTCACGCACACCAGCCAAAGCTGCTGAGTAATCTGCATCGATTGACTTCACCAACAGGCAGCTCTGGCTGCCTGTTTGCGTATCTGAACACAAGCCCATGCCTTTCAAAACTGCCAACCCTCTCCGTTTAAATCAACACGACACCGCTCGCCTACCTGCTTATTGCTTATGGTTGCTTGCCGCGCTATACATCATTGCAGGACTGGCTTGGCGCGGGATTTGGCGACAAGAAGCCGCCAGCTTTGGGACTATGCTAACCATGGCGCACGGCAGCATCAATGATTGGCTTTATCCCCATGTCGCGGGAGCGCACCACAGCGGACTAGGCCCATTGCCCTATTGGCTGGGTGCGTTGTCGATTCAACTGTGGGACGGCTTACTCACCCCATTTCAAGCCGCCCAAACCGCTATTGCATTACAAAATGCCGCGTCCATTTATTTACTGCATCGCACTATTTATCGACTGGGCAAACGCGCAGAGCTACAACCACAACGTTTGGTGTTTGGTGGCGAGCCTGCGGCACAAGACTATGGCCGTATGTTGGCAGATTCTGCCGCTTTGCTATTCATCGCTACTTATGGCATTGCCACAACAGCACACGATACAGGTGAAGGCGCAACTTGGCTTTTGGCCTGTTTACTTTGGTTGTACGGTGCCGTCAGTTGCTTAGAGCGCCCAGCAACCTACCGTTGGACTTGGGGTTTGGGTTTGGCGGCAATGGGTTTAACCCTCCCCTTTACATTATTTGTCTTATTTATATTCACCACGCTGGGCGTGTTGTTTTTCGACTATTGGCGCGAACACAGCACCCACACTGCGCCCGTGGTGCTGTTGGTGGGCTTATTGTTGCCAAGTTCATGGCTGTTTCGCCTGCCACTTGACGCCAGCTTTTTTGAAGCGTGGTTGGCTCATCAACATTTAACCCCTATCTCGGCGCATAATGCAGCATTCTTTGCCCGCAACAGTTTATTGTTTTTATGGCCAATTGCTCCGCTGGCCTTGTGGTGTGTGTGGCGTTGGCGTTTGAATTGGCGTAACCCAATGTTTTTTTTGGGTTCATGTGCATTACTTACTCCTTTACTGCACATCCTGATTACAGGGCAGCGCCATGAGTTAAGCTTACTGACCTTCGTACCCGCCTGTTTGTTGCTGGCTCCATTTGGTTTGGCAACGCTCAATCGCGGCCGCGCCAACATCATTGATTGGTTTTCCGTCGTCACCTTTACTCTTTTGGCGTTGGGCGCATGGGTCATGTGGTTGGCCAGTTGGACGGGCATCCCAAGCCAGTGGGCGCACAACATCCATAAGCTTGCTCCAGAGTTTCAGCCGCAATTCAAATGGTGGCCATTCATCATTGCGGCATTGGTCTCGGTGGGCTGGGTACTTTTGCTGCGTTGGCGTGCCCGCTGCCCATCCAAAGCACTGTGGCAATCCATGGTCTTTTCATCAGGCGGCTTGGTGTTGGTGTGGACTTTATTGGCGACGCTGTGGATGCCGTGGCTAGATTACACACGCAATTATGAGCGCGTCGGCCAATCGCTCAAAGCCGCAATTCCCGCACAAACCAGCTGCGTGCGTGGTGTAGAATTATCCCAAGCTGCGCGTGGTGCGCTTCATTACTATGCAGGCATACCCTTTGTGCCTGACCAAGCAACGTTCAGCAATGTCAATTGCCCTTATATTTTGACTCACGAAAACCAGCTCAAACTGCTTGACCGCGTCCAAACCGAGCAAACACTCACCTTCAAAGATCAAACGTGGCGTGTGGTTTGGCTCGGTGAACGGATTTCGGAACGTAAAAATGCATTGGTTTTGCTGCGCCAACCCTAATTTATTTTTTTGGAGACCTTTATGAGCACCATTTTGCAAGAAGACTTCATCAGCTCGATTGCCGATGCCTTTCAATTCATCTCATACTATCACCCCGAAGATTACATTTACGCGCTGGGCAAAGCCTATGAGCGCGAAGCCTCGCCTGCCGCCAAAGATGCGATTGCCCAGATTTTAACCAACAGCCGCATGAGCGCAGAAGGTCGCCGCCCAATTTGCCAAGACACGGGCATTTGCGTGGTGTTTCTCAAAATCGGCATGAATGTGCGCTGGGAGTCCAAACTCACCATTCAAGAAATGGTCAACGAAGGCGTGCGCCGCGCCTACCTTAACCCTGACAATGTTTTACGCGCCTCGGTGCTCGCCGACCCCGCGGGCAAACGTACCAACACCAAAGACAACACCCCAGCCGTGGTGCACATCGAAATGGTTGCAGGTGACGAAGTGGACGTGATTGTTGCGGCCAAAGGCGGCGGCTCAGAAAACAAATCCAAAATGGTCATGCTCAACCCATCCGATTCAATTGTCGATTGGGTGGTCAAAACCGTGCCGACCATGGGCGCGGGCTGGTGCCCACCTGGGATTTTAGGGATTGGGATTGGCGGCACGCCTGAAAAAGCCATGTTGCTCGCCAAACAAGCGATTATGGAGCCGATTGACATGCACGAGCTGCTCGCCCGTGGCGCGAACAACCGCATCGAAGAGTTGCGCCTTGAGTTATACGACAAAGTCAACGGCTTGGGCATTGGCGCACAGGGTTTGGGCGGCTTGACCACGGTTTTGGACGTTAAGATTTTGGACTACCCAACCCACGCCGCCTCATTGCCGATTGGCATGGTGCCCAACTGCGCCGCCACGCGCCACGCGCATTTCACGCTCAACGGCAACGGGCCGGCCATCCTCACCCCGCCGTCACTCGACAATTACCCCGATGTCAGCTGGACGCCCGACACCGAAAAAAGCCAGCGGGTGGATTTAAACACCCTCACCCCCGAACAAGTCGCCACGTGGCAACCTGGACAAACCTTGCTGCTCAACGGCAAAATGCTCACGGGGCGCGACGCGGCGCACAAGCGCATTGCCGACATGTTGGCTAAAGGCGAAACCTTGCCCGTCGACTTCACCAACCGCGCGATTTATTACGTTGGCCCCGTTGACCCCGTGCGCGATGAAGTGGTCGGGCCAGCTGGGCCAACCACCGCGACGCGCATGGACAAATTCACCGAAATGATGCTCGCACAAACGGGCTTAACCGTGATGATTGGCAAGTCTGAACGCGGGCCAGCGGGGATTGAAGCGATTAAAAAGCACAAAGCGGCCTATCTCATGGCCGTGGGCGGCGCGGCGTATTTGGTTTCTAAGGCAATTAAAGCCGCCAAAGTCGTGGGCTTTGCCGACTTGGGCATGGAAGCGATTTACGAATTTGACGTGGTGGACATGCCTGTCACGGTGGCGGTCGATGCCAATGGTGTTTCGGTGCACGAAACGGGGCCGGCGCAGTGGAAAGTCAACATCGAAAACCTCAAAGCCAAATGAGCACGCCCCGCGTTTGGTTGGTCGAAGACGAAGCGGCGATTGCCCAAACGCTGCTCTACGCGCTGCAAACCGATGGCTTTGCCGCCACGTGGTTTGAGCGCGGCGAGCCGATGTTGGCCGAGTTTGCCCACAATCCGCCCGACCTCTTGATTTTGGATGTCGGCCTGCCCGACTTGAGCGGCTTTGAAATTGCGCGGCGCATCAGTGCCACGCACGATTTGCCATTCATCTTTTTGACCGCTCGCGCAGAAGAAATCGACCGCTTGCTCGGCCTTGAAATCGGCGCGGACGATTACATCGCCAAACCGTTTTCACCGCGCGAAGTCTGCGCTCGCGTGCGCATGATTTTGCGGCGCATTCAGCGCAGCGCCCCTGCCAGCGTCAATCCATCAGTGTTCACCCTCAACGAAGCGCACGGCATCATCACTTTTTATGGCGAGCGTTTATCGCTCACCCGCTACGAATTTTTGCTGCTCAAAACCCTGCTCAACGAGCCTTTGCGAATTTTTCCACGTCAATTGCTGATGGATTTGATTTGGACCGACGCGCTCGATAGTTTTGACCGCACCGTTGACACGCACATCAAAACCCTACGCGCCAAACTGCGCCTCATCAACGCCGAATTTGAACCGATTGTCACCCATCGCGGCTTGGGCTACAGTATCAGCACGGCGGCCTAGCATGAAAATCAGCCTGCGCATTTTGCTCGGTTATTTTCTCATCGTGGCGATTGCTGCATGGTTTGTGTTGGCGATTTTCAGTCAAGAAGTCAAACCTGGGGTGCGGCAAAGCACCGAAGATGGCTTAATCGACACCGCGCAAATCCTCGCGCCAATTGCCGCGCTGGACATGCAAAACCACAACTTGGCCAATGGCGCATTGGCGCACAGTTTCGCGCAACTCAACCAAAAACCGCTGCACGCGACCATCATCAATATTGTCAAAACCCGCATCGACAGCCGCGTGTATGTCACCGATGCGGCGGGTATGGTGATTTTTGACTCCACGGGGCAAGACGTTGGCAAAGATTACTCGCGCTGGAACGACGTTTATTTGACCTTGCGTGGTCAATACGGCGCACGCAGCACGCGCACGGTGGCGGGCGACGACAGCACCAGCGTGATGCACGTGGCCGCACCAGTTTTGATTAACGGCCAAATCGCGGGGGTTTTGACCGTGGCCAAGCCCAACCAAAGCCTAATGCCGATTATTGAGCGCAATGAGCAGCGCGTCATGCTGGCGGGCGGGATTTTGCTGGGGATTGCGTTGTTGATTGGCGGTTTTTTTGTGTGGTGGATTAACGGCTCAATTGGCAAACTGGAGCAATACGCCCACGACGTGGCCGCAGGCCGCCCCGTCAGTCTGCCGCGCCTCAAAAGCCCTGAGCTGCAAACCCTCGGCGCAACTTTGGAGCGCATGCGCCAACAACTCGAAGGCAAGGCGTACGTTGAAGAGTACGTGCACACCCTAACCCACGAACTCAAAAGCCCCATCAGCGCGATTCGCGGAGCGACCGAGATTTTGCAAGAGCGTCCGCCGCAGGCTATTCAAGCACAATTTTTGGGCAACATTGCCCAGCAAACCACGCGTTTGCAGCAGTTGATTGACCGCTTACTCGCGCTGGCCAGTTTGGAGCGCATGCCGTCGCTGCAATTGCAACCCAGTTCAATCACGCATCTACTCGAACAAGGCTTTGCCAGCAGTCAAACTGAATTGACGCGGCGCAATATTCAACTGCGCATCAACATCAATCAGCCCGCCATTTTGCATGTGGATGAATTTTTCATTGTGCAGGTGTTGAGCAATATTCTTAGCAACGCACTCGATTTTAGCCCCAACAACAGTTGGATTGAGGTCTACGACGAGCCCAGCCTTAACCACTATCGGCTGGTGATTCGCGACCATGGCGCGGGGATTCCCGACTACGCGCTGCCGCATATTTTTGAGCGGTTTTATTCACTGCCTCGCCCCAATCAACCCAAAAGCACGGGATTGGGTCTGAACTTTGTGCAAGAAGTCATGCACAAACACCGTGGCACGGTTGAGGTGGGCAATCACCCAACAGGTGGCGTGTGCGTTCGGTTGATTTTTGCACGTTAAAAATGCACGTCACCTTGCGCGGTATCGTTCGGCATGAGTTCAGGTAAGTTGCGCAATTGCGCATACAGCGGCACAAAATCAACCTCAACAAACTGCAACAGTTGCGCCAAATTGGGCAAGACAAAATACACCTGCTGAAAATCGTCGATTTTATAATGCGTGCGCATCACGCGCAGCATGTCCAGTTTAATCCGTTGTGGCAGCGGGCTGGTCAGCGCGTATTGGGTTTCGGCGTACGACGAGGCAATGCCCGCACCATAGACGCGCAGCTGCCCGTCTTGCGCGACCAAACCAAACTCAATCGTGTACCAATACAAGCGCGCCAATTGTGGTAAAAATCCGAGTTCCAAAGCCCGCAAACCACCTTTGCCATAGGCTTGAATAAAGTCGGCAATCGCAGGGTTCATCAACATCGGTACATGACCAAATACGTCATGAAAAATATCAGGCTCTTCTAAATAATCAAGCTGCTCGGCGGTGCGCAAAAACTGTCCCGCAGGAAACCGCCGATTGGCCAAGTGCTCAAAAAAAACCGCGTCAGGCACCAAACCTGCCACCGCGACAATTTGCCAGCCTGTGCTCGCCTGCAAAACCCGATTGACCTCTTCAAAATTCGGAATTTGATGCGCATCAATCGGAAGCTTATCCAAACCATCAATGAATTCTCGACAGGCAAACCGATGCAACAATTGATTTTGTCGTTCAAACAAAAACCGCCAACGGGCGTGTTCCTCTTGCGTGTAGTGCGCCCAGTTTTGCTCAATCACCCAATCGGCACGGGCGGGCACATCGCCCGCCGCCAAACCGTGTTTGTGCGGTACATCAGCCATGATACGCCTCGTAGATTTGATTGATGAAGTGCGCTAAATCCGCATCCAACTGCGTTAAACCCTGCGCATCATGCGTGGTCAAGCGAATCTGCACGCGGTTGTACACATTGAACCATTCGGGATGATGGTTCATTTTCTCCGCCTGCAGCGCCACTTGCGTCATGAATGCAAAAGCGGCATTGAAGTCTTTAAACAACAATTCGCGCTCAATCGCCAAACCATCGTCTGTGGTGTGCCAAAAATCAATCTGCATATTCTCTCTCCTCTGTTTGACATTAGTGTGCACCAATAAAAAACCCAAGGCAAGCCTTGGGTTTTTAGAACAACAATAATTACTTGTCGCCGTTGATGGTCAACTCAATCCGACGATTCGGCATCAAGCAGGCAATTGTCGCAGGTTTTTTAGGACCTGGGCAATCGACTACTGGATTATCAGCCCCTCTGCCTTGAGCAATCAACACATGAGCTGGAATGCCTTGGCTGATGAGGTATGACTTCACACTGTTGGCACGCACTTGCGACAAAGCCATATTGGCCGCTGGGCTGCCGATGCGGTCGGTGTAACCTGTAATGGTCACTGAACGCACCACTTTAAAGCCTGATTTGAGTTCTTCAGCAACACGACGCAAATTTTCACGCCCTGCTTCTTGCAAATCATTATAGCCACCCTTACCGAATGCAAACAGGCCATCCGAGTTCAAGGTCACGGCTTGTGGTGCTGGCGGTGGTGGCGGTGCAGCTTTTTTCTGCAAAACCAAGTCCTCACATTGTTTCTCTCTCCAATGCATGCTAGATACACGCATTTTGTCGTTGAACAACACCTTGTATTGGCAGGTGATGTACTCTTCACCACGCCCCGTCAAAAAGTTAAACAGGTAATCCCACTCATGCACCCCCAACAAACCTTCAGAGAAGTTAGGGTGATTGAGCAACAAACGCACTTCACGCTTAGGCAAGTTGGTAATCATACGGCGCACATCATCAGGATCAACAAATTGACCTGCACGCAAATAAGATGATTTAGGTTCTGGCCAATGCAAATTTTGCGCTGTTGATTCAGCTTTTGCCAATCCTGTCCATACGGTTGCCGCAGCAGTTAACGCCACACACAATGCTTTTACAGTTAATTTCATATAGTTTTCCTTAATTTACACATTACAGTTCTTGCGGTATTTCTCCTTGTGGAGAAATACCGCTCGGTTTATATCTTAGTTGGTTTCACCCAAGATACCTGTAATGGCCACTCGAGCACCTACACCACCGCTCGTACCTTTGCTTACACCACCCGTAAAACTCCAACGGTTGTTATCCGCAGTACGGCGAACGCTCACACCAAGCGCACCTTCACCTTGGTAATAACCCGCGCCTGCGGCGTAAGTCCAAGTACCTGCAATGTACGGTGCAGATTCCAAGGCCAAGACCGAGGCCACACCACCGTAAGCTT
The DNA here is from genome assembly GCA_051650085.1 of Formosimonas sp. Taxonomy (GTDB): domain Bacteria; phylum Pseudomonadota; class Gammaproteobacteria; order Burkholderiales; family Burkholderiaceae; genus Hydromonas. Next base: position 38,039 of record JBOFII010000039.1, read on the forward strand.
TCTTCATTTGCTGATCGGTGTATGTATTGGCTTGGTTGAGGATGGTCGCCCCCATTGCTTTGAGCTGACCCACGTTCGCAGCATCTGTATTGGCAACACCCGCTGCAACATTGGTGATGCGACGCTCATTGCCTACAGAACCAACTGAAACGGTATTGGCTTGATCGGCCACCGAGTTAGAGCCCAAAGCAACCGAGTTCGGCGCAGAAGCACTTGAGTTTGCACCCAAGGCAATAGAGCCCACACCAGAAGCAGTCGCATGGTTACCCATCGCAATTGCATCTTTAGCCGACGCCACTGAGTTAGGACCTATTGCCACGCTGCCTTTTTCAGTCGCAACCGCACCCGCACCATCTTCTTCCTTACTGACTTGGAAGTATTTCGTGCCTTGGTTAATGGTATTGAACGAATTGTTCAAGTTAGCAATCGTCGTGCTCAAAGAAGCCACTGCACTGTTGGTCGCCACCAAACCTGTACTCACCGAAGCAATCGCACTGCTGTTAGATGAAATTGCGGTTGAAGTCGACGTACTCAATGAAGCCACTGAACTACTTGTGCTGCTGATTGAAGTCGAAGTTGACGAACTCAACGAAGCCACTGAGCTACTTGTGCTGCTGATGGCAGTTGAGGTTGACGAACTCAACGAAGCCACCGAACTGCTTGAGTTGCTGATAGCAGTTGACGTCGACGTACTCAACGAAGAAACAGAGCTGTTGGTATTGCTGATCGATGTTGACGTCGAGAAGCTCAACGAAGCCACTGAGCTGTTCGTACTGGTAATCGCAGTCGAAGTTGATGAACTCAACGAAGCTACCGAGCTGCTGTTGTTACCAATGGACGTTGACATTGAGCTGCTCAACGAAGCCACCGCACTGTTCGTACTGGTGATAGCCGTCGAAGTCGATGTACTCAACGAAGCCACTGAGCTGCCTGTGTTGCTAATCGCTGTCGAAGTTGACGAGCTCAACGAAGAGACAGAACTATTCGTGCTGTTGATCGCAGTTGAAGTCGAAGAACTCAACGAAGACACAGAACTATTCGTGCTGCTGATTGCCGTCGAAGTCGAAGAACTCAATGACGCAACAGAGCTTGCATTGCTGCCAATTGAGGTTGACATTGAGCTGCTCAACGAAGCCACGGCACTGTTCGTGCTGGTGATGGCGGTTGAAGTCGATGTACTCAACGATGCAACAGAGCTACCTGTGCCAACGATTGCCGTCGAAGTTGACGAGCTCAATGAGGCAACAGAGCTGTTGGTGCTGGTTACAGCGGTTGACGTTGAAGAACTCAATGAGGCAACAGAACTTGCATTGCTGCCAATTGAAGTTGACATTGAGCTGCTCAACGAAGCCACCGCACTGTTCGTGCTGGTGATGGCGGTTGAAG
>JBOFII010000040.1:0-8278 GCA_051650085.1 Formosimonas sp.
GCAATATCTATGCCGATTCGTTTACAATTCATTTGGACTCTCCTCTCTACTGTTGCTGTAAGTGTTGCTACATACAGTTTGGCACATCACGATGCCGTTGGGTAGGTGTGGGGAGTCCATATCATTGGGAATGACGGCGCGGGTTACTTTTGGCGTACGGACTCTGTTCATATCAATTTTTAGAGGTCGCCATAAGCATTAATTTGCGGGCTAAGCAGTCTTATTGCGGCTGAAGTAACCGCATATTTACCCCATTTATTTAATCAATGCGGCGTTTCGGAGGGGATGCATGGGCTTGCCAGTTTCATGCGGTATTCGACAAGCCTCACCTTTGCTCAACATCACCCCAATGACTCATAAAAGCGCGTCCTTAAACCACTGCGCTGCTGCGGTTGATGGCCGAAATCACCGCCAACAACGACGCGGTGACGATATTTTCGTGCACACCCACACCATAGGCGGGCGCGTGGTCAATGTGCGCCACTTGCACATAGCAGGCCGCTTGCGCGTCTTCGCCCGATTGGTCGCTGTGGATGTCGTGCTCTGAATAATGCGCGACTGAAAATTTCGTCCCCAGTTGCTGGTTCAAGGCATGGACAAACGCCGACAACGGGCCGTTGCCTGAGCCTTCAATCGTGGTGGGCACGCCGTTGATGTTCAACTGCGCGGTTAAGGTTTCTTTGCCGCTGGTGTGATTGATGCTGTGCTCGATGTACTCAATCGGCGCGGCGCGGTTCAAAAACTCGCTGCAAAACACCTCGTAAATTTGCTCGCTCGACAACTCTTTGCCTGTTTCGTCAGCCAAAACCTGCACCGCACGCGCCACATCGACTTGCAAAATCCGTGGCAGGGTCAAGCCATAATCGCGCTCCAACAAATACGCCATACCGCCCTTGCCCGACTGCGCATTGACGCGAATCACCGCCTCGTACGAGCGACCCAAATCGGCGGGGTCAATCGGCAAATACGGCACTTCCCACGGAATCGTCGCGCCACCTGCGGCCAATTCGCGCTCTTTTTGACGGGTCAAACCTTTTTTAATCGCATCTTGGTGCGAACCCGAAAACGCGGTAAACACCAATTCGCCCGCCCACGGATGACGCGCCCCGACAGGCAACTGCGTGCATTCTTCGGCGATGCGAATCACTTCGTTGATGTTGGAATAATCCACTTGCGGGTGAATCCCTTGCGACCACAGGTTGACCGCCAAATTGACCAAACACACATTGCCCGTGCGCTCGCCATTGCCAAACAAACAGCCCTCAACGCGATCCGCCCCCGCCAGAATCGCCAACTCGGCGCAGGCCGTGCCCGTGCCACGGTCGTTGTGCGGGTGAACGCTGATAATCGCCGATTCACGGTTGCGCAAATTCGTATGCATCCATTCCACTTGGTCGGCAAACACATTCGGCGTGGCCACTTCAATCGTGGTCGGCAAGTTCAAAATGACTTTATTATCAACCGTAGCGCCCCATTCATCCATCACCGCTTCGCAGATTTGCTTGGCAAAATCAAGCTCGGTCATGCTGAAGGTTTCGGGCGAGTACTCAAGCCGCCAGTTGGTTTGCGCATAAACGTCAGCGGGCAAGGCCTTGAGCGCGGCTTTGATGTCGCGAATCCCATTGACTGCAATTTGCACGGTTTCTTCGCGCGATTTGTTGTAGACCACTTCGCGAAACAGCGGGCTGGTCGCGTTGTACACGTGGACAATCGCGTTTTTTGCGCCAATCATCGACTCCACCGTGCGGTTGATTAAGTCGGTACGCGCTTGCGTTAACGCCTGAATCGTCACATCGGCAGGAATGCGGTTCTCGTCAATCAATCTGCGCACAAAATCAAACTCAATTTGCGAGGCCGACGGAAAACCGACTTCAATTTCTTTGTAACCCAATTGCACCAACAAATCAAACATGCGCAGTTTTTTATCAATATCCATCGGGTCAATCAACGATTGATTGCCGTCGCGTAAATCGGTGCTCAACCAAATCGGTGCTTGAGTCAACACTCGATTGGGCCATTGACGATTGGGCAAGTCAATTTGTGGATACGGTTTGTATTTTTGCGCGGGATTCATGGTTTTGAAAGTCGTGTTCATGGGGGTTCCTGAAAAAATGAAGTGGTATTTTAGCAAATATGACAATAAAAAACCTCGGCATCGCATTTGCTGCAATAAGCCGAGGTTTTTGAAAAATGGGTGAACGAATTACTGATGTTTCACGCGCACAAAAATCGGCTGGCGGCTTAATAATAAAGCGGCCAGTGATAATAACGATGCGAGTGCAATCCAAGTCGAGTTCATGGGCAAACTATAAACAAAATCGCAAGGCTCGTCAAGCATGAATAACTTGCGTTACAATGTCGCTTGCACGAATTTATTTTTAACCTCAAGGAGATTACCATGGCCGTTTTAGTTGGCAAACCCGCCCCAGATTTTACAGTCGCCGCCGTTTTGGGCACAGGCGAAATCGTTGATTCATACTCGTTTTCAGCCGCATCCAAAGGCAAATACGCGATGGTGTTTTTCTACCCGCTCGACTTTACCTTTGTTTGCCCGTCAGAATTAATCGCGCTTGACCACAAAATGGCCGAGTTCACCGCTCGTGGCGTTGAAGTCGTGGCCGTGTCAATTGACTCACAATTCACCCACAACGCATGGCGCAACACCGCGATTAACGACGGTGGCATTGGTCCAGTTAAATACACCATGGCCGCCGACACCAAACACGAGATTCAACGCGCGTACGACGTTGAGTGCGCGGATGGCGTGGCCTTCCGTGGTGCGTTCATCATCGACAAAAACGGCATTGTGCGTTCACAAATCGTCAACGACTTGCCATTGGGTCGCAGCATGGACGAATTGTTGCGCATCATCGACGCATTGCAATTCACCGACGAGCACGGCGAAGTGTGCCCAGCCAACTGGAAAAAAGGCGACAAAGGCATGACCGCCTCACCTGAAGGCGTAGCCTCTTACCTTGCAGAAAACGCAGGCAATCTGTAATTGGACTCAACCCACAAAACCCCCGTTGTACGGGGGTTTTGTTTGCCCAGCGACAAACCCACGCCGTTTGCTTGCAAGGAGATTGCGGGGCAAGCCCGCAATGACGGCGTTTCTTTGTTACGGTTGCTTGCCGTGTCAATAAAACCACGCGGGAAAGACGAGCCTAAAAAACACCGCGCCCACCCCACCCTATCAGTTAAAATACGCGACACTCAAAAATTGACAGGACAACGCCCATGAAAGACCTATTGACCGCCAATGACAGCAGCAACAGCACTCAATTGGCCCTACTCAAAACCCACTTTCCGCAGTGTTTTGACAAAAATGGCGCGTTCATGCCGCACAAATTGCAAGAAATCGTTGAGTCCAGCGGCGTAGCATTATCCCGCGAGGGTTATAGCCTCAATTGGCTGGGCAAGTCTTACGCCCGATTATTGGCCAATGAAAACGTGCGCACCTTACTCAAAGCCAACACCGCGCATAACGATTTAGCTGAAAACAAAGACAGTCAAAATATACTCATCAAGGGCGACAATTTAGAGGTGCTCAAGCACTTGGTGGGTGCGTACAGCGAACGGGTCAAAATGATTTATATCGACCCACCGTACAACACAGGTTCGGACGGTTTTGTGTATGCCGACGACCGAAAATTCACGGTAGAGCAACTCACCCACCTTGCGGGCATTGGTGAGGACGAAGCCCGCCGCATACTCGAATTCACCAGCAGCAAATCCAACAGCCACAGCGCGTGGCTCACGTTTATGTACCCGCGTCTGTATATTGCCCGCCAATTGTTGCGTGACGACGGGGTGATTTTTATCAGCATTGATGACAATGAGCAAGCGCAGTTGAAACTGTTGTGTGATGAGGTGTTTGGGGAGGAGAATTTCTTAACTTGTGTTGCAGTAAAACTATCTGAAGCAACGGGCGTGAAAATGGCTCATGTAGGTTCAAGAATACCAAAATTAAAAGAATATTTGATTTCTTACAAGAAAGGTAAAGACGTAAAACTAAACCCTTCTTTGATTGCTAAGTCTGGTTGGGATTATGAGTATAAAACTGTATGTTTGGGGTTAAACAAAGAAAAACTCGGACTGATTAAAGAGATTTTGGCGGATGATTCGCGTACAAATGAGGATGTCGAAAAAATTGCGGAAATGCTATTAAAACTTTCGTTTGATTCAGCCGCTTCTGTTTGCATGGCTGAAACATCAAAAGAACTTACGGACGAGTGGCTTTTTGATAACGCATACAGAATGCTTCAGTTTGTTTCTATGAGCGGCGGAGCATTGGAAATAGCTCGTGAGGCAAAACAAAAATTGAAAATACTGCCACCTGCATTTTTAATTCAAACACCTAATAACAAGGCTTATCTCATCAAGTCTGACTTCAATCAAGAGTCAAACTTACCTCGATGCAAGATTTTATTTGCAGATCAATATTTGCAAATAAATACAGGGGATTTTTGGTCTGATATTAAAACTACAGGTTTAGACAATGAAGGCGGCGTTCCATTTAAAAATGGTAAAAAGCCTTTAAAAATGATAAAGCGTTGCATTGACTTAGCAACATCACCCAAAGACTTGATTCTTGACTTCTTCGCAGGCAGCGGCACGACCGCTCACGCGGTGATGCAACTCAATGCCGAAGATGGTGGCAATCGCCAATTCATCTGCGTGCAAATTGATGAGCCAACCGATCCTAAATCTGAAGCACATAAAGCAGCAGGATATGAAACCATTTACGACATTACCTGTGAGCGCATCAAACGCGCCGCGACTAAAATCAAAACCGATTACCCCGATGCCGCCTGTGATTTGGGTTTCAAGCAATTTGAAACCATTCCTGTTTTTGATGGTTATTTGGATGAAATCGAAGAACTCACACCGACCACTGAGTTATTCAAAGCCGATTTTTTGAGCACGGCGCAGTTGCACGACCTGATGCTCACGTGGGCGGTGATGGATGGTATTTTGCTCACGCAGCCACTTGTTGCGCTGGATTTGGGGGGGTACACCGCGTATACCGATAAACGCGAAGGCGGCAAAATTATTTATTTTATGGCCTCAGGCTTGAATCTTGACCATGTGATTACGCTGTTAGAAAAGTTAGACAGCGACCCCACATTTACCGCCCGTCATTGGGTGGCGTTTGGTTATGTGTTGGACAGCAAAGCGCAACGCGAAATCAGCGAGGCGACGCACTACCGCGACCGCAAAGGCACGGAAATCATTTGGGATGTGAGGTTTTAATCATGGCAGGTTTTCATTTTGAACGGGACTTGCCGCACCAAAAGGCAGCGGTGGATGGCGTGATGCAGGCGTTGGACTGCGTGGGTTATGCCCCCGCGACGGATGCGACCCGCAACCCTGTGGTGAATTTTGCGCAAGGCTTGATTCGCTTCAAAGACAATCTGCGTGCGTTGCACGCCGAACAAGGTATTAACGAACCAATTGTGGCGCGTGACCCCAAAGATATTATTTTGGATGTGTCGATGGAGACGGGCACGGGCAAAACCTATGCGTACACCAAAACGATTTTTGAGCTCAATCGACAATTGGGTTTGTTTAAGTTCATCATTGCCGTGCCGCGTGTGGCGATTAAGGCGGGGGCGGTGAGTTTCCTTAAGTCAGACGCTGCGCGTGAGCATTTTAAACTGGACTACGATAAAGAAATCAAAGTCTATGAAGTGGCGGCGGTCAAAAAAAGCAAAAGCAAAAAAGATTTTATGCCCGCGTCAGTGATGGCATTTTTCAAGGCGGATGCGCGGGCACAGCGCGATAAAATCCATGTGCTGGTGATTAACTCGGGGATGATTAATTCATCGACCATGAGCAAAAAATTTGACCAGTTTTTGGCAGATGAACACAACGTGCCGTTTGAAGCCATTGCGGCGACCGCGCCTGTGCTGGTGATTGATGAGCCGCATTTATTCAAAGAAAACAATAAAACGTTTGAAAACCTAAAAAAGTTTCAACCGCAGTTTACCGTGCGCTATGGCGCAACTTTTGATGGTGAGTACCGCAATCTCGTGTATCAATTAGACGCGGTGGCGGCGTTTAATCAAGATTTGGTCAAAGGCATTGTGGCGCATGTGCAAACCTTTAAAGATGCGCACAATGCGCGTTTGAAACTGGTTGATTTGGATGGGGTGCAAGCCACGTTTGAACTTACCGAAAACGAGAAGCAGCAGCGGTTTACATTGGGCAAAAACCAGAGTTTTGAAGCGATTCATGCGCAAATGGCGGGGCTTTTTATCACCAAAGATTTGAATAAATCGCGGGTGGTGCTCTCCAACGGATTGGAGCTGCGCAAAGGCGATACGTTAAACCCGTATAGTTATTCGGAGTCTTTGCAAAATCACATGATTACGCAGACCATTGCGCGTCATTTTGAGTTGGAGCGTGAGTTGTTGCTGCAAACACCGCGCATTAAGCCATTGACTTTGTTCTTTATCGACAATATCGCCAGTTATCGTGATGCCGATGGGGCGATGCGCACATTTTTTGAGGGCGCACTCAAAGCGCACATTAGCGGGCTGATTCAAGCGGAAACCGATGCGACTTATAAAGCACATTTAAAAGCCGCATTGCTGGATGTGGGTAAACTGCATGGCGGTTATTTTTCATTGGATAACAGCAGTTCTGATGATGCGATTGAGCGCGAAACGCAAGAGATTTTGCACGACAAAGAGGCTTTGCTGAGTTTAGCCAATCCACGGCGTTTTATTTTTTCTAAATGGACGCTGCGCGAAGGCTGGGATAATCCGAATATTTTTCAAATTTGCAAACTGCGCTCATCAGGCAGTGAAACCTCTAAACTGCAAGAAGTCGGGCGCGGTTTGCGCTTGCCTGTGAATGAATACATGAACCGTGATAAATCGCGTTCTTACGATTTACACTACCATGTGGATTTTACCGAAGAGCAGTTTATCCAAAAACTCACGCAAGAGATTAACGATAAGTCAGGCGTGGCGTTCGATGAGGTCAAACTCAATGAGGCGATGATACGAGCGATTTTATCGACGTATCCTCAATTTGATAACGATGAAGAACAATTGCTTGAGGCGTTAGATGATGCGGGAATTATTAACCGCAAAAATGAATTCAAAGCAGGCGGTTTTGCCAAACTTAAAGCCGCCTACACAACGGCATTTGTCAGCACAGGCATTAAAAGCGGCAAAGTCAAAAATGCCAATGATGCACGCCCCAAAACCAGCATTCGGTCAGGCAAATACCACGAATTAAAAGCCTTGTGGGAATCCATCAATCAAAAAGTGGTGCTTGAATACAAATTCAATGAATCTAACCAGTTTAAAGATTTATTCAAAGCGTATTTATTGGCGCATCAACGTGGCTTCATCCAAGCAGGCAGCATGACGCAACAACAACGCCTTATCGTTGCCAAAAATCAAGTGTCGTATCGGGTTGAAGACAGCATCGAGGGCGAGATTTTGCCGTTTAAAATGATGGCGTACAAGGATTTTGTGCGCACGTTGTCGAAAGAGTTGTCGGTCTCAATCAATCAGTTGCATGAGGTGTTTAGGGAGGTTTTGGCAAGCGGTGATTTGGATATTAACCCCTACATGAGTCTCTCGACCATCCGCACCATCAAAAAGGGCTTTAATGATTATTTGATGAGCCGTGTGTTTGGCACGTTCAAAATCAGTTATAAAAAAGTATCCAAAGCCGTTCACCCAACTTGGTTTACGGACAAACAGGGTCAGGTCAAAACAGAGATTTTTAGCAGCGAAGTGGGGCGATATTCACAGGCAGGCCAAGCCCCTGAAGGGTATTTGTTTGATGAGATTTTTTATGATTCTGAACTTGAGTTAAAAAACATCAAAAACCCACCTGCAGAAGTGATTGTGTACAGCAAAATCCCCAAAAGTTCTATTCGCATTCCTTTGGTAGGCGGTGGCACATATTCTCCTGATTTTGCCTATGTGGTTAAAAAAGATGGTAGGAGCGAACTCAATTTTGTCATTGAAACCAAAGACAAAAGCGAGATTGACTTAAGTGCCAATGAAAAACAACGCATTGAACACGCCAAACATTTATTTAAAGGATTGGGTGACTTATTCAAAGTGCAATTTGTCACGCAAATGAGCCATCAAAAAATGGTGGATTTGTTGAAGCAGGAGCCTGTAAAAAAATCTGTGTAAATGATACTCTACCCTCCAACCTAAAGAAGGAAAAACATCATGACACAGAAAACTCAACATCCGAAGTTGCCACACATACCTCCAGAGTGGGTTGAACAGCTATCCAGTCAAGT
>JBOFII010000041.1:0-48228 GCA_051650085.1 Formosimonas sp.
CGCAGCATGTGTATCGGCCGATGACGGTGGATGTGACACTTAAGGATATGCTGAGTCGCTGGGCGAGAGAGGCTGGCTTGCGTTTGCGTTATGAGCATCCATCCGATTTTGTATTGCATACGCCTGTGTTGCAAATTCAGCAACCCAACTTGGATGCAGCATTGGCTGAATTGAATGGTATTTTTGCGTCGCAAAATGTCCGAGTTGAGGCGTTTGGTGGGGTTTTGGTGGCTCGGTCAACGGTGGTGGGTGGGGAGTCTTTTGTTGAAGTTCCTGCTGCTGTAAATGATGTTGGATTGCCCGCACAAAGCTATTTTCCTCCTTTACCAAAATTGGCTCCGCCGCCAGATTTCCCTGTCTTTACACCCATTCAGATTGTGGGAGATGAGTCGAAAAAAGCAGAATAGGTTTTGGGTGTGAATTGGAATTGTTTGAAGCATAAGGATGAATGATGATGAAAAAAACAACGCAGTCACCTGCGGTGGAAAAGGCGATTAAAAAATCACAAAATTTTGAAGTGACTTTGGCGGATGCGCGTCGTAAGAGTGAGAAGCGGGCTTGGTGGGTAGCGGGCGTTTCGACTTTTGTGACCTTGTGTACTTTGGGTGGTTTGTTTTATGTTTTACCACTGAAAGAGAAGGTGCCTTATCTGGTGATGGCAGATGCTTATTCGGGGCAGGCGAGTGTGGCGCGGTTGGCGGGGGATTGGAAAAATACACCATTAACGGCTACGGAGGCGATTAATAAAAGCAATGTGTCACATTTTGTGGTGGCGCGTGAGTCGTTTGATTCGGCGCTGCTCAATTTGCGTGATTGGAATACGGTGTTTTCGATGTCTGCGCCCGAAGTGTCCAGTGAATACCGTGCTTTGTTGGATGCGATGAATCCGAATAGTCCTTTTGTGGTTTATGGCAAAACGGAATCGTTGCGCGTTAAAGTGATGAGTATTGTGTTGAATGGGGGGGATCCTGCTCGCAATATTACCCCTACAGGCGCAACCGTGCGTTTTCAGCGATTTGTGTATGACAAACGTTCGGGCGGTACTCGTTACTTGGATAATCGAATTGCCACTTTGACCTTTTCATATAAGTCTAACTTGGTGCTGGATGAAAAATATCGCATTGAAAATCCTTTAGGCTTTCAAGTGGCGTCATATCGCGTGGATACGGATGTATCAACTGCCCCTGCACCAGGAGATGTGGTGCCTGCGGCAACGAGCGATGCTGCCGCTTCTGTGAATGGCGTTCCCCCCGCGTCTACCGCATCTGCACCTGCGGCCGTTGGAGCTGCGCCAGTGGTGACTGCTCCTGTGTCGGCGGCGCCTCCTCCTGCCGCAACCAATAAGCCAACGACGCCTTCGCCTGTGGCTGGAGGAGCGGTTAAATGAAAAAAATATGGTCTCAATATTTGGTTGGGTTGGCTGCGCTGATGGCAAGCTCCGTGCATGCTGAGCCGTTGCGGGTGTATCAATATGTTGATAATGGGACGTATCCTGTACAAACCGCCTTGGGAGTGGTGACGCAAATTGAAATCAGTCCGCGTGAGCAGGTAAAAGATTTCAGCAGTGGTTTGAGTAATGGCTGGGAGTTGGTGCGCCGCGATAATGTGTTTTATGTTAAACCCAAAGATACGGGTGTGGATACGAACTTTATTGTGCGAACCGCTGCGCACAATTATATTTTTGAGTTGAAAGTGGTGAGTAGTAATTGGAAGTCGCTTGATCAAGTCAAAGATGTGGGCGCGAATTATAAAGTGGCGTTTACTTATCCTGAAGGCACTGAGTTTTCTGCGCCAGACAACAGCGATTCTGGTTTTAGCATCAATTATGATTCAAATAAAAAATACCACATTAGTTATGATGTGGCCGCTGAGCGTGGCGAAGATTGGCTTGTGCCATTGCGGGTTTATGATGATGGTAAATTCACTTATGTGCACATGAAATCGAATGAGGGCTTGCCTACAGGAACATTCCCAACCGTTTATGGGCGTAAAGAGTCATCAGGTGAGGAGTTTTTGGTCAATACCAGTGTAGAGGGTAATGTGATTGTGGTGCACGGAGTGTATAGCATCATGGTATTGCGTCATGGCGATAACGTCATTGGTTTGCGTAGGAATTAAAAATGAGTACAAATAATACAACGCCAGATTTAAATGATCCTTTTGGCGCTCATGCTGCGCCAGTGGTTGAAAATACCGTGGTTCAAGGTTCTGTTGATGCAGAGCCTGTTGCGTCACAGTCTGTAACACATAATCCTTATCTAGAAAACCATACGCAAAGACAAGAGGCGTCTTTGGACGGTGGTGCGCCAAAGTTGGCTGATCCTCGTGGTCGTGGTGTCAATAAAAAGGCGATGACGTTCATGGTGGTTGGCGGGGGGGCTTTGGCTCTTTTGACTGCTTTGGCGATTGGGTCTGTGTTTGGCGGTAAAAAAACCGAGGCTCCTAGCGAGGAGCGTGTCCCTATTCCTGAAGCGCCGAGTGAGCCAGTAGCGCCTGCGGCAGGTATGCCTGCAGCGGGTGCGGCGATTGACCCCAATGCCAAGCCCATTGAAGTGGTCGATAATAAGCCTGCTGCACCTATTGATGAGCCTATGCCGCCTGCGCAGCCAGCACCACCCGCTGTTCAGCCTGCACAGCCCGTATTGCCGCCACCTGATCCAATTGTGGAACGACGTAAAGAGTCGGGTGGTTTGGTGGATGGTGGCGGTGCCGAGGCCGAGTCGGTTGCGGGTGGTGCTATTGATAAAGGCTCGGTGGCCATGATGAAAAATCGTGACTTTATGTTGGTGCGTGGCACGTATATTCGCTGCATCCTAGAAACACGCATCATTACTGATGTACCTGGATTCGCTTCTTGTGTGACGACTGAACCCGTTTATTCGGTCAATGCCAAAAAATTGCTGTTGCCCAAAGGCTCCAAAGTGTCGGGCAAGTTTAATGATTCAGGCCCTACGGGGCCGCGTATCAATGTGGTATGGGATCGCATTTTGACGCCAAATGGTTATGATGTTCGCTTGAAAAGCCCTGGGGTGGATGCGCTGGGCGGGGCGGGTCATTTAGGTGATTTTAGAAGCCATTGGGCCAGCCGAATAGCCTCTGCAGTTTTAGTCAGTATGGTGGCGGATGCCTTTAAATATGCTGGAGCAAAATATGGCGAGGCATCTACGACTTTGACAGCGGAAAATGGCTCAAAGCAAACTAACCCTTATGATAGCGCGACATCTAAAACGATTCAGGATGTGGCCAAAGACCAAATTTCTCGTTATGGTGCACGCCCGTCAACGGTAACGATTAACCAAGGGACTTTGATTAATATTTATACAGCACGTGACATTGATTTTAGTTCGGTGATTCGCAACTGATGATGTGATTTGAGAGCAGTAAAGAGGTGAGTATGGTTGACGATATGATTGCGGACATATCAGCGGATTTTTTGAACTATCAGTATGAAGTTTTAGGGATTGCGGGGTATTTGCGTGACCCTGATGTGACCGAAATTTGCATTAATCGTCCTGGTGAAGTTTATTTAGAGACATCGCGTGGTTGGCAGTGTGTGCCAGTTGAGACGCTGACTTTTGATCGTGCTCGGCAATTTTGTACAGCCGTGGTCAATGAAAGTAACACGGGTCAGCGCATCACCGACAAAGACCCTGTGGTGTCACTGACTTTTCCAACGGGGCAGCGGGCGCAATTTGTGATTCCACCTGCCTGCGAGGCGGGGACTTTGTCGATTACGATTCGTTTGCCGTCCAAACACACCAAAACGTTGCAGCAATACCAAGAAGATGGCTTTTTTGCCAGTATTATCGAGCACCATGGTGCATTGTCTGAGCATGATGAGGAATTGTTGCATCTGAAAAGCACGCGACAGTACGAAGAGTTTTTCAAAAAATGTGTGCTGTACAAAAAAAACATTGTGGCTGCAGGGGCGACAGGGAGCGGTAAAACCACGTTTATGAAATCGTTGGTGAATCACATACCGAGCCATGAGCGTTTGGTGACGATTGAAGATGCGCGTGAGTTGTTCATCGACCAGCCGAATGTGGTGCATTTGTTGTACTCCAAAGGTGGGCAGGGCACGGCCAATGTGACGGCAAAAAGCTGTATGGAGGCTTGCTTGCGGATGAAGCCTGACCGCATTATTTTGGCCGAGTTGCGTGGCGATGAGTCGTTTTACTTTATCCGCAACTGCGCCTCAGGTCACCCTGGTTCGATTACCAGTTGCCATGCGGGCAGCACCGAGCAAACGTGGGATCAGTTGGCTTTAATGGTCAAGGCTTCGCCTGAAGGCTCAGGTTTGGAGTTTGATGTGATTAAACGCTTGTTGATGTTGACCATTGATGTGGTGGTGCACATCAAAGCACATGCGGGCAAACGCTATATCACGGGGATTGATTTTGACCCGCAACGGCGTTTGGCCATGAGTAAGTAACATGATGATTAACCAGCAGGCAGCGCGGTTGCCATGGTTGGATGTGGCACGTGGCGTGGCGGCGTGTTTGGTGGTGTTGAGCCATGTGGCTGGGTTGAGTTGGGTGCCTTGGAATGAGCGTTTACCTACGTTTTGGGAACGGGCGATTTTTGCTTTGGGCTCACCCAGTGTGGATTTGTTTTTTGTGTTGAGCGGGTTTGTGGTGGCGCGGGCGTGTTTGAGCTCGCCTATGTCATGGTCAACTTATATGCGGTGGCGGTTGATTCGATTGCTACCTGTCGCGTGGATGGGTTTGGGGCTGGGTTGGTTGGTGCGGCAGTGGATTAATACCCATAACTCAATCTTTGACGGGGTGTGGCCACATTTGGCTTTGCCGATTTCTGCAATGGATTGGTCGGCTTTTGTGACTTTGATTTACCCGTTTAATGCAGACTTTGCTAAAGTCAATATTGCGTTGTGGAGCTTGCAGGCTGAAATGCTGTTTGTGCTGTGTTTGCCGATACTGTTGTTGGCTTTGCGCAGATTTCCATGGGTGATGTGGGTGTTCATCAGTATGCTTTGCTTGTTTTTGACGCTCATCTTGTCGTCGATTTATTTTTTGTATCTCCCTCTTTTTATGTTGGGCATGTTGCTGGCGATGCACCCTCCGCGAGTGAGGCCGACTGAAAAAAGTGCGGGTGTATGGTTGTTGATGGGTTTGATTTGGATGGTTTTGAGCAATGTGGCGGTTGAACTGTGGCAAACCGATGTGGGTTTGGGCATTTTAAAACGTTATTTAGATATGTGGGGCGCCGCTGCCATTATTTTGGCTTTGGCGCAATGGAACTACGCGCCTGCGCGTGCCTTGCATTTTTTAGGGCGTATCAGCTATAGCCTATATGCGATTCATTTGCCAGTCATGATGCTTGTGGCGTGGTTGCTCAATGAAGTTTTTGGGGTGAATTATTGGCTCGGCGGTTTATTGAGCATTCCTGTTGCGCTGTTGATGGCAGTTGTGTTGCATGTGGCTGTGGAGCAAAAAGTGCTTGCTTGGAGTCGGAAGTTTCGCAATAAAGCGATTGAAGTGGTTTGAGGTTGAAAGATGACGAATACGCAAAAAAAATTGATATTTTGGATTGTTCTGTTGCTGGGCGCATTGCTGGCGGGTAGTTATTTGTCGGCTTACATTTTACGTGCCATGCTCAAATTGTCCAATGAGGCGATTGGCTTTAAGTGGTATTTCAACTATGTGCAGCAAATGAATGAGGCGCGAGTCTTGCCATTTGCCACCAAAATCAAAACCGCTGGTTTTATGGGGTTTGGGCTGGCGTTGTTGCCGTTGTTGGTTATGGGATTTTTGGCTTTGCGCAAGCCACCGTCGTCGATACATGGCGATGCCCGTTTTGCCCATAATGGTGATTTGTCTAAAGTCAATTTCTTTAAGCCGACCGAAACCAGTATTGTGGTGGGGAAAAAAGACGGTAAGTTGTTGCATTTTAGTGGCCAGCAATTCGTAATCTTGGCCGCACCGACGCGCTCAGGTAAAGGCGTTGGGATTGTGATTCCTAACTTGCTCAGTTACCAAGGCTCGATGGTGGTGCTGGACATTAAGCAAGAAAACTTTGATTTGACCAGTGGTTATCGCAACAAGGTTTTGAAACAAGATGTGTTTTTGTTCAATCCATTTGCGGAAGACGGACGGACGCACCGTTGGAACCCGTTGAGTTATGTTTCAGACCATCCGCATCATCGGGTGAGCGACTTGTCGAGCATTGCTGCGATGTTGTATCCAGATGCGGGGGCGGACCAGAAATTTTGGGTGGCGCAGGCACGCAATGCGTTTTTGGCTTTTGCCTTGTATTTATTTGATTTACGCGATTATGAGCGAAAAGTGGTCAAAGCGCCGACTGAACGGCAAGCCAAATGCACGCTGGGCGCGATTTTTCGCCTGTCGTCGGGCGATGGTTCAGAGTTAAAACCCTATCTCCAAGGTTTAAGCCAGCAAGCGCATTTGAGTGATTCGTGCAAAACCGCATTTGCGGGTTTGCTGTCGCAGGCTGAAGAGACGTTTTCGTCGATTATGGGGACGTTTAAAGAACCATTGAACCCATGGATTAACCCGATTGTCGATCAGGCCACCAGTGCGGATGACTTTTTGTTGACCGATGTGCGCAAGAAAAAAATGACGGTGTACATCGGGATTTTACCCAATAAATTGGCCGAATCGCGTTTAATTGTAAATTTGTTATTCTCGCAATTGATTAATTTGAACACCAAAGAGTTGCCGCAAAATAATTCTGACTTGAAGCACCAGTGTTTGCTGCTGATGGATGAGTTCACCAGTATTGGCAAGGTCGACATCATCGCTACAGCGGTCAGTTACATGGCGGGTTACAACATTCGCTTGTTGCCCATCATTCAATCTATGGCGCAGCTGGATGCCACTTATGGCAAAGAGCAAGCCAGAACTTTGATTACCAACCATGCCATGCAAATCATTTATGCGCCACGCGAGCAACAAGATGCGAATGACTACTCGGATATGTTGGGTTACAAAACCGTGCGCAAAGAGTCGATTTCCCGCGGTCGAGAGGTGTCTCGCTCAGAAAATGAAGAGCGTCGTGCCTTGATGTTGCCGCAAGAGCTCAAAGCGATGGGGCCAGACAAAGAGGTGTTTTTGTATGAAGGTTTGCCGCATCCTGTGATGTGCGAAAAAATCAAATACTATCAAGATAAAATGTTTACCGAGCGTTTAATTGATAAAGTGGATGTTCAGGTTCTAAAGATTTAAATTTTTCAACAAATTGTTTTACAATAGACGTGCGAAATATATTTTAAGTGGGGTGGAGTATGTTGTCTTTTTTCAATCAGTTGCGACCTCGGCCATACAGCATGACGCATTTATTGGGCTCTCGCGTGTTTCGGGTGATGTTTGGCTTGATTTTTGTCTATACAGGCATTAACTTGGCAGGTGATCTCGTGCGAGATAAAACGGGGGCGAACTCGGCATTGAAAGCCTTGGTTCATAAATACGATGCGGCCGATATCGTGGAGTCGTTGGTTTCAACGGTGGGTAACGCTGTGGCGGATAGTTTTGATAAAAACGGTCAGCCCACCACCCTTAAAGGGGCTAATCAGCAGGCTAAGGCGGTGAGCGCAGGTTTGGAAACTCAATTTCGCAAACAGTTGCCCGCGGCCTTTGAGGCGGTTGATGATATAACTAAAGCCATTGTGCTGCCCATACAAGATGCCATTCGAACCACTGCGGCAAATAGCCGCGCTAAAAAATAAACCAGAGCCCACATTTGTGGGCTCTTTGATTTGAATCGCTTGGCAATAAACCGTATACTTGGCTCATTCTAAAAAGCGGAGGGTTTTCATGCGGTTATTTAGCAGTTTAGCGCAGGCGGAACGGGATATGTTTCTGTTGTATTTTAAGGTCTTGGCGTGGGTTGGATTTGTGTTGGATGGGTTTAAGCGGCAAGCTTCGGGATTGTGCCGATTGAGGGGTAAGGTGGTCAATGTGTTGCAGGGGTTTGAAATATTATGATTGCAGTGATTGTGCCTTGTTATAACGCGTTGGCGACAGTTGAGCGTGCCGTGCATTCGTGTTTGCTGCAGCCTGAAGTCAGTGAAATCGTGCTGGTGGATGATGCTTCTACAGACGGTACGCTAGGGGTTTTGGAAGGGCTGGCTGCGCAATATGCACACGTGAAATTGCTGCGCATGCCGCACAATTCGGGCGCAGCTATGGCGCGTAATTGGGGGGCTTTGCATTGCGAGGCGGATTTTTTGGCTTTTTTAGATGCAGATGATGAGTATTTGCCTGATGCTTTTGGTTTTGCCATGCGTGCTTTGGAGGCGCATCCGATTTTGGCGGCATTAAAACTACCTTGTAGTTTTTTGGGTTGGCCTGCAGATGTGGTGGAGCATCCGACGTTTGAAGGAACCAGTCAGATTTTGTCCAATACTTTTGCGGGCAACTTATTGATTCGTCGGGAGGTTTTCATCAGCGTAGGGATGTTTCCTCGTGACCCTGTGTTTCGGGCGCAAGGGGGTGAGGACGGGGCATTTATGGTGGTGTTGCGTGATTTTTTCATGGTGGGTTTGATACGTGGGCAGGCGCCTGCGGTGGGAATTCATTACCATGCCCGCTCACATGGCTATCGCTTTTTCAAAATTGCTCAAGGCGGTTTGGAGGGGGCGGCGTCCACGGATTTGGTGCCTGATTCTGTGTTGGCTTCTCGGGTGTATATCGAAAAAATGGGGCAGCGCCTGCAGGCGTTGCGTGCTTTGTATCGCTCTGAGGTTGAAACGGGCTTTCAACCTGTTTGGGAGCGGGAGGCATGAGTTTGGCGGTGGTCAAATCTCGCGCTATGCTCGGTATGACTGCGCCGACGGTCACGGTTGAGGTGCATTTGGCCAATGGTTTGCCTGCGTTTAACATTGTGGGCTTGCCCGAAGTGGCTGTGCGTGAGTCTAAAGACCGCGTGCGTGCCGCGATTTTGAACGCTCAACTTGAGTTTCCCAATAAAAAAATTACGGTCAATCTTGCGCCAGCGGACTTGCCCAAAGCCTCGGGGCGGTTTGACTTGCCGATTGCCTTGGGTATTTTATTGGCCAGCGGTCAGTTGCAGGTTCAATCTTTGCTTGACTATGAGTTTGCAGGGGAGTTGTCTTTGTCGGGGCAGTTGCGTCCCATTCAAGGGGCGTTGGCGTTGGCTTATGGGGCGCAGCAATCGGCGCTTGCAGAAAACCGTGCGCCGCCAATTGTCTTGCTGCCTGCTGACAATTGTGCGGAAGCGGCTCTAGTTACAGGCGTGCGGGTGCGTGCGGCGCATTCGTTGTTGGATGTGTGTGCGCAGCTACGCTCGCCAGAGCAACAAGTGGATGTCGGTGCGGCGAGCGTGGCGCACGCCGTGGCAGAGTTAGATTGGTCGGACGTGCGCGGCCAACTGACTGTCAAGCGTGCTTTAGAAGTGGCGGCGAGTGGTGGGCATAGCGTGTTGCTGATGGGGCCGCCAGGGACTGGCAAATCTATGTTGGCGGCGCGTTTGCCGAGCATTTTGCCGTTGTTGAGCGAGTCGCAAGCGATTGAGTCCGCTGCGGTGCACAGCAGTGTGGGTCAATTTAAAGTCGCGCAATGGCGCAGACGTCCGTTTCGCTCGCCACATCACACTTCGTCGGTGCAGGCGATTGTGGGCGGCGGCGCTGTGCCCAAACCAGGTGAGATTTCGTTGGCGCACCATGGCGTTTTGTTTTTGGATGAGTTACCGCAATTTCAGCGCAATGTGCTGGAGGCTTTGCGTGAACCGT
Organism: Formosimonas sp.; assembly: GCA_051650085.1. Classification (GTDB taxonomy): domain Bacteria; phylum Pseudomonadota; class Gammaproteobacteria; order Burkholderiales; family Burkholderiaceae; genus Hydromonas. Next base: position 9,728 of record JBOFII010000041.1, read on the forward strand.
TGGAAACGGGCGAAATCCATATTGCGCGAGCCACGCGACATGATGTGTTTCCTGCGCGTTTTCAGTTCGTGGGGGCGATGAATCCGTGTCCATGCGGCTATTTAGGGCATCCGACACAAGCTTGTCGTTGCACGCCTGATGTGATTTTGCGTTATCAATCAAGACTGTCTGGGCCTTTTTTGAACCGAATTGATATGCAGGTTGAAGTCCCTGTGGTGGCGGGGGTGGATTTGAGTGAAGTGCCGCGTGGCGAGTCAAGCGCCGTAGTGGCCGAGCGTGTGCAGCGTGCGGTGCAGCGACAAATGACCCGTCAAGGTGTGCTCAACGCGCATTTGAATGTGAAACAAGTTGATGAGTTTTGTGCGTTGGATGACGCGGCGCGGCAGTTGTTGCTCAAAGTGATGGCGCAATTGAATTGGTCGGCGCGAGTGTATCACCGCATTTTGCGGGTGGCGCGAACCATTGCTGACCTAGAAGGGGCGGTTGCGGTGGCTTCGTCACATGTGGCGCAAGCCATTCAGTATCGCCGTGCGCTGAAAACCGAATAGTGTGCAATTTAAGGCTTATCTTTGCTGTGTTGACAATAGAACATTGACAGTGGCGGGCTCAGCCTGTACAATTCGTAAGGTTTTGTGGGACGCGCAATTGGCGCACTCCAAGCCAAGGATACTAAATGGGTTTTGCAATCGGGTTGCAGGCGATTTTCGCGGCATTGGCGGTATTGGTCGCCATGTTGTTTGGTCAAGAAGCGATGTGGTCTGCTTTTGCGGGTTCTGTCGTGGCGATTGCCCCTAATGTCATTTTTGCATTGTACTTAAAAACAATGAAAAAAATGAGTGTGGTGCGGTTTTTTGTGGGTGAGGCAGCCAAAGTGGCCATGATGATAGGTTTTTCGTTGTGGGTTTGGCAAAGTCAATGGATTAAAGTTGATGTGGTGGCCTATTGGGCGGCATTGATTGTGGTGATAAAAGCGCATAACTTGAGTTTATTGCGCACAATACGTTAAATTTTGAGGTTTTTATGTCGGCAGAAGCAGCAGTTGGTCATCAGGCGCCAGCAAACTCGTCACAGTATATTGAGCATCATTTGACCAATATGACGAGTTTGGGTCATAAGCAAGAAAAATTGATTGATTTTTCGGTGGTCAATGTCGATACGGTATTCTTTTCGGTTTTGATGGGTGCTTTGGGTTTGCTGATTTTATGGATGGTTGCGCGTAAGGTAACCTCTGGTGTGCCCAGCCGTACGCAAGCAGCAGTTGAAGCTTTGATTGAGATGGTCGATGGTCAAGCCAAGGCGATTGTTCATGGTGACCGCACGTTTATTGCGCCTTTGGCCTTGACGGTGTTTTTCTGGACGGTGTTCATGAACGCCATGGACTGGATTCCGATTGATTTGCCAGCTTGGTTGTTGGGTGCTTTGGGTTTGAGCGAAAAAATCCCGTATACGCGTGTGGTTGCAACGGCAGATATCAACGGTACGATGGGTATGGCTTTTGCAGTCTTTTTGTTGATGATGTATTACAGCTTAAAAATCAAAGGTGTTGCAGGATTTGCACACGAGCTGATTTCGGCTCCGTTTGGTGCTAAATGGTATTTGGCGCCGTTTAACTTGGGTTTGAATATTGTTGAGTACTTTGCCAAAACAGTTTCGTTGGGTATTCGGTTGTTTGGTAACATGTTTGCGGGCGAATTGATTTTTGTGTTGATCGCCACAATGGGTGCGGCAATTGGTTCGGTAAGTATGGGCACGGGGATTGGTCTTGGCATTGGTCAATTCATTGCGGGTTCGGTCTGGGCGTTGTTTCATATTTTGGTGGTTTTGCTGCAAGGCTTTATTTTTATGATGTTGACCTTGGTGTATATGGGTCAAGCGCACGATCATCATTGATTTTTCAGTAGTTGTTTATTTTTAATCAAAGGAGTTGGTAATGGAAGGTTTAGTTGCTTTAGCATGTGGTTTGATTATCGGTTTGGGCGCTTTGGGTGCGTGTATCGGTATTGGTTTGATGGGTGGCAAAGTAGTTGAAGCCTCTGCACGTCAACCTGAATTGATGGACAAATTGCAAACCAAAATGTTCTTGTTGGCTGGTTTGATTGATGCTGCATTTATTATCGGTACAGCAGTTGCCTTGTGGTTTGCAACGTCTACGTTCTTGAAAGGCTAATCGACACAGTGTCGATGGTGTCCGCCACTTCGTTTTGAGTGGCGGGTTTGTCTGGCGTAAACTTGGTTTGCGTTTATTAAAGGAATGAAGTCGTGAATATTAATGCTACTTTATTTATCCAAACACTCGTGTTTTTCGTGTTGGCTTGGGTAACCATGAAGTTTATCTGGCCGCCCATGATTAAGGCGATGGATGAGCGACGTGCAAAAATTGCAGAAGGTTTGGAAGCTGCAAGTCGCGGTAACAAAAGTCTTGAAGAGGCTAAAGTTGCGGCAATGACTTTTGAAAAAGAAAGTCGCGCCAAGGCGCATGATATTTTGACGGATGCTGAAAAGCGTGCGCAAGCGATTGAAGCGGCAGCGAAAGAAAAAGCGGTTGTCGAGGCGCAGCGTATTATTGATGCAGCTAAAGCAGATGCAGCGCAAGAGGTTGTTCGTGCCAAAGAATCTTTGCGCGATCAGGTTTCTGGTTTGGTGGTGGCGGGTGCGGAGCAAATTTTGCGTCGTGAAATCAATGCGCAAAACCACTCAGATTTATTGGCGCAATTCAAAGCGCAACTGTAAGGCGGGAAAATTATGGCTGAAATCAGCACTATCGCCCGTCCTTACGCTCAAGCAGCGTTTGATGTGGCCAAGTCAAGCAAGGCTTTGACTGAGTGGTCGTCGTTTTTAAATGATGCGGCAACTGTTGCAGAGCAATCAGAAGTTCGTCAGTTGTCTGCTAATCCTCAAGTAACGGCTCAGCAGCTGTTGATGGTTTTTCAATCGGCCATTGGTAAAGTTGATGGCGCTCAGCTGAATTTTTTATCGGCCTTGGTAGAACAAAGTCGTGTTGCGGCTTTGCCTGCGATTGCTCAAGCATTTGCTGCACATAAACATGCTTTTGAAGGCTCGGCGGATGCGCATATTGTTTCGGCATACCCTTTAAATGCTCAAGATGCGGTTGATATTGCGGCGGCGCTTGAGAAAAAGCTTGGTAAAAAATTGAACACAACCGTGACGGTCGATGAGTCGTTGATTGGCGGCTTTTGTGTCACGGTTGGTGATGAAGTGTTGGATATGTCCATGCGCGCCAAATTGGCTCGTATGAAAACCACTCTCACCACTTAAGATTTAAGTATTGAATTCGATATGGCGCATGGTCGATGCGCCATCATGAACATTTTGGAGCAGAATATGCAACTCAACCCATCAGAAATCAGTGAACTGATTAAGAACCGCATTCAAGGCGTGGACGACGCGGCCAATTTGCGTACGCAAGGTACTGTCGTATCCGTGACTGACGGTATTTGCCGTGTTCATGGTTTGTCAGACGTGATGCAAGGTGAAATGTTGGAATTTCCAGGCAACGTTTTTGGCTTGGCGTTGAACTTGGAGCGTGACTCAGTTGGTGCGGTTATTTTGGGTCAATATGAATCTATTTCTGAAGGTGACATCGTTAAATGTACGGGTCGTATTTTGGAAGTGCCTGTCGGTCCAGCTTTGTTGGGTCGTGTTGTGGATGCTTTGGGTGCGCCTATTGACGGTAAAGGCCCTATCAATAACACAGAAACTGATGTGATTGAAAAGGTTGCACCAGGTGTGATCTGGCGTAAATCAGTTGACCAACCTGTGCAAACTGGCGTTAAAGCGATTGATGCGATGGTTCCAGTAGGGCGCGGTCAACGTGAGTTGATTATTGGTGATCGCCAGACAGGTAAAACCGCTGTTGCGATTGATGCCATCATCAATCAAAAAGGCAAGAATTTGAAGTGCGTTTATGTGGCGATTGGGCAAAAAGCCTCGTCAATCATGAACGTGGTGCGCAAACTCGAAGAGCACGGCGCAATGGAATACACCACGATTGTAGCGGCCTCTGCTTCTGATTCGGCGGCGATGCAATACCTCGCGCCATATGCAGGTTGCTCAATGGGCGAATATTTCCGCGACCGTGGTGAAGATGCCCTGATTATTTACGATGACTTGACTAAACAAGCTTGGGCCTATCGTCAAATTTCATTGTTGTTGCGCCGTCCACCAGGGCGTGAAGCTTACCCAGGTGACGTGTTCTATCTGCACAGCCGTTTGCTCGAGCGCGCGGCACGTGTGTCAGAAGAATATGTGGAAAAATTCACCAATGGCGCAGTTAAAGGCAAAACAGGTTCATTGACCGCATTGCCAGTGATTGAAACACAAGCGGGTGACGTAACTGCGTTCGTACCGACCAATGTGATTTCGATTACCGATGGTCAAATTTTCTTAGAAACAGATTTGTTCAATGCGGGTATTCGCCCAGCGATTAATGCAGGTATTTCTGTATCGCGTGTGGGTGGTGCTGCGCAAACTAAAGCGGTTAAGAAATTGTCAGGTGGTATCCGTACTGACTTGGCACAATATCGTGAATTGGCTGCGTTTGCTCAGTTTGCTTCAGACTTAGATGAAGCGACGCGCAAACAGTTAGAGCGTGGTCGTCGCGTGACTGAACTGCTCAAACAGCAACAGTACAAACCGCAACAAGTTTGGGAAATGTCGGCATCATTATATGCAGCCAATACGGGTGCTTTTGATGACATCGAAGTTAAAGATGTTTTGGCCTTTGAAAAAGGTTTGCATGATTACATCAAAACCAATCATGCGGGTTTGATTGACAACATTGAAGCGAAGCTTGAAATCAGCAAAGAAGATGAAGCAACTTTGGCTGCAGCAGTGACTTCTTTCAAACAAAACGCAGCATTTTAATCGCGGCTATTGAGGACTAAACAATGGCAAGCATGAAAGAAATTCGCGGCAAGATTAAGAGCGTACAAAATACGCGCAAAATCACCAAAGCCATGGAAATGGTCGCCGCTTCAAAAATGCGTAAAGCGCAAGAGCGGATGCGTGCGGCTCGCCCGTACGCAGACAAAGTGCGCAATATTGCTGCGCATATGTCGGACGCCAATCCTGAGTATAAGCACCCGTTTTTGGTCAAGCGCAGTGAGGTTAAAGGCGCGGGCTTGATATTGGTCACAACCGACAAAGGCTTGTGTGGTGGCATGAACACCAATATCATTCGCGCTTCTACTGCGCAAATGAAGTCATGGTCAGATGCGGGTATTGCCATTCAAACTACTGCAATTGGTGGTAAAGGTTTTGGCTTTTTGAATCGCATCAACGCCAAAGTGGTATCGCACAATGTACATATTGGCGATGCACCGCATATTGATGATTTGATTGGTTCAATCAAGGTGCAGTTGGATGCATACTTGGCGGGTGAAATTGATGTGTTGTATTTGGGTTACACCAAATTCATCAATAGCATCAAACAAGACCCAACGCTTGTACAATTGTTGCCATTGACGCCTGACTCTATGCAGCAAACGGAAGCAGAGAAAAAAGCTTATTCATGGGATTACGTGTATGAGCCTTCTGCTGAAGCCGTTGTGGATGAGTTGTTGGTGCGTTATGTAGAGGCTTTGGTATATCAAGCGGTTGCAGAAAATATCGCTTCAGAACAGTCGGCACGTATGGTGGCAATGAAGGCGGCTTCTGATAATGCGAAAAACGTGATTGGTGAGTTGCAATTGGTGTATAACAAATCACGCCAAGCTTCAATCACCAAAGAGTTGTCAGAAATTGTTGGTGGTGCAGCAGCGGTTTAATGTGTGGCTAAGCATTGTTGTCATGACAATGCTTTTGCTTGCTTGTGGTCAGCGGGCACGGGTTGAGGTCAGCTCCCAGACGGAAGCGTGTCCTGATTTTCAAGTGCTTGTGTCAAAGTGTTCGCAAGAGCGCAGTTATTCTGACAAGCATTTAGCGCAGATGATGGCCGTATTGCAAGAGCAAATGCAGAGCGCGCAAACGACCAATGAGCAAAGAAAAATTTGTCAAACTGCAACACAGTTTTGGCAAGCAGCATGTGGTGTGACGCAGTAGTTTGATTCGTCATAAAGAATTTGAGTTAAAAAATGAAAAGAGTGCAATGATGGTAGAAGGTAAAATCGTTCAGTGTATTGGTGCGGTCATCGACGTTGAGTTTCCGCGTGACAGCATGCCTAAAATTTACGACGCGCTCGTATTGGATGGCACAGATTTAACTTTGGAAGTGCAACAACAATTGGGCGATGGTATTGTTCGCACGATTTGCTTGGGCTCTTCTGATGGTTTGCGTCGTGGTACTGTAGTGAAAAACTCAGGTAAACCAATTACCGTGCCAGTGGGTTCAGCGACTTTGGGTCGTATTATGGACGTTTTGGGCAACCCGATTGATGAAGCCGGTCCCGTGACCTCTGAGCATCATCGTTCAATCCATCAGTTGGCGCCTCGTTTTGACGAGTTGTCACCTTCAACTGAGTTGTTGGAAACAGGTATTAAGGTGATTGACTTGATTTGCCCGTTTGCTAAGGGTGGTAAAGTCGGTCTGTTTGGTGGTGCAGGTGTGGGTAAAACCGTGAACATGATGGAGCTCATCAATAACATCGCCAAACAACACGGTGGTTATTCTGTGTTTGCAGGTGTGGGTGAGCGTACTCGTGAAGGTAATGACTTTTATCACGAAATGAAAGATTCTGGTGTTTTGGATAAAGTAGCCTTGGTTTATGGTCAAATGAATGAACCTCCAGGGAACCGTTTGCGCGTAGCGTTGACAGGTTTGACCATGGCAGAACACTTCCGTGACGAAGGTCGCGATATTTTGTTCTTCGTGGACAACATTTACCGCTTTACTTTGGCAGGTACTGAAGTGTCGGCATTGTTGGGTCGTATGCCTTCTGCGGTGGGTTACCAACCGACCTTGGCTGAAGAAATGGGTCGTTTGCAAGAGCGCATTACCTCGACCAAAACAGGTTCGATTACCTCAATTCAAGCCGTTTACGTTCCAGCGGATGACTTGACTGATCCATCTCCCGCAACGACTTTCGGTCACTTGGATGCGACTGTTGTTTTGAGCCGTGACATTGCTTCTTTGGGGATTTACCCAGCGGTTGATCCATTGGATTCAACCAGCCGTCAAATCGATCCAAACGTGATTGGTGAAGAGCATTATGCGGTAACTCGCGGTGTGCAGCAAACTTTGCAGCGTTACAAAGAGTTGCGTGACATTATTGCGATTTTGGGTATGGATGAGTTGGCGCCTGAAGACAAATTGTTGGTGGGTCGTGCGCGTAAGATTCAGCGTTTCTTGTCGCAACCTTTCCACGTTGCTGAAGTATTTACAGGTTCGCCTGGTAAGTACGTGACACTCAAAGAAACCATCCGTGGTTTTAAAGGCATTATTGCGGGTGAATACGACCACTTGCCTGAGCAAGCGTTCTACATGGTCGGCGGTATTGACGAGGCAGTTGAAAAAGCAGCCAAGATGAACTAATCATCGAAAGGTGGGCAATGCCCACCTTTGGTTTACATACGTTTTGCTGAGGTTTAATTTATGGTATCTACATTACAAGTTGACGTGGTCAGCGCGGAAAAAGAAGTTTTCTCTGGGCAAGCCAGTTTTGTTGCTTTGCCTGGCGAATCGGGCGAGCTTGGGATTTTGCCTGGCCATACGCCTTTGATTACCCGCATCAAGCCTGGTGCTGTGCGCATTGAAACCACTGATGGCGAAGAGTTGGTGTTTGTGGCAGGTGGCATTTTGGAAGTTCAACCCAATCATGTGACGGTTTTGGCCGACACCGCGATTCGTGGTGAAGATTTGGATGAAGCGCGCGCGTTGGAAGCGAAAAAACGTGCGGAAGAAATGCTCTCTGAAAACAAATCTGATATTGATTACGCTCGCGCCCAGTCTGAGCTGCAAGTTGCAGTGGCGCAAATTGCCGCATTGCATAAAATGCTCAAAAAGTAATTTTTTAGGCAATTAAAAAAGCCCGCTGGCACAGCCACGCGGGTTTTTTCTTGCTAAAATGCCTCCTTTCCTATTTTTAGAATTTCTCATGCTGCAATTGTCTAATGCTTCGTTTGCTTACACGCCCAATGCTCCGATTGTGCGCGATGTTTCTTTGACTGTTGAGCGTGGTCAAGTGGTTGCGGTGATGGGGCCGTCGGGTTGCGGCAAAACGACTTTGTTGCGTTTGTTGGCGGGTTTACTGGAGCCTTCGCAAGGCTCGATGCACGTGATGGGGGCGCCAATGCCGTATCGCAACTCCGCGTCTTTGCGGGTTTTGCGCAGCAAAATGGGCATGCTGTTTCAATTTGGCGCGTTGTTCACGGACATGTCAGTGTTTGACAATGTAGCGTTCCCTTTGCGTGAAAATACCCGTCTTGATGCGGCACAAATTCAGACCTTGGTGATGGAAAAACTCACGGCAGTCGGCTTGAGTGAGGCGGCGCATAAAATGCCCGCTGAAATTTCGGGCGGCATGGCTCGACGGGTGGCTTTGGCGCGTGCGATTGCACAAAATCCGCAAATCATGTTGTTTGACGAGCCTTTTACAGGCTTAGATCCAATTGCCATGGACACCATCGCTCGGCTCATTCGTGAGCAAACCAATGTGCTTAACGCCGCATCTGTGGTGGTGTCACACGATGTGCTTGAAACGTTTTCGATTGCCGATTATGTGTATGTGATGCATCAATCGTCGGTTTTGGCGGAAGGCACACCTGCGCAGTTGTGGGCGCACAATGACCCATTTGTGCGTCGATTTATTCATGGGCGTGAGGTGTTGGTATGATGCAGGAGTGGTTGGCGTGTCTTGGTGCGGGTGTGCGCACTCGATTGGCTCGTTTGGGCTTTGCGGCGCGGATGCTCGGTGCGCTGTTCGCGCAGGTGGGCGTGTGGGCAACGCGAACGCGCTTGGTGATGCAGCAAATTCATTTTTTGGGCAATTACTCATTGTTGATTATTGCCGTGTCGGGTGCATTTATTGGCGCGGTATTGGGTTTACAGGCTTTTTACACCTTGAGTCGAGTTGGCTCTGAGTCCATGGTTGGCTTGTTGGTGGCCTTGTCCTTGGTGCGTGAGTTGGCACCTGTGGTGGTGGCGATTTTGTTCGCTGGGCGGGCAGGAACCTCAATGACCGCCGAAATTGGCTTGATGAAGGCGGGTGAGCAACTGGCGGCGATGGAAATGATGGGGGTTGACCCACTCAATCGGGTGTATGCGCCGCGTTTTTGGGCGGGCGGTTTGGTCGTTCCGTTATTGACGGGATTGTTTGCTCTGATTGGTGTTTATGGCGGTTATTGGGTGGCGGTGCGCTGGTTAGGCGTTGATGCGGGTTCTTATTGGGCGATGATGAACGATGGGGTCAGCGTGCGGCATGACATCGTGAATGGCTTGATTAAGAGTGTGGTGTTTGGTTTTGCGGTGAGTTTTTTGGCGGTTTATGAAGGTGCAATGGCGCATCCAACACCTGAAGGTGTCGCGCAGGCCACCACGCGCACTGTCGTGAAATCGGCGGTTTTGGTTTTGGCTTTGGATTTTGTTTTGACCGCATGGATGTTCAGTTCAGCGGCTTAAAAAAGGATGGATATGCAACAGAAAAAAGTAGATGTTTGGGTGGGTTTGTTTGTCTTGCTCGGCGCAGCGGCCTTGGTTGGCTTGGCTTTGCGTGTGGGTAGCGGTCTGGGGATGACGGGCTCGACGTATCAAGTCAAAGCCAACTTCAGCAACGCAGGTGCGCTTAAAGCCAATGCACCTGTTAAAATGTCGGGCGTGGTGATTGGCAGTGTGGCCGATATCACATTGGCGGACGTGGGCGGTGAATACAAAGCGCAGGCGGTTTTAAACATTAAACAAGGCATACACATCCCGCAAGATTCGACAGTGTCGGTCAATACCGCAGGTTTGCTGGGCGCACAGTTTGTCAGCATCACACAAGGTGCGCAGGTTGAAAAATCCGTGGCAGATGGCGGATTGTTGGAAAACACACAATCGGCCGTGGTTCTGGAAGATTTAATCACCCAGTTTGGTATCAACAAAGCCGAGCAGGCCGCTCAGGCTCAAGAGAAGCCTCAACAATAAAGGAGTCGCCATGAGAACGCGCATTCAACGCTTTGCGTTGGGACTGGTTTGCTTGTTTTGGGTTGCATTGGCGCAAGCACAAACCGAGACCGTGATGGCGCCCGAACCTGCACTGCTTGCAACGCCAGATCCGTTGGAAAAATTCAATCGTGACGCCTTTCAAATGAATGAGGCTTACGATGAGGCTTTGTTTCGCCCCGTGGCCAAGGCATATCAGCGGGTTTTACCGACTAAAGTGCGCGGTTGTGTGCATGGGGTGTTGGGCAATTTGAATGAACCGTATACGGCTTTTAATAATGTACTGCAAGGTAAGTTTAAAGCCGCAGGGCAAGACATGTGTCGCTTCATCATCAACAGCACCGTTGGTTTGGCGGGATGTGTGGATGTGGCCAGTAAATTGGGCTTGCCCAAACATCATGAGGATTTTGGGCAAACCTTGGGCAAGTGGGGTGTGCCTGCGGGGTCGTTTGTGATGCTGCCGCTGTTGGGGCCGTCCAGTGTGCGTGACGCATTGGCCAAGCCAATTGACCTTTTGGCCGATCCGATTGGCTACATCAAATTGATTAAATTGCGCAATGTGGCGCGTGGCGTCAAATTGGTGGATACGCGAGCAGAGTTATTGGGGGTCACCGATTTGGCCGATGATGTTGCAGTGGATAAATACACCTTAATGCGTGACGCGTGGTTGCAAAGCCGTGAAGCACAAGTGCGTGATGAGGACTATGAGCCTGAGGGGCAACCCTTGGAGTCGGCTGCGTTGCCTGCGACGCCGTGAAGTTTAGAATTGTTAATTTTTTATCAAAAAAGGAAAGAGTATGTTGAAAGTGTTGAAAAAAATGTTGTTGGCTGTTGGTTTAATGACAATGGCCGTGAGCGCACGTGCGGAAAGCGCAGATCAGTTCATCAAGCAAATGTCCGACAAAGTGGTTGCGGCCATCAACTACAACGCGGGCATCAGAAGTGGTAATGTCAATGCGGTCGCGACTTATGTGGATGGCAATATCATGCCGCACGTTGACTTTACCAGCATGGTGTCGCGTGTTGTGGGGCCAGCATGGAATCAAGCCAGCGCCGCCGAAAAAAATGAGTTGGTTCAAGAGTCGCGCAAATACTTGGTGCGTACGTATGCAGGCAGTTTGAAAGGCGCGAGCATCAAAAGCATTGATGTTTATCCCGCCACGGGTTCTGAAGTGCGCACGCGCATCAACACAGGTGCGGGCAAACAAGTCATGGTTTCGTATCGTTTGGTCAACAGTGGCGGCTGGAAAGTCACGGACGTGAGTTTTGGTGGCGTGTGGTTGGTGAAAAGTTACGCAGGGCAATTTCAACCCGTGGTCGCCAAAGGCGGCGTGGCAGGTTTGATTGCTCATCTCAAATCCAAGCGTTAAAACATTTCGCCACATCAAGCCCGCATTGGCGGGCTTTTTTGCGCGTATAATTGCGGTTTGATTAGCGTATTGCGGACTTGAAAATGAACTTACCCACACCTGAACAGGTCAAAAACTACATCGCCAACGGCATCAATTGCGAGCACCTTGTGGTCGAAGGCGACGGCCAGCATTTTTATGCAACCATTGTGTCAAGCCAGTTTGAAAATTTACGCACTTTGGCGCGGCAACGCGCGGTTTACGCCGTACTTGGTGATAGAATGGTTGCCGAAATTCACGCGTTATCCATGAAAACCTACACGCCTGCGGAGTGGGCGAAACTTTAACCAACTACATAAGAGAAGACAAATGGAACAACTCAAAATCATCGGTGGCGGTGGCAGCACACGCTTGCAGGGAGACATCCGCATTGGCGGCGCCAAAAACGCGGCCTTGCCGATTATGTGCGCCACTTTGCTCACAGGCGAGCCAGTGCAACTGCGCAATGTGCCTGATTTGCGCGATATTCGCACCACCATCAAATTGCTGCGCGAGTTGGGCGTGACCGTGTCTGACTTGGAGCACGACAAAGTCACCGTTCACGCTTATGGCTCTATCAGCACCAAAGCCACCTACGACTTGGTCAAAACCATGCGTGCCTCGATTTTGGTGTTGGGGCCATTGTTGGCGCGGTTTGGCGAAGCGTGGGTCAGCTTGCCAGGTGGCTGCGCGATTGGTGCGCGACCTGTGGACCAGCACATCAAAGGCCTGCAAGCGATGGGTGCGGAAATCACCATTGAGCACGGTTACATCCATGCGCGTGCGCCCGAAGGCGGCCGCCTCAAAGGGGCGCGAATTGTCACCGACATGATTACCGTCACGGGGACTGAAAATCTACTCATGGCCGCAGTGTTGGCCGACGGCACGACCATTCTCGAAAACGCTGCCTGCGAGCCTGAAGTCACCGACTTGGCCAAAATGCTCATCGGCATGGGCGCGAAAATCGAAGGTCTGGGCACGAATCGTTTGGTGATTGAAGGCGTGGAAAAACTGCACAGCGTCGTGCATTCAGTCGTGCCCGACCGCATTGAAGCGGGTACGTTTTTGTGTGCGGTTGCCGCCACGGGCGGGGACGTCACACTCACACACGTCGCGCCCGACACAATGGACGCGGTGCTCGACAAACTGCGCGAAATCGGCGTTGAACTTGAAGTGGGCGAGTCCACCATCCGCGCCAAAATGGACGGTCAGCCCAAGCCCGTGAGCTTTCGCACCACCGAATACCCCGGTTTTCCAACTGACATGCAAGCGCAATTCATGGCTGTCAACGTCGTCGCCAGCGGCACGTCGCATGTGACCGAAACTATTTTTGAAAACCGCTTCATGCATGTGCAAGAAATGAATCGTTTGGGCGCGAAAATCACCATCGACGGGCGCACCGCGTTCACCGAAGGCGTTGCACCTGAGAGTTTGTCGGGCGCCATGGTCATGGCCACCGACTTACGCGCCTCGGCCAGCCTCGTGATTTTGGGCATGGTCGCCAGCGGCACGACGATTGTCGACCGCATTTACCACCTTGACCGTGGCTACGAGCGCATGGAAGAGAAATTGTCCAAAGTCGGTGCCAACGTCACCCGCGTGCAAGGTGTGTCGGAAGACGAGGTGTTGTGATGAGCGGTTTGCCCGCCTGCCCACAGTGCGGGCAGGACAATGTTTATCCCGATGCTGAACTTTTGGTCTGCGCCGATTGCGGCCACGAGTTCACCGCTGCGGCGGATGTGGCGCAAGACGAAACCCGCGTGGTCACCGACAGCAACGGTAACGTACTGACCAACGGCGACGCGGTGATTCTCATCAAAGACCTCAAAGTCAAAGGCTCGTCGTTGGTGATTAAAAAAGGTACTAAAGTCAAAAACATCCGCATCGTCGAGGGCGACCATGATATTGACTGCAAAATCGACGGCGTGGCCTTGTCGCTCAAGTCTGAATTTTTGAAAAAATCATCATGATAAAAAATACAATCATTGCGGTTTGGCTGGGGCTTAATCTCAGCATGGGGGGTGCTTGGGCTAAGGTGGACGAGCAGTTGCAGTGGAAAACTTACCCCGTTCATTTGACGGGGCAGGAAAAAAACGTTCTTGAGGTGCGAAATGCCATTTATCAAGCCAGCCCTTTGGCGCAATGGTTTCCAGAGGTGGCTCAGCACCATGACACACAAGATGGGCAAGCCAAGCCCGTCGGCGTGACACAGTTTGTGCCATCCCTCTCGTATTCAGGCCAACCCAAAGCGGATGGCACGTGCCGCTTGAGTCAATATGCCATCATCAACAGCACCGCGATTTACTTGCCTGTCATTGCCAGTGGCGGCAAACTGCCTGCAGCCGTCAAAAGTTGGTTTGCTCAAGAGCATGAGCGCATCAAAAAGCACGAAATGATACATCATGGTTACAACCAAAAGTATCTGCAACGCATGGACGCTTATTTGTCACAAATGCCCTACGACCGCTCATGTGACGCATTGAGTCAAGTTATCAAGGACTACAACAGCCAGTTGCGCCAGTATTTCAAAGAAATCCATCAACGATTTGACTTGGCTGAGTTCAAATACCATGTCGCGCTTGACGAATACGACGCGAAAAAAGTGTTTAATGAACACACCAGCCAACTCAAAAAAGACGCTGAGCGAACCCTGAATGCCACGCCACAAAAAGGCTCGGCGGTCGAGGCCACGGCACAACACCAATCCAAGCGCGTGTTGTTTATTTTGGGTTTTTTGGTCTTGGCCTTATTGGCAGGCTTGCTCTTTTATGTGCAACAGCAACGAAAAACCAAACCATAACCGAATTTTAAACACCTATGCTCACACTCGCACTCTCCAAAGGCCGCATCTTCACCGAAACCCTGCCCATGCTCCGCGCCGCAGGGATTGAAGTGCTCGAAGACCCCGAAGCCTCCCGCAAACTGATTTTGCCCACCAACCAAGCCGACTTGCGCGTCATCATCGTGCGTGCCTCTGACGTGCCCACCTACGTGCGCTACGGCGCGGCCGATTTTGGCGTGGCGGGCAAAGACAGCCTGCTCGAATCGGGTTATGAAGGCTTGTACAGCCCGATTGACCTACAAATCGCCAAATGCCGCATGTCGGTTGCCGTGCAACAAGGCTTTGATTATGAGGCCGCCGTCAAAAGCGGCGCACGCATCCGCGTCGTCACCAAATACGTCGAAACCGCCAAACAACATTTCGCCGCCAAAGGCATGCACGTCGATTTAATCAAACTCTACGGCTCAATGGAACTTGGCCCCTTGGTTGGCTTGGGCGAAGCGATTGTGGATCTCGTCAGCACAGGCGGCACATTGCGGGCGAACAACCTTGTTGAGGTCGAGCATATTTGCGATATTTCATCGCGCTTGATTGTCAATCAAGCCTCGTTGAAACTCAAAGCGGCGCGGTTAAGGCCGATATTGGCGGCGTTTGAGGGGGCGGTGAAATAAAGGGACGTGGTTTTTGAAAATAAAATATAATTTCCAAAGTTTGGAAATTATATTGGAGCGACGAGATGTTAATTACGAAGTTTACTTTCGAAAATTTATACGGTTTTAAAGATTTTTTAGTGGATATGACGTATCCGCGAGTATTAAAACATAACCCTATTGAACATGAATACCTAGCAATTAGCGATGCATTTAAAGTTAAAAGGGTTTGTATTATTGCGGGTGGAAATGCTACTGGTAAAACTTCGGTGGGTAAATTATTGTGTGCTGCTCAAAATATTATCAAAGGTAGAGGCGTTTCAAGTTACATTCAAATTTGCAATAAGAAAAAACCAGCGGTTTTGACGATGGAGTTCGTTCAACCAAGTACAAAAAGTTTGCACGAGGTGCGAATGGAGTTTAAATATGAGGATTTCTTAGATTTTGTAGAGCTGTCTACTGTAAGTCACAGGGCTATTGTTTTAAGTGAAAAAGATACTCCAGGTACGGCAAGGGAGAGGCTTGACAATCTAATGTTAACTGATAGCAAAAAATTAGAGGCAGACGTTGACTTGTCAAAGTGGCTGTCAATACAGATTGTTCAGTTTAATAACGATACGACTTTCCTTGACACTAAGTGGCGTTATGTCTTGTCGGAAGCATCGCCGAATAACTCAGACGTATTAAGCCGCTCTGTCGTCCGTTTTGACATTAAATTGGCAAGTGCTATTTTGAAAACTTTTGACCCAACCATTAAAAAGCTGACTTATTTAGATGGTGGTATAAGCAGAAAAAATAACCCAACTAAAAACTACCGTATTGTTTTTCAGAATGGCGATGAAGTGGGTGTGGAAATCGATCAAGAAGATACTGAACAAAAGGCTACAAATTGGAAGCGTCTTTCTAAAGGTACTTTTGAGGCAATTGCTGTTGTGGATTTTATACAAGACCTTGTTTATTTGAATGATAAAGGTTCAACCACTTTGTTTCTAGATGAACGTATGGCATATGTACATACGAAAATAGAAAGCTTAATGCTCAACTTTATGATTGGTAAGTTAAATAACGAATCACAGCTTTTTTATACCACTCATAACATGGACTTGCTGGATATGAATTTACCGATACATTCTTTCCTGTTTCTTAAGCGAAAACAAGGAATGATAGAGGCGATTCAACTGGAACATCACTTTAAAAAGAACGATCGCTCTTTGAGAAGCTTTATTAGAAATGATGTGCTCGGTGCTGATCCTGATGTTTCCCTTATGGATGCATTATTATGAGTAGAAAATCAAAGTCTATTGTTTATCTTGGCGAAGGCAAGACGGAAGACTGTTTTATAAAGGCGCTTGGTCTTCTTGGTCGATTTAGAGCATTTAATGTGTGGGAAAAGGATGTGGGCGGTTTATCTAGAGACTTTGATAAACAAGCGCAAGTGGTTTTACTAATTGATGCGGATCAATGCAATCCGATAAATGTTGGCAGGCTTATGGCTAATGTTAAGAAACTGCAGTCTCAAAAATTTGATGTGAAAATCCTTTTGCAAGTCATGGATTTGGAGGATGAAATTATCAAAGGTTTTGGCAGCCAATCCGAGGCATTCGCTTTTTTTAAGGTTGACAGTAAGTCTGGGTTAAAAAGAGTTCTTACGAGAATTAGTAACTTGGATAACATCATCTCTGTAAGTACCTTCGATCGCAATCGACTTTGGTGCGCAGCTCATCCAGATTGTGATGATACATTTTCTCAGTATCGAGCCGAATATAAGGACTTGGTTAAAAAGTCAACTTGACATGAATGTTATCAATATCATCGCCCTCAACCGCCGATTCTGTTTTTAATTAGTAGCAAGAAACCACCGCATGTTTTTTCATTAGTGGACTTTCATCAATATACGGCGCATTGTTGTGCGAATACGCGCTATAGGCTTTGGCAACATGTTTTTTATAACGACTATGATTAAACTCCACTACTCCCCCACCGATGCGTCGATGACGCCGCACATTATTTTAGAAGAGCTCGGTTTGCCGTTTGAGTTGTTGTTGGTGGACAGAAGCGTGCATGCGCAAAAGTCTGCGGCCTATTTGGCCCTGAACCCGAACGGCACGATTCCGACGTTGCAGCATGGTGAATTGGTGTTGTTTGAAACGGCGGCGATTGCATGTTATTTGGCCGAGTTGCGGCCTGAGGCAGGGTTGATACCACCTGCTGGGACGGCAGCGCGGGGCGAATTTTATAAATGGATGTTTTGGCTGGCCAATACGTTTCACTCGGCGTTGATGCCGTATTTTTATGCGGAACGCTGGGTGGATGCGGGCAATGACGCGGGCGCGGCGCAGGTCAAGCACCATGGACAAGAGCGCATTGCGCCGTTGTTGCGGATTTTGGATGATGCGCTGGCGCAGGGTGGGCAAGATTATTTGCTCGGCGCGGACTTGAGCGTGGTGGATGTGTACGCGTTTATGCTGTGCCGTTGGACGCGCAACTTTGTGGGCGATGCGTGCGCGCCTGCGCGGGATTGGCCGCACATTCGGCCGTATTTGGAACGCATTTTGGCAAGACCTGCGGTGCAGCGGGTGTATGCGACGGAGCAGATTGCTGCGCCTTTTATTTGATTTTGGTGGGAGGGCTTGTGGGTAAACCAGCATTGATTTTGATTGACCTGCAAAAAGGCATGCAAACCTTGAGTCGGCCGCGCAATAATCCCAATGCGGAGCAGCGGGCGTTTGAATTATTGGCGCGGGCGCGTGACTTGGGCTGGTATGTGGTGCATGTGCGCCATATTTCGCGAACTTTGGGTTCGGTATTTTGGCCAGGTCAAGAGGGTGTGGCATTTCAAAGTGATTTGATGCCATTGCCGCAAGAGCATGTGGTTGAAAAAAATGTGCCCGATGCTTTTATTCACACAGGATTGGAGCGTTGGCTGCGTGTGCGCGGGGTGGAGCAACTGGTGATGGTGGGGGTCAGCACTGAAAACTCCGTTGAAATGAGCGCACGCACGGCAGGAAACCTTGGCTTTATGACAACAGTGGTGTCTGATGCGTGTTTCACTTTTGAAAAAACCGATTATGCTGGCCGTCATCGTTCGGCGCAGGAGGTGCACGACATGGCGTTGTCTAACCTCAATGAAGAGTATGCGGCGATTTTAACGACAGCGCAGGTTCTATCGGATGGGTTGTCGTTGCGCGTGTAAACAGATTTTGCAAATATGGCGTATCGCATGGTGCGCACGCCGAGATGGATGAATTATGAACTTGACTCAAATACCTCTCTTAAAAACCACCGACGCTGGTTTTAACTCGCAACTCCAAACTCGCCTCGCGTTTGACGACTCAACCGACGCGGGGATTCAATCAGCCGTGACTGACATTATCGCAGCGGTACGCGCCACGGGCGACGCGGCGGTGGTTGAGTTGACCAATCGTTTTGACCGCATCAATGTGGCGTCGATGGCGGATTTAACCTTAACGCAGGCCGATTTAAAAGCCGCGTTTGATGGTTTGGACACTGTACAAAAAACCGCCTTGCAAACCGCCGCGGCGCGGGTGAAAAGTTACCACGCCGCACAAAACGCCGAGTGCGGCAAAAGTTGGCAATACACCGAGGCCGATGGCACGGTGCTGGGGCAAAAAGTCACGCCGCTCGACCGCGTGGGGATTTATGTACCGGGTGGCAAAGCCGCCTATCCGTCGAGCGTGTTGATGAACGCGATTCCCGCGCATGTCGCGGGCGTGTCTGAAATCATCATGGTTGTGCCCACGCCCGATGGCGTGCGCAACCCGCTCGTACTCGCGGCGGCGTATATTGCGGGCGTGACGCAGGTGTTCACGATTGGCGGGGCGCAAGCGGTCGCCGCGTTGGCGTACGGCACGGCCACTGTGCCGCGCGTCGATAAAATCGTCGGACCTGGCAACGCCTTTGTCGCCGAAGCCAAGCGGCGCGTGTTTGGGCAAGTTGGTATCGACATGATTGCTGGCCCATCCGAAATCCTCATCATCGCCGATGGCACAACCGACCCCGATTGGGTGGCGATGGATTTGTTTTCTCAGGCCGAGCACGACGAACTCGCGCAGTCGATTTTGCTCTGTCCCGATGAAGCGTACATCAACGCCGTGCGCGCCGCCATCGACAAACTTTTGCCCGACATGCCGCGCCGTGACGTGATTCGCACTTCTTTAGAAAGCCGCGGCATGTTGATTCTCACGCGCAGCATGGATGAGGCGTGTGACATCAGCAACACAATTGCCCCCGAACACCTCGAAATCTCCGCGCAAAATCCACACCTCTGGGCTGAGTGCATCCGCCACGCAGGCGCGATTTTTATGGGCGCGTACACCTCAGAGTCGCTCGGCGACTACTGCGCAGGGCCAAACCACGTGCTGCCGACCAGCGGCACAGCGCGATTCTCGTCGCCGCTGGGCGTGTATGACTTTCAAAAACGCTCATCCATCATTCATGTGAGCGAAGCGAGTGCGCAAACCTTAGGCCAAGTCGCCTCGGTTTTGGCGCATGGCGAAGGGTTGACGGCGCATGCGCGTAGCGCGGAGATGCGGTTGAAGTGACCGTGTTGAATATTTTAACTGGACTGTATTTGGAGGCTGTATGCTGCGTCACATCGTATTGTTACAATTTCAAAATACCGCCTCAACGGCACAGCAGGTTGATATTTTGGTTGAGTTTGCGGAGCTGAAAAATCACATCGACCAAGTGCAAGCGCTTGAGGTGGGCGAAAACAACAGCCCAGAGCAACTCAATCAAAACTTCACCCATGCGGTGCTGGTGACTTTTGCCGATGCGTCGGCGCGGGATGAGTATTTAACGCATCCTGCCCACCAGCGTTTTGTCGAGCGACTCAAGCCGCTTTTGGCGGATGTTTTGGTGCTGGATTATGAGGTTTAAGCACGGTTTTTGATGTGCGAATGGTCATCCGCCCCGAAGTGCGGCGGGCATTATGTTTAAGGATAGGAATAAGTCATGGAACACCCTGATATTTACACCGAACCCCACCCGATTGATGTCAACACCTTGGCCAATCTTGGCCCGCTCGCGCCGATGGCGGGTGTGTGGCAAGGCACGCGCGGCTTGGATGTGAAGCCCAAAGCCGAAGGGCCTAAAAAGCAAGCGTACGTTGAAAATATCAGCCTGCAACCGATTGACCCGCAAACCAACGGCCCGCAGTTGCTGTATGGTTTGCGCTACCACACCCACATCACCAAGCCTGACAGTGTCAAAACCTACCACGACCAAGTCGGCTACTGGCTGTGGGAACCTGCCACGCAAACCATCATCCACACGCTCACCATTCCGCGCGGCCAAGTGGTCATGGCCGTCGGCAAAGCCGCGCCCGACGCGCGTACTTTTGAACTTGTCGCCACCAACGACGACCTTAATTTCGGCATCCGCTCCGCCCCGTTTATTGAAGACAACTTCAAAACGGTCGAGTTTCGCATCACCGTCACCATCAACGACGACGGCACATGGGGCTACGCGCAAGATACGGTGATGATGATTAAAGGGCAAACTGAACCGTTTCACCATACGGATAAAAATCTGCTGCATAAGGTGGCGGATGCGGTGGTGAATCCGTTGGCGGTGGGGTGAACTTATGGGGTGCAATGTGTGGGAGACGCTTATTGCGCCCTACGGGTTAAAGTTAGAATGTTGTGTTATGCTTTTTTACATTAAAAGAAGAGGTAGCGTATGAAAAATAAAACTTATCGCGTTTATTTTACACGGTCATCTGTTGAACAAAATGGGGTGAGCGTTCATTTAAGTGAGTTTTTATCACCACTTTTTGATGAGCAGGGCACGCATTTTAGAGAGATTAAACTTGGCTCTGAGTCTGACTCTTACCAAATAAGGGATGTTGTAAAAACAGGTCGTGTATGGCAAGCCATTTTTGCGAGACTTCGACTTGATGCGCCTCATATTGTTAATGCGTTGAATGAGGAGAGGGAAATTGACTTAGATGAGGGCGAGCGTATCCTTGACAAGTGTTGTTTTATTTATCACGAAGATACAAATGTTGTGATTTGGCAGGTTCAGAGAAATACAGCAGGCCTTAGTAAGTTTGAAAATTATATGAGTGAATTGTTGGGCTCTGTCGTTTATTTCCCGCAAGTTATGAATGATTCCGATATAAGTAAAGCGTTGAATGGAAATTTGTATGAATTAGACTTTGTTTATGACCGACCCGTTCAAATTGATGGAAGTGCACCTAAATGGAATAAACATACTTTTGATACGATGTCTGACATTCATGCAGCTCATGCAACTTTTTCATTTCGAGCGCCAAGAGGCGGTAGTTTGACGCAACAAGCTAAAACTATGATTAAAGGGCTTGTTGGGGCAGCTGGTGTTGAAAAAATTAAAGTTAGATTGACAGATGAGACCGAGCCTATTGAATTGTTTATGGCTCCATTAAAAGATAAAATTACTGTGGCGATAAATGGTAGTTATCCTGCTTCCACAGATGTTTTTAAAGAGTTGGAAGCCTCTTATGAACGGAAGAAAGGCTCTATTCCGAAAGGATAAAAAATGTATGTTAAAACAATTTTAACTCCCCTTTTTTTTGGGGTGATTGGTTTTTTTGCGGCTCAATATTTTGAGGTTTGTTTTCCAGACAAAGGTTTGCCGTCTGTTTCAGGTCTTGGTGGTACGGTAGCGTCAGTTGCCTCGACAATGTTGGGATTTATGCTTGCATCCTTGGCTGTTTTGGCTAGCATCAATCACACGCATCTTGTTGGTATGATGAAAAAAACAGGACATTATAGTGATTTACTTTTCACTATGTTTTTGGGTTGTTTTTTTGAGTTTACCGTCTTTTTACTTGGTATTTTTTTGTTATTGTTGCCCACCGACAATGTGTTTTTTATTCGGCTGTTGGTTGCATTACATCTATGTGCTTTTATAACCATGCTCGATATTGGACGTAAGTTTTGGTTTGTTATGACAAATCTACGCAATTAAATTTCAACAATAAAACTTTTAAGGGGTATTCAATTTTGTCTGTTATTAATACTCGTATCCGCCCCGAAATCCGCGCGATGGCCGCTTACCACGTGCCTGACGCCAGCGGTTTCATCAAACTCGACGCGATGGAAAACCCATACGTCTTGCCCGATGATTTAAAGGCGCAACTCGCGCAACGCTTGGCGGATGTGGCGTTGAATCGTTATCCTGTGCCCAGTTATGCCGCGCTGGTACGGCGGCTGCGCGATTATGCGCAGATTCCTGATGCGTTTGGCGTGATGCTGGGCAATGGCTCGGATGAGTTGATTCATCTGTTGTCGATGGCTGTATCGAAGCCTGCCGAAAAAGTCACAATACTGGCGCCCGCACCGAGTTTTGTCATGTATCGCATGTCGGCGTTGCTCAATCATGTGGACTATGTCGAGGTGGATTTGCGCCAAACCGAGCGCGATTTTCAGCTCGACGTGCCTGCGATGTGCGCGGCGATTGCGTTGCATCGGCCTGCGTTGGTGTATTTGCCGTTTCCGAATAATCCGACGGGTTGCGAGTTTGCCCGTGCCGATATGTTGGCGGTGATTGAGGCGGCGCGGCAGGTCGGCGCGTTGGCAGTGGTCGATGAGGCGTATCAGCCGTTTGCCGAGCACACGTGGATGAGCGAGTTGGCGCAATTTGATAATTTACTGGTCATGCGCACCGTGTCCAAACTCGGTTTGGCGGGCGTGCGTTTGGGTTACATGGCGGGTCGTGCGGATTTGATGGGCGAGTTGAACAAAGTTCGCCCGCCGTACAACATCAACGTGTTGACTGAAGCGGCGGTGGATTTTGTGCTCGAACACGCGCACGTGCTTGAGTCGCAAGCCGCGCAAATCCGCGCCACGCGCAGCACGCTGCTGGCGGCGTTGCGCGATGTGCCGCAGGTGCGGGTGTTTGATAGCCACGCCAACTTTGTCTTGGTTCAGTTCCCCGACGGCGACGCGGCTTTTGCGCACCTCAAGGCCAGCGGGATTTTGGTCAAAAGCTTATCCGCTGCGCACCCGTTGTTGCGCAATTGCTTGCGTTTGACGGTGGGCACAGAAGACGAGAATCAAAAAATGTTGGCCGCAATCGCAACGCTGGTTGCATAAAGGACTGAGATGAAGTATTGCTTGACGTTGGTTTTAGCAATTGGCTTGTATGCGGGTGCGCCTGCTGTGGCGAAGTCTTATGCGGCACCTGAGGCGGTGCAAAATGCATATGAGCTGTACAACAACAAGCAGTATGTGCAAGCCTACAAATTGTGGCTGCCACAAGCCGTTAAGGGTGACGCGACGGCACAATACGCGATTGGCATGATGCTGATGTATGGGCAAGGCATGAAACCTCGTCGAAGAGAGGCGTTGCAATGGTTTCATCAAGCGGCCAAACAGCGTGAAGTCGAGGCTATGCGGCAGTTGTTGTGGCTGTATAACGCGGGTCAATACGTTGAAAAAGACGAGGCACAAGCCAGATTGTGGGCGACGCGTTTAGAGGAGGCAGGTGAGGTTGATGGCACCAAATACTTGGCCAGTGCCGACAGCGAGTCAAAAGATTTGGCGGTGTTGAATCGCGCAATTGAGCGGCACTTGAGTTATGTGGATAAAGAGCCTGAGTCTTATTTTGAACAATACCGCTTGGGTTTGGCTTATGCCCACCGTTCGCATTTTATCGAGGCGGATAAAGCCTTGGCGCGTGAATGGCTGACGCTGGCAGAAAAACACAGCCCAGAAGGTTTTGTGCGTTTCCCTATACTGGGTCGATATTTTATCGCGGGCGCGGCGGATGAGAAAAAAGACGAAGTTTCTGCTGAGGATTTAAAGTTGGCCGAGCAGGGTGACGCAGTGGCGCAATTGCGTTTGGCCAATGCTTTGCGCGAGCAAAAAGAATACGCGCAGGCGTATCAATGGACAAAAAAAGCCGCCGACCAGAACAATTCACGCGCTTTGCGTGCACTGGGCGAGGCGCATGAGTCGGCCATGCATTGCTTGAGTAGCACAGTAAGAGAATTGCAAAAGGAAGTGCCGCGTGCGGTGATTGAGCCAAGCAAAGAATGGAGTCAACCACATTGCTTGAGTAGCGGTTTGGTTAAAGAGCGCGTGTTGGCCATGAGTGTGACAGAATTGTTGGCGCAGGAAGACAATGAGAAACAGGCCGCCTACACTTTTTTTGCGCAAGCCGCTGCGCTCAATGAGCCAGAGGCGTTGTATAAACTGTATGAAAATGAATTGGATTCAAGCGGTTCTTGCGTTTGGGCAGGCAATGTTCAACCCAATTGTGTGCAAAAACTCAAAGGTGAGGTCAGTGCGCAAAATCAACGAGCGTTTGCGTATTTACTCAAGGCGGGGGAGTTGGGGCAAGTGAGTGCGCCAGATGCTTTGGGGGCGCATTATTTGGCAGGCGACATTGTGGCGCAGAACTTAAGTGAGTCGCTGCGCTGGTATCAAAAATCTGCGGATGATGGCATTCGTGCAGGGGCTGACTTACACGTGGCGCAGTTTTATTGCAAAGGCTTGGGCGTGCCGCGCGATGATGATTTGTGTCGTCATTATTTGCGCGAAGGGAAAGCAAGCCTAGGAGATGACATTGACTCGTACGCCAAAGATTTGGGCTTAACGCCCTATGTGCATAAATTTTTAAGCGCCCCATCTAGCAAACGCCAGAGGTGACGGGCGGGTGAGATTTACTCGCCCGTCTGTACGTAAATTCCATTAAAATACCGCTTTGCATCATTTTATGGAACTCTCATGAGCCGCTCCGCCCAAGTCACCCGCAACACTTCCGAAACCCAAGTCACGATTGCCCTGAACCTTGATGGCACGGGCAAGGCCGAACTCAACTCTGGCGTGCCGTTTCTCGACCATATGCTCGACCAAATCGCGCGGCATGGCTTGATTGACCTCAATGTGCAGGCCACGGGCGACACGCACATTGACGACCATCACACCGTTGAAGACGTCGGCATCACGCTTGGCCAAGCGATTGCGCAGGCGATTGGCGACAAACGCGGCTTGACGCGCTATGGTCACTCGTATGTGCCGCTGGATGAAGCCTTGTCGCGCGTGGTGATTGATTTTTCGGGGCGGCCTGGTTTGGAGTTTCATGTGCCATTCACCCGCGCCCGCGTTGGTAATTTTGACTTGGATTTGTCAATTGAGTTTTTTAGAGGCTTTGTCAACCACGCGGGCGTGAGCTTGCACATCGACAACCTGCGCGGCCTCAACGCCCACCACCAAATCGAAACCGTGTTCAAAGCCTTTGGCCGCGCCCTGCGTATGGCGCTGACCATTGACCCGCGTGCGCCTGAGGCGATTGCCTCGACTAAAGGCAGTTTGGTCGGCTGATGGACGCTTTCAAAACCTTTATCGCTTTGCTCGCCTTGGTCAATCCACTGGGCGTGTTGCCCATGTTCATCAGCCTGACCCAAGGCCACACCGCTGCGGAGAATCAGCGCACGATTCGCGCGGCGTCGTTGACGGTGGTGACGGTGGTGACCATCTGCGCGTTGTTGGGTGAGCAGATTATTGGTTTTTTTGGTATTTCGATTGCCTCGCTGCAGGTGGCGGGCGGTTTGTTGATTTTGCTCATGTCGCTCTCGATGCTCAATGCGCAAATGGGCGGCGCTCGCACGACGGCCGAGGAGCAAGATGAAGCGGAACACAAAAGCACGTTGGGTGTCGTGCCATTGGGGATTCCACTTTTGACTGGGCCTGGGGCGATTTCAACGGTGATTGTGTATGCCAACAAAGCGCATGGGGTGCGCGATTACGTGGTTATTTTGGGTTGTGGTGTGGTTTTGGCGGTGCTGGTTTGGGTGACTTTGCAATTGGCTGAGCCGATTAATCGGGTGATGGGGCGTTCGGGCATCAACATTGCCACGCGCATCATGGGGTTGCTGGTGGCGGCGGTGGCGGTGGAGTTCATTGTTGAGGGGTTGAAAGCCATGTTGCCTGCTTTGGGTGGATGAATATGACAACAATCGCGATTTTAGATTACGGCATGGGCAATTTGCGCAGCGTGGCGCAAGCCATGCGCACGGCTGCACCTGACGTCAACGTCATCATCACAGGCGAGCCTGATGTGGTGCGTGCGGCAGATAAACTCATTTTGCCAGGCCAAGGCGCTATGCCCGATTGCATGGCCAATTTGCGCACGAGCGGCCTGCTCGACGCGTTGAGCGAAGGGGCACAAAGCAAACCGCTGCTTGGCGTGTGTGTCGGCGAACAAATGTTGTTTGGCGCGGCTGAAGAGGGCGACTCGCACGGGCTGGGTTGGTTGAGCGGCCAAGTGGTGCGTTTTCGCCTTGATGGCATGACGGACGCCAATGGCGCGAAACTCAAAGTGCCGCACATGGGCTGGAACACCGTGCGCCAAACCCGCAGCCACGCGTTGTGGGCGGGCGTGCCTGCTAATGCGTATTTTTACTTTGTCCACAGTTATTACGTCGCGTGTGACGCGGCGTTGTCGGTCGGTGAATCAACTTATGGGGTGGACTTTACCTGCGCCGTGGCGCAAGACAATATTTTCGCCACCCAATTTCACCCCGAAAAAAGCGGCGCGTACGGCTTGCAGGTGTATCGTAATTTTGCCGACTGGCGGCCTTGAATTTGCATAATGAAGAAAGTTGATGATGTTGTTAATTCCAGCAATTGATTTAAAAGACGGCCAATGCGTGCGCTTGCAGCAGGGCGAGATGGATAAAGTCACGGTGTTTTCCGACGCGCCCGAGCAAATGGCGGCGCATTGGGTGCGTGAAGGTGCGCGGCGCTTGCATTTGGTGGACTTGAACGGTGCGTTTGCAGGCGAGCCTGTTAATTTACCTGCGATTGCGGCGATTTTGGCGGCGGTGGGTGACTCGATTCCTGTGCAGATTGGTGGCGGGATTCGTGACTTGGCGACGATTGCGCGTTATCTTGAAATGGGCATCAGTTATGTGATTATCGGCACGGCGGCGGTGAAAAATCCGCAGTTTCTGCGCGAAGCCTGCGCGGCTTTTCCAGGCAAAATCATTGTTGGGTTGGACGCCAAAGACGGCTTTGCCGCGACCGACGGCTGGGCGGTGGTGACCGAGCATCATGTGGCGGATTTGGCGAAGCAGTTCGAGGATTATGGTGTGAACAGCATCATTTACACTGACATTGGCCGCGACGGCATGCTCAAAGGAATTAACATCGAAGCCACCGTGGCGTTGGCGCAGGCGTCGAGCATTCCCGTGATTGCGTCGGGTGGCTTGACTAATTTTGACGACATTGACGGTTTGTGCGCAGTGACGCAGCAAGGCGTGACAGGCGTGATTTGTGGCCGCGCGATTTATTCGGGCGACTTGAACTTTGCTGCTGCGCAAGCGCGGGCGGATGAACTTTTGGGAGCGAGCCATGTCTAAATTTTGCCAAAGTTGCGGTATGCCGCTTAATTTGCACGGTCAAGACGTGCGTGGGACAGAGGCCAATGGTGCGCCGAGCGCGACGCTGTGCAGTTATTGCTACCAAAACGGTGCGTATGTTGAGCCGAACATCACGTTCGAACAGATGAAAGCCAAAGGCTTGGCGGGCATCGCCAGCGGGCAAGGCTCGGCGGTGGCGAAATTTTTCATGAAATTGTTTTACCCGATGCAGCTCAAGGGTTTGGCGCGTTGGAAAGGTTCTAAATGAAGACGAAATTAGCCTTGATGGTGGTGACGGGCGCGTTGTTCGGCTGCGCAAGTGGTTCGGTTGCGCCAGTTGCGGCTGCGCCCAAATGCACGGCAAGTGCTCCAGTGCCTGCGTTTGCGGCGTTGGATGTCGATAAAAATAAATGGTTGACCGACAATGAGTTGGGCAATAGTTTTTCGCAAGAGTTGTATGCCAATTTGCGGTGCAGCACGGTGAAGAGTCGCTTTGATGCGGATGGCAACGGTTATTCAGAAGCCGAGTATCAAGCGTGGACGCTGCAAGTCGCGCCGTTGGCTTGCGGCGCAAGCGAGTCGTTGCGCCAACAGTTGGTTAAAGAGCAGGTGTTGTGTGGGCAGGGCAGCCACACCAAGGTGTTTCGGTGAAATGTCATCGTTTTTAAATGGTTAAGTTATGCTCACAAAACGCATTATTCCTTGTTTGGATGTGAAAGACGGCCGCGTGGTCAAAGGCGTGAACTTCGTTGGCCTGCGCGACGCGGGCGACCCTGTTGAAATCGCCAAACGCTACGATACGCAAGGCGCGGATGAGGTGACGTTTTTGGACATTACCGCCACGTCCGACAACCGCGATTTGATTTTGCCGATTATCGAAGCGGTCGCCGACCAAGTGTTTATTCCGCTCACCGTGGGCGGCGGCGTGCGCTCGGTGGCTGATGTGCGCCGTTTGCTCAATGCGGGCGCGGATAAAGTGGGCATCAACTCGGCGGCGGTGACTCACCCGCAATTGGTGGCGGACGCGGCGAACAAATACGGCTCGCAGTGCATTGTGGTGGCGATTGACGCCAAGCGGGTGTCAAAAGACGGTGAATCGCTGCGCTGGGAGATTTTTACCCATGGCGGACGCACGCCCACAGGAATTGACGCGATTGAGTGGGCGGTCAAAATGAACCAGTTGGGCGCAGGTGAGCTGTTGCTCACCAGCATGGACAGAGACGGCACAAAAAGCGGCTTTGACTTGGCTTTGACCCGCGCGGTGTCCGATGCGGTGAGCATTCCTGTGATTGCTTCAGGTGGCGTGGGTGGTTTGCAGGATTTGGCCGACGGCATCATCCAAGGCCGTGCCGACGCGGTGCTGGCGGCCAGTATTTTTCATTTTGGCCAGCACACGGTCGGTGAGGCCAAGCAATTGATGCGCGAGCAGGGTATTGCAATTCGTTTGTCAACCGATGAAGAGTTAGGTGTAAAATGTCCAAGACTTTAGAGCGCGTTCGTTGGAATGAGCAGGGTTTGGTGCCTGCGATTGCCCAAGAATCCGCCACAGGCAAAATTTTGATGTTTGCGTGGATGAATCGCGAAGCCTTGGCGCAAACATTGGCCCTTAAGCGAGCGGTGTATTTTTCACGTTCACGCCAAAAACTGTGGTTCAAGGGCGAGACGTCGGGGCATGTTCAGCATGTCCTTGAGGTGCGGATAGATTGCGATCAAGATGTGGTGTTGTTGCAAGTGGAACAGGTGGGTGGGATGGCCTGTCACACAGGGCGACACAGTTGCTTTTTTGAGCAATATGATTTTGCTCAACAGTCGTGGCAAGTGGTGGAGCCTGTACTCAAAGATCCCTGTTGTATTTACAAATCTTAGAGGTCATGATGAAAACGATTGAGAGTGTTTTGCAAGAGTTGACTCAAGTCTTGGAGTCGCGTAAAGGCGGCGATCCTGAACGCTCGTATGTGTCGCGTTTATTTGCTAAAGGCGATGATACGATACTGAAAAAGGTCGGTGAAGAGTGCGTGGAGGTGGTGATTGCCGCGAAAAGTGGCAATTCGCATCAAATCGTTTATGAGTCTGCGGATTTGTTGTTTCATTTGATGGTGATGCTGTCCAATTACAATTTGCATATTGAAGATGTGGTGGCCGAATTGGCGCGTCGCGAAGGAATGTCAGGCTTGGTTGAGAAGGCAGCTCGCAAAGAAATATCATTGGAGTGAGTATGGTTGATTGTATTTTTTGTAAAATTGCTGCGGGGCAAATTCCAGCGCGTAAAGTGTTTGAAGACGATGAGTTGATGGCCTTTCACGACATCAATCCAGCAGCGCCTGTGCATTTGCTGATTGTGCCTAAAACGCACATTGAGACTTTGGTCGATGCGCAGCCCGAACACGAAGCCATGCTTGGGCGAATGATGGCGCTTGCGCCTCAATTGGCATTTGACAATGGCGCACGCGCTCTGCCCGAAGGCGGCTTGCGCGTGATTATGAATGTCGGGCCTGACGGTGGGCAAGAGGTTTATCATATTCATCTGCACGTTTTGGCAGGTGAGCGACCTTGGCGCGGCTTTGCGGCGGGTGCCAATTAACTTAAAGGGAATATCATGGGTGGCATGAGTGTAATGCATTGGATTATCGTGTTGGCGGTGGTGATTTTGGTGTTTGGTACCAAAAAACTGCGCAACATGGGCGGCGACTTGGGGGCGGCAGTTAAGGGGTTTAAAGATGGTGTTAAAGGCGAAGAAAAAAAATTGACAGACGCCTCGGATAAAACCATTGACGCGGTGAGTCAACAAACCACTGACAAGACCTCTTAATTTATGATTGACTTGGGTTTATCCAAAATCGCGGTGATTGGCGCGGTGGCTTTGGTGGTTTTGGGGCCTGAGCGTTTGCCGCGCATCGCGCGAATGGCGGGGGCTTTGTATGGTCGTGCGCAGCGCTACATGCGCGACGTTAAAGATGAAGTGTCGCGCGATATGGCTTTGAATGAGCTGAAAAACATGGGGCAGGCCGTGCGCGATGACGTGCAAAGTGCGGTCAACGAGGTGCGTGAAGCGACTTTGGGTGAGTCTGTTTCGCCTCATTCATCGCCTAGAGCTTATGTGCGCCGCACGGGGCGCGAGCATTGGCGCGTTAAAACCAGTCGCATGCCGTTGTGGTACAAACAGCGCGAGGGCATTGCGCAACACGTGACTTCTGAAGCCGCCCGCATGGCGCGTCACCGCCGTTATACTGCGCATTTGCAGCAAAAGCGGCACTCGTTTTTCAATTGACTATGACCTCACATTTACCCCCACCAGAGGCGGATGACGGCAGTCCGCAGGGCTGGATGAGCCATTTGCTGGAGTTGCGCACGCGCATGGTGCGTGCTATTTCGGCGATATTGTTGGTTTTTTTGGTTTTGTTGTATTGGCGCAATGACATTTTTGCGCTGTTCTCGCAGCCGTTGTTGGCGCATTTGCCCGCAGGCTCGCGCATGATTTCCACTGAAGTGACCTCTAACTTTTTTGTACCGCTCAAATTTGTGCTGTGGGTGGCCTTTGTTGTGGCTCTGCCCGTGGTGTTGCACCAAATGTGGGCGTTTGTCGCACCTGGGCTGTATGCGCGCGAAAAGCAATTGGTTGTGCCGATTATTGCTTCAAGCTACGTGCTGTTTTTAGTGGGCAGTGCGTTTGCGTATTTTTTGGTTTTTCCGACGGTTTTTAAGTTTATGGCCGAATTGACGCCGTTGGGGGTTGAAATGGCGACGGATATTGATGCGTATTTGAGCTTTGGCTTGACCACTTTTTTGGCCTTTGGCTTGACGTTTGAAGTGCCGATTGTGGTGGTGGTTTTGGTGCGTTTGGGGTTTGTGACCGTGGCGCAATTGCGTGCGGCGCGGCCGTACACGATTGTCGGCGCGTTTGTGATTGCCGCGGTGGTGACACCGCCTGATGTGGCATCACAACTGTTGCTGGCTGTGCCATTGGTGCTGCTGTATGAGGTCGGTGTGTTTGTGGCGCGTTGGTTTGCCCCGCGTGAATTGAATGAGGAAGGTGTATGACGATTGCTGCGCAGTTTATTGAGTTTGCTTTGAGCCAAAATGTTTTGCGTTTTGGCGAATTCACCACCAAAGCAGGGCGTTTATCGCCCTATTTTTTTAATGTGGGTTTGTTCAATGACGGGGCGAGCTTGGCGGCTTTGGCATCTGCCTATGCGGATGTGCTGCTCACTCAACAGGCGGCTGGATTTGAGTTTGATATGTTGTTTGGCCCTGCTTACAAAGGCATTACGCTGGCCAGTGCGACTGCCATGGCGTTGGCGTACCAAGGGCGCAATGTGCCGTATGCCTTCAATCGCAAAGAGGCCAAAGACCACGGTGAAGGTGGGGTGCTGGTTGGCGCGCCAATGGCGGGGCAGCGCGTGGTGATTGTGGATGATGTGATTTCGGCGGGTACGTCGGTGCGCGAGTCGGTGCAGATGATACGTCAAGCGGGCGCAACCCCTGTGGCGGTGTTGATTGCATTAGATCGCATGGAAAAAAGCGGCACAGCAGACGAGGTGGGCGAGCAATCGGCGGTGCAGGCGGTGGAGCAGGCGTATGGTTTGCCTGTTTTTGCGATTGCCACTTTGGCAGACTTGATGGATTACCTCGACGGTAGTGGTGATGTTGGTCTGCAGCAGTACCGCGAAAAAGTGTCGCAATATCGCGAAAAATATGGTGTTTGCTGTAAATGATCTTGCTTGTTGAGTGAGTTTGTAATATCATGTAGGACTAACCTTTTTGTATTGGGTTTAAAGCGGTGGCTTTAATCAAAAAGCCACTAAATGTCATCTACCTCGGCCAATCGTAGTCGAGAATGGAGTTTAATCATGAGTCACAATGGACTGGGTCTATTGGGTCGCAAAGTCGGTATGACCCGCATTTTTACTGAGGATGGTGTTTCTATCCCGGTAACAGTGTTGGATGTGTCGAACAATCGCGTCACCCAAGTTAAGACTGTCGACGTCGACGGCTACTCTGCCGTTCAAGTCACATACGGTACTCGTCGTGCATCACGCGTTGCTAAAGCCCAAGCGGGTCATTTGGCAAAAGCAGGTGTGGAAGCGGGTTCGTTCACAAAAGAATTTCGTTTGGAAGGCGCTGCAGAAGTGACTGCAGGTTCAACAGTCTCTGTTGAAATCTTTCAAGCGGGTCAAAAAGTTGATGTATCAGGCGTTACCATCGGTAAAGGCTATGCAGGTACTATCAAACGTTACAATTTCGGCTCTGGTCGTGCCACCCACGGTAACTCGCGCTCGCATAATGTGCCCGGTTCTATCGGTATGGCGCAAGATCCAGGTCGCGTTTTCCCAGGTAAGCGTATGACAGGTCACATGGGTGACGTGAATCGTACGGTACAAAACTTAGAAATCGCGCGTGTTGACGTTGAACGTGGTTTGTTGCTGGTTAAAGGCGCAGTTCCAGGTTCTAAAAACGGTGAAATCATCGTGAAAAGCGCGGTTAAGGGGGGTAAATAATGGATATTAAACTCTTAACTGGCGGTTCTGTTGCAGCCTCTGATGCGGTTTTTGGTCGTGAATACAATGAAGCGTTGATTCACCAAATCGTTGTTGCGTATCAAGCCAATGCTCGTCAAGGCGATCGCGCACAAAAAACACGTCGTCAAGTGAAACACTCGACGAAAAAGCCATGGGCGCAAAAAGGTACAGGTCGCGCTCGTGCAGGTATGACTTCTTCGCCAGTATGGCGTGGGGGTGGACGTGCACATCCAAACTCTCCTGATGAGAATTTCTCTCAAAAAGTAAACCGCAAAATGCAACGCGCAGCAATGAGCAGCATTTACTCACAACTCGTTCGTGATGATCGTTTGGTGGTGGTTGAAGATTTCAAATTGGATTCGCCCAAAACTAAAGTTGCGGCTGACAAATTGAAAGCCTTGGGTTTGACGTCGACTTTAATCATCACAGATGATTACTCTGAAAACTTATACTTGGCCACGCGCAATTTGATTAACGTTGAGGTGTTAGAGCCTAAGCACGTTGATCCAATGTCTTTGTTGTACTACAAAAAAGTTGTGGTCACCAAAGCGGCTGTAGCGCAAATTGAGGAGATCCTGTCATGATCAAAGGACCAACCAATCCAGAACGCTTGATGCAAGTTTTGCTCGCGCCTATCGTGTCTGAAAAAAGCACATTTTTGGCTGAAAAAAGCGAACAAATTGCATTCCGCGTCATGCCCTGCGCTACGAAAAAAGAAGTTCTCGAAGCGGTTCAATTGTTATTCAAAGTCGAAGTTGACGCTGTTCGCGTGTTGAACCGTAAAGGTAAAACCAAACGCACAGGTCGCGGTTTAGGTCGTCGTGCCTCAGCACGTATTGCTTATGTTGCCCTGAAGCCAGGTCAAGAGATTCACTTTGACGAGGAGGTTAAATAATGGCACTCGTAAAAGTCAAACCAACCTCGCCAGGTCGTCGTGGCCTAGTTAAGGTTGTCAACAAAGAACTCCACAAAGGTGCGCCTCACGCCCCATTGTTGGAATCGCAAAAGCAAAACGCAGGTCGTAATCACCGCGGTGTGATTACCACTCGTCATAAAGGCGGTGGTCACAAGCATCATTACCGTGTGATTGACTTCAAACGCAACGACAAAGACGGCATCGTCGCTAAAGTTGAGCGTTTGGAATATGATCCAAACCGTAGTGCGAACATCGCTTTGTTGTTGTACAAAGATGGCGAACGTCGTTACATCATTGCACCGCGTGGTATTTCTGCGGGTCAAGAAGTGGTCAGCGGTTCTGAAGCACCGATTAAAACAGGTAACACTTTGCCTTTGCGCAATATCCCTGTAGGTTCGACAGTTCACTGCGTTGAAATGAAGCCAGGTAAGGGCGCGCAAATGGTGCGTTCAGCAGGTACTTCAGCTCAATTGATGGCTCGTGAAGGCATTTACGCTCAATTGCGCTTGCGCTCAGGTGAAGTTCGCCGTGTGCACGTCGATTGCCGTGCGACCATTGGTGAAGTCGGTAACGAAGAGCATGGTTTGCGTCAAATCGGTAAAGCAGGTGCAACGCGCTGGCGCGGTATCCGCCCAACGGTGCGTGGTGTGGTCATGAATCCTGTGGATCACCCGCACGGTGGTGGTGAAGGCCGTACATCAGCTGGTATGCATCCTGTGTCACCATGGGGTCAAAAAACCAAGGGTTATCGTACTCGCCGTAACAAGCGTACCGATAGCATGATTGTTAAACGTCGCTACAAATAAGGAGTGAATAATGGCTCGTTCAGTTAAAAAAGGTCCATTTTGCGACGCTCACTTATTGAAAAAAGTAGAAGCGGCGGTTGCAAATCGTGACAAAAAGCCTATTAAAACGTGGTCTCGTCGCTCAACAGTTTTGCCTGATTTTATCGGCTTGACTATTGCAGTGCACAATGGCCGTCAACACATGCCCGTCTATATTTCAGAAAATATGGTTGGTCATAAACTCGGCGAATTTGCCTTGACGCGTACCTTCAAAGGTCATGCGGCAGACAAAAAAGCGAAGAAATAAGGATACGTCATGGAAACTACAGCTATCTTGCGTGGCGTGCGCTTATCGGCTCAAAAAGGTCGCCTTGTGGCCGATTTGATTCGCGGCCAAAACGTCGAACAAGCATTGAATACGTTGACTTTTACCCGTAAAAAAGCCGCTGTTATTGTGAAAAAAGTATTGGAATCTGCAATTGCCAATGCTGAACACAACAACGGTGCGGATGTGGACGAATTACGCGTCACCAAAATTTACGTTGACAAAGGTACATCGTTAAAACGGATGTCGCCTCGTGCCAAAGGCCGTGGCAACAGTATTGAAAAACAAACTTGTCACATCACTGTGACTGTTGGTCAATAAAGGAGTCAAGATGGGACAAAAGATTAACCCGACTGGCTTTCGTTTACAGGTCACAAAAGACTGGGACTCTCGCTGGTACTGCGCGAACAAAGACTTTGCAGCAACGCTGAACGAAGACTTGAAAGTTCGTCAATACTTGGCTAAGAAACTCAAAGGCGCGTCAGTTGCGCGTATTTTGATTGAGCGCCCAGCCAAAACTGCACGTATCACCATCTTCTCATCACGCCCAGGCGTTGTGATTGGTAAAAAAGGTGAAGACATTGAAGTTTTGCGCACACAATTGCAAAAATTGATGAATGTGCCTGTGCACGTCAACATCGAAGAAGTTCGCAAACCAGAATTGGATGCACAACTCATCGGTGATGGCATTGCCCAGCAACTCGAAAAACGTGTGATGTTCCGCCGCGCCATGCGCCGTGCGATGCAAAGTGCAACCCGTTTGGGCGCACAAGGCATCAAAATCATGAGCTCAGGCCGTTTGAATGGGATTGAAATTGCGCGCTCAGAGTGGCAACGTGAAGGTCGCGTACCTTTGCACACCCTCAAAGCGAACATTGACTACGCCACATCAACTGCGTTGACCACATACGGTATCATCGGTATTAAAGTTTGGGTCTACAAAGGCGATACGTTGAGTCGTAAAGCCTTGCCAGGCACAGGCTACGAGCACGATGGTAAAGATGACAAACAACCACGCCGCGAAGGCCGCCCAGGTGGCGACCGCAAGCGTCGTGACGGTGATGCACCAGCGCGTCGTAACACACGCAAACCCGCTGATGCCAAACCAGCCGCTGCAGGAGAATAAGTATGTTACAACCCGCACGTAGAAAATACCGCAAGGAACAGAAAGGCCGTAACACTGGCGTGGCAACACGTGGTGCAGACGTATCTTTCGGTGACTTCGGCTTAAAATGTGTTGAACGTGGCCGCATCACCGCCCGTCAAATTGAAGCTGCTCGTCGCGCTATGACCCGTCACATCAAACGTGGTGGTCGTATTTGGATTCGCATCTACCCTGACAAACCGATTTCAAACAAACCTGCAGAGGTTCGTATGGGTAACGGTAAGGGTAATCCTGAGTACTACGTTGCCGAGATTCAACCTGGCAAAATGTTGTACGAAATGGATGGTGTGTCAGAAGAGTTGGCACGTCAAGCTTTCCGTTTGGCAGAAGCCAAATTGCCGTTGAAATGCACGTTTGTTACGCGCAAAATTGGCGGCTAAGGAGAAAACATGAAAGCAAGTGAATTAGTAACCAAAGACACAGCGGCTTTGCAAACTGAATTGAATGCACTGTTGAAGACGCAATTTAATTTGCGTATGCAACGTGCCATGCAACAGTTGACCGATGTGACTCAGCTCAAACTTGTACGCCGCGACATCGCTCGTGTGCGCACGATTATGCACCAGAAAGCAGGTCAAAAATGAGTGAAACTACATCTTTAAAACGCCAATTGGTCGGCCGTGTCACGTCTAACAAAATGGACAAAACGGTCACTGTACTCGTTGAGCGTCGTGTAACGCATCCTTTGTACGGTAAAATCATCGTACAATCGAAAAAGTACCACGCGCACGATGAAGCCAACCAATACAACGAAGGCGACCTCGTTGAAATCGAAGAAACACGTCCTTTGTCGAAGACCAAGTCTTGGGCGGTGACCAAACTCATCGAAGCGGCTCGCGTTATCTAATTGATAATGTACACACCAAAAACCACGCTCATAAAGCGTGGTTTTTTTGTGGCGACATTAACTCAGGAGTTTTGCACAAGACCTTTAAGTGGCAGAATTAAGCGATTAAATGAGTCTTGGCGTTTTTTTCTGTGCGTACGCTTTAAACCGCCAAACGTCGATTGAAATTATACTTGAGACCTATCTATTTCGTGTAAATCCAAGTCGGCTGAGAAAGAGATTTAACAGTTACATCATAAGCCAAGCTGCTTTGGCCGCTGAAAATTTGGGGTGACCAATATCGCACTCTAAGTGCTTGGTGGCTCTAATGGGTTGGTTGATGATTTGGTCTTGTAGCCACAAATCACAAAAATGCTCGATGAGTTCAACGTCTTCTTGCTCAGTGGCATCCATATCCAAATCAACCAGTCGTTTGAACGTTTCAATGTCAAGTTGTTCGGGTAGCTCCCAAACGCCTGCATTGTTATAGGGCTGGATGAGTGGGTTCATCCGAATAAT
This sequence comes from Formosimonas sp., assembly GCA_051650085.1. Taxonomy (GTDB): domain Bacteria; phylum Pseudomonadota; class Gammaproteobacteria; order Burkholderiales; family Burkholderiaceae; genus Hydromonas. The sequence goes on from JBOFII010000041.1 coordinate 47,063, forward strand.
GGGAGAGGGAAAGCCAGCAGGGTCAAAGTGTTTGGGTAAATCACCATTGAGCATTAAATGAGCAATAAAGCTGTGTGCATCGGGTGGATCAGCCAATATTGACGTAATCATTCTTTTGACGTTGGTGAAAAAATTGGAAGGTTGATGCGCTTTGAGTAAGCCTTGGTGTTGTACAAGGGTTTCAAACGTAGCAGATGGTGATGGTAACATGGTGTTCCCCGTGCCAAGGCTCAATATGGCTATTGCGTCGGGGGTAAGACCATTGGCCTTGGCCTCTACAGCAGCGTTTAAAACGGGGTTGTTGTATCCTGCGATAGCTCCATCCCAAAAACGTTCAACATTCCCCGTGATTTGAACCGAGGCAGGCTCATCAAAATAACGGATGGGGGCATTGGTCGATGCGTGCACAACTTCAGCCAAAAGACTTTGGCAGGCAGTGCTGCCAGATGCACCCGCCTTACTTTGAAAGCTTCTGAAAAAATAAGCTCGCTCACGGTCATAGTGATAGCTCATGAATGAAAACTTGACATAGCCTCCATTTTTGGCTGGAATCTTAAAGTTACTTAAAGCTTTTTTGCCGCTGTCTCCAAGAATCTCATATAGTGCAGAGAGTTTTTTCTTGGTTGAGTATTTGGGGGTTAATTTGGTGAAGCCTAAAAAAATGGTAGCGTAGCTTTTGGCAAATATGCGTTTTCTAATGGTTTCTTCTTTAAACAAGTTCAAAACTTCACGGAGGGTCAGGTTTTGCATTAAACCAGCGACAACAAGACTGCCGCCAGAATTGGCCGTCACATAGTCAAAGTCTGACAAAATGGCATGACCTTTGGTCTCCGCGCTATAAAGTGACATCAGCGCTTTAACGGGAATCAAAGCCCAGCTCCCACCACCATCAATTGATAAGATACGATACGGCCTTGGCATTTCACACCTCGCAACAGTAAATGAATATGAATTAATGAGGGGTCGAGCAGGTAAACAATAAGCCTAGGTGCTTTAATAGATAATAGGGCTGTGTGTGGGTGTGCTTAGAACCTGTTCAAAATCTAACTCAGCGCAGTAGTTGCTGTAAAATGAGCGGATGAGAAAAAGCTACCCAAGCGACGTTAGTCGAGAGCAGTTCAAACAGATTGAAGAACTATTAAGCAGCGCAAGAAAACGAACGCGGC
>JBOFII010000042.1:0-23668 GCA_051650085.1 Formosimonas sp.
AGGTCGAGCTGCTCAATGACGCGATGCTGGAACGGTTGGCAGTGACCGCAGTTGACGTCGAACTGCTCAACGAAGCCACTGAGCTGTTGGTCGAGTCAACCATCGTGCTCAATGACGCGATGCTTGAACGGTTGGCAGTAATGGCAGTTGAGGTCGAACTACTCAACGAAGCCACCGAGCTGTTGGTCGAGTCAACCACCGTGCTCAATGAGGCGATGCTCGAACGGTTGGCGGTGACGGCAGTTGAGGTTAAGCTGCTCAACGAAGCCACCGAGCTGTTGGTCGAGTCAACCACCGTGCTCAATGACGCGATGCTCGAACGATTGGCGCTAACCGCAGTTGAGGTCGAACTGCTCAACGAAGCCACTGAGCTGTTGGTCGAATCAACCATCGTGCTTAATGACGCGATGCTGGAACGGTTGGCGCTAACCGCAGTTGAGGTCGAACTGCTCAACGACGCCACCGAGCTGTTAGTCGAGTCAACCACCGTGCTCAATGAAGCAATGCTTGAGCGATTGGCGGTGACGGCAGTTGAGGTTGAGCTGCTCAACGACGCCACTGAGCTGTTGGTCGAGTCAACCACCGTACTCAATGAAGCAATGCTCGAACGGTTGGCGGTAACCGCAGTTGAAGTTGAGCTGCTCAATGAGGCAATGCTTGAGCGATTGGCGGTGACGGCAGTTGAGGTCGAACTGCTCAACGACGCCACCGAGCTGTTGGTCGAATCAACCACCGTGCTCAATGACGCGATGCTTGAACGGTTGGCGATGACGGCAGTTGAGGTCGAACTGCTCAATGAGGCGATTGAACTGTTCGCTCCTGTCATCGCGGTTGAGGTCGAGCTGCTCAATGAAGCAATGCTGGAGCGATTGGCGGTAATGGCAGTTGACGTTGAACTGCTCAACGACGCCACCGAGCTATTGGTTGAATCAACCATCGTGCTCAATGAGGCGATGCTGGAACGGTTGGCAGTGACGGCAGTTGAAGTTGAACTGCTCAATGACGCGATGCTCGAACGATTGGCGGTAACCGCAGTTGACGTCGAACTGCTCAACGACGCCACCGAGCTGTTGGTCGAGTCAACCACCGTGCTCAATGAGGCGATTGAACTGAAAATAACACCATAATTTGTTGATAACGAAGCGATTGCACTGCGATTTGCAGCCACCGATGTTGAAGTTGACGTACTTAAAGACTCTACCAAAATACGCGTGTTGTTAACATAATTAACACACGTTGAAGCAGCGGTATACATGGTACCACTACTACCAGCCGTACACGCAGCTTCGGGGGTTGCCAATTGAGCATGCGTTACATTGAACGGACTCAATCCCAAATGAATTGTTATCGCTAAAACCCCTGTAAAAACAGTGGTTTTAATTACACCCAACACGCTTGACGTGCTTTTTTTACTTTTTGCAGGCACGTTTTCAGCAACCGCAACATAGGTTCCCGTCCGCTCATTGAAAATATTTTTATATGATTTATTCACAACATTCCTTTAAGCCAAGCCGTCATTTTCTACAAGATAACGCCCGAAACTATATCACAAGGATTAATAAACTATGAACTAAACCATCAATATTGACACATCAAACTTTCTTAAAATGCAAAAAAACCACTAAAAGTGGTTTTTTTTCGTATTGCTCAACGCTTGATCGAATAAAACGCCTGTACCCCAGGGTAACTGGCCGTCTCACCCAATGCCTCTTCAATGCGCAACAATTGATTGTATTTGGCGATGCGGTCAGAGCGCGACAACGAGCCTGTTTTGATTTGCAACGCGTTCAAACCGACGGCGATGTCGGCGATGGTTGAGTCTTCGGTTTCACCAGAGCGGTGGCTGATGACGGCGGTGTAGCCTGCGCGTTTGGCCATTTCGATGGCGGCGAAGGTTTCGGTCAACGTACCGATTTGGTTGATTTTAATCAAAATCGAGTTGGCAATGCCTTTGTCGATGCCTTCTTTTAAGATTTTGGTGTTGGTCACAAATAAATCGTCGCCGACGATTTGGACTTTTTTGCCCAAAATGTCGGTCAAATATTTCCAACCGTCCCAGTCACCTTCGGCCATGCCGTCTTCAATCGAAATGATGGGGAATTTATCAACCAAGTTGGCCAAGTAGTCGGCCATTTCGGTGCTGCTCAAACTCAAGTTCTCACCTGGTAATTCGTATTTGCCGTTTTTATAAAATTCAGATGCCGCGCAGTCCAAAGCGATGAAAATTTGCTCGCCCATCGTGTAACCCGCCGCTTCAACCGCTTGCAGCACGGTGTTGAGGCATTCTTCGTTGGATTGAAAATTCGGCGCAAAGCCACCTTCGTCACCGACCGCTGTGTTCATGCCTTTGTCGTGCAAGATTTTTTTGAGCGCGTGGAAAATCTCCGCGCCTGCGCGTAAAGCTTCGCGGAACGAGTCAAAACCTGCAGGAATGACCATGAACTCTTGAAACTCAAGGTTGTTGTCGGCATGTGCGCCGCCGTTGACAATGTTCATCATCGGCACGGGCAGTTGCATGGCGCCAGAGCCACCAAAATAGCGGAACAGCGGCAAGCCGACTTCGTTGGCCGATGCGCGTGCCACGGCCATGCTCACCGCGAGCAAAGCGTTTGCGCCAAGGTTAGATTTATTATCTGTGCCATCGAGTTGAATCAGAGTTTGGTCAATCAAGGCTTGCTCAGAGGCTTCCATGCCAATCACGCTGTCGGCAATCACGGTGTTGATGTGGTTCACAGCGGTCAAAACACCTTTGCCCAAGTAGCGCGATTTATCGCCGTCGCGCAATTCAATCGCCTCGCGCGAGCCTGTGGACGCGCCCGACGGCACGGCGGCACGAGCGGTTGCACCTGATTCAAGCAAAACTTCGCACTCAACCGTTGGGTTGCCGCGCGAATCTAAAATTTCACGACCGATGATGTCAATAATGGCACTCATTTTTTCTCCTAAGTTTAGAAATATGCACCGCACCCTCAGGCGGCTCACTTGATAATAACACAGTCATTGCGGGCTTGACCCGCAATCTCCCCGATTAGGAGATGCCGCGTCGAGCGCGGCACGACGGTTTATAACGAAGAAACCTCACAACCCTCGACAATCATAAAATCCGCCACCGACGCATCTTTGCGCAACTCACGCGCGGCCTGATAAGTGGGCGAGTCGTAAAATGCCTGCGCTTGCGCACGTGAGGCAAATTTCAGCACCACGGTGCGCGGGTAAAACTCGCCCTCTAAAACCACCTGCTCACCACCACGCACCAAAACCTGTGCGCCGTGCTCCGCCATGGCTTGGCTGGACAAAACGCGGTATTTATCGTACTGGGTAGCGTCGGTGACATTGACGTGAATAATGACGTAGGCGGGATTGTTCATAATGAATTACCACGTATTGAAATTGTTTTCTAAAAACATACCATTGGCTTTAACCGCTAGATCCAAGGCTTTGAGCGTGGTGAGCAGTTCTTTCATGCGCGACAGCGGCACGGCGTTCGGGCCGTCTGACCATGCTTCGTTTGGATTGGGATGGGTTTCCATAAACAAACCCGCCACGCCCACGCCAACTGCGGCGCGAGCCAGAACAGGGACAAACTCGCGCTGACCACCGCTGGTTGCGCCCTGCCCACCTGGCAACTGTACTGAATGCGTCGCATCAAACACCACGGGGGCATTTGACTCGCGCATGATGGCAAGGCTGCGCATGTCAGAGACGAGATTGTTGTAGCCAAAACTCACGCCGCGCTCGCAAGCGAGGAAGTTGTCTTCTTCAAGCCCCAGCTCACGCGCTGCGCTGCGGGCTTTTTCGATGACATTTTTCATGTCCGATGGCGCGAGAAACTGACCTTTTTTGATGTTGACAGGTTTGCCACATTGCGCCACGGCACGGATGAAGTCGGTTTGGCGGCACAAAAACGCAGGGGTTTGCATCACATCCACCACGCTGGCGACTTCTTTGAGGTGGTCAATTTCGTGCACATCGGTGAGCACGGGCAAGCCCGTTTGGCGGCGCACTTCGTCCAAAATTTTCAAGCCATTTTCCAAGCCAACGCCGCGTTTGGTGTTGCCCGATGAGCGGTTGGCTTTGTCGAATGAGCCTTTGTAAATCAAAGGAATGCTCAACTCGGCGCACATTTCTTTGAGCTGATGCGCCACATCAAGCGACATTTCCAACCCTTCAATCGAGCATGTGCCTGCGATGAGGAAAAAGGGTTGGTCTAAACCTACGGTGTAATTGCATAATTTCATTTGACTACCTTTTTTCTTTAATTTTGGAGTGAATATAAAACCCAAGTGGTAACAGAAACATCAAGCCCAGTCCAATTGCTGCAAAAACCAAAAACGACCACCATTGAGACAAAAACCAAAAAGCTGCAACTCCGATAACATGCAGCATAAACCTGAAAAACAACTCTGAACCAACACCAACAACTGTGTAACCAATTATTGACTCATCTGCTTTTTGATTTATTTTACCAGCCACCTTTTGATACAAGTTTTCTTTTTTACCGCTATCATCCATGACTTGCTCCAATGTATTCGCACAAATGCCGCGTATTTGACTGAATTCCCGCCTGCGCGGGAATGACAGCTATTTTTGCTTCAAGGCCGCTTGCACAAACGCACTGAACAGCGGATGCCCATCGCGCGGGGTTGAGGTGAACTCTGGGTGAAACTGCACGCCGATAAACCACGGGTGCAAGTTATCGGGCAACTCCATCATTTCGGGCAGCTGCTCGGTAGGCGTGCGCGCCGAAATCACCAAACCTGCGGCTTCGAGCTGGTCGGTGAATTGTGTGTTGACTTCATAACGGTGGCGGTGGCGTTCGGTGACGGTCGAACCATAAATCTCAAACGCTTTAGTGTCGACCTTAACAGGGCAAGACTGCGCACCAAGGCGCATTGTGCCGCCCAAGTCTGAGCCTTCGTCACGCACTTGCAGCGTGCCATCTTCGCCCATCCATTCGTTGATGAGCGCGACGACGGGCTGGCTGCCGTTCGGCTCAAACTCGGTGCTGTTGGCCTGCGGCAAACCCGCAACATGCCGCGCATATTCAATCACCGCCAGTTGCATGCCCAAGCAAATGCCTAAATACGGCACTTGGTGTTCACGCGCATACTGAATCGCGCGGATTTTGCCCTCGGTGCCGCGTTTGCCAAAACCGCCTGGGACGAGAATGGCATCGAGTGGCGCGAGTTGTTGCTCAATCTGCGCTGCATCGTTTTCAAAGTCTTCTGAGTCGATGTATTGAATATTGACTTGGGTTTGATTGTGAATCCCCGCGTGACGCAAGGCTTCAATCAGAGATTTATACGACTCGGTCAAGTCCATGTATTTGCCGACCATGCCCACTGTGATGCTGTGTTGCGGGTTTTCCAGTGCAGTGACCAGTTTGTCCCACAACTCAACGTTGGCCGATGGCACGTCAAGGCGCAACTCGTCGCAAATCACTTGGTCAAGACCTTGCTCGAACAACAAACGTGGGATTTTATAAATCGTGTCCACGTCGTACACCGAAACCACGGCATTGGCAGGTACGTTAGAAAACATAGAGATTTTGGCGCATTCATCCTCAGGAATCGGACGGTCGGCACGGCACAAAATCGCGTGCGGGATAATCCCGATTTCGCGTAGTTTTTGTACCGAGTGTTGGGTCGGCTTGGTTTTGAGCTCGCCCGCGCCACCCAAAAACGGCACTAAAGTCAAATGCACAAATGCCGAATTGCCACGACCAATCCGCAAACTCATTTGCCGCACGGCTTCCAAAAACGGCAAAGACTCAATATCGCCGACCGTGCCGCCGATTTCAACAATCGCCACATCGGTTTGGCCGTTGTTAGACGCCGCCGCGCCGCGCTCAATGAAGTTTTGAATCTCGTTGGTGATGTGTGGAATCACTTGAACGGTTTTGCCCAAATACTCGCCGCGCCGCTCTTTGCGCAACACCGATTCGTAAATTTGCCCCGTGGTGAAGTTGTTGGATTTACGCATTTTCGCGCTGATGAACCGCTCGTAATGCCCCAAATCCAAGTCGGTTTCTGCCCCATCTTCGGTGACAAAAACTTCGCCGTGTTGAATCGGACTCATCGTACCAGGGTCGACGTTGATATAAGGGTCGAGTTTGAGCATGGTGACTTTTAAACCACGCGATTCAAGCAATGCCGCCAATGATGCGGCCGCAATCCCTTTACCCAAGGACGAGACCACGCCGCCCGTTACAAATACGTATTTTGTCATGACTTTCACCTGCAATAGAAAGCGAGATTATACGCGAAAAACGCCCATAAAAAACGGCGACATACCGCATGTCACCGCTTTTTTGTGGCATCAATCGACTTAAACGTGCACCAACGTACCTTCATTTTCACCCATAATCATGCGTTTGAGCGAGCCTTCTTTGACAATCGAAAAGACTTTAATCGGCATTTTTTGGTCGCGACACAATGCAAAGGCGGTTGCATCCATCACCTGCAAGTTTTTGTTGATGACCTCATCAAAACTGATGCTGTCGTAGCGCGTCGCGTTTGGGTCTTTTTTCGGGTCGGCCGAATAAATCCCATCCACTTTGGTGGCTTTTAATACCACTTCTGCCCCAACCTCAACACCGCGCAATGCCGCTGCGGTGTCGGTGGTGAAAAACGGATTGCCCGTGCCTGCGGCAAAAATCACAATTTTACCTTCTTCCAAATGGCGCATGGCACGTGGACGAATGTACGGCTCCACCACTTGGTCAATCCGCAAAGCCGATTGTACCCGCGCTTCTACGCCCGCTTGCTTCATGGCATCTTGCAAGGCCAAAGCATTCATAATCGTCGCCATCATGCCCATGTAGTCGGCCGTGGCCCGATCCATCCCTGCGGTGCTGCCCGCCATACCACGGAAAATATTGCCACCGCCAATCACAACGGCAATTTGCACCCCCATGTCGGCGATTTCTTTAATTTCCGCCACCATGCGCTCAATGGTTTTTTGATTGATGCCAAAAGCATCGTCGCCCATCAAGGCTTCACCAGACAACTTCAACAAAACACGTTTGTAAGCAGGCATTGTATTCTCCGTAAAATTTCAAAAATACTGCATCAGTTCGCAGCAGACACAAAAAAAGCGGGCTATGCCCGCTTTTTCAAAACGTTTAACCTTGAGCAGCAGCGACTTGTGCTGCAACTTCTGCCGCAAAGTCATCCACTTTTTTCTCAATGCCTTCGCCAACCATAAACATGGTAAAGCCAGCAACAGTGGTGTTTTTCTCTTTGAGCATTTGCTCAACAGTTTGTTTGTCGTTTTTCACAAACGATTGATTCAACAAAGACACTTCTTTGAGGAATTTTTGCACAGAGCCTTCAACCATTTTGGTGGCGATGTCTTCAGGTTTGCCTGATTCAATCGCTTTGGCTTTGGCCACATTGCGCTCCACTTCAATCAAAGCGGCAGGCACGTCAGCGGATGACAATGCGACTGGTTTCATAGCGGCAATGTGCATGGCCACGTCTTTAGCGGCAGTTTCGTCGCCTTTGTATTGAACCACAACGCCGATTTTCGCACCGTGCAAGTAGTACGCGATTTGGTTGTCAGAGTCAAAACGCATGAAACGACGAATCGTCATGTTTTCACCGATTTTACCAATCAAGTCAGCACGAGTTTGCTCAACTGATTTACCATCCAAATCCAACGCGCCCAAAGCGGTCACGTCAGCTGGATTATGTTCAGCGACCAAACGCGCCGCGCCGTTGGCCAAGGCCAAAAACTCGTCGTTTTTCGCAACGAAGTCGGTTTCAGAATTCACTTCAACCATTGCGCCAACGGTGCCGTTGACATACACCACGACCACGCCTTCAGCGGCGATACGAGCAGCGGCTTTGCCTGCTTTGCTGCCCAATTTAACACGTAAAATTTCTTCAGCTTTGGCCATGTCGCCAGCTGCTTCAGTCAAAGCGCGTTTGCATTCCATCATTGGCGCGTCAGTTTTGCCGCGGAGTTCAGAGACCATTGCTGCGGTAATTGTTGTCATATTCATTTCCTCAAAATTATCTTTAAAAAAGGGGCACGCAGCCCCTTTTTTGTTCATTGGCGCAAATTAAGCGTTGTTGGCTTCGTCAGATACTTCAACGAAATCATCAGCAGCAGTTTCTTGAACCGCAGCAACCACGTCGTTCAACGCGCTGGCGCGGCCTTCCAAGACTGCATCAGCCATACCGCGAGCGTACAAACGCACTGCACGAGCCGAGTCGTCGTTACCTGGCACAACGAAATCAACGCCACGTGGGTCGTGGTTGGTATCAACAATCGAAATCACTGGAATACCCAAGTTTTTCGCTTCCAACAAAGCACCTTTGTGGTAGCCAATATCCACAACAAAAATCGCGTCAGGCACGCCATTCATGTTTTTGATACCACCGATTGATTTTTGCAACTTTTCGAGTTCGCGTTTGAACAACAACGCGTCTTTTTTGCTTAATTTATCAACTTCACCACTTTCAATTTGCGCTTCCATGTCTTTCAAGCGTTTGATTGAAGTTTTGATGGTTTTGAAGTTGGTCAATGTACCACCCAACCAGCGTTGGTTGATGTACGGCATGCCTGCGCGAGTGGCTTCTTCAGCAATGATTTCGCGTGCTTGGCGTTTAGTGCCCACAAACAACACTGTACCGCGACGAGCAGCGGTTTTTTTAACAAATTGAGCGGCTTCATCGTACATCACCACGGTTTTTTCGAGGTTGATGATGTGAATTTTGTTGCGATGCCCGTAGATAAACGGCGCCATTTTTGGGTTCCAAAAACGAGTTTGGTGACCGAAGTGGCAACCTGCTTCAAGCATTTCACGCATAGAGACTAACATTGTAAACCTTTGATTTTAAGGGTTATTTTCTTACGACAAATTCAGCGCATATGTGATGCACCCTTAATGAATTCGTCGCGCTATTTGTTGTGTCAACCACAACAGAGCGAAATTATAGCGGAAAAATGCATATTTGTAAATAAGGCATTCCACGGTATAATCAAATCATGAGTCCATTTAACACCCACTGCCCTGATTTAGCACGCCTTTTACCCGCGATTATTCAAAACGACGCCTTGCACGCCCGTTGGCTGAACAGTTTATCCATGATGGAATCCGTCGGCGCACGCAAAATCGCCGCGTATGTTCACCCGATTGAGGTTGATTTAATCACTTTGCAACACGCTTTTGAAGAAGCCCGCCACGCGTATTTTCTCAAAAAACAAATCAGCAAGCTCAAACAAGACAGCCCCAGCTACGCAGCCGAACACACGCTCGCCCCACGTGCCTCGTACCGTTATTTGCACAAGCTTGACATGCGCTGCGCCCGTTATTTGGCCGATTTAGGTCACACCGAGCGCGAGCTCAAACATGGCTGCTACTTGCTGGTGACTTATCTGATTGAAGTACGCGCCATGCTGCTGTATCACACCTACCAAGCTGCGCTAGATGCCGCCAACAGCCGCGTCCACGTTAAATCGATCATTTCTGAAGAGGCAGGTCATTTAGAAAACATGATGACGCAGTTGGACGAATTTAACCCCAGATGGCGCAACATGTCGACGGATTTGCATACCATTGAACACGACTTATACCACAATTGGCTAAGGCAAATTCAAATAAGCCTTAAATCGACAAGCCACCCGAGACTTCCAGAGCCACGCCATTGATGTAACTGGCCTCATCTGAGGCCAAAAACGCGTAAGCGTTGGCAATTTCTTCGGGCTGACCCAAACGGCGCACCCAGCACTGCCCGCGCATGGTGTCCAAAACTTTTTCAGGAATCGTGTCCAAAATTGGGGTTTGCACAAAACCAGGGCAAACCGCGTTGACTCGAATCCCTTTCGGCCCCAATTCACGCGCCCAAGTGGTGGTGAAACCAATCACACCATATTTGGACGCCGCATAGTTGGTTTGCCCAAAATTGCCGTACAAACCTACCACGCTGGAAGCATTCAAAATCACGCCTGAGCCTTGTTCCAGCATCAATGGCGCAACCGCTTGCGTGCAACCAAACACCGCTTTGAGATTGACGCTGATGACTTGGTCAAACTGCGCCTCGCTCATATTGACCAGCCGCGCATCACGGGTGATGCCCGCATTATTGACCCACACATCAATCCGCCCATGCGTGGCTTTAACCTGCGCGACCAACGCATCGACTTCGCCACGCTCGGTCACATTGACCACGGCGACCTCCACGGTAAAACCCGCTTGCTGTAAGTCGGCCTGCGCGGCCGTTAAAGCGGCTTCATTCAAATCCACCAACACCACTTTGGCTCCTTCACGGGCAAATTTTTGCGCCGTGGCCAAACCAATTCCTTGCGCCGCGCCTGTAATGACGGCAACTTTATTGAGCAAACGCATAACACTCCCTTAATTTAATTCAATTTTATTCAACATCCATCACCGCATTGGTGTAGACCTCTTGCACATCGTCCAAGTCTTCAAGCATATCGAGGATTTTTTGCATTTTAACCGCCTCCTCGCCCGTCAGTTCAATGTCATTTTCAGCGCGCATGGTGATGTCGGCTTCTTCGGCAGTCAAACCCGCAGCGTCAAAAGCGGCCTTTATCGCCTCAAAGTCAGCGGGGTCGCACAAAACCTCAGTCATGCCTTCGTCATCCGTAATCACATCGTGCGCACCCGCTTCAAGAGCGACATTCATGACCGCGTCTTCAGAGACTTCGGGCGAGAACACAAATTGGCCGCAGTGTTGGAACATGAACGCCACCGAGCCATCTGTGCCCAAATTGCCACCGTGTTTGGACAGCGCGTGACGCACTTCGGCGACGGTGCGCGAGCGGTTGTCGGTCATGCAGTCGATGATAATCGCTGCGCCGCCCACGCCGTAGCCTTCGTAGCGCAACTCTTCGTAATTTTCGCCGCCTTCCGCGCCCACGCCACGCGCCACCGCGCGATTGATGTTGTCGTTGGGCATGTTGGCGGCCTTGGCTTTGTCAATCGCCAAACGCAAGCGCGGATTGGCTGAAACGTCGCCGCCGCCTGTTTTCGCGGCCACTTGTAACTCTTTGATAAGGCGCGTCCAAACTTTACCGCGCTTGGCGTCGGCGGCGGCTTTTTTGTGTTTGATGTTGGCCCATTTGCTGTGTCCTGCCATTTGAAGTCCTTCAATTTGGTTTATAATCGGCGCACATTTTAACACACGCGCTGGCATGAGAACCAGCCCGATCCAAGGAGCATCCGCATGGCCGACCCAATTTTGATTGGCAAATCTTCCACCACAAACGTGACTTTTTTACCGCAAATGGGCAATCGCCATGGTTTGATTACAGGTGCGACAGGCACGGGCAAAACCGTGAGCCTGCAGGCCTTGGCGCAGCATTTCTCTGACTTGGGCATTCCTGTGTTTATGGCCGATGTCAAGGGCGACTTAACAGGCATCAGCCAAGCGGGCGGTGGCAACGCCAAAGTCTGTGCACGTTTGAACGAGTTGGGCTTGCCCGAACCCGACTACCACGGCGCTCCGACCACGCTGTGGGACGTGTTTGGCGAAAAAGGCCACCCCGTTCGCGCGACGATTTCTGACATGGGGCCGCTGCTGTTGTCGCGCATGCTCGATTTGAACGATACGCAAACAGGCGTGCTCAACATGGTGTTTCGCATCGCCGACGACAACGGCATGTTGTTGCTGGATCTGAAAGACTTACGCGCCATGTTGGCTTATGTCGGCGAGAACGCCAAAACTTTCACCACCACTTACGGCAACGTCTCGGCCGCCTCAATTGGCGCGGTGCAGCGCGGTTTGTTGGCGATTGAAGAGCAAGGCGCGGGTGAGTTTTTTGGCGAGCCAATGCTCAACATTGCCGACATGATGCAAACTGTGGCGGGTAAAGGCGTGGTGAATATTTTAGCGGCTGACAAACTCATGAACTCGCCGCGCGTGTACGGCGCGTTTTTGCTGTGGATGCTGTCTGAGTTGTTTGAAACCTTGCCCGAAGTCGGCGACGTTGAAAAGCCCAAATTTGCGTTTTTCTTTGACGAAGCGCATTTGTTGTTCAACGACGCGCCCAAAGTGCTGCTCGAAAAAATCGAACAAGTTGTGCGCCTGATTCGCTCCAAAGGCGTGGGCGTGTATTTTGTCACCCAAAACCCAATTGACATTCCCGACACCGTTTTGGGGCAATTGGGCAATCGCGTGCAGCACGCCCTACGCGCCTTCACCCCGCGCGACCAAAAAGCCGTGCAAGTGGCCGCCACCACCATGCGCGAAAACCCTGATTTAGACATTCAAACCGCCATCACCGAGCTGGCCGTTGGCGAAGCCCTCGTCTCCACATTGGACGAAAAAGGCCGCCCGAACATCACGCAACGCGTGTTCATGCTGCCCCCGCCATCGCGCTTGGGGCCAGCCAGCGAGGCCGAGCGCGCTGTATTGGTGCAAAACTCAATTGTCGCAGGCGTTTACGAGCAAGCCATCGACTCTGAGTCGGCTTACGAAAAACTGCAAGCCCGCACGCAAGCAGCGCAAGTCACTGAAGAAGTGGCGCAACAAGCCGAGGAATCGGGCGGCTTATTCGACACGATTAGCGACTTATTTGGCGGCGGTAAAAAATCCTCCCGCAACGACAGTATTTTAGAATCTATGGCCAAAAGCGCGATGCGCAGCGTCGGCTCAAATTTGGGTCGCGAAATTGTGCGTGGCGTTTTGGGTGGTTTATTTGGGGGCAAACGCAGATGATTAAAAGTCAAATTCCCCCATTGAACTTGCCGCGTTCATCCTTGGCGCATTTGGTCGCCAACAACCGCATGTGGGCCGAGCGTACCCGCGCAATTGACGAGCATTTTTTTGAAAACCTCGCTCACCAGCAAACCCCTGACTACATGTGGATAGGCTGCGCCGACTCACGCGTGCCCGCCAATGAGTTGATTGGCGTGCAACCTGGTGAAGTGTTCGTGCACCGCAATGTCGCCAATATCATTGTGCACAGTGACCTCAACTGCTTGTCGGCCATGCAATTTGCGGTGGATGTGCTCAAAGTCAAACACATCATTGTCTGCGGTCACTACGGCTGCGGCGGCGTCAAAAGCGTACTCAACAACCAACGCGCAGGCCTTGTCGACAACTGGCTGCGCCACATCCACGACACCCGCATCAAATACACCCGCCTCATGGGCAAAACCGAAGACGAGCATGCCAAATTTGAACGGCTGTGCGAACTCAACGTCATCGAACAAGTCCTCAACGCCTGCCACAGCACCGTCGTACAAGATGCATGGGAGCGCGGCCAACCGCTCACCGTACACAGTTGGATTTACAACCTACGCGATGGCTTAATTAAACCACTGGGTTTAGAAGTCAACAGTATTGATGAGTTGATTATGCAATATGAACGAGTGATTGCGCAAATGCGCTTGTAATTTGACCTTTTAAGCACAAAAAGCTACAATCGCATCCATTCCTTAATTCTTACCAAACATCATGATTCAAAACACTCAAACAGAAATACTGATAATCGGCGCAGGTCCTTCTGGCTCAGTTGCCGCAGGCATTTTGCGTCAAAACCCTCAACGCCAAGTCATGATTTTGGAGCGCTCAGTCTTCCCACGTTTTTCAATCGGTGAAAGTTTACTGCCACAAAGCATGGCTTACCTTGAAGAAGCGGGTATGTTGCAAGCAGTGGTTGAGCATGGTTTTCAATATAAAAATGGGGCAGCATTCGCATGGGGTGAACAGGCCTGCGCGTTTGATTTTCGTAAAAAATTCAGTGCAGGCTGGGGCACGACCTACCAAGTTGACCGCGCCAGTTTCGATCAAATTTTGGCCACTCAAGCCGCAGCTAAAGGTGCTGACTTACGCTTTCAACAAGAAGTAACATCCATCACATATAACGAGGCCACCCAAACCAATACGGTCAGCGTCATCGACCATGCCAATGGAACTCAGTACACTGTAGAAGCCAAATTCGTTTTGGACGCCAGTGGGTTTGCGCGTGTTTTACCTCGATTGTTGGACTTGGAAACCCCATCTGGCTTCCCCACTCGACAAGCTATTTTCACTCACGTGGATGATCACATCACCGATGCGAATTTTGACCGCAATAAAATTTTAATCACCGTTCATCCTGAGCATGTCGACGTTTGGTTTTGGTTAATTCCATTTTCAAACGGACGTTGCTCACTGGGCGTAGTAGCTACGCAAGAGTTTTTAGCACAGTTTGAAGGTGAACTGGCCGACAAGCTCAACACTTTAGTTAAACAAACCCCCTCATTGTCATCTGTTTTAAAAAATGCCACTTTCCCCATCCCCGTGCAAACCATCACGGGTTATTCGGCCAATGTAAAATCCTTGATTGGTCCTGGTTATGCATTACTTGGCAATGCAGGTGAGTTTTTAGATCCTGTTTTCTCATCAGGCATCACCATTGCCATGCGCTCGGCTAGTCTTGCGGCGGCTTGTTTGGCCAAACAGTTGGACGGGCAAGCGGTTGATTGGTTGAATGAATATGAGCACCCTCTCAGGCTCGGTGTCAATACATTCCGCACCTATGTTGAGGCATGGTATGACGGCGACTTTCAAAAGGTCATTTTCAGTCAAAACCAAAATGAAACTGTCCGCGACATGATTTCATCTATTTTGGCGGGCTATGCTTGGGACATCAACAATCCTTTTGTTGAAAAAGCCAAACGTCGCTTAAATCTCGTGAAAGACTTATGCGACGCTTAATCATTGCTGCTGCAATGTGGCTCACGGCATGCGCCACATTGCCAAACACGCCTCCTGCCGCGGTAAACGACCCTTTTTTATTAACTTTACCCCCCAGCTCTTTACAACAAAATCTACAACTGAATCAACAAATGACGATTGCCTACAATGGTCAATCTCACGATTTAGATGCGCTTTTTGAAACCACGCCAACACAGGTTCAACTTGCTTTAATTAAATTTGGGCGGCGTGTTTTGACTTTGCGCTATGATGGTGCCCATTTGGAAGTCAATAAAGATTTTTTGGTTCCACAAGAAATCAAACCTGAGCAAATTTTATCTGACGTGCAACTGGTTTTTTGGCCTTATGAAAGCATTGCTCAACAATTACCCAAGGGGTATACCTTGATTGACTCTGCTCAAACACGTACATTGAGTCTTAACGGTGAGCCACTTTATCAAATTCGTTATTCAACACAAAACCCACGTTGGCAACGGATTGAACTCTCACATCTTAAGCATCATTACACCATGATTATTGTTTCACAAAGTACTCTATGAACCTCGTACGAATTTATATTCAAGACTTAAATGCCATGTGTTCTTTGGGCAACAACCTTCATGAAATTGAGCGCCATTTGTTTGACGCAAATGATACTGATTTTGGTGCTTTAAACCAGCAATACTCTGAACAAGCGCTTTACCTCAGCCCAATTCACCACGAGGCTTCATTACCCATAGACACGCCTGTGCGCTTTAAGAGTCGCAACAATGGCTTGCTCTATCACACATTCCAAGGCATGCACGCACAGTGGCAAGCCGCCACACAAAATGTCGCAACCCATCGACTGGGGATTGTTATCGGCTCAAGTAACTCAGGGATTGAAGAGAGTGAACTGGCCATGGCTTATCATACCAAGCATGGCAATTTACCCAAAGATTACGAATACGCCCAACAAGAATACGGCTCACCTGCCTTGTACTTGGCCAACTTACTCGATGTAACGGGACCTGCATACACCATTTCCACTGCCTGCTCTTCAAGTGCAAAAGCGTTTATCAGCGGCGCTCGCTTGATTCAAGCAGACATTTGTGACGTGGTTTTAGTGGGCGGTTCAGATGCTTTGTCTCAATTGACCGTAAAAGGTTTCATGTCACTTGAAGCCGTTGATGGCGGGCGCAGCAAACCTTTTTCAGCCAATCGTACTGGCATTCATTTGGGCGAGGCTTGTGCCTTGTTCATTTTGAGTCAAAAACCAGCCGCAGTTGAGTTGCGAGGTTGGGGTGAAAGTTCAGATGCGCATCACATGTCAGCCCCACACCCTGAAGGCTTGGGTGCTCAAGCCAGCATGCAACAGGCTTTGCATAAAGCCAAACTGGATTTTAGTCAGATTGACTACGTGAACTTGCATGGTACGGCAACCCTTCAAAATGATGCCATGGAAGCCAAAGCCGTCAGCCGTGTGCTGCCCCATCAACCTGCGGTCAGTTCAACCAAATCGCTCACAGGTCATACTTTAGGTGCGGCGGGAGCCATTGAAGCCGCATTTTGCTGGCTGGCCTTGACCCAAGAAACGTTACCAACTCATCATTGGGATGGCGTTCCCGACCCAGAGCTGCCTCCACTGAATTTTGCCTGTACACCAACTCAAATCAAACCACGCTATATTTTGAGCAACTCTTTTGGGTTTGGTGGCAGCAACGCCAGTTTAATTTTTGCGAAAGTTTAATATGTTGCCAACTTTAGCTGAACCCTTCATGCCTCATACCGCGCCCATGACTCTGATTGATGAGATTTTGGCATGCGATGCACACAGTGTTGTCACGCAAGTGACCATTCACAAAGACAGTCTATTTCTCGACGCACATAATCGTGTGAGCGCAATTGTGGGAATTGAATATATGGCTCAATCTGCTGCCGCATGGTCGGGTTATAACGCCCAAAACAGTCTTGGCGACAAAAAACCACCCGTGGGTATGTTGCTTGGCACGCGAGATTACTCATCTCATGTGCCTTATTTCGATTTAGGTGATGTGCTGACCATTGAAGCGCTTTGTTTGCTGCAATCCGAACAAGGTTTAGGTTCCTTTGACTGCACCCTCAAACGGCACAATCAAGTACTGGCTACAGCCCGTTTATCAGTTTACCAACCTCAATAACCCATGAACACTTCCTCTATTTTAGTCACAGGCTCATCTCGCGGCATTGGTTTGGCTATTGCACAACGTTTATCCCAACAAGGCTACACCGTTGTTTTGCATGGTCGCAATGCCCAAACACTTGAAACCGCAGCACATCAATTGGGCAACAACGCACGTTATTTGACCTTTGACATTGCCAATCGCGCTCAAACGCAAGCCACACTTGAAGCGGATATTGCCGAACATGGTTGCTACTATGGCGTGGTATGCAATGCGGGCATCGCCGCGGACAATGCGTTTCCAGCCATGCTTGATCACGAATGGGATGATGTGATACACACCAATTTAGATGGTTTTTACAATGTGCTGCGCCCGCTGGTCATGCCAATGGTACAAACCCGCAAACCCGCTCGCATCGTCACCATTTCATCGGTTTCAGGCCTCATGGGTAATCGCGGCCAAGTCAATTACAGCGCAGCCAAGGCGGGGATTATCGGTGCGACCAAAGCCCTTGCAGTCGAGTTGGCCAAACGCAAAATCACCGTCAACTGCGGGTAGTGTCTCAGTTTGAAATTTCAGAATTTAAATTTCGGCTGGATTATGCTATTCTACACAAATGAAAAAAAAACTTGACCTAAACCAACTCGCTAAGTCTATCGTTGAACAGGCTACGGGCGAGCCTGTGCTTGAAAAGCAGGCGAAGCCACAAAAAACCGCCCAAGAAACAGGGCGGGATGCTAACAAAGTAAAAAAAAATATCAAGCATAAGGCTCATCCTCAGAAAGACTAAGTTCAGGCTGGCCGCCAAACCTAGCCACAATCTTTGCTTCATAAGTTTTTTTGTCTGGCGATGATTCTGCCATTTCAAGTATTCGCCCAAGGTGCATACGCAAAGCTCTAGTTCCAACCTCGTTTAAAAATTGGAATAGCTTTTTTTTGCCGCCGTCAGAATCTTTAGATTCTCTTAATAATGTTAGTAATTTACCATTGCTTTTGGCTAATGGGTAGTAAACATGGTCAATTGTGAGATGTTTGTTCTTCCAAGATTTGCCTCGAATGGGGGCTACAATTTCATAAAGCCTTGCCCATTCCAAATATAATTCAGGAGGGAACTCTTTTTCATATTTTTTCGCTTCGTCTTGCACAAAAGCCTTGAATGCTGCAATTACCTCTTCTTTTGTTGAATCATAACCAGCCAACTTGTAAACAAGTGTTTGAATGCCAAGTTTTGCAGTAGCCCCAAGAATTACATTTGCTTGAATCACAACATCCTTATGAGTCTCGTGAAGCGCACCTTGGTTTGTTGCCTCGATTACAGCCTTACATATATCGATTAAAAGAGACACATCAAACCCGTTTGCTGGGCGAGGTGGCGGCATGTTCGCACCCATGGACAGACCCTTAAAAATCAATGGATTAGACAGTTTTTCAAGCAATTCTGCGCCCATGGAGGTATTAGAAATCGCTTTGGTTTTTACAAGGCTAACAAGTGCTGTACCACTAGTGCTTTTTATGCCCAATGCAGTCGCCATGCCGCGCTGACTCATAACCGCAGTCTTTTTTTCATCGTTTAGTACATAACACTCAACATCAAATCCAAAGTCTTCTTTGAAGTTTCCTTTGCGGATTGCCTCCAATGGCTTGTGTAAGGCATGTTTTGCCAAGGCCCCTTTTCTTGCTATTTCACTTCTCTGCTCAGGGGTTAGTTTTTCACTACGAGCCTTGCCGCCAATAGCGCGACCAGTTACTTCTTTTTTATCATCTTTCATTGCAAGCACCTTTCATAAAATGTGTGCTTGCATTGTATTGTATAAATATGGACAATGCAAGCAAATAAATTTTATTTCATGCTTGCAAAATAACCGTTACAAGCGTAAAATTCAAATTGAACTATTGTCAAGGCGAATAACATGAACACCCTGCCCATCGAAAAACGCGTACAAATCATTCAACTGCTTGTTGAGGGTTGCTCAATGCGTGCGGTGGAGCGTATCGTAGGCTGCTCAATCAACACGGTTGCGAAATTGCTATGTGACGTTGGCGCGGCTTGTGCTGAATATCACGACAAGCATGTGCGCAATCTCAACAGCAAGCGCATTCAATGTGACGAAATTTGGAGTTTCGTTTATGCCAAACAGCGTAACGTACCCGAAGAATTAAAAGACGTGTTCGGCATTGGTGATGTGTACACATGGACGGCTTTAGATGCGGATACAAAACTCATTGCGGGCTGGCTTGTTGGGACTCGCGGCGCAGAATGCGCAAAGGTCTTCATGGATGATTTAGCCGACCGTTTGGCGAGTCGTGTGCAATTGACTACTGACGGGCATAAGGCTTATTTAGAGGCTGTAGAGGGCGCATTTGGCAGCGGGATTGATTACGCAATGCTCGTTAAACTTTACGGTGATAATGCCAAAGAAGACCAACGAAAATACAGCCTTTCGCACTACAAAGGCAACATTAAAGGCGTGGTATCGGGGAATCCTGAAAAAGAGCACATCAGCACAAGTTTCGTTGAGCGTCAAAATCTAACGATGCGTATGCACATGCGCCGTTTTACTCGTTTAACAAACGGCTTTAGCAAGAAAGTAGGTAATCACGCCAATGCAGTGAGTTTGCATTTTATGTATTACAATTTTGCCAAAATTCACAAGTCATTGCGTGTAACCCCTGCAATGGAGGCGGGCATTAGCGACCACGTTTGGAGCATTGAGGAAATTGCGCGGTTAGTGCCTGAGCCTGTTGCTAAAAAACGGGGCGCGTACAAGAAAAAAGATTAAATTTCAAACTGAGACACTACCCAACTGCGTCGCCCCAGGCTTAATTGACACGGACATGATTGATGAACGCATCCAGTCAGAAGCCCTTAAAATCATCCCTGCTCAACGCATGGGCACACCCGCTGAAGTTGCAGGGGTGGTTAATTTTTTAATGTCCGAAGAAGCGGCATACATCACCCGTCAAGTGATTTCAGTCAATGGAGGAATGCTCGGATGAAGCGAGTCGTCGTCACAGGAATGGCAGGCATCAGCCCCGTTGGTAATGACTGGGGCAGCATGCGCACTAAATTGCAGCAACAGACCAATGCCGTACAACATATGACCGAATGGGATGAATACTCTGACCTCAACACCCGTATCGGCGCACCTGCCGCACCGTTTGAGCTACCCGCCCACTATACGCGCAAGGCCAC
The DNA here is from genome assembly GCA_051650085.1 of Formosimonas sp. Taxonomy (GTDB): domain Bacteria; phylum Pseudomonadota; class Gammaproteobacteria; order Burkholderiales; family Burkholderiaceae; genus Hydromonas. The sequence goes on from JBOFII010000042.1 coordinate 19,989, forward strand.
GCGCGGCATGGGGCGCGTGGCCATCATGGCGGTACGTGCCACCGAATTGGCACTGGAAGATGCAGGACTTTTGGGCGATCCGTGGTTGCAATCAGGCGAAGTCGGCATTTCTTACGGCTCGTCCTCAGGCTCACCCAACGCCATCAGCGATTTTGGACAAATGCGCAACGACAAAAAAGTCGAAGGCATCAATGCCACCACCTACATTCGCATGATGAGCCACTCCGCACCCGTCAACATCGGGGTATTTTTTGGCATCAAAGGCCGCATTGTCACAACTTCCAGCGCCTGCACGTCAGGCAGCCAAGGGATTGGTTACGCATTTGAAGCCATCCAATCAGGCCGCCAAGTGGCGATGGTTGCGGGTGGCGCAGAAGAGCTCGACATCACGCAAGCGGCTGTATTTGATACATTATTTGCCACCAGCACGCAAAACGAGCACCCTGAGCTGTCACCGCGCCCATTTGACGCACAACGCGACGGCTTAGTGCTCGGTGAAGGCGCGTGCACGCTGATTTTAGAAGAGTATGAGCACGCCAAAGCACGTAATGCCAAAATTTACGCCGAATTGATTGCGTTTGGCACCAACAGCGACGGCCAGCACGTCACACATCCGCATGCCCCAACCATGGAGCAGGCTTTGCGTTTGTCCCTCCAAGAGTCAGGTTTATCCAGTGATGCCATTGGCTATGTCAACGCCCACGGCACAGCGACCGAACAAGGCGATATTGCTGAAACACAAGCCACATGGCAAGTTTTTCAACGTGACGTGCCCATCAGTTCGCTTAAAAGCTACATGGGGCACACCTTGGGTGCGTGTGGCGCACTCGAAGCCATGATGTCGATTCACATGATGCGCGACGGCTGGTTCGCCCCTACCATCAATTTAACGCAACTTGATGAGCGCATGCCTGCTTTGGGTTTTTTGCAAACAGGAATGAGCAACACAAATGTCGAATATGTAATGAGCAACAACTTCGCTTTTGGCGGCATCAATACATCACTGATTTTCAAACGACTCCCTTAATGCCCTCTAACTCACATTTTTTGTGTCTGGATTTAATCACCGCAGCGGCTCAAGTTGCTGCGGGTGACTTATTGACGCACCAAGAACAGCAGTTATGGCACAAACGTACCTCTGAACAACAAAAAATCAATTTTTTGGCGGGTCGTTACACCCTTAAAACCCTGTTGCGTCAACATGCAGGCGGCGATTGGCAAGACTGGGGGATTTATCCAACCCATACAGGGCAACCTCAAGTATTTTACCGCGAACAACCCGCAAAACTATACGCCAGCATCAGCCACAGCCGCAGTCGTGCCGCCGCAGCATTGAGCACATCCCAAGCCATTGGGGTCGATATTGAGGACAAAAAACCGCGCAAAAACCTCAAGGCATTAATGGCTTACATCAGCAACGCCTCTGAATACGCCGATTGGCTTAACAGCAACGGCTCTTTAGATGAGTTTTACAAACGATGGACGATTAAAGAAGCCGTGGGTAAACTGCATGGGGCAGGCTTAAATCTCACACAACCCATCGCACACAACGTATTCATTGACCACCCACTCAACGATGAGCGCAGTATTTGCACCATCGCCACTCAACCATTTGAACAGAACTAACGATGCAATTTTCAATCCAACACTGGGCGGCCTGGGCGCCCAATTTAGATACTCAAGAAGCCTGGCAAGCATGGGCACAAAATCCGTTCCCCTTAGATAATGATGGCCAGCCTGAAACCCCCGAAATCCCCGCCATGCAACGCCGTCGTATGAATCGCTTGAGTAAAATGGCTTATTGGGTCACTCAAAAAATTCCTAATAGTGCCACGCTGCCGCAAATTTATTGTTCCCGTCACGGTGATTTTTCACGCACCGTCGAATTATTAGCTCAATTGGCCAACAACGAACCTCTTTCTTCTACCCACTTTGCATTATCCGTTCACAATGCAGTGGGCGGGGGCATCTCTATTTTACAAAACAATCTCGCACCTATCTCTTCTCTAGCTGCAGGAGAAAATCGAATTGGTGCAGCACTACAAGAAGCTTGTAACCACCTCACTGAGTACGAGCAAGTGGTTGTCGTAGTTTACGACGACCTCCCCCCTGAAATAGGTGCTTGCCTCAAGCCACCCACACAAGCCCCTTATGCTTTTGCCTTACTGATCACGCGCGGCACAGACTTCAGTTGCCAGTTCTCTGCTAACCCTACTATAGACCATCACGAACTGTCCACTGACCTACAATTTTTAGCATTTTTATTGGCAAAAAAATCCCTCAACTACACTGTAAATGGCGTGCAATGGCAATGGTCAAAAAGCTATTAACTCATTTTAACTTCCACTGGCGTCGATTGTTCACAGGTTTGAGCTTCGCATTATTTGGTTTGGGTGGCTTATTTTTAAGCTTTTGTGTATTTCCTTTTTTCTTACTTATTCCCAATCAACAACATCGTCAACATGCAGCCCGTCAAGTCGTTCAACGCACTTTTCGCCTCTTTATTGAGTTCATGCGATTTTTTGGGGTTTTAAGTTACAGCATCAAAGGATTTGAACGCATCAATCAGCAACAAGGGCTTTTGATTATCCCCAACCATCCCACTTTGCTTGATGTGGTTTTTTTAGTGGCATTCATCAACCAAGCCGACTGCATTGTAAAAGCCTCTCTTTTTCGTAATCCATTTATGACCGCGATTTTACGTGCAACAGGTTACATTGCCAATAATGCCAATGATGCAGAATCACTCGTCAACCAATGTATTGAACGCCTGCGCCATGGCAGCAATTTAATTATTTTTCCAGAAGGTACTCGAACCGTGGTTGGTCAAACTCACCATTTGCAACGAGGAGCCGCCAATATTGCCATTCGTGGGCAAATTCACCCTACTCCTGTATTGATTTCATGCTCACCTGCCACACTTTCTAAAGGTGAAAAATGGTACAATATTCCCGCTCGAAAATTCCACCTTTCATTAAAGGTTCAAGACGCATTTTCTATAGCTCCTTATCAAGGCTTGGTTGACAGCCTAGCCGCCCGACTCCTTACACAACACCTAACCCGGTACTACAACGAAAGAGTTTCATGACAGACTTAGAACTAGAGCTCAAACAGCTGGTAATTGATACATTAATGCTTGAGGATCTCACGCCTGCTGACATTGATAGCCAAGCCCCTTTATTTGTCGAAGGCTTAGGCTTAGATTCAATTGATGCTCTTGAGTTAGGCGTGGCCTTACAAAAAAAATATGGCATTCAAATCTCCGCCAACTCGGAAGACACCAAAGCTTACTTTGCCAGCATTGCTTCATTGAGCGCAATGGTTGCTGAAAAAAGACAACACTAAGAGAAACACATGAATCAAAACGATATTTTCCAAGCCATTTCAAATACACTACAAGAATTATTTGAAATACCAGCCGACAAAATCACGCTTGAGGCTCGTTTATACGAAGACCTTGACATTGACAGCATTGATGCGGTTGATCTCATTGTTAAAATGCGCCAAATCACAGGTAAAAAAGTAGAGCCTGAGATGTTCAAATGGGCCTGTAAATTATTCTGTGTAAACGCACGAGTGCAAATTAGTTCAAAGGCGGCACTCTATCGCCAAATTCAATGGTAAACCGATTCAAAGCAAGTTTCCAATCTCTAATGGGCATCGTCCATTTTTGACTGGCT